>NZ_MVAR01000021.1 GCF_001999325.1 Thioalkalivibrio versutus
GGCAGATCGGACATCGGCGTGGGCCTGCCCCTCGGTCGCGGCGAGTCGGGCGGCGGCGGCATCACGCCGATGTCCGATCTGCCCCCATAGCGGGAGCGGCTGGGTGACGGCAATCGCGCTCAGCGCGTAACCGCCGCGCTGGTCTTCCAGCCCCATGCGGTCCGATGCCTCGGCCTCCAGTGTCGGGTTGGGCCAGCGCCCCGCCTGATCCCGCGCGCCGCGCTGGGCGTCAATGCGGTGTTCGAAGGCCTCGGCCTCGGGGGCCACGGACAATCCGTGAGTGACCGCCCGGTCCAGGGTCCAGCGTCCCGTGTCCGCGAGCGCAGCGGGTATGCAAAGCAGTCCGATCAGTCCAGCGACCGACCAGGCAAAAACCGAATACGGCATGGGAAGCACTCCCCATTGATGACAATCCAGGCTGCGCCCCCGGGGAGGCGTCAGCGCGCTACGTTCGAATCAATGGGTCAGGCGGGCGGCCCGCGCAGGGGTGGTGCGAGCCAGGGAGGGGATGCGCGAAGGGGGTGGGTAAGGTCCGCGATGCGAGGAGGTGCGCGCGGGGTCGCCACGGACCGGTCGCCGGCCGTTGTTGGCAGCGCCGCGCCGGGCAGATCGATAACGGTTACCGGCTTGCCAGTGGCCTGCGGAGTCAGGTCGACCTCGGCCGACTCGTCGTGATGGTGGGCGTGCCCGGAATCGTGCGCCGCATGCGGCGATGCGTCGTGCGCGTCGCCCACGTGCAGGTGCAGCCCCGCCCCCTGCAGCAGGGGCACGGACAGCACCAGGCTCAGGACCAGCAGGGCGTGCAGCCACGTATGACGGTTGGCAGTGCGCATCGCGCCGCAATCTACGCCGGGACCCGGACGAGGGCAAGACGCCACGCGTGCATGGGTTGCGCAAACGGCGCGCTGGGGGCCAGTTTCAGCCGGACATCGCCGGGTAGTCGGTGTAGCCGTGTTCGTCGCCGCCGTAGAAGGTGGCTTCGTCCCACTCGTTGAGCGGGGCGCCCTGGCGGAAGCGCTCGGGCAGGTCCGGGTTGGCGATGAACGGGCGGCCGAAGGTGACCAGGTCACAGCGGCCGGCATCGATGCGTTCGCGGGCCTCGTCGGCGCTGTAGGCGCCGTTGCCGATGTAGGTCCGGCTGAAGCGCGAGCGGATGGCGTCGATGATGGATTCCGGGCGGCCGGTTTCGTGGTTGCCCTGGAAGGAGTCCTCCACCACCTCGATGTAGGCGATGCCGGTGGCGTCCAGGGCCTCGGCGAAGGCGCTGTAGGTCGCCAGCGGATCATCATCGTGCATGCCGTTGAAACTGCCGGTCGGGCTCACGCGGATGCCCACGCGCTCCGGCCCCCAGATCTCGATCACCGCGCGCACCACCTCCAGCGGCAGACGGATGCGGTTCTCCACCGAGCCCCCGTAGGCGTCGGTGCGGTGGTTGCTGCCACTGCGGATGAACTGGTCCAGCAGGTAGCCGTTGGCGGCGTGGATCTGCACCCCGTCGAAACCCGCCGCCTTGGCATTCTGCGCGCCCTGGCGATACTGCTCCACGATGCCCGGCAGCTCGTCGAGTTCCAGCGCGCGCGGCTCCAGTACTTCAACCATGCCGGATTCGGCACTGATGAAGGTATAGGCGCCCTCCGGCTGGATCGCGGAAGGGGCGACTGGCTTCTGACCGTCGGGTTGTAGCTCCGGGCGCGAGATGCGGCCGACGTGCCACAGCTGCGCCTGGATGCGTCCCCCGGCGCCATGCACGGCCTCGGTGACCTTGCGCCATCCGTCCACCTGCTCCTGCGAGTGGATGCCCGGGGTGAACGCATACCCCTTGCCCTGCGGCGAGACCTGCGTCGCCTCGCTGATGATCAGGCCGGCACCGGCACGCTGCGCGTAGTACTCGGCGTTCAGATCAGTGGGCACGTCGCCTGGCTGCCCGGCGCGCGAGCGCGTCAGCGGGGACATCAGCACCCGGTTCGGCAGCTCCAGCGGGCCCAGGCTGTACGGGCGAAAAAGCGCGTCATCGTGCTTGGTCATGGGGTCTTCCTTTGGGTTCGTATCGATCCGTGCTGCGAGTCGGACCCGGATCAACCGAACACGTTCCTTTCAGACGGGAGCATTCCGCTGATTCACGGTCGGACACCCGGTTCGGCCGCCTCGATCAGGGCACGGGTGCGCTCGGCGATGTAGTGTGCGGGGCGGGCCAGGGCCTGGTCCAGGGTGATGCTGCCGTCGCACAGGGCGCGGGCGTCGCTCAGGCCGAAGTCGGCGATCTCGGCCTCGTCGCAGGCGATGGCGCCGGCGATCGCCACCACGGGGACCCGCAGTTCCCGGGCGCGGCGCACGACTTCTGCTACCACCTTGCCGTGCGAGGTCTGGCCGTCCAGCTGGCCCTCGCCGGTGATGACCAGGTCGGCCTCGCGGATCGCGGCATCCAGCCCGATCAGTTCGGCCAGGTAGCCCGCGCCCATGCGCGCGCTACCGCCGAGGACGCAGTCCAGTGCGAAGCCCAGTCCGCCGGCGGCGCCGGCGCCCGGGGTGTCGGTGGGACGATGGAGGTGCCCGGCGGCATCAATGCAACGGGCCAGGTGCTCCATGTGCCCATCCATCGCCGGGATGTCGGCCGCCTTCAGGCCTTTTTGCGGGCCGAATACCGCCGCCGCGCCATGCGGCCCGGTCAGCGGGTTGTCGACATCGTTCAGCACGGTGATGTCGATGCGGCCCAGGCGTGGCTCCAGTGCGTCGAAGTCGACCCGCGCGAGATCGGCCAGGCCCGCCGGGTGGGGCGCAAGCGCGTGTCCCTCGGCATCCAGGAAGCGCACGCCCAGGGCGGCCAGCATGCCCGCGCCGCCATCCACCGTGCCGCTGCCGCCGAGGCCGATCATCAGGTGTTCGGCGCCGGCGTCCAGGGCCGCCCGCATTAGCTCGCCGACGCCGAAGCTATGGAGCTGCCAGGGGTCGTGCCGGTCGTCGGGGATTCGGTCCAGCCCGCAGGCGGAGGCGACATCGATCACGGCCCGCTGCTCGCGGTGATCGCAGCCCCAGCCAGCGCTCAGGTGGGCGCCGGTGGGGCCGGTCACATCCGACAGGTGCCAGGCCCAGCCAAGGGTGTGGCTGACCAGCCGCGCCGTCCCCTCGCCGCCATCCGCCATGGGCAGGGAGCGTACCCGGGCATCCGGTCGGGCGGCGTGTACCCCGCGGGCCATGGCGGCGGCCACGTCCTCGGCCTCCAGGCTGCCCTTGTAGCTGTCCGGGCAAACGACGACCCGCAGTCGTTCAGACAAAGATCAGGCCCAGGATGTAGATGGTGATCATCGCGCTGATGCCCTGTAGCAGCGTGGCGGTGGTGAACACCTTGTACGCGGTGGACACCTTCATGCGGCTGAACTGGGTGACCACCCAGAAGAAGCTGTCGTTGGCGTGCGAGACGGTCATCGCACCGGCACCCACGGCCATCACGGCCAGGACCATGCCCATGGTCGAATCCAGCCCCAGCGAGGCCAGCATCGGCGCGATCATGCTGGAGGCGGTGACCAGTGCCACAGTGGACGAGCCCTGGGCGGACTTCAGCGCCGCCGCGATCAGGAACGGCACCAGCAGGCCCAGGCCCAGGCCGCTCAGCAGGTCACCCAACTGGTCGCCGATCGGCGTCTCGCGCAGCACGTTGCCAAACGCGCCCCCGGCCCCGGTGATCAGGATGA
>NZ_MVAR01000022.1 GCF_001999325.1 Thioalkalivibrio versutus
GCGACTCGAGCGCGAGCGTGTGCATTGATCAGTGTTTCCCAAGGGGACGTCAGTCGTCCCAGCGCTGGGGTACGCGCTGGATCTCGTCGGTGTCGTAGCCGAGCTCGTCCAGGTAGGCGAGGATGGCCTGGTAGTCGTCCTCGGGCATCTCCGGCTCGCGCGCCATGATCCAGACGTAGTCGCGTTTGCTGCGGCCGATGACCGTCTGGCTGTACGCCTCGTCGAGATAGATGATCAGGAACTCGGCCTTGAACGGCCACAGGAACCGCATGCCCCATTCGGCGTTGTCCTCGCTCTGCACGAAGCCCGTGGGGTTGTACTCGCGGCGCGGCCCGTCAAAGCCGCCCTTGTTGAACGAGAAGGTGGTGGCGATGGTGCCGTCGTCGTTCAGCGCGTACTGCTCCAGCGCGTTGTAGGCATCGCGCTCGAGGAAGGTGGGGATATTCGCGATCACGTACCAGTCGCCCATGTAGCGATCGAGGTCGACGTGGTCCACGGTCGGCATCTTCTGCGGGCTGCTGCATCCGGTCATCAGGATCCCCAGTACCAGGCCCGCGAACAGGGCCGCCAGTGTGCGTGTCATCGATGCATCCCAAAGGGGTTCGAGAGATGGACCGCGTCGCGGCGGAAAAGGTCCGGCTGGGGTGGCAGGTCGCGTGCCGAACCGGGCCAGGGTTGGACTCAGGCGGTCTGGCCGAGGCGCTGGTCCATCAGGTGATCGAACAGCGATTCTTCCGGAATGATCTGCGCGCGACCGCTGCGGAATTCGTGCGCCAGACCCTGAATACTGTGCTGGCGCTTGGCCCGTCCGGCGGCATCAGTGAACAGCAGGCGTCCGGCGTGACTGCCGCGCCAGACCAGCTTCATGCGCGTGACCTTGGTGCCGGCGGGGGAGGTGAACTGGATCCAGGTGCCGGAGATCAGGTTGTCGGCATGCTCGACATGCTCGTCGTCATGGTCGCGCATCAGGGACGGGTCGTCGTCCGGATGGCGCGGTGAACTGCCGAAGATGGAACCCGGGCGGGCGCTGGCTCGCTTGCGCGCCGGCTGCTCGGACCGTTCTTCGCTGGTGCCAGACTCGCCGGTTGGCCCAGTCGGCGCCTGTTCGGCTGGCGACTGCCGATCGGCGGTGGCGGAACGGCGTTTCCCGGCGGCGACCAGGTGGGCACTGACCAGGTCCTGCTTGATGCGGGCGCGCTCTTCCTTCGACAGCGGGGCGCGATCGAGGAAGGCGCGGATGCGGGCCAGGAGCGGGGCGGAGGACTGGAAGTCCGGCTCCTTCTGCATCAGCGCCAGCAGTTCGTGCAGCAGAGCCATCCCATCGTTGTCCGGGTTCGCCGGGTCCGCGGGGGCATCAGAGGACGCCGAAGTCTCGGCGTCTGCGGTCTTCTGGGCCGTCATCAGGGGTACCCAGGCATCCATCAGCTGCTCGCGCGCCTCGTCGGGGATGTCCTGGCCCATGGAGATCACGGTGCGCTCCACCGTGGATTCGACGCTGTAACGGATCTCCAGCGTGCGCTCTTCCTGCTGTGCCTCGGCCTGCTCGCTTGCTGCCTGGTGAACGATCTGCTCCTCGGCTGTCGCGAGTTCGTCCCGCAGTCGGTTCAGGGCCTCGTCAAAGGCAGCGCTGTCGCTAAGACCACCGTTGCGCACGCGCTCCACGTTCTCGAACACCAGGCGGGTGAGCGGCAGCTGTCGGGCCTCGTCCAGGGGCAGGTCGGGGTCGATGCGCAGCGCGATGTTCAGTAGCAGGCCGGTTATCTGGCGCGCCGGGTGTGTGCGATCGCGGAAGAAGTGGGTTTCGCGCATCGCGATACGCACCAGTGGCAGCTGCAGGTCGGCAAGCGGTTCGCGCAGGGCCGGGTTGAGGTCGTCCCGTTTCAGGATCAGGTCGAACAGACCCTGCAGCAGATCCATGATGAACGGTTCCAGCGTGCTGGCCGGGGATGTGTTCAACACGGTCGTGATGGCCTCGACCGGGCTGCCGGCGGGCACCTGTCCGGTTGCAGTCATTACCTGGCCGGCGAGCGGTACCTGGTACCCGAACTGGCCCCAGTGGCCCGATGCGGTGCCGGTCCCGCACAAGTCGGTCCCCGGCGGGGCGCCGGTGGGGGCGGTTTGTCCCGCGTTGGGGTCGCTGCGACCGGCCGGCCTGCGTGTCGTCTGGCGCACCTGGGGAACCGTGAAGCCGGCCTCGCGGAAGTCCTGCAGCAGCGCCTGCATTTCGGGCTGCATTTCCCGGAGCATGTCACGATCGAACCAGTGCAGGAGCAGCAGGCATTCGTCGGCGGACAGCGGGACGGCCTCCATAGCCTCGAGGAACGCCTCGCCCAGTGCGTGGGGGTGCCAGGGCGCGGCTTCGGGCGGCGTGGCCAGGTCATAATCCCGAGTGACCGTCTCCAGCGCGTCGATCTCCTCGGACAGGCTGGAGCGCGCGCTGGTGACGAGCTTGCGCAGGGCAACTTCACGTTCGGTGTCGGCGTCATCCATCAGGGACAATTCCAGGCCGTCACCGGTGAGGTCGCCTGCGCCCTCTGTTTCGTCAACAGAGATCAGGGCCGCGTGTAGTCGCTCGCGGAAGTGTTGCCTGATCGTCGAGCTCCCCATTCGAACCTGTCGCGACAGGGCGAAATTCTGGGCCGCCCGCTGCGAATCGATGGCCCGTTCGGAGGCCTCCATCAGGCGGTCGTCGAGGTCATTCAGAAAGGCGTCGTGTCGCTCCTGGACCGCCTTGAAAAAAGGTGCCCAGATGCGGTGGAGGGTGCGGGCCGGGATCCGTTGGGGTTGCGCCATGTCGGTTCAGTAGCTGAGATCAAGGTTGCCAATCTAGCACCCCGGCAAGCAAAGGTGTCAGTCACCCGCGACGTGTCCCTGGCTTGACGGGGAAACGCATGTTGGGCCCCGGGTCAACGAGGTTGATGTTGATTCATTCGCACGTTGGCGTTGATCCTTCTATCTTTCTACAAGCCCCGGCGCGGCGGGTGCCGGAGCTAGCACGCAAGGCCGACTCGAACGCCAAAGTGCGAACGGGTCAGTGTCTCCCTGAATATTGCAACAGAGGCCGACAGATGCAGCGGATGATCGAATGGGCGGAACAGGGACGGGTGCCGGACCCGCTCGTGCGGGCGGGGATTCGTCGGCTGCTGGCCGAGCGGCTGCGCGCGAGTGGTGCCCCGGCCGAAGAGGCGATGGAGCGGCGCTATGCGTTGATCGAGGCGATGCGCGCCGCGCCCGTGGCGTTGTCCACCGAGGTGGCGAACGAGCAGCACTACGAGGTTCCGACCGAATATTTCGAGCGTTGCCTCGGGCCGTGGCTGAAATACTCCTGCGCCTGGTGGCCAGAGGGCGTGGATGACCTGCGCGGGGCGGAGGCGGCCATGCTGCAGCTGACCTGCGAACGGGCAGGCCTCGAGAATGGGCAGCAGGTCCTGGAGTTGGGCTGTGGCTGGGGTTCGCTGTCGCTCTGGATGGCGGAGCAATACCCGCGGTCGCGCATCGTCTCGGTGTCCAACTCGGCGACCCAGCGGGCCTCGATCGAGGCCCGGCGGGATGCGCGCGGGCTGGAAAACCTGACGATCATGACCGCGGACATGAACACCTTTGCGCCGGAGCAGACCGGGTTCGACCGCGTGGTGTCGGTGGAGATGTTCGAGCACATGCGCAACTGGCCCGAGCTGTTGCGGCGCGTGGCGACCTGGTTGCGTCCGGGCGGGCAGTTGTTCATGCATGTCTTCGCCCATCGCGAGTTCGCCTACTTCTTCGAGAGCGAGGGCAAACACGACTGGATGGGGCAGTACTTCTTCCGCGACGGGTTGATGCCATCGGATGATCTGGCGCGGCATTTTCAGGAGGATCTGCGCGTGGTGCGCCAGTGGCGGGTGAACGGCCACCACTACGCGCGCACCCTGAACGCCTGGCTGGCGCGCCAGGACGCCGCGCGGGACGAGCTGATGCCATTGTTCGAACAGACCTACGGCGCACAGGATGCCGCGCTGTGGTTCCAGCGCTGGCGCATGTTCTACATGGCCTGCGCCGAATTGTTCGATTATCGCGGCGGGAACGAGTGGTTCGTGTCGCATATCCTGTTTCGCCGGCCCGAGGCCTAGCGGATGGCCGGTTGGGTGATGTTCCTGGTCGGGTTCGGCGCGGCGCTGGCCCTGATGACGGGGGTCTGGGCGACGAGCGTGCTGCGGCGCGACGCGAGCCTGGTGGACCGCTACTGGGGTCTGGGTTTCGTCCTGGTCACGCTGGTGTGGTGGGGGCTGGCCGGGTGGCCTCTGCTGGGGCTGTGGATCGTGATCCCGGTGCTGTTGTGGGGGCTGCGGCTGTCCGCCTTTATTACCTGGCGCAATTGGGACCACGGCGAGGACGGGCGTTACACGGACATGCGTGCGGGCCGAAGCGAGGGTGCCTTTGCCGCGCGCAGTTTGGTCACGATCTTCTGGTTGCAGGGCGCACTGGTGGCGGTGATCGGTCTGCCCATGCTGGCCGTGGTGCGGGCCGAGGTGGTGTGGTGGCCGCTGGCCGTCGCCGGGTTGCTGTTCTGGGCGGTGGGACTTTTTTTCGAGACGGTGGCGGATGCGCAGATGGCACGTTTTCGCGCCGATCCGGGCAATCGCGGGCAGGTGATGGATCGTGGCCTGTGGCGCTACAGCCGTCACCCCAACTATTTCGGGGAGATTGTGGTCTGGGTCGGGTTCGGCCTGCTCGCCCTGGCGGCGGGCGGCTGGTGGGCCGTTCCCTCGGCGGTGCTGATGATCCTGCTGATCCTGCGTGTGTCCGGTGTCACGTTGCTGGAAAGTCGTCTGCATGAATCCCGCCCCGGTTATGCCGACTACGTGCGCCGCACCAACACGCTGATCCCGGGCCCGCCGCGCAGCTGATGTGGCGGCAGGAGTGATCCCGCACCCTTGCTGTGCTTTCCCTGTCCGCGCTATAAAGCGCACGTCCTGTCCGGCGCTCCAGATGCCGGACGCCGCCCCTGTTTTGTGCACGTCACCGCCAGCGAGCCAGCCGATCCGATGAGCGCGTCCCCGAGTTCTGTCCAGGCCATTGAATTGAAAGGCCGCATGATGCTGGTCTCTGTGCTGCGCGTGTACCAGACCGATCCGCAGGTTCTGGGCGAGGTGCTGGCCGCGCGGCGCGACCAGGCCCCGGATCTGATGCGCGACATGCCCATCGTGCTCGATTTGGAGGCAGTGGCCGAGAGCCCGGAGTCCGACCTGCAGGCAACCATCGAGCGCGTACGCGCCGAGGGCTTCAAGCTGATCGGCCTGCAGGCAGGCGCCGCCGCCGAGCGCCTGCAGAGCTATGCCGAACTGTTCGACGTCCTGCCGGTGCTGCAACTGGGCGGGCGTGGCGGCGCACCCTCCGGCGAGGTGCCGCTGGAAGACGAGCCCCCGGCGCAGGACAAGGCCGTCGAGCCCGAGCAGGAACGCCCGCCGACCGCCGTGGCGGCGGTCCACAGCGCGACTCGTATCGTCGATCAACCGGTGCGTTCCGGGCAGCAGATCTACGCCCGCGGGGGGGACCTGATCGTGACCGGCGCAGTCTCGCCGGGCGCCGAACTGCTGGCGGACGGGCATATCCATGTGCTGGGTCCGTTACGTGGGCGTGCGCTGGCCGGGGTGCGCGGTCTGGTGACCGCGCGTATCTTCTGTCGGCGCCTGGACGCCGAGCTGTTGTCCATCGCCGGACACTACCGGATCGCCGAAGACATCACGGAAGCCGAACGCGGCGAGAATCGGCTGGTGACACTGGACGACGAAAGCCTCAAGATCGCGGAGATCTGACCGGCCACCTGCCGGTCACGAATGACAGGAACCCGTCCGCACGCCCCGGGAACACCGGGCGCGTGCAAGACGACAAGGAGCTACCGCCAACATGGCACGTATCGTAGTGATTACCTCCGGCAAGGGCGGGGTGGGCAAGACCACCACCTCGGCCGCGATTGCCACTGGCCTGGCCCAGCGCGGTCACAAGACCGTCGTGATCGATTTCGACGTCGGTCTGCGCAACCTCGATCTGATCATGGGCTGCGAGCGGCGCGTGGTGTACGACTTCGTCAACGTGATCAACGGCGATGCGAACCTGAAGCAGGCCCTGATCCGCGACAAGCGTGTGGACAACCTCTACATCCTTCCCGCCTCGCAGACCCGCGACAAGGACGCCCTGAGCCAGGATGGCGTGGAGCGCGTGCTGAACGAATTGTCCGGCGACTTTGACTTTATCGTCTGCGACAGCCCGGCCGGGATCGAGCGCGGCGCACTGATGGCCGCCTACTTTGCCGACGAGGCGATCGTGGTGACCAACCCCGAGGTTTCCTCGGTGCGCGACTCCGACCGCATCCTCGGCATCCTGGCGAGCAAGACGCGCAAGGTGGAGCAAGGCGGTGAGCCGATCGAGGGCAAGCTGCTGCTGACGCGTTACTCCGCCGAGCGCGCCGAACGCGGCGAGATGCTGAGCATCGAGGATGTCGGCGAGATCCTGGCGATCGAACTCCTGGGCGTGATCCCGGAATCCCAGGCGGTGCTGAATGCCTCGAACGCCGGACAGCCGGTGGTGCTGGACGAGGAATCCGACGCCGGGCAGGCCTACCAGGACGCGGTGGACCGGTTCCTGGGCGAGGAACGCCCGCTGCGCTTTGTCGATGTACCGAAGAAGGGCTTCTTCGGGCGCCTGTTCAAGGGTTGATCATGGGGATTTTCGATTACTTCCGTCAGCCGCGGCAGAAGAGCGCCAGCGTTGCCAAAGAGCGCCTGCAGATCATCGTGGCGCGCGAGCGTGCGGCGCGCTCCGGGCCCGACTACCTCCCGGCCATGCAGCAGGAGCTGCTGCAGGTGATCCGCAAATACGTTCAGGTAGACGACGAGGCCGTGCAGATGAACGTGGACCGCGAAGGGGACTGCGAGGTCCTCGAGCTGAACATTACCCTGCCGGACGACCAGGACTAACGCGATGAAAGTTCTTGTGACCGGCTCGGCCGGCTTCATCGGCAGCGCCCTGAGCCTGCGCCTGCTGGAGCGTGGCGACCAGGTGGTCGGCGTCGACAATCTGAATGACTACTACGACGTCTCGCTGAAGGAGGCGCGCCTGGCGCGCACCCAGGACCACCCGAACTTCACCGAGGTGCGCGAGGACATCGCCGATCGCGCCGCGATGGAGCGGGTGTTCCGCGAGCACCGCCCGCAGCGGGTGGTGAACCTGGCGGCCCAGGCCGGCGTGCGCTATTCACTGGAGAACCCGGCGGCCTATGTCGACACCAACCTGGTCGGTTTCGGCAACATCCTGGAAGGCTGCCGGCATAACGGCGTCGAGCACCTGGTCTATGCCAGCTCGAGCTCGGTCTACGGCGCCAACACCACCATGCCGTTCTCGGTGCACGACAACGTCGATCACCCGCTGAGCCTGTACGCCGCCAGCAAGAAGGCCAACGAGCTGATGGCGCATACCTACAGCCATCTCTACGATCTGCCGGTGACCGGGCTGCGCTTCTTCACTGTCTACGGCCCCTGGGGCCGCCCGGACATGGCGCTGTTCATGTTCACCAAGAAGATCCTGGCGGGCGAGCCGATCGACGTCTTCAACTACGGCCACCACCGGCGCGACTTCACCTACATCGATGACATCGTCGAGGGTGTGATCCGCACCCTGGATCACGTGGCCCCGCGCAACCCCGACTGGAACGGGGCCGAGCCCGACTCGGCCACCAGCGCAGCCCCCTACCGCCTGTACAACATCGGCAACCACGAGCCGGTGGAGCTGATGCGCTACATCGAGGTGCTCGAAGAGTGCCTGGGCAAGAAGGCCGAGAAGAACCTCCTGCCGCTGCAGCCGGGGGATGTGCCGGACACCTATGCCGATGTCGAGGCCCTGCGTCAGGACGTGGGCTATGCCCCCGCGACCGCGGTGGAAGATGGCATCGCCCGCTTCGTCGAGTGGTATCGCGAGTACTACCGCGTCTGATGCCCAGCCCGCGGCTATCCGGCCGCGCGGTTCTTCGGGTCTCTCGTTTGCTTGATCCTTCCGCGTCTGTTTTTCGCCGTCAGACTCGCTGCTCGTTCACCCAGGCCTTGCACACCAGGAACCTGTAGCCGGCCGGCGAGTCCACCGGAGACATGGATGCAAGGAGACAAGGGATGAGCCAGACGATTCTGATGGTAGTAACCAGTCACGGCGAGATCGCTCCAGGCCAGGCGACGGGCGTATGGTTCGACGAGTTCGCCGAGCCTTATGATCGCTTTCGCAAGGCGGGTTTCGAGGTCAAGGTGGCCAGTCCGAAGGGCGGCCCCGTGCCGCTGGATCCGAAAAGCCTGGAGGCCAGTCATGCGGGCCCCGCGGCGGTGGCCGCGCAGGAGGCCCTGGATGACACCATCGCGCTGACTGAGCACACGAACCATGGGGCCTATGCCGCGATCTTCTTTCCCGGCGGTCACGGCACCATGTTCGATCTGCCGGACAACCCGCATGTCCAGCGGCTGGTCGCGGAATTCATGGACAACGACAAGGTGGTTGGCGCCGTCTGTCACGGGCCGGCCTGTCTGGTCGGTGCGATGCTGGCGGATGGCACTTCCGCGGTGAAGGGGCGCAAGGTGGCGGCCTTCACCAACAGCGAGGAGAAGGCGGTCCAGCTGGACACTGCGATGCCGTTCCTGCTGCAGGACAAGCTGCAGGAGCTCGGCGGCGAGGTGGATACCGCCGACGACTGGGCCGATCACGTGGTGGTGGACGGCAAGCTGGTGACCGGGCAAAACCCGCAGTCCAGCAAGAGTGTCGCCGACGCGATCGTGCGGCTGTTGCGCGAGACGGGCTGAATACTCGAATCGGGGGGCCGGGGCATGCTGTCCCCGGCCTTTTTCGGGACCTAACTCGAATCGGGTTCAAAAAACGTAGTGGGTTCGATATGCTGAGCGCCATGACTACCGGGGATCGCAAACGCCGCGAGCGCGAGACGCGCGAGGCGCTGTTCATCGAGCGGGCGCACGAGCGCATCCGCGAGGAGGGCCTGCTGGCCCTGCAGATGTCGAAGCTGGCGGCGGACTGCGAGTATGCGACCGGTACGCTGTACCAGCACTTCGAGTCGAAAGAGGATCTGCTGGCGGCGGTCGCGGCACGCACCACGCTGCAACGGGCGGCGCTTTTCCGGGCCATCCCCGAGCTCTCCCTGGGCACGCGCTCGCGCATGCTGGCGATCGTGCTGACCGACATCGATTTTGCCGCGCAAAACCCCGACTACTATCGCCTGACCCAGTACCTGGTGACCGAGGTGGTCTGGGCGAATGTGTCGGCTCCGCGCCGCATGGCATTGCTGGAGGCCGGGAAGCCGATCAGCGAGGCGGTGCATGCGGTGGTGGCCGAGGCGCGTGACCGCGGCGACCTGCCGCCGGCCCGCGAGATCTCCGAAGACGAGATGGGGCTGGGCCCCTGGGCGCTGAACGTGGGGATGCAGAGCCTTGCCAATGCGCAGGGGTTGCTGGATGCCTACGACATCCATCGGCCCTATGACCACCTCATCCGGCATTTCCATGCCCTGATGACCGGCTGGCGCTGGGAGCCGCGGCTGGATCCGGACGAGCCCACGGTGGTTCGGGCGGAGACGGCGCGCGTGCGTGCCGCCCTGCGCGATGCAGGTCTCTGCGACCCGGGCGCTGTTTAGAGTCCGGCGACGGGCGAGTCTGTTGAACTCATTTCATGATGCCGGTGGGAATGCCCCCGCCGGTGTCTCCAGGAGACCCTGATGAAGCGTTTTATCCTCATGCTGGTGGCGGTGGCCATCGTGCTCGGCGGTATTTTCGGCTTCAAGGCCTTTGTCGATCAGCAGATCGCAGAGTACTTCGAAGATATGCCGGAGCCCGTGGTGACCATCAACGCCGCAGAGGTGTCGACGGACTCCTGGACTCCGCAGGTGCGTGCGATCGGTAGCCTGGAGGCCGTGCAGGGCGCGACCCTGAGCTTCGAGGCGCAGGGCATTGTCCAGGCGATCCACTTCGAGAACGGGGCGCGGGTCGAGGCCGGCGATCCGCTGGTGGACCTGGATACCACCCTGGACGAGGCCGAGCTCGACAACCTGCGGGCCGGCGAGCGCCTGGCGCGCCGCGAGCTGGAGCGCGCCAGGGGCCTGATCGAGCGCAACGACATCTCGGATTCGGAATTTCAGCGCCGGGTCGCCGAGGCCGAGCAGGCCCAGGCCTCGGTGAAGGCGCAGGAGGCGCGCATCCGGCAGAAGAGCCTGCGCGCGCCGTTCGCGGGCGAGCTGGGTATCCGCGAGGTGAGCGTCGGGCAGTTCGTCGGGCCCGGGGATCCGATCGTGGTGCTGGAGGCGTTGCAGCCGCTGTATGTGAATTTCACCCTGCCGGAGCGCCGCCTGGGCGAGATCGCCCTGGGTCAGGACGTCCGTGTGGAGGTGGATGCCTTTGGCGAAGAGTTCACCGGCGAGGTCACGGCCATCGAGCCGCGGGTCCGCGCGGCCTCGCGCATGTTCCGCGTGCAGGCCCTGCTGGAAAACGAACAGGGTCGCCTGCGTGCGGGGCAGTTCGCCCGGGTGACGCTGGATCGCGGGGAGTCCGAGGAGGCGGTGGTCGCGCCGCAGACCGCGATCCGCTTTGCGCCCTGGGGGCAATCGGTATTCGTGATCGCGGAGGACGACGAAGGCCAGCTGCGGGTGGAACAACGCCTGATCGAGACCGGCGCGCGCCGCGGTGATCTGGTGCAGGTCCTTGACGGGCTGGAGCCGGGTGAGCGTATCGCGGCCAGTGGCCTGCTCAAGCTGCAAAACGACTCCCCGGTCGAGATCACCGAGGATGCCCAGCCCGATGCCGAGCGCGACCCGCGCCCGGCGAACCGCTAGAGCGGGGTCGCTGGCATGCGCTTTACCGATATCTTCATCCAGAAGCCGGTGCTCGCCACGGTGGTGAGTCTGTTCATCCTGTTGTTCGGGGTGCGCGCGGTATTTGACCTGAACGTGCGCCAGTTCCCCGAGGTGCAGAACGCGGTGGTGACCGTCAGCACCGCGTATATCGGCGCGGATGCCGATCTGGTGCAGGGCTTCATCACCACGCCGATGGAGCGCGAGGTGGCCGAGGCCGAGGGGATCGATTACCTCGTCTCCACCAGCCGCGCGGGGATCAGCATCGTCGAGGCCCATCTGGAGCTGGACTACGATCCCAACGTGGCCCTGACGCAGATCGCGGCCCAGGTGGACAAGATTCGCAGCGACCTGCCGGCGGAGGCCGAGGACTCGGTGGTGGATCTGTCCGTGGGGCAGGACGTGGCCGCAATGTACATGTCGTTCTACTCCGAACGGCTGTCCAACAACCAGACCACCGATTACCTGATCCGCGAGGTGCAGCCGGAACTGGCGACCATCAACGGCGTGCAGCGAGCCGAGATCCTGGGTGCCCAGAGCTTTGCGATGCGCGCCTGGCTGGATGCCGATCGCATGGCCGCCTTCGGTGTGACCGGGCGCGACGTGCGCGAGGCCCTGGAGCGCAACAATGTGCTGTCCGCCGTGGGCCAGACGCGGGGTTCCATGGTTGGGCTGGACCTGACGGCGGATACCGATCTGAGTCGTCCGGAGGAGTTCGAGCAGTTGATCCTGTTCGAGACCGACGGCGACCTGGTGCGCCTGGGCGACGTGGCCGAGGTGGAGCTGGGCTCGGAGAATTACGACACCTCGGTGCGCTTCAATGGCGAGGCGGCCACCTTCGTCGGTATCGAGATGGCGCCGGATGCCAACGCCCTGGACGTGATTGCCGAGGTCCGCGACGTATTCGACGAGCGCATCCTGCCGCGCCTGCCCTCGGGGCTGGAAGGGGAGATCGTCTACGACTCCACGGACTACATCCAGAGTGCGATCGACGAGGTGCTGGTGACCATCGGCCTGGCGCTGGGGATCGTGCTGGTGGTGATCTACCTGTTCCTCGGCTCGTTGCGCAGCGTGATTATCCCGGCCGTAGCGGTGCCGCTGTCGCTGGTGGGCACCTTCATGCTGATGCTGCTGATGGGGTTCTCGCTGAACCTGTTGACCCTGCTGGCGATGGTGCTGGCCATCGGCATCGTGGTGGATGACGCCATCATCATGCTGGAGAACATCTCCCGCCATATCGAGGAGGGGATGTCGCGCATGGACGCGGCGATCCAGGGGGCGCGCGAACTCGCCTGGCCGATCGTGGCGATGTCGACCACCCTGGTGGCGGTGTTCCTGCCGCTGGGCTTCATCGGCGGGCTGACCGGGACGCTCTTCATCGAGTTCGCGTTCACCCTGGCGGCGACTGTCGTGATCTCGGGCATTGTCGCGATCACGTTGTCGCCGATGATGTGCTCGAAGATCCTGCGCGATGGCGCCACCGAGAAGCGCGGACGGATCGAAGGCTGGCTGGATGCACGCTTCGACTCCCTCCAGCAACGCTATCGTCGGCGCCTGCATGGGGCGCTGAATGACCGCTTCACCATCGCGGTGTTCGGTGCCATCGTGCTGGTGTCCTGCTACTTCCTGTTCGTCACCTCGCAGAGCGAGCTGGAGCCGCCGGAGGACCAGGGCTTCGCGTTCTCCATCATGGAAGGCGACGCCTACATGGGCCTGGACTGGCTGGAACGCAACACCGAGTTGACCGACCGCTTCTTCGACGAAATCCCGGAGCTCGATAACATCTTTATCGTGAACGGTTTTGGCGGAGGCCCGGGCATCGCCGGTGCCGGCAACCAGGCCCTGGGCGGTTTCGTCCTCGCACCCTGGGATCAGCGTGATCGGGATACCGAGACCATCCTGCAGGAGGAGCTGCAGCCACGCCTGGACCGCATCCCGGCGCTGGAGGTGTTCGCGATCCAGCCGCCGCAGCTGCCCACTCCGGGCGACGGTGCACCGGTCAGTGTGGTCCTCGGCTCCACCGGTTCGTTCGAGGAGCTGGAGCAGTTCGCCAGCGAGATCATGCAGCGGGCGATGGCGACCGGGCGCTTTATCTTCATGGACTCCGATCTCGACTTCGATCAGCCGCAGGTGGATCTCAAGATCGACCGCGAACGCGCCGCCCAGCTCGGGATCGACATGGCCACGCTCAATGCCGATCTGGCAACCATGCTGTCTGGCGGGTTTGCCGGGCGCTTCGCGATGGAGAACCGCAGCTATCGCGTGATCCCCCAGGTGCAGCGCAGCGAGCGCCTGAATCCGGAGCAGCTGGAAGAGTTGTTCACGCGTACCCGTGACGGCGAGCCGATCCCGTTATCCAGCATCGTGACACTGGAAGAAACGGTGACCCCGCGCTCGCTCAAGCGCTTCCAGCAGCTCAATGCCGTGACCCTGTCGGGCGTGCCGCGGCCGGGGGTGACCCTGGGCGAGGCGCTGGACATCGTCGACGAGATTGCCGCCGACGTGCTCCCACCGGATGTCAGTGTCGACTATGCCGGACAGTCGCGTCAGCTGAAGGCCGAGGGCAGTGAGCTGGTGGTCACCTTCTTCTTTGCCCTGTTGGTGATCTTCCTGGTCCTGGCTGCTCAGTTCGAGTCATTCCGCGACCCGTTGATCATTCTGACCACGGTGCCGATGTCGATCGCCGGGGCACTGATCTTCATCAGCCTTGGGGTGACTTCGCTGAATATCTATACCCAGGTGGGCCTGCTGACCCTGATCGGCCTGATTGCCAAGCACGGCATTCTGATCGTGGAGTTCGCCAACCAGCTGCAACGCCAGGGCCGGACGCTGCGCGAAGCCATCGAGGAGGCGTCGGCCCTGCGCCTGCGGCCGATCCTGATGACCACCACCGCGACCGTGGTGGCGATGGTGCCCTTGCTGATGGCCGCCGGGGCCGGTGCCGGCTCGCGTTTCGCGATGGGCCTGGTGATCGCGAGCGGCATGGCGATCGGGACACTGTTCACCCTGTTCGTGGTGCCCGCCATCTATCTCTACCTGGCGCGGGATCACCATGCCGCCGGTGACGGAGAGCCCGCCACTGCCTCCACGTCCTGATACCCGGGGTCGTTGCTGCGTGACGGGGCGTTCCCGGCGGCCCGTCACAGGGCCTGTGCGGCGGGTCGCGCCGAAGGCATGCAACGGCTACGGTCTTCGACTACAATCGACGTCCGCAATGGGTCGCGGTCGGCGTTTCGGCGCCTGACTGCATCCTTGCGAACCCGAACCCCTGCCGGTCAGCGGCCCTCCCGCTGCCCGGCTTTTATATAAACGATTGTCTATCGGTCGCATCTAGATTATTTATTTGTTATTAGTGATTGCCCTCCCTAATCTAGGCGACCATCACGATTAACCAACGCGTAGGAGAAGGCCACATGTCTGCCGCCAAGAAGTACTCCGCGGGCGTCAAGGATTACCGCGAAACATACTGGATGCCCGAATACACGCCGCTGGATACTGACCTGCTGGCGTGTTTCAAGATTACCCCGCAGCCCGGTATCGACCGCGAAGAAGCTGCCGCCGCTGTGGCAGCCGAGTCCTCCACCGGTACCTGGACCACGGTGTGGACCGACCTCCTGACCGACATGGATTACTACAAGGGTCGGGCGTACATGATCGAGGACGTCCCGGGTGACGACGAGTCCTTCTACGCGTTCATCGCCTACCCGATCGACCTGTTCGAAGAAGGCTCCATGGTGAACGTGTTCACCTCCCTGGTCGGTAACGTGTTCGGCTTCAAGGCCGTGCGTATGCTGCGCCTGGAAGACGTGCGCTTCCCGATCGCCTACGTCAAGACCTGTGGCGGTCCGCCCATGGGTATCCAGGTCGAGCGTGATCGCCTGAACAAGTACGGCCGCCCGATGCTGGGTTGCACCATCAAGCCGAAGCTGGGTCTGTCCGCGAAGAACTACGGCCGTGCCGTCTACGAGTGCCTGCGTGGCGGTCTCGACTTCACCAAGGACGACGAAAACGTCAACTCCCAGCCGTTCATGCGCTGGCGTGACCGCTTCGATTTCGTCCAGGAAGCGACCGAAAAGGCCGAAGCCGAGACCGGCGAGCGCAAGGGTCACTACCTGAACGTCACCGCGCCGACCCCGGAAGAAATGTACAAGCGTGCCGAGTACGCCAAGGAAATTGGCGCACCGATCATCATGCACGACTACATCACCGGCGGTTTCTGTGCCAACACCGGCCTGGCCAACTGGTGCCGCGACAACGGCATGCTGCTGCACATCCACCGTGCCATGCACGCGGTTATCGACCGTCATCCGAAGCACGGTATCCACTTCCGTGTGCTCGCCAAGATCCTGCGTCTGTCCGGCGGCGACCACCTCCACACCGGCACCGTGGTCGGCAAGCTGGAAGGCGACCGCGCCGCGACGCTTGGCTGGATCGATCTGCTGCGTGAATCCTTCATCCCGGAAGACCGCTCGCGCGGCATCTTCTTCGATCAGGACTGGGGTTCCATGCCGGGCGTGTTCGCCGTGGCCTCCGGTGGTATCCACGTCTGGCACATGCCGGCCCTGGTCTCCATCTTCGGCGACGACTCCGTGCTGCAGTTCGGTGGCGGCACCCTGGGCCACCCGTGGGGCAATGCTCCGGGCGCGACCGCCAACCGCGTGGCCGTCGAGGCCTGCGTCCAGGCGCGCAACGAGGGTCGCGAGATCGAGAAGGAAGGCAAGGAGATCCTGACCCAGGCCGCCCAGCACAGTCCCGAACTGAAGATCGCCATGGAAACGTGGAAGGAAATCAAGTTCGAGTTCGACACCACCGACAAGCTGGACGTCCAACACAAGTGATCGTCCGTGTGCGGGCGGCCTGAATGGCCGCCCGCACCTTCAGAGAACAAGCGCATAGGATTAACGACATGTCCGATATTCAGAACTTCAAGCCGGTGCAGAAGTACGAGACCTTCTCCTACCTGCCCGAGATGAACGCCGATCAGGTTCGCCGTCAGATCGAATACGCCATTGCCCAGGGCTGGAATCCGGCGGTCGAGTACAGCGAAAAAGAACACGCCATGTCCAACTACTGGTACATGTGGAAGCTCCCGATGTTCGGCGAGCAGTCCGTCGAGACCGTGCTGAGCGAGATCGAGCAGTGCCGCCGTGCCAACCCCGGCATGATGGTTCGCTTCCTCGCCTACGATAACTACGCCCAGAGTCAGGGCACGGCCTTCGTGGTCGATCGCGGTCGCTAATTAGGGCCCGGTACCTGCCGGGTCCGCCTTCGGGCCCGGCAGTTCAGTAAAGCGTTATTTACCGTTGCTGCCGCCAACTGTAAGGAAGTGCCATGAGTAATCCGACATCTGCGTCTGAAGGTCTCTCGGGGCGTGAACGTGCCCTGGAACGGCGCAAAGCCATGTCTCGCAATGGCAAGGCTGCCGTGAAGTCGACCGACCAAACCAAAGGGAGCAGCCGCTCCGCTGGGGCTGCGCGAGATGCGCGCCAGGCGAAGGCGGACCCTGCCCCGGCACCCCAGGCGCGGGAGCCGGAGATGCACTCCAGTGAATCCTCGTCGCAGGTCTCCGTCGAGACTCGCGACACCACCCCCGAGCGCCGCCCGGAACCGGGCGCGCACACGGGTATCTCGAATGGCCGCCAGGCCGCCCTTGAGCGCCGCCAGAAGATGGCGCGCCAGGGCAAGAAGGCTGTGGGCCGAACCAACACGCGTGCGCAGGCCGCGGGTGGCATGGCCCCCGCCGGCGCCGAACGTTCGCGCCAGCTGGAAGCGCTGGCCCAGTCGCAGAACGTCGAGGTCGATTGCTCGAACATGAGCGGTCGCGAGATCTGCCGCCTGCGGCGTCAGGCGCTTTCCACGGAAGGCAAGAAGGCCGTTGCGCCGGAACCGCGCCGTGGGGATCGCATCAAGGGATCGGAACCGGTGGCTGCCGCGACCCAGGAATCCAAGAAGGATTGCGGCTGCGGCTGCAAGGGCGAGAAGGCCGAGCGCGATGCGTCGGTAAACAGCGCCCCGAGCCGCGACGCCGCGGTGGTCGAAAGCGGCTTGGACCAGCTGTGCCACAAGGTCGAGTCCGGGGGCGAAGCCGCCGGTCCGCATCCGATGATCTCGGAGGTTCGCGCGATCTGTATGGCGCGCCGGGATGCCATGGCGCAGAGCGGCAAGAAGGCCCAGCGTCGGCGTTTTAACGGCGGTCAGGCCCGCGGCACCATGCCGCAGGAAGGCGCCTGGAAGGCCGCCAAGCGCCAAGGGATGTCCGCCCGCGAAGTCGCTCGGCAGCGCCGTGAAGAACTGTGCAAGCTGGGCCGTGGCTCCTCCGAGCCGGGGCGTCCCTGTGGCCGGCCACGCCCCGTCGAGGGCGATGTGCCGCCGAAGGTTGAAGAGGGCACCACGCTCGCCGGCAGCCACGTCAGTGGCACGCAAGTCGAGCGGAGCTCCGGCGTTACCGGCACCGAGGCGGGCAGCTGCTCGTCGGTCACCGGGACCGAATACCTTGGGGTGGAACATTACGAGCGTTACTGTGGCGTGTCCCCCGCAGGTAATCCGCCTAAGGTGGGCGCTTCGCACACGGCGCACGGCCAGTCCGTCAGTGGCACCGAAGTAGGGCGGTCGAACCGTGTGACCGGCGACGAGCGTGGGTCCTGCGAGACGATCACCGGCACCGAATATCTCAGTACCGAACAATACGAAGGCTTCTGCGGCACGCGTCCGCAGGCCGGGCCGGCCCGAACCAGCGTGATGGTCACCCGTCAAGGGGAAGGCGTATCGGGCACCTCGGTCGGGCGTAGCCCGAGCGTTACCGGCGACGAAGCCGGCTCTTGCCGCGATGTGACCGGTACTGAGTACCTGAACACCGCGGCCAGCGAGGTTCCCTGTAACACGGGAAAGTCGAACGGGGCGCCGGCGAAGGTTGGCGTAATGCATACGCTTCGCGGTCGTGAGCTGACCGGTTCCGAAGTCGGGCGCTCCGTGAACGTAACCGGCAACGAATATGGCAGCTGCAAACCGGTGACCGGGACCGAGTATCTGGGCACCGAGCAGTTCCAGGGCTTTTGCGGTACTCGCCCGGAGCCGGCCCCGGCCAAGGTCCAGGAGTCGCACACCATGGAAGACCAGAGCGTGACGGGTGTGGCCGTGGGGCGTAGCCGGCATGTAACCGGCGACGAGCGCGGCTCCTGTGCCTCGCTGACCGGTACGCCGTACTACAACAAGTCCGACTTTGGTGAACTGTGCGAGCGCCCGGACGCCGGGGGCGTCCCCAAGGTCGGTGTAATGCACACCCTGCGGGGTCGCGAGGTTTCCGGTACCCAGGTGGATCATTCGATCCACGTGACGGGTGACGAATATGGTGGTTGCAAGCCGATCACCGGCACGGAATATGCCGGCTCCGAGCACTATGACGCCTTTTGTGGCGGTCAGCGCCCGGAAGCCAGCCCGGAGAAAGTGACTGTGGGCCGTACCTGGAATCAGCAGATTGTGTCCGGCTCGGCGATCGGGCGTTCCTCGCGGGTCACCGGTGACGAATATGGCGCCTGCAAGCCGGTGAGCGGCACGGCCTATATCGGTCCGGATCAGTACGACCAGTTCTGCGATACGCAGGATTCGAAGGAGGCCGGGACCCGTGTGGCCGAGCGCCAGTCCACGCCGGGGCACTCGCTGTCCGGCAGCCAACCGGGCTACGACAAGCGCGTGACCGGTACCGAACGGGGCGCCTGTCAGGACGTGTCCGGTTCCCCGTATGTGGGCGGTAACGAATTTGCCAAGAGTTGCGCCAGTGCCGCGAGCAGTCTGCATCCGCGTCTGCGCCCGGAAGGGATGGGCATGCAGGCCGCGCCGGCGCAGCCAGTGGCGCAAGCCGCTTCTCGCCCGATGCCCAACGCCGGCTTCAGCGTGGACACCCCGGCGCGGGTCGCCGCAGAGCGTCGGGAGCGCGTGACGGGGACGGCCTATGGCAGTAGCGGAAGCCTGACCGGTTCCATTAACAAGGCGATGGGTCTGGTCTCCGGCACCGAAGAGTTCCGTTATGGCGCCAGCAAGCAGTCCGTGGCCGCGGAGCCGGTGGAAGAAGCGGAGAAGGTCGGTGCCAACCGGGTGACGCTGAACGGCAGCAGCAATGGCGTCTCCATTACCGGCGACGACTGGGGGCGCGGTGACCACGTGACCGGGACCGAGGGCTTCTCGACGCGCCGCAACCAGACGCAGAAGGGTAACCCGCGTGGTGAAGGCCGCAGCGCTTATATCAATCGGGAACTCGAGCGCAAGGAAGCGCCCACGAGCAGGATCACGGGTTCCTCCGGGAACAGCGACGCCGGTTCTCTGGTGACGCTGTCCGGCGGGGCGCGCGGTTAAGGACAGGCGAGGACTCTGAAGAACGTCATGGTGCGTGGTCGCCGCAAAAACAGCTCCATGGGCTCGCGCTTCGCGAAGTCCCGGATTGCGGCTGCGCGCGCCGCGGCGCCGAGTAGTGCGGTCCCGGTGTCCGCGGTGCCGGCCTGCGGCTCGTCGTCTCCGGACATGGCGCGTGAACTGACCGCGGGTCACGCGTTGGCGGATGTCCCGATGAACGAGCGGTTGCACGCCTTCGAGCAGGGGTTCCGGGAGCGCTTCGCGCAGCTGGTTCCGGTGCTCAAGGAGGTGCATGCGCTGCAGCACGAGCGGGACTTCGAGGCGCGGGCGCAGGCGATCGTCGAGGAGCGCCTGGGGTATCAGCTGCCGCAAAAGGCGCTGGAAGATGCCTGGATCAACGATCTGGATACGCGCGAACTGTATCTGCACGGGACGTTCGAGCTGTTCGATCAGGTGGTCAACGAATACTGGGCCGGCCGTGATGACCTGGTCGCCGAAGCGGAAAGCGCAATTGCGTATTTCCTCGACTGCGACTTCCACGAAGTGGACATCTCCCCGTGCTCGGACGGCCGACTGCTGGGGTTGCGCCGCTTCATCCTGCGGCTTCCTGATCTCGCGGTGCGAGTGAAGAGTTACGCCGGGGCGCAGTTCGACATCGAAGAGGACGTACGTCACTGGACCAAGCGCGAACTGCTGCGCTTCCGTGAGGGGCGGCCGACCACGGCCGATGTCCCCAGCCGCTATCTGAAGATTGCGGCTTACCACTACAGTGGCGCGGATCCGCTGCATCAGGGCTGCGCGGCGCACGGCAACAGCGAGCGCGATGCGGCGGACGGCGCCCTGCACCAGCTGCGCGCGTTTCGTCAGGCGATCGAGAACACCTACTGCTGTGGGGCCTCGGTCGACACGCTGCTAATCGGGGTGGATACCGATACGGATGCGATCAAGATCCACATCCCGGACGCGGACACACGGATGAGCCTGTATCGCTTCGTGGAAAGCGCGGAGTTGTACCGGGCGACGCAGGGGCTGGACGAACAGACCGCATCGCTGCGGGTGTATCAGGCGATCCAGGACACGATTCACCAGCAGGGCTGGGGGCGCGGTAACGGCGCGCCGCATGAAGGGATGCTGCGCCTGATCTCGCGGCTGCTGCTGAGCAATATTTCGCAGCTGGATTATGTGGCGCGCTATCACGGAGGCCATTACGCCGATGTCGGCCACCGCGAGCGTGTGATCATCGTCGGCCAGGAAATCGAGGAGATGCAGGTTCGCAACTTCGCGTACTTCGCTCACCTGGAGACGATGGAAGAGGGCGCCGAGGGGATGGATGTCGGCGTGAACAAGATTTTTCGCAAGCTGAATGTCGAGCGCGGCCTGCCAATTCCGGTGGTGGTGCATTACCGCTACGACCGCAAGGTGCCGGGATCGCGGGAGCGGGTCGAGGCGCGTTGTCGCCGGATTCGCAACACGATCATGGATCGCTATCGCGACCTGGCTGAAAAGGGCCTGATCGGCTGCCACATGGTGATCCGCGACAAACGCAGCGGAAGCCGTCTGGAACCACTGGCCGCCTGACGCACACGGGAACGGGAATGAAGATCTGCAAGGTTGAGAAGACGCTGGTTTCGACCAACCGCATCCGCGATCTGGGGCACCGGCCGTTGCTGGTGGTTCAGGAAAAGGCGGGTGGGCCGCGCACCGTGGCGGTCGATGCGGTCGGGTGCGTGCCCGGGGACTGGGTCATCGTAGTGGGCAGCTCGGCGGCGCGCGAAGCGGCCGGTGACAAGTCCTACCCGAGTGACGCGACGATCGTCGGGATCATCGATTACTGGGAGGAGCAGTAGCTCCATGGAAATCATGCAGGTGCAGGATGAACTGGTGGTG
Source organism: Thioalkalivibrio versutus (assembly GCF_001999325.1). Classification (GTDB taxonomy): domain Bacteria; phylum Pseudomonadota; class Gammaproteobacteria; order Ectothiorhodospirales; family Ectothiorhodospiraceae; genus Thioalkalivibrio; species Thioalkalivibrio versutus. The sequence continues at coordinate 21,098 of NZ_MVAR01000022.1, forward strand.
ACCCGTCGCGTCGACGGGTTGAGCACCATTTCGCTGCGCGTGCTGGTCGACCAGAAGGGCGCGCTCAGTGTGGCCGTGGATCCGGTCGGGGCGCATCCGGGTAACTGGGTATTCACCATCAGCGGGTCGGCCGCGCGGCTCGCGCTGGACGACAACACTATCCAGACCGATTTGACGATCGGCGGCATCATCGACCACTGGGACGATGGTGGTAAGAAGACGGAAGGGTCGAAGGACGTGGCAGGACAAGACCAGACCGATGCACAGCGCTCTGCTGGTTCCCGCAAGGCGGCGTGAGCGTCATTTTTGTTTTAAAAAACCGTAAATCCAGGAGAGAAGACAATGGCAACTGAACGTTTTGGTGTGGCGCTGGGCATGATCGAGACCCGTGGTCTGGTGCCGGCGATCGAGGCCGCGGACGCAATGACCAAGGCCTCCGAGGTGCGTCTGATCGGGCGCCAGTTCGTGGGTGGTGGTTACGTGACCGTGCTGGTCCGTGGCGAAACCGGTGCCGTGAACGCCGCCGTGCGTGCCGGTGCGGATTCCTGCGAGCGTGTCGGTGACGGCCTGGTGGCCGCGCACATCATTGCTCGCGTCCATTCCGAGGTGGAAAACATCCTCCCGGAAAAGCCGTAACTCACGGCGGCCGAACCCCGTCGGGCCCGGATCGGGCCCGACGGCTTTTTCATGAAGAGGTAGATGATGGCTAACGAAATTTCTGGTGTGGCCCTTGGCATGATCGAGACCCGTGGTCTGGTCCCGGCGATCGAAGCCGCGGATGCGATGACCAAGGCCGCCGAAGTGCGCCTGATCGGTCGTGAATTTGTCGGTGGCGGTTACGTGACCGTCCTGGTCCGTGGTGAAACCGGTGCCGTGAACGCCGCTGTGCGTGCGGGCGCGGATTCTTGCGAGCGTGTGGGTGACGGCCTGGTGGCTGCGCACATCATTGCTCGCGTGCATTCGGAAGTGGAAGGGATCCTGCCGACGGCACCGACTGCCGGCGGTTCGGCCAGCTGAGGCGACATCCATGTCCGATCCACGGATCGTGGGGTACCTGAACCGGGCGGTGGCACACGAGCTGTCGGCGGTCCAGCAGTACCTGGCCCAGGCGCGGTTGACCGCGATGTGGGGGATGACTGACGTAAGCGACTGCCTGCGTCGGGACGCCCAGGAAGAGCTGGATCATGCGGATCGCTTCATGACTCGCATGTTCCACTACGGGGTGGCGCCGAACGGTAGCCAGCTGGCGCCGGTGCGGCTTGGTCGCTCCATGGCCGAGCTTTTGGCGCACTCGCGCGAGCTGGAGATGGAGGCGATTCGTCTGTACGACGAAGCAGCCGTCTATTGCCGGCGCGTCGGTGCGGTGGATGATGCGGCGCTGTTCGAGAGCATCCTCGAGGATGAACTGGAACACGTGCGCGAGATCGATGCCCAGGGCAGCACCGCGTGACGAGCGCGGACGCGGCAACACAAGCGGAGTAGGCAATGGCGGATACCGATCTCGTGGTTCCGGCCGGGTGGGAACCCGGCAAGGGGACCTCGGCGTCCATGAGCAAACAGTTCACGTTCGACCGCTACGGCATCACGCGGAAGTTTCTAGACCACGTGGCCGAGCTGTCGGAGCAGGATGGTTATCATCCGAACATCAGCTTCGGCACGACCTACGTGAACATCACGATCGACGCCCGTGATGGCGAACAGCTTGGGGAAGGCGACAAGGCCTTTGCCCTTGAAGTCGACCGCCTGGCCGATGCCACCACCGGCTGAGCCGGGGGATTCTTGATGGGCCGGGTTGAGAGCCCGGTCCCCTTCCGCAGGAGGCTGTTGCGTGGGTTCGAGGGTAATCGCGGTAGTCAATCAGAAGGGCGGCACTGGCAAGACCACCCTGACCATGAACCTGGCCGCGGGGCTGGCCCGGCGGGGCCGCACGCTGGTGGTCGACGCTGACCCTCAGGGTTCGGCCGGTCAATGGGCCCGCATGGCCTCCGAGGATCGTCCGTTTGCGGCGTCGGTGTTTGCGGTTGCCGGGCCCCTCGACCGCGAGTTGAAGGCCCTGCGCAAGGACTACGACCACATCGTGGTGGATTGCCCGCCGACGCTCGAGGGCGGGGCCGTCACCGGTGCCCTGGCGGCCGCGGACGAGGTCCTGATCCCGGTGCTTCCGTCGCCGGTGGATCTGTGGGGTAGCGTCCGTATGGGGCGCGGGCTCGAAGAGGCCAAGCTCAGGAATCCCGCCCTGCGCCCCTACATCGTGATTAATCAGCTCGAAGTCCGCAGTGCGCTGTCGCGTGCGATGAAACACGCACTGATGGAGATCGACATCCCCGCCCTGGAGCAGTCGCTCCGCCGGCGGGCCATATATCGGCGTTCTGCGCTGGAAGGCTGTTCCGTCTTTGATCTGGGCAAGCCGGGCGAGGCGGCGGCGGCGGAGATCGAAGCCATCATCGAGGAGGTGTCGCAATGAGCAATCTGCAAGACAAGCTGGCAGCCGGCGTGCGCAGTGCGCGCGAGGACCAGGACAAGGACAAGAGCCCGGACAACACGGCCACGGCCGACGCGCCGGCCGCGGCACAGAAGGACACGAGCCAGGAGCCGGCGAGCAGCAGCCCGCGGGCTGCCGCGAGTACCAAGGCGGCCGCCACCAAGAAGGCGGCGACCACGACCCGCAAGGCTCCGGCCCGCAAGGCGGCCACGGCGCGCAAGAAGCCGGCAGCGACGAGGAAGACGGGGACGACCGCCCAGTCGACCCAGGCCAAGGCAACCCCGGGCCGGAAAAAGCCGGCTGCAAAGAAGGAGCCGAAGGCGAACAAGGGCGGCAACGCGTTGCATCCGGATCGGGTTTGGCCTGACTGACGCCGATGCGTGCCGGTGGCCGGGGCCTGCGCCCCGGCCTTTCTGATTGAGGAGTCGAAACATGCAGGACGAACTACGCGATCACCTGATCACCGAGGAGCCTTACTATCAGTCCACGGCGGATGAGGTGGAGCTGTACGAGGCTGCCTATTCGGTGCGCATGCCGATGATGCTCAAGGGCCCCACGGGTTGCGGCAAGACGCGCTTTGTCGAGCACATGGCCTGGAAGCTGCGCAAGCCGCTGATTACCGTCTCGTGTAATGAGGACATGACCGCCTCGGATCTGGTGGGGCGCTATCTGCTGGATGCCAACGGCACGCGCTGGCAGGACGGCCCGCTGACCCAGGCGGCACGCCACGGGGCGATCTGCTACCTCGACGAGATCGTCGAGGCGCGCCAGGATACGACCGTCGTGATCCACCCGCTGACCGACAATCGTCGCATGCTCCCGCTGGAGAAGAAGGGCGAGATGGTCGAGGCGCATCCGGATTTTCAGGTGGTGATCTCGTACAACCCGGGCTATCAGAGCCTGATGAAGGATCTGAAGGAGTCGACCAAGCAGCGCTTCGGCGCGCTGGACTTCAACTACCCGGATCACGCAACCGAAACGCGGATTGTGGTCCACGAAGGCGGGGTCAACGAGGACATGGCCAGCAAGCTGGTCAGCGTCGCGGAGCGCGCGCGCAATCTGAAGGGCCACGGGCTGGACGAGGGGATCTCGACCCGCATGCTGGTGTACGCCGCGTCGCTGATTGCGAAGGGAGTCGCGCCGCTGGCCGCCTGCCGCATGGCCCTGGTGCGTCCGATCACGGACGATCCGGACATGCGCGACGCCCTCGACTCCGCCGTCACGACGTTCTTCTAGGCGCGTGCGCCGGACACGATGAGCATCCATCTGGAGGAATACCAGGACCTCCTCGAGGACCTCGGGGGGCAGGCCGCCGAGGTACTCGAGGCCTCGTGGCAGGAAGCGACGCGGGCCTTCAGTACGGGTGGTCTGAAGCGCTACTACCTGGAAGGCGCACGCAGCCTGCACTCCCTGGGGCGAGGTTCGGAGATGGTCGTGGCCTTCGTCCAGGAGGCGCCGGATCTGGCGCAGGAGCTGGGCGAGGATGCGGTCGGAGAGCTGGTGAGCTCGGCGATCAAGATGTACTCCAAGACGAGTGGGGCGGTCATTACCCTGCTGATCTCCACCAGCCCGATTGCGGCGCGACGCCTGGGCGACCTGCGCCTGTTCGGGGGATATCTGCGCCTGGTCGACAACCTGCTGGGGCAGGCGCCACGCGGCGTTCGGCCGATGCTGGAACGCCTCGACGAGTTGCTTTCGCAACTGACGCTGGGCGGGTTGCGCCGTTGGGCGACCTGGGGCGCGCAGGCCCACCGTACCGACCTCGAGGAACAGATCGCCTATTTTGGTCTGGAATCGCCCGAGTCCCGTTCAGTATTCCAGAAGGAGCGACGCGGCACGCTGTTCGTGGATGTGCAGCGGCGCATCAACCTCTACCTGCGTTCGCTCTGGGCGCGCGATTTCTTCATGCGGCCGACGAGTGGCGACTTCGAGTCGCGCGAGGGCTACAAGCCCTATATCGAGGGCTTCACGATCTTCCTGCCGGATGCCTTCGACGACTGGGAAGGCCTGACCGGGCTCGATCTCTACCGTGCGGCGGCGGCCCATGCCGCGGCCCATGTGGTCTACACGCGGGAAATGCAGCCAGAGGAGGCGCCGCGCGGCGTGACCGGCGTGCTGACCGAGTTGTTCGAGGATGCCCGCGTGGAGGCCCTGGCAAGCCAGGGTTTCCCGGGTTTGCGCAACCTCTGGACACCCCTGCATACCGCGACCCCGGACGACGGTGAAGCGCCGCAGGCCCTGCTGGCCCGCACCGCCCGGGCCCTGCTGGACCCGGACTACCGCGACGACCATCCGTTCGCGACCAGGGCCCGTGCGGCGCTGGCCGAACGGACGGAGGATCTCGAGGCCCCCGGCCTGGCGCGCGCCCTGGCCGAGGCCCTGGCGCCGGAATTTCCGGAGCAGGGCTACATGAACCCGCGGCAGGTCGCGCCGGATGTGCTCTACCGTGACGACAATCGCTACATGTGGGCGTTCGGGCGCGAGGAAGACGACTTCGAGACGCTGATGGCCAGCGGTTCGAACCAGGAACGCGTCTACGTGACCCCCATGGAGATGATCAACACCCTCGATGTCCCTGGCGCTGGGGACGATGCCCAGATGATCATGGTGCTGGCGACCGAATGGTTCCGGGACGGCGAAGAGGAAAGCATCAACCAGCAGGAGGGCAAGGAGCCGATCTCGCTGCCGTATCACTACCATGAGTGGGATTACCAGATGCAGCTGGAACGGCCGCACTGGGTCACCCTGCTGGAGCGGCGTCCGCAGAAGGGCGACGTGGCCGAGATCGACGCGATTAACGAAAAGCACAAGCCGCTGATCTCGCGCCTGAAGTTCCTGATCGAGGCGATGCAACCGCAGGGTGTCCAGCGTCTGCGCAAGCAGGCCGAGGGCGACGAGCTGGACTTGAACGCGCTGGTCGATGCACAGATCGATCTGCGCATGCGGCGGCAGCCCGACGAGCGCATCTACGTGCGCAATATCCGCCAGGTGCGCGATCTGTCGGTGCTGGTGCTGCTGGATCTGTCCGAGTCCACCAACGAGATGGTCCAGGGTACGGATACCAGTGTGGTACAGCTGGCGCGCGAGGCCACCGCTCTGCTGGGCGGCGCAATCTCCAAGATTGGCGATCCCTTCGCTATCCACGGCTTTGCCTCGGATGGTCGCCACGATGTCGAGTACTACCGCTTCAAGGACTTCGGCGCCCCCTACGACGATCACGCCCGGGCACGACTGGCCGGGATGAAGGGACAGCTCTCCACTCGCATGGGCGCGGCCGTTCGGCATGCCGGGCATCTGCTGCAGCAACAGGGGACGCAGAAGAAGCTGTTGCTGATCGTGACCGACGGCGAGCCGGCGGATACCGATGTGCGCGACCCGCAGTACCTGCGTCAGGACGCGAAACGTGCGGTGGAAGAGGTGGGAAAGAACGGCGTCTACAGCTTCTGTATCAGCCTGGACCCGAACGCCGACGAGTACGTCGAACGGATCTTCGGGGCACAGCACTTCATGGTGCTGGATCGTATCGAACGGCTCCCGGAAAAGCTGCCGATGCTGTACGCCGGTCTCACCCGGTAGGGGTCACGGGTACTAGCATGGCCAGGAAAGGGACCGGCACGACACCGCAGAAGGAGTCCGGCCTTCCGCAGGTGATGCTGAAATCCGAACTGCCGGCGCACCTGATCCGGCACGCCACCCTGCGCCAGCTGCAGGTGTTCGAAGCGATCGTGCGCCTGGGTAGCTTTACCCGCGCGGCGGAAGAGCTTTACCTGACCCAGCCCACCGTCTCCATCCAGATCAAGAAGCTCTCCGGCGCCCTCGGCCTGCCGCTGTTCGAGTACGTTGGGCGCAAGGCCTTCCCCACCGAGGTCGGGCTGTTGCTGTACGACACCTGTCGCGAGATGCTCGGCGCGCTGACCAACCTGGAGATGAAGCTCGCGGAAATGCACGGGCTCAAGCGGGGGCGGCTGCGCCTGGCGGTGATCACCACCGCGCAGTACTTCGCGCCGACGATCCTCGGGCAGTTCGCCAAGCGCTATCCGGACATCGAACTGTCGCTGGAGGTCAGCAACTTCGATCGCGTGCTGCAGCGCCTGGCCAACAACGATGACGATCTGTACATCATTGGACACGTGCCCGAGCGGCTGACCGACATCGCGGTGTATCCGTTCGCACCGAACCCGCTGGTGGTGATGGCCAGCCGCGATCACCCGCTCGTCGGACAGCGCAACATCCCGATCGAACGCCTGGAACAGGAGACGTTCCTGATGCGCGAGCCGGGCTCCGGGATCCGCGAGGCAACGCTCAAGCTGTTCCAGGAGCACGGGATCAGCCCGACGGTGCGCATGGAGCTCGGGTCCAACGAGGCGATCAAGCAGGCGGTAATCGGCGGCCTGGGGATTGCGGTGCTGTCATTGCACACCCTCAGCGCGGAGGGGGCGGGCGGGCCGGTAGCACTGCTGGATGTGGAGCACTTCCCGATTCACCGCCAGTGGCACATCGTTCACCCCAGGCAGAAGGTCCTGTCGGTGGTCGCGCAGACCTTTCTCGACTTCGCGATCCAGGACGAGGCGCGCGTGCGCGGCCAGGTCGAGGATCTCCTTGCGGCCTTCAAGGCCCAGGCGAGCTGACCACAAACGGCCATTGCAAGCGCAGCGGCCCAATCTGCAGGGGGCGCTGACAGCGGAGTCATTCGGGGCGGGCCCGGAATGACAGGCCCGGGAGCGTACCTTACAATTCACGGATTACCCGGCCGCTAACGGCCGAACTCGGAGATCAGTCAGTGACCACGAGCAGCCGACCGCGTATCAGCGGCACCCAGTTCATCAACGCCGACCAGGCGCCGCGCGCGCGCCTGAGCCTGAGCGCCTCGCACCGCGACCAGCACCATCCGGTGACCGGGACCGGCGGTGATCCCCGGTTCGGCGCGATCGATACCCCAGCCAACGAGAGCTGCGTGGTCTGTGCGCCGGCGACCCGCCGACTGGCCGAGGAACTGTTCGAGGGCTGGAACGCGGCCCTGCAGACGGGTGACGCGCGCAAGGTCGCCGAGCGCTATGCCGAGGACGCTGTTCTGCTCCCGACCGTCTCCAACGTCCCGCGCACCACGCACGCCGAGATCCAGGACTACTTCGAGCACTTCCTGGAGAAGAAGCCCTTTGGGACGATCAACACCCGCAACGTGAAGCTTGGCTGCAACAAGCTCACCGATGCCGGCACCTACACCTTTCGCGTGACGGATGGCGGTGAGACCAAGGAAGTCCCCGCGCGCTACACCTTCGTCTACGAGAACCGTGACGGGGGATGGAAGATCGTCCATCACCACTCCTCGATGATGCCGACCGCCTGAAGAGGGTGTCTCCCCAGTACGGAGGCCTTTCGGGCCTCGGGCACCGCTTAACGTAAGTTGACTGTTCTCAACGCTCCCGGCTTCGCTCCAGCGCCCGCGCGAGCTTGATGCCGCTCGAAATCAGGCCGACGTGGCTGAACGCCTGCGGGAAGTTGCCGAGGAAAGCGCCGCTAGCGGGGTCGATCTGTTCCGGGAGCAGACCCAGCGCATTGGTGCGGTCGCACAGGGAGTCGTACAGCGCCTGGGCCTCCTCCAGTCGACCCTGCCCGACCAGATTGTCGACCAGCCAGAAGCTGCACAGCACAAACGCACCCTCGTGCCCGGGCAGTCCGTCCGGGGATTCCTCCGGCAGATAGCGGTAGAGCAGGCCGTTGCCGGCACCCAGGCGCCGGACGACGGCCTCGGTAGTGGCGACCATCTTCGGGTGATCCGCGGGGATGACGCCGCGTCCGGGTAGTGCCAGCAGACTCGCGTCGATGCCGCCGCCGCCCAGATGTTCGGTCAGGCTCTGGAGTTCGGGGTCCCAGGCCTGTTCCAGGATCGCCTCGTGGATCTGCCGCGCCTCGGAGCGCCAGAGCGCACTGTCGCCTTGCACGCCGTTGCTCTCGGCCAGCGCAGCCCCGCGCTCCAGCGCGACCGCGCACAGGGCGGCGGAGTAGGTAAACGGTCGTCCGGCTGTGCGGACCTCCCAGATCCCGTGGTCGGGGTTTTTCCATTCGGTCTTGGCGGACTCGACCAGGCGCCGCAGGCGCTGCCACAGGTGATCGTCCAGCGTGCCGCCCCAGCGTACCCAGCGCCAGGCGCAATCGAGGATCTCCCCGAACACGTCATGCTGGCGCTGTTCGACCGCGCCGTTCCCCCAGCGCACGGGCCCCGAACCACGGTAGCCCTCCAGTTCGGGATCGCTGCGCTCCGGTTGCGGGAGGTGGCCGTCCACGTCGTACAGCACCCGGGGCCAGCCCGCGCGATCGACGGCGTCCAGGGCCCAGCCGATAAACCCGGCGGCCTCGTGGGTCATGCCGATATCGCTCATCGCATACACCGAGAACGCCGCATCGCGGATCCACGCGTAGCGGTAATCCCAGTTGCGCGGGCCGCCGATCGCCTCCGGCAGGGAGGATGTCGGTGCCGCGATCATGGCCCCGGTCGCGGTGTAGTCCATCTGCTTGAGGGTGACAGCCGAGCGGCGGACGAGGTCCTCGCGAGGCCCTTCATAGCTGAAGTGCGTCATCCAGCGTCGCCAGACCAGCAGGGTGGCCTCGAGCAGGTCCTGCGGGGTGCGGGGCTGGAACCGATGCGTATGCGGCCCCCACCCGAGGAGCACGTGGTGCTGCTCCCCGGCCTCCAGTTCATGCAGGCTGTCCGCGTCCTCCAGCGGCAGGGACGAGCTCAGGGCCAGTTCCAGGTCCGGCTGGCGGTGCAACGCCAGGCCCAGCCCGGCCCCGTGCGGATAGACATCCGCACCGCCCCGGGGTGTGACGCGGACCCGCAGGTGTACCCGGCCCTCCAGCACCTCGATCCGGCGAAGCAGCTCATTCCGTCCGGCGGGTGCGTCCTCAGAGAGGTCTGCCCCTGCGCGCAGGGGCAGACAGTCGGTCACCCGGACGCGCCCCTCTGGTCCGGTCATCTCGGTGATCAGGACGGCGGTATCCGGAATATAGCGCTGGTGCGAGGTGACCAGGGGTTCCGGGGCCACGGTGAAGGCGCCGCCGCGCTGGTGATCCAGCAGCGCGCAGAACAAGGGTTCGGAGTCAAAGCGGGGGACGCACATCCAGGGGATGGTCCCGTCGCGACCGACCAGGGCGGCAGTCGTGCAGTTCCCGATCAGGCCGTGCTCCTCGATCGGCAGGTAGCCGTCAATGCGGTGTACGGGGCGGTCGGATACGGTCACTGGATCACTCCTTTGACATGGACGGTTGGCAGGGCAGGCAGGAGGGGGCAGGCGCGTCCAGGATCACGACGGACTCGCCGGGCAGCTCCAGGGTGTCCGGACCCACCACGATACCTGTATCGGACTGGAGCAGGAGGTGACCGGCCGCGGCGCCCGGGCAGGCCAGCCGTTGCGGGGCAGGGTGCAGGTTGCACACCACCCGCAGTCCGGGCCGGTGCACGATCAACCAGCGTGCCGCCTCGTCGAAATGCGCCTCGATCGCCTCCAGACGGTCGTCGCCGAACGCCGAGTGGGCATGCCTCAGGGCGATCAGGGCCCGGTACCACTGCAAGATGTCGGCATGCGGCTCGCGTCCGAGCTCGTCCCAGTCCAGGCGGGATTGTTCGAAGGTCTCGATGGATTGCGGGTCCGGGACGTTGCCGGGATCGGTGCCCCGGCGGAAGGCCGCGAACTCGCGCTGGCGGCCTTCGGTCACCGCGCGCCCCAGGTCGGTGTCCGTGTGATCGGTGAAATACAAAAACGGCGTCGCGGCCGCCCATTCCTCCCCCTGGAACAGCATGGGCACGAAGGGACTGGTCATCACCAGGGCTGCGCCAATCTTCAGTAGTCCCGGCGAGACGCCTTCACTGATTCGGTCCCCCAGGGCCCGATTGCCAATCTGGTCGTGGTTTTGCAGGCAGCCGATGAAACGCCGTCCGGGCAGGTCGGAGGCCGGTCGCCCGTGGGTACGCCGGCGGTAGTGGGAGTAGCGCCCGTCATAGACGAGGCCGCGCGTCAGCGCCCGGGCGACATCCGCGAGGCGTCCGAAGTCCGCGTAGTACCCGTCGGATTCCCCGGTCAGCAGGGCATGCAGTGCGTGATGGAAGTCCTCGTTCCACTGCGCGTCCAGCCCGTAGCCGCCGGCCTCGACCGGCCGTGCCACGCGCGGGTCGTTGCGGTCGTTCTCCGCGATCACCACCAGGTGCCGCCCGCGCGCGCGCCCGAGGCGTTGCACCTCGGTGGCGAGCTGCTCGATGAAATGGGTGGCCGAGGTATCGACAATCGCGTGTACCGCGTCGATGCGCAGGCCGTCGATGTGGTAGTCGCGCAGCCACATCAGGGCGTTGTCGACGAAGAAGCGGCGCACGGGGTCACTGTCCGGGCCGTCGAGGTTCATCGCGTCGCCCCAGGGGGTTTGGTAGTGGTCGGTGAAATAGGGGCCGAACTGCGCCAGGTAGTTGCCGTCCGGCCCGAGGTGGTTGTAGACCACGTCCAGCAGCACCGCGATGCCGCGGCGGTGGCAGGCATCCACCAGCCTTTTCAGGCCATCGGGGCCCCCGTAGGCGTGGTGCGGTGCGTACAGGTCGACCCCGTCGTAGCCCCAGCCGCGCTCGCCGGGGAATGCCGCCACCGGCATCAGCTCCAGGTGGGTGATGCCGAGGTCGACCAGGTGATCGAGGTGGTCGATTACGCCGTCGAAGCTGCCTTCCGGGGTAAAAGTGCCGACGTGGATCTCCTGGATCACCGCCGCGGCCAGCGGCGGCGCCTGCCAGCCGGCGTCGTTCCAGACGAAGCGGGAATGCTCCAGCCAGCACGACGGGCCGTGCACGCCCTGTGGCTGCCAGGCGGAGCGCGGGTCGGGGAACGGGCCGTTGCCGTCGACGCGGAAGGCATAGTCGCTGCCGTGCACCACCCGCGAGGTCTGCAGCGACCACCAGCCGTCCGCGCGGCAGTCCATTGGCATGCGGCTGCCACCGCACTCCAGTTCGACCTGATGCGCCTCGGGGGCCCACACGCTAACGGTGGTCATGACGTGGCCTCCTCGCGTTCGAGCAGGGCCACCGGAAACGCATCGAGGATCTCCGCGACCGGGTAGTCGCCGCCTTGCAACGCCGCGCCGGACAGGCGGTTGTGCCAAGTGCCGGGTGGAACCGCAAGCCGGGTGCCGCCCCAGTCGCCCGCCAGCCCGAGTGTCAGGCGCGGCACCAGCACCAGCGCCCCTTCGCCGCGCAGGTAGGCGACCGCGTGCCCGGCGCGTTCGCCGCTGGCGCGCAGCGGGGTACAGGCCGCGTCCGGGCGGAACCACTCCGGGTGGCGGCGGCGCAGGGCCAGGGCCTGGTGCACCACCCACTGCTTGGGCAGGCCCTCGTCGCCGCGGGCGTTGATCTGTGCCGGCGAGAGGTGCGCGAGTTCCTCCAGCAGGCGGGTCCGCGTGTCGAAGTCCACCGGGCGGCGATTGTCCGGGTCGACCAGGCTCAGGTCCCACAGCTCGCTGCCCTGGTAGATGTCCGGGATGCCCGGTGCGGTGAGCTTGATCAGGGTCTGCGCCAGACTGTTGGTGCGGCCGGGGCCGACCAGTGGCTGCAGGAACGACTCCAGCGATTCGCGAAACCCCGGGTCGTCCAGGGTGCCGGCCACGAAATCGCGCAGGGCCTGCTCGTAGTCCTCCTGCGGATGGGTCCAGCTGGTGTGCTGCTTGGCCTCGCGTGCGGCCTTTTCCATGTAGGCCGTCATGCGCTCGGCGTCGATCGGCCAGGCACCGACCAGCGTCTGGTAGTACAGGTACTCGGTGGCCGGGTCCGGCCACCCACCACTGCGGTGGCGGGCGTTGTGACGCATCCAGCGACGCACGCTCCTGGCCCAGGCCTCCGGCATCTCGGAGAGCAGCAGAAGGCGAGCGCGTACGTCCTCGCTGCGCTTGGTGTCATGGGTCGAGGTGGCCAGCATCGCCTCGGGGTGCAGCGCCCGGGCCCGGGCGCTGGCCTCGTGGAATTCGTCCACCGACAACCCGAAGCTTCCCGGGTCGCCGCCGACCTCGTTGAGTGCCGTCAGGCGGTGGAAGCGGTACAGCGCGGTATCCTCCACGCCCTTGGCCATCGCCGGGCCTGTCAGCTGCTGGAAGCGCAGGGCGAGCTCGGTCTCGCGCTCGCCGGGGATGCGTAGCAGGAGCAGGTTGCGCAGGAACTGCAGCAGCTCGCTGTCCAGCTCCGGGCGGCGCTCGGCGGCCTGCTGGATCGCGGTCTCCACGCAGCCGACGTCGGCCGCCGTCACGCCGCCTTCGCGTGGGGTGACATAGGTGCGGTAGACCGGGAAGCAGGCCGCCGCCTCCAGCAGGGCGAGGTACAGCTCGTGACGGGTGTAGTCGCGGTGGCGGCGGTGGCGTTCGCAGATATCCACGAACAGCGAGCTCAGGCGATTGAGTTCGCTGCCGAGCAGGTCCTTGAGTATCTGTCGCTTGGATTCGTAGATCAGTCCCGGGTAGTCGGCCTCCTCGCCGGTGAGCTCCGCGAACAGCCGTGTCAGCGGGGTCTCGCCGGCCGGGTCCGCGAACAGCCCCTGCACGCGGTTGAGGAAGTCGTAGCCGGTGGTGCCGGCGATTGGCCAGTCGTCCGGCAGCTGCTCGCCGGGCTCGAGGATCTTCTCGGCGACGATCCAGGTGTCCGGACAGGCGCGGTGCAACTGGCTGAAGTACTGCCGGGGGTCGCGCAGTCCGTCCGGGTGGTCGACCCGCAGGCCGTGCACCGAGCCTTCCGCCACCCAGCGGACCGGCAACGCATGCAGGGCCTGGAAGACCTCCTCCTTCTCCTGCCGCAGCCCGGCCAGGTCGTTGATGTCGAAAAACCTCCGGTAGCCAAGGTCGCGGCCGGCGGTGCGCCACCAGGCCAGCCGGTAGTTCTGCTTCTCGATCAGCGCATCCAGGGCATCGGGGTCGGCGTTGATCCGCTCGACCTCGGTCGCGATCGCCTCGGCGGCCGCCGGGTTCTGGCGGGTCGTGTCGTCCAGAAGCTGGCGGATCACGTCCTGGTCGCGGTGGCGCCGTTGCACCGAATGGTGTGCGATCAGATGCGGCTGTGGCAGGCGTGCACAGGATTCCGCGAGAAAGCCCAGCAGTTCGATACCCGTGGCGCGACAGGCGCGGGCGAGCAGCTCGTTGAGCGAGGAGGGGTCTAGCGGGAAGCGGTGCTCGTAATAGGCGAGGTCGAACAGCCCGGCGCCATATTGCAGGCGGATCTCGCCGGCCTCGAGGACACGGCCGTAATGATCGCCCAGCACCGGGAGCAGGACCTTGTTTGGCCAGCGCTCCTCCGAGGACTCCCAGTCGACGTCGAAGTACGTCGCAAACGGGCTGGACGGGCCGTTCTCCAGCACATCCCACCACCACGGGTTCTGGTCCCCGGCCACCGCCATGTGATTGGGCACGATGTCCAGTACCAGGCCCATCCCGGCCGCCGCCAGCGCCGCGCACAGGCGCTGGCGTGCTGGCTCGCCGCCAAGCTCTTCGTTGACGCGCGAGGGGTCGACCACGTCATAGCCGTGGGTGCTGCCGCGCACCGCCTGCAGGATCGGCGAAAGATAGACATGCGAAACCCCCAGCCGCGCGAGATAGGGAACAATCGCGGCAGCGTCGTCCAGCGTGAACCCCGGGTGCAGCTGCAGGCGACAAGTCGCGATTCGCTCGGGTTGGGCCTGTCGCCTCTCGCGGCCGTCCGCAGACCCCGCGCTTCCTGTACTGCTGATGGATCCCTGCATCGCCCTCCGTCCCGAAGGCAGACCGGCCGGGCAATCCGACCGCTAACCCGAATATGGACCACATCCCGAACGAAGGGAATCCGCATCGCCGGCCAACGCCCAGAAACTGGGGCACGGCCGTCGGGATGGACCGCATGGCAGGAGGCAGGAGCTTCGCGGGGTGATGGGGTAAGCTTCCGGCATACCCCCACCCATGCGAAGGAGCTCCCGTATGCGTCGAGCGCTGGTCCTGCCCGCCTGTCTGGTCTCGTTGTTTTCCGTTGCGCTGGTTTCCGGGAATGCCCACGCGGCCGGGGCCGCGATACTGGTCCTGGAGGGCGATGAGTACGTGCTGGAGATGGAGGTCTGTGATTTCTCGGGTGAGTCGGATGACCGCTACCAGACGCTGGTGGCGCGCGCGGATACGGATCGCGGCCCGCTGCGGGTATTTGCCTCGCGCAATGCGGTTGCGGGGATGCTGACGCACTCGGTGTCGCTGCAGTTTGGGGACTTTCGTGCGGGGGGCGAGGTGCTGGAGGCCAATCGGACCCGCATGGGCCAGCAGTGGATTAGTGCCGCCGGAGGGGCTGCCGAGCCGCTGCTCCAGATCGACGGAAGCGAACTGCAGGCCGACGGCCGATTCGTGGATATGGAGATGACGGGGGAGCCGGTGGACGGGCGCCTGACCGCAACCTGCGATCACCGATAGGGTTGGCGGGCCTATCGCTGCCGTTGCATTATTTTCGGTCTGTTGGGCGCGCACTCGCCTGACCACCTGACGTGTCGAGTTTCAGGAGGCGGCCGGAATGATCAAGGAGTCGGACTGGAAGCGGTTCAGCCGGTTGAAGGAAACCGCGCTGGATCGTTACTGCGAACGAGCCCTGGCCGATTGTCGGGCGACTATGGAACAGGACGACCGGTCGAATCACGAACGCTTTCTGGACCTGTACGAGCAAGTGCGCGCAGCGGACAAGCGGCTTGCGTTCATCTTCGATGGCCACGCCCGCTCGAAGGCGCTTGACCAGTTCACGTGCATGCGGCGCGAGGGGCTGATCGAGGATGCGGAGCTGGAAGCGTTTACCACGGAATTCGAGGAGAAGACCCGGCCGCAGGGCCCGTAGTCTCCAGCCGGGCCGGGCGCCCGATGAAACGGGCATTGCCCGTGAACGGATCGTGGCGTGCCGGGGCGCGGAAAGGCGAAGGCCCGGCGGGTGCCGGGCGTTCGGGGTGGATCAGGAGGCGAGTCGCTTGTACTTGACCCGGTGCGGCTGGTCGGCCGCGGCGCCCAGGCGCTTGTGGCGGTCCTCCTCGTACTCCTGGTAGTTGCCGTCGAAGAACACCACGTTGCCGTCTTCCTCGAACGCGAGGATATGCGTGGCGATGCGGTCGAGGAACCAGCGATCATGCGAGATCACGATCACGGAGCCGGGGAAGTCCAGCAGCGCCTCTTCCAGCGCGCGCAGGGTCTCCACGTCCAGGTCGTTGGTCGGTTCGTCGAGCAGCAGGAAGTTGCCGCCGCTTTGCAGCAGCTTGGCCAGGTGCACGCGGTTGCGCTCCCCACCGGAGAGATCCTTCATGCGCTTTTGCTGGTCGGTGCCCTTGAAGTTGAAGCGGCCGACGTAGGCGCGTGACGGCATCTGGAAGTTGCCGACCTGGATGATGTCCTGGCCGTTGGAGATCTCCTCCCAGACCGTCTTCTCGTCCTGCAGGGCATCGCGGCTCTGGTCGACATACGCCAGCTGCACGGTTTCGCCCAGTTCGATGGTCCCTTCGTCCGGTTGTTCCTGGCCGGCGATCATGCGGAACAGGGTGGTCTTGCCCACGCCGTTCGGGCCGATCACGCCGATCAGCGCACCGCGCGGAACGGAGAGAGACAGGCCCTGGTAGAGCACGCGATCGCCGAAGTGCTTGGACAGGTTGTCCACCTCCAGCACCTTGTCGCCCAGACGCGGGCCCGGCGGGATGTAGATCTCCTTGGTCTCGGAGCGCTTCTGGTAGTCGGTGGAGGCGATCTCCTCGAAGCGCTTCAGGCGGGCCTTGCTCTTGGCACCACGGCCCTTCGGGTTGGAGCGCACCCACTCCAGTTCGGATTCCATCGCCTTCACGCGGGCCGCCTCGGACTTTTCTTCCTGCTTCAGGCGCTTTTCCTTCTGTTCCAGCCACTGCGAGTAGTTGCCCTGGAACGGGATGCCTTGGCCACGGTCCAGCTCGAGGATCCAGCCGGCCACATTGTCGAGGAAGTAGCGGTCATGGGTCACCGCAACCACGGTGCCCTGGAACTCCTGCAGGAAGCGCTCCAGCCAGGCCACGGATTCGGCGTCCAGGTGGTTGGTCGGCTCATCGAGGATCAGCATGTCCGGGTTGGACAGCAACAGCCGGCACAGCGCCACACGGCGGCGTTCCCCCCCGGAGAGGTTCTTCACGTCGGCATCCCACGGCGGCAGGCGCAGGGCGTCGGCAGCCACCTCCAGCTTTCGCTCCAGGTTGTGGCCGTCGGCGGCCTCGATCTTCGCCTCCAGCTCGCCCTGCTTCGCGGCCAGGGCGTCGAAGTCGGCCTCCGGCTCGGCATAGGCGGCATACACCTGATCCAGCTCGGCCAGGGCTTCCTTGACCGGGGCCACGGCCTCTTCCACGTTGCCGCGGACATCCTTGTTCTCGTCGAGCTGCGGCTCCTGCGACAGGTAGCCGATGTGGATGCCCGGCTGCGGGCGCGCCTCGCCGACAATGTCGGTATCCACGCCTGCCATGATGCGCAGCAGGGTAGATTTGCCCGCGCCGTTGTAGCCCAGCACGCCAATCTTGGCGCCCGGGAAGAAATTCAGGTTGATGTCCTTGAGGATGTACTTCTTCGGCGGGACGATCTTGCCCACGCCGTTCATGGTGAAGATGTACTGCGCCATGGTGCTCCTGCGACGAATTCGGTTTGGATGAGGGGGCTGGCCACTCGTGGCCCGCGCTGGGTCGGCACTTTACCACCCCGAGGGGGGTGCAGGCTCGTGCCGACGTCGGCACGGTACCCCTCGGCGGCCGCTGCTTCCGGACATTCGTGCCCAACCACTTCGTCGTCTGCCGATTCCCGGTCAATTCCGCGGACGCGGCCGGCCTGCTAGATTCGGAGGTAGACCCCGGCATTCCAACGACACGGGGGACAAGAGTTCCACTGTGCTGCAACTTTGCGCCTGTGACGCGCGTTAGCCCTCGTCGCGACCGTGTTGGCGATAGAGGAGTTCGAGGCCCAGAATGCTTTCATCCTTGATCCCCAGCATGATCGCCTTTGGCATCGCGGCCGTGGTCATCATCATTGCGGGGAGTCGGCTGGCGCGGGTGGCCGATGAACTGGCCGACCGCACTGGCCTGGGCGAGGCACTGTTCGGAATTTTCCTGCTGGCGGGCGTGACCTCGGTGCCCGACTTTGCCGCGACCCTGACTGCTGCGCTGGATGCCCGGCCCGACCTGGCGATGAGCAACGCTATGGGCAGCATGGCAGCGAATCTCGCGTTTCTGGGCATCGCGGACGTGGTCTACCGCAAGGCGAACCTGGAACATGCGGTCGCCTCACCCACCACCCTGATGCAGGCTGCATTACTGATCGTGCTGCTGGCGCTGCCGTTGCTTGCTATTGCTTCCCCGCCTGTGTCGATGTGGGGCCTGCACCCGATTACCCCGGTGATCGTCGTCGCGTACCTGTTCGGGCTGTATCTGGTTCGCAGCACAAAAAACAAACCCATGTGGTTTCCCCGACGTACCCGCCAGACGGTTCCGGATAAGCCCGAACGCCACCGTCATGGTGGACTGGGCAGGGCCTGGATCAGCTTTATTGGTCTGGCGGCTGTGACCGGAATCGCCGGCTGGGTGCTGATGGAGGCCGCCAAGGTCATCAGTGACCAGACCGGGCTCTCCGAAACCATGGTCGGGGGCCTGCTGACGGCGCTTGCCACCTCCTCGCCCGAGCTGGTGACGACCATCGCGGCCATCCGCCGCGGGGCGCTGACTTTGGCGGTGAGCAACATCTTCGGCACCAACTGCTTCAACATTCTGGTGGTGGCGGCCGCCGACGGTGGCTATCCCGGTGGATCCATCTACCACGACATGGCGCCGGTGCAGATGACCTGGGGCCTGATCAGCATTCTGATGACCGCCATTCTGCTACTGGGCATGGTGCGACGCGAGACCTATGGGGTCGGCCGAATCGGATTCGAAAGCGCACTTGTCCTGGCTGTTTACGCCGTCGCACTGGGCATTGTTCTGGCGAGCGGCTGAATGATCCTGTTGGCATGGTGGAAGGAAAACCCCAGCACTGGGGCTGCCGGGCAGCACAGGTTCGGCCAAAACGGGTATCTTGAATCCATGAACAGGCATCAGCGGGGATACGTGCACCAGACCTTGCGTAGGGCCACGGCGGCGGCGCACAAGGCGCTGGACCATCACCGGTTGATGCGACGCCTGACCGGCAGTGATCTTACCCGCGAGCAGTACGCCGAATTACTTGCGGCCATGTGCCGACCGCATGCCCGATTGGAGCGGCAGGTTCATGCAAGCCGCCATCATGCGGAGTCGGGACTTGAGCTGTCACCACGTCTCGCGCGACTGGAAGCGGACCTGGTCGAGTTGGGCCAGCCCGTCCCCCCGGTCTCGCAGACGCCGCCGGACCTTTCGGATGGACGTGCGGCCTGGTGGGGCCGGGTTTACGTACTGGAGGGATCGCGTCAGGGCAGTGCGTTGATTGCCCGGTGCATCCATTCCAGCCTGGGCGATACGGTGCCTTGCCGTTTTTTCGGTGAGACCATCGTGCCCGACGATTTTGGTCGCTTGCTGGCGACGCTCGAGCGCGAGCTGGAAGTCGAGGACGCTCTCGCGCAGGCTGTAGCAGGCGCCCGAGAGGCGTTCGCCGACTACAAGGCCGAGCTGGATGCCTTCGACAGCAGGAAACGCGCTGTCGAAATGCGGTAAATTAACGGCCCGCTGTCACTCCGCGAAGGAGACGAAGGATATGGACGAGCCGGAACTGGACGCCGCGCTCGAGGCTTGCGACCGCGAGCCGGTGCATATCCCGGGAGCGATTCAGCCGCATGGTGCGCTGGTTGCCATGGACGAGCAGCTCCAGGAAGTGCGCCAGGTCAGCGCCAACCTCGAATCCATCCTCGGTGTGGCGCCGGCCGATGCCCTTGCCATGACACCCGAGCGGATGTTCACTCGCCGCTGGCTCGATCAGATCCGCATCCAGCTCGACTCACGGAACCGTTACGGTGCGCTGATCGTGTCGCTGCGTAGCCGTGGCCGGTCGCAGCGTTTTCGCCTGCTGTCGTATCGCAGTGGTGCGCGCGTGGTGGTCGAACTCGAACCGATTTCCGGCAATCCCGAACGCTGGCTGTTCGGCGCGATGGCCGACTGGCAGACCGAGCTGTCCGGCCATACGACCCGTGACGGGCTGCTGCGCGCGCTCACCGCCCTGGTGCGTGAGCTGGCCGGCTACGATCGGGTGATGATCTATCGGTTCGACGAGGACTGGAACGGCAGCGTCGTCGCCGAAAGCCTGGCCGACGGTGCCGACACCTACCTGGGTCACCACTTTCCGGCCAGCGACATTCCCGCCCAGGTGCGGCAGCTCTACAGCATCATGCGGGTGCGCGACATCCCGGATGCTTCGGCGGCAGCCGTGCCGCTCGTCCCGGCAAGCGACCCGGCCGACGCTTCTCCCCTCGATCTTTCGTGCGGCATCCTGCGGGCGGTCGCACCGATCCATGTCACCTACCTGGCCAACATGGGCGTGGTTGCCTCGATGTCGATCGCCCTGCACCTCGATGGACGGTTGTGGGGGTTGCTGGCCTGCCATGCAGCGGCACGCAATATCCTGTCGCCGGCGTTGCGTGATGCCCTGCGCGCCATGGTGCAGACCACCTGTGTTCAGCTCGAATTGGTCCAGGCCCGCGAGGAGGCCGCGCTGATTCAACGGGCCAACGACAGTCGTGACGTCCTGGTCGATCAGCGTGGGGAGTTTCCCGAACCGGAAGAACTGCTGGCAAGCCACGGCAAGGAATGGTTGCGGATCTTCCGGGCCAGTGGTGCGGTTCTGGCCGCCGGTGATCAGAGCGCCGGCGTGGGCACGGTGCCGGATGCGGAATCGATCGACGGGATCGTCGCCTGGTTGAACAGGCATCACTCCGGCGATCTGGCCTGGTCATCGCGAGAACTCGGCCGGACCGAACTGGGAAGGTTCTGCGAACCCGCCCGGGCCTCGGGCTTGCTGGCGGTACCGCTGCCGATCCGGAACCCGCGTGACGCCTGGCTGCTGTTCTTTCGATCCGAGAAGGCCGAAACGCGCATCTGGGCGGGCAACCCCGAAAAGACACTCGACCGACAAAGTGGGCGAATTTCGCCGCGCGAGAGCTTCGCCTCCTGGAAGGAAATCGTGCGCGGACAGAGTGTCCCGTGGCAATCGGCGGAGCTGCGTGCGGCGACCGACCTGGCCAGCGATCTGGCCGTGCTGATCGCGGCCGGCGAAATCAGTCAGCTTAACCAGCGGCTCGAGCGCCTGGCCACCCGTGACCATCTCACCGGCCTGTGGAACCGCTACCGCATGGAGGAGGCGATCGACCAGGAGGTCGCCGTGGCCGAACGCTACGGGCGACCTTGCGCGCTGGTCATGTTCGATATCGACCATTTCAAGCGCTTCAACGATACCTGGGGTCACGATGCCGGTGACGAAGTGCTGGTCACGGTGGCGCGGACCGTCTCGACCTTCATGCGCGATGCCGATCTTGCGGGTCGCTGGGGCGGTGAAGAATTCCTCGTACTGGCAGCCAATACCGGTCTCGAGGGTGCAACCCGCCTGGCAGAACGGTTGCGCGCGGCGATCGCGGGCCTGGAGATCCGTGACTACGGCAGTGTGACCGCCAGTTTCGGCGTGGCGGTATACCGGGAGGGTGATCAGAGACGCGGAATCGTCAAGCGTGCTGATCTGGGTCTGTATGCCGCCAAGGAGGGCGGGCGCAACCGGGTAGAAGTCAGCGCGGGTTGAAGCCGCAATCCCTCCAGATCGGATTTCCCCTGGTTATGGCGTTCCTGCGCAGCACCGGGATTTACTGGTGCGGGTTGAAGCCGCGGCGGCGCAGGAAGGCCTTTTCCAGCTCGACGAGGGTGAACAGGACGATCCCAAACACGAGGATGCGGCCCCATTCCTCCAGGCCGATGGCGGTGGTGCCGAACAGGAACTGCAGCGGTGGGGCGTAGGTAAACAGGCCCTGTAGCAGGATCAGGGCGCCGACGGCGATCAGCACGGGGCGGCTGCCGAACAGGCCCTCGCGATTGCAGGACGGTTCCAGGATGTAGCGGCTGTTGAACAGGAAGAACAACTGGCCCATGACCAGGGTGTTGATCGCCACGGTGCGGGCGAATTCGTCGGCCACGCCCTGTTGTTCCAGCCACAGGAAGTGGCCGAAGGTGCCGGCGACCAGCAGTGCCGAGACGAACCCCACGCGCCAGATCAGGAAGCCGGACAGCAGGGGGGTGCGCGGCGGGCGTGGAGAGCGCTGCATCACGCCGGGTTCGGTCGGTTCGAAGGCCAGCGCCAGCGCCAGGGTCACGGCGGTGACCATGTTCACCCACAGCACCTGCACCGGGGTCAGCGGCAGCGTCAGGCCGAGCAGGATGGCGGCGACGATGGTGAAGGCCTGGCCGCCGTTGGTGGGCAGCAGAAACAGGATGGCCTTCTTCAGGTTGTCGTAGACCGTGCGGCCTTCTTCCACCGCGTTGGCGATGGAGGCGAAGTTGTCGTCGGCCAGCACCATCTCGGAGGCCTCGCGCGCGGCCTCGGTGCCCTTGATGCCCATGGCGATCCCGACATCCGCGCGTTTGAGCGCCGGGGCGTCGTTGACGCCGTCGCCAGTCATCGCCACCACCTCGTGATGGCTCTGGATGGCGCGCACCAGGCGCAGCTTGTGCTCGGGCGTGGCGCGGGCGAACACGTCCACGTGGCGGACCTGCTCCTCCAGCTCTTCGTCGGTGGCGTTCTCCAGCTCGTGGCCCACCACCACGCCGCCCTCGGTGCGGATGCCCAGTTCGTCGGCGATGGCGCGCGCAGTGACGCCGTGATCGCCGGTGATCATCTTTACGCGGATGCCGGCTTCCTGGCAGTGGGCCACTGCCTTGATGGCCTCTTCGCGGGGCGGGTCGATGATGCCGCAGACGGCGACCAGGGTGAGACCGCCATCCTCGATGTCGGCAAACTCCAGTTCCCGGCGATGATCCTCCATGCTCCGCGTGGCCAGGGCGAGCAGGCGCTGGCCGCGCGCGGCGACGCCGTCCATCCACTGCTGCCAGTGTTCGGCGTCCAGGGGCTCTTCGCCGTCGGCGGTGCGCTGGGTGCTGCAGACGGCCAGCACGCGTTCCGGCGCGCCCTTCAGGAAGACGAATGCCCCGCCTTCGTGATCGTGATGCAGGGTCGCCATGAACTTGTAGGACGACTCGAAGGGGATCACGTCGTCGCGTACATAGCGCTCGTTGACCTCCTTCGGGTCCAGCCCGCCCTTCATCGCCGCAGTGATCAGCGCCCCCTCGGTGGGGTCCCCCTCCATGGTCCAGGCGTCGTCCTTCGGGTAGACCTCGGCATCGTTGCACAGCAGGATGCCGCGCAGGATCTCCGCGAGCAGCGGGTCGGATTCTGGGTCGGCCTCCTGGCCGTCGCGGGTAATCCCGCCGTGCGGCTCGTAGCCGACCCCGGTCAGCTCGTACTCCGCCGCGGTGGTGACGATGCTCTTCACCGTCATCTCGTTGCGGGTCAGGGTGCCGGTCTTGTCCGAGCAGATGGTGGTGACCGAGCCGAGGGTCTCCACCGCCGGCAGGCGGCGGATGATCGCGTGGCGCGCGGCCATGCGCTGTACCCCGATCGCCAGGGTGATGGTCATGATCGCCGGCAGGCCCTCGGGGATGGCCGCGACCGCGAGGCTGACCGCCGCGAGGAAGGTCTCCACCAGGTCGTAGTCGCGCACCCAGAAGCCAAAGGCGAAGGTGGCCGCGGCCAGTATGCCGATCGCCACCGACAGCCAGCGGCCGAACTGCGCGATCTGGCGCAGCAGCGGCGTCGTCAGGGTCTCCACCTCGCCGATCATGGTGGAGATGCGCCCGATCTCCGTATCGGCCCCGGTGCCGATCACCACGCCGCGCCCCTGGCCGAAGGCGACGAGTGTGCCGGAATACGCCATCGAGACGCGGTCGCCGAGGTCGGCCTCTGGCTCCACCGGGGCGGTCTGCTTCTCGCTGGCGACCGATTCGCCGGTCAGCGCGGCCTCGTCGATGCGCATGTTGTGCGCCCCGGTCAGGCGCAGGTCCGCCGGGACGCGGTCTCCCGCCTGCAGGTAGACGATGTCGCCGGGGACCAGCTCTTCCGCAGGGATACTCCGGCGCTGGCCGTCGCGCAGCACCTGCGCCTTCGGCGAGAGCATCTGGCGGATTGCATCCAGCGCCTTTTCCGCCTTGCCCTCCTGGATGTGGCCGATGATCGCGTTGATCAGTACCACCCCTAGGATCACGCCGGTATCCAACCAGTGCCCGAGGAAAGCGGTGCCGATGGCCGCGGCGATCAGTACGTAGATCAGCACGTTGTGAAACTGCAGCAGGAAACGCCGGATGGGTCCGGTGCGTGCGGTTTCCGGCAGGCGATTGGGGCCGACGTCCTGCAGCCTTTGTTCGGCATCCGGAGACTTGAGCCCGTGCTCGTCCACCTCCAGGCGCTTGAGGACCTCGTCGGTCTTCAGGGCGTGCCAGTCGAGGGATGGGTCACGATTGCTCATGCGTCTACCGTCAAGGTGGCGGCGGCGGGGCCGTTCCAGATTTGCCTATCATGCGCTGCGCAGGTCGCGCTGTCAGGACTACGCCCGCCCGTTCGGGCGGAATTTTCCCACCGCTACTGAGTCTATTGGATCACGCTAACCACCCAGGAGGTTCCCCATGTCCCGTTGGATCGCCACGGCCGCCCTTGCGGCCGCAGCATTGTTGGTGGCCCCGGCCGCGCTGGCTGCGGAGAAGGTCACGCTGGAACGCGATGATCTGACCCTGGTCGGGCATATGAAGGAAGGCATGGGGGCGAGCCCCTCCGACGGTGTGGTGCTGATGCTGCACGGCACCCTGGCGCACGGGCGCATGGAGGTGATGGCGGGGGTGCAGGACCTGCTGGCCGAGCACGGACTGAACTCCCTGTCGATCAACCTGAGCTACGGGATCGATGCACGTGAAGGGATGTTCGAGTGTGACGCCCCGGTGCGTCACGGGGTCGACGATCACCTGCAGGAGGTCAGCCTGTGGCACGAATGGCTGCAGGACGAAGGCTACGGTCCAGTCACCCTGTTCGGGCACTCCCGTGGCGCCAATCAGGTCGCCCGCTACCTGATCGAGCACGACCCGGACGGCATCCGCGCCCTGGTGCTGGTGGCGGCTTCCACCTTTGACGAGGATGAGGCTGCGGCGGATTTCGAGGAGCAAAGCGGCCTGCCGCTGCAGGTGATGCTGGATCGTGCCCGCGAACTGCAGCGCATGAACCAGGAAGAGACCCTGATGGAGGACGTGCGCTTCCTCTATTGCGAGGAGCTGGACGTGACCCCGCGCGCCTTTCTTGGCTACTACGAACCGACCCGCCAGAACGATACCCCTTCGGTGATCCGCGGGATGCAGATTCCGACGCTGGTGATCGTCGGCTCCGAGGATGACGTGGTGCCGGACCTGCCGCAGAAGGTCGAGGCGGTGAAGGACAGCGGCGACATCACCCTGATGACCGTGGACGGTGCCGATCACTTCTTCCGCGACTTCTTCGCGGATGACGTGGCCGATTTCACCGCGGACTTCATCGATCAGAACTGATCGGTAAGCCCTCAAGAACAAGTCGGCGCTAGTGCAAGGCCGGCCCGGGAATTCCCCGGGCCGGCCTTTTTCGTGCCCGTGTTAGGGGCTATCCGACCAGCAACGTCAGGTAGAGCCCGAGCATCGCGGCGGAGAACAGCAGCCCGATGGTCTCCCATCGCGTCAGGACGCGTTCGGCGTCTTCCAGACGCTGGCGCAGTTTCAGGCGCAGTAGCCGCAGGCGTGCCGGCATCCGGTGCGGCCGGGGTGGTCGCAGGGCCAGGCTTCGGTGGGTACGGCGGGCGGCACTCCAGGCGGCCTCGGCCAGCACGGCCAGATCGCCCTCCGGCACGCGTGGGGTCTCGCGGTCACGGATCAGCCGGTAGGCGATGCCGGCGAGGACGAGCCCCAGGGCGATCGGCCACAGCAGGGCCAGGCCATACAGATCCCGTGGCTCGACGGGCAGGCCGCCGGGCCCGACGACCAGGACCCCGAACGGGAGCAACAACCCCGTCAGTGCAAGACTGCCCCAGGCCCACCACCGGTGCCGGTCAAGTCCGTTGGCGGGTGCCCGCAGCCCGGCCTGCCAGCACCACAGGAAACGCAGCAGCAGTACGGTGGTGCCCGCTGCGGCGAGGGTCAGCAGCAACTCCGTATGCGCCAGCCAGCCGGGCAGCGCGTCGGGGGCCAGCGGGCCCTTTAGCGTGTTCTTGGCCAGCGCGCCGCTGGTGAACGGCAACCCGGCCAGCGCCAGGGCCGGCAACAGGGTGAACAGGACAAACGCGGCCCGGGCCAGGCGCGTACCCGGCCATTGGTTCTGCATCCCCGCCGTCAGGAACAGCGCGCCCTTCGCCAGGCCGTGGTGAACGGCGTACAGCGTGACGGCGGCCAGCAGCCAGCCGCGCGCCTCCGGCAGCAACAGGGCCAGGCCTATGCCGACCGTCATCAGTCCCATCTGCGAGATGCTGGAGTAGGCGAGGATGGTCTTCGGTCGTACCTGCAGGACGCCCACCAGGACCCCGAGGAAGGCCGCTGCCAGGCCCAGCAGGACCAGGGTCTCGCCCAGCACTGCATGCCCGGTGGCGTCGAGCGGCAGCAACCGCATCCAGCCCAGCAGCCCGGCCTTGATCATCGCCCCGGACAGCACGGCGCTGGCCGGCACGGGGGCCGCCGGGTGGGCCAGGGGCAGCCAGGAGTGCAGCGGCAGCATGCCGGCCTTGATCCCCAGGCCTACGACCAGCAGTGCGAGCGCCCAGCCCTCGGGGCGGGCCGCTGCCACCGCCGCCAGGCTGGATTGCCCTGCGGCGTGGACGGCCAGGAGCAGGCCCGCGAGCAGCAGGACCTCGCCCAGTACCGCGAGGATCAGGTACACCCGCCCGGCGCGCCACGCCTCCGGCTTTCCGGAGTGGACCACCAGCCCGTAGGCGGAGAGGCTCATCAGGGAGAAAAACAGGTAGAACGATGCCGCGTCCTGCGCGAGGACCAGGCCCAGATTCCCGGCCAGGGCCAGCAGCCAGAACACGTAAAAGCGCTCGCGCCGGACGTCGTCACGCCGCTCGCCGAGGGCGAATAGTCCGGCTGCCAGCCAAAGGCCTGCAGTCAGGGCCAGAAACGCCCGCCCGGTTGGGTCGACGGCCAGGTGGGTCCCCATCAGCAGGCTATCGAAGGTCGCCTCCAGCCCGGTCGGGGCCAGGGCGGCGAGCAGCAGCCCGGGGAGCGCGGCCCAGGGGACCAGGCGGTTCAGCCGCGCCTGCCCCGGGCGCAGGCCGATGAATACCGCCAGCAGCAACGGCAGCAGTGGGACGGCGAGCAGGAGGATGCTGCTCACAGCCCGAACTCCGGCAGCGAATAGTCGCGCCGCACGATCAGGCTGACCCAGCCCAGCGGGCTCAGCCCCAGCCCGGCGAAGAGTCCCACCAGCAGGCCCAGCGCAGCGGTGAAGACTACCGGAAACAGCAGCATCCAGTGGGTCTCGAAGCGGGTCGGCCCGGCATGCGCCTGCAGCGGTTCGTGCCACGGCTCGCGGCGCTCACCGAGCCAGCCACGGATCACCGGCGGCAGGAAATAGGCGGCGTTCAGCAGGCTGCTGAGGACCAGCACGCCCAGCACCCAGGGCATGCCGGCCTCCAGCGCCCCCAGCCCGAGATGCCACTTGGTCACGAATCCCGCCAGCGGTGGCAGGCCGATCATACCCAGCGCCCCGAGGGTGAAGGCGAGCATGGTCAGCGGCATGCGCCGGCCGACCCCGTCGAGCTCGCTGATGCGGTGGATGCCGAGGGTCTCGGCGAAGTTGCCGGCGCAGAAGAACAGGGTGATCTTGGTGATGCCCTGATGCACCAGATGCACCAGCCCGCCGATGATGCCCAGCGGCCCGGCCAGCGCCACGCCGAGGATGATGTAGGAGACCTGGCTGATGGTGGAGAAGGCCAGGCGCTGTTTCAGGTCGTCCGTGCGCAGGGCCTGGATGGAACCGTAGACAATGGTGATCGCGGCCACCACCAAAAGCCCGGCGGTCAGGCCCAGTTCGATGGCCAGCTCGGTTCCATAGACGTCGTTGACGACGCGGATGATGCCGAAGGCGCCGGCCTTGACCACGGCCACGGCGTGCAGCAGCGCGCTCACCGGCGCCGGCGCGACCATCGCAATGGGCAGCCACGAATGCAGCGGCACCAGCGCCGCCTTCACCCCGAAGCCGATCATCAGCAGCACGAACAGGATCTGGAGGGTGGTCGCGTGCGTCTCCGCGAGACCGTCCAGGTACCCGCCCGGGGTGAAGCCCTCGGCTCCGGCCAGGAGCGTGAGCCAGACAATCGCCGTGAACAGCACCAGCCCGCTGGTCAGCGTGTAGGCGAGATAGAGCCGTCCGGCCCGCAGCGCCGCCGGCGTACCGCGATGGACCACCAGCGGCCAGGTCGCCAGCGTCAGGATCTCGTAGAAGATCAGGAAGGTGATCAGGTTGCCGGACAGAGCAATGCCCACCGTGGCACTGACGCACAACGAGAAGAACCCGAAGAAGCGGCTGCGCCGGGGCGAACCCTCCAGGTAGCCGATCGCGTAGACGGTGGTCACGAACCACAGCACGGCCGAAAGACTGGCGAATAGCAGCGACAACGCATCGGCGGCCAGGACCAGGTCGATGCCCGGCATCAGCGGCAGGCTGAAGCGGTATTCGTCGCCGCGCAGCACCCCGGCCAGCAGGACTCCGACCAGTGCCAGCTTGGTGCCGGCGCCACCCAGGTTCAGCGCGGTACGCAGGCCTTGGCGATGCTCGGGCAGGAAAAAGATCGCGATCCCCGGCCCGAGGGAGCTGAACAGGATCGCGAGCAGCAGCCAGCCGCCGTCCATCAGGGGGCCCCCGGCGTCAGCGCGAGCGTGTTGAGGGTCAGCGTCCCGGCCAGCCCGGCGAGCGCCGCGACAGTCGCCAGGCCCAGTGGCACCCAGTCCATCCACGGCGAGACCGCCTCGCCGGCATCTTCGTGTCCGCGGTGAAAGGCCGGGGCCACCATCCGCAATATGTAGGCCGCCGCGAGCAGGCCGCCGCCGGCGATCGCCAGCACCCACAGCACGCCGATCACGCTGCCGGCCAGTACTGTGCCCAGACCGGCCTCCAGCAGCAGGTACTTGGCGATGAAGCCGCCAGTGAACGGCAGCCCCATCAGGCTGACGCCGGCCAGCCCCAGGGCGAAGACCGTGCGCGGCCGCGCCCGCAGTACATCGCCGAGATCGGCCAGCCGATCATGCCCGGCGGCGTGCTGCAGCGTGCCGGCCGCCAGGAAGACCGAGGCCTTGGCCAGCGCGTGGACGACCGCGAAGAACACCACCACCCGCCAGGCACCCGGATCCACCAGCATCAGCGGGAAGGCCACCAGCAGATAACCGAACTGGGCCACGGTGGAATAGGCCACAATCGATTTGAGGCGGCCGGCGCGCAGGGCCTGCAGCGAGCCCCAGACCAGCGCCGCCACGCCGAGCATCCCGACGAGGATGCCGAAGGCCGGGGTGGCCAGCGGGGCGAACACGCCCATCCACAGACGCAGGATCAGATAGAACGACCCGGTGACCACCAGCCCTGAGAGCACCGCGCTGACCGGCGCCGGGGCCGAACCGTGGGCCGGCGCCAGCCAGACATGCAGCGGGAACAGCGCAGCCTTGAGCATGAGCCCGGCGGTCATCAGTACGGCAGCCATGCGTTCTGTGGGGCCCGCCTCGGTGCGCGTCTCCAGCAGCAGCAGGTCGAGGACCCCGTGCTCTCCGAACAGCAGCACCACCCCCATCAGGAAGCTCAGCGAGCCGAGGATGTTGACCAGCAGATAGCGCACCGCGCCGGAGACCGCGGCGGCCGTTCCGGTGAAGGCGACCAATGCCACTGCCGACAGCGAGACCACCTCCAGCGTGATGTACAGGTTGAAGGCATCGCCGGAGAGAAACAGCATGTTCAGGCCGGCCCACAGCCAGAGCCACAAGGGCCAGAATTGGCGCCGCTCGATGCGATCATGCACATAGCCCAGGCTATAGAGGCTGGTCGCAAGCCCCACGACGGCCGTCAGCACCAGCAGGGTCATGGACAGCCCGTCCAGATGCAGCATCAGGCCCAGTGGCGCCTCCCAGCCCCCCAGTGCCACCCGCGTCGCGGCGGCCTCCGGATCCGGTCCGGCGTTCAGGAACAGCGCGCTCAGACCGAGCACCCAGGCCGTGATCGCGAGCGCCCCCAGCAGGCCGACGCGATGGGCCTGGCGCGGCCAGGCCGTCGCCAATACGGCCACTACCAGCGACAGCGCGACCAGCCCGGCGATCGCCGCCGGGAGCCACTCGGCATTTGCCGGGGTCACGAGGGCCGATCCTCGTCCGAGGCGGCGGGGCCGCCGTCGGCGTGATGTTCTCCGCGCGAGATGTCTTCCACCGGGGCGTCGTCGTCCGGTGGCCCGGGGAGCATCACTGCATGGCCCGTCAGCCGCGTCAGGTGCACCACCAAAGCCAGGGCGAAGGCGGTCGCGCTGACCGCGACCACGATGCCGGTCAGGGTCAGGGCCTGCGCCACCGGGTCCGGCGGGCCCTCGCCGCGGGCGGCCACACCCAGCAGCACCATGAACACGCCCGAGCCCATGATGTTCAGGGCCAGGATGCGCAGGACCAGATGGTGCCGGCGGATCAGCCCGTACAGCCCCAGGGCAAACAGGATGGCGCCAGCGGTGGGGTACAACAGGCCCGGTGCCAGCGTGTGGGCCAGCGTTTCGGCCAGGCCGTTCATGCGTCGTCCCCGGCCGGGCGCCCGGCCACGAACAGGGCCACCAGGGCCAGTGCGATGGACAGCGTCGCCGCGACCTCGATCAGGAGGATCAGCGGGTAGGCCCAGGCGTCCGCATAGCCGAGAAAGCCGTGTCCGGCCACGAGGCCGTACAGCCCCACCAGCAGGAACAGGGCGACGCCGGCGGTCAGGCCCAGGCGCAGCGGCACCCCCGGCGCCATCGGCAGCTGGCGGGGCCGCGCCAGTACCAGCAGGATCCCGGCTGCGCCGAGGATGGCCCCGGCCTGGAAGGCCCCGCCGGGGGCGTGGCTCCCGGCCCACAGCACGTACACCCCGGTGACGATCGCGACCGGGACCAGCAGGCGCAGGGTGCCGGGCAGGATCGGGCCCGGGGCCGGACGCGCCGGGATCAGGTCATGTCGCCCAAGGGACCAGGCGCCCAGCAGCGCGATCAGCACGATGGCCAGCTCGAGGAAGGTGTCGTAGGCGCGGAAGTTCAGCAGCACCGCGGTGATCGGGTGATCGACGCCGGAGATGTCCATGTGGGCATCCACTACCGGTTCCAGCCCGGTGGAATGCGGCTGGTGCCACAGCGCCGTGACCAGCAGTCCACCGACCACCAGGGCAAAGCTCAGCGCGGGGATAAAGGTCCGGCGTTCGGGCGGTGGGTCGTGCAGCGCCCGCAGCAGGGCATGCGGCCCGGTGGGGTCGGGCGGGGGCGTATGCGGGCGGCCACTGCGCCGCTCGGCCATGATGCTGCGCAGGCGTTCCAGCGTGACCAGAAGCAGGGCCCCGGTGATGCCCGCGCCGATCGCGGCCTCGGCCAGCGCGATGTCCGGGGCCTCCAGCCGCACCCAGGCCAGCGCCAGCAGCAATCCGAAGGTAATGAACAGCACCACGGCCCGGAACAGGTCGGTACTCGCCAGGCAGCGCCAGGCTACCCCGACGATGCCGGCCAGCAGGACCAGATCGAAGAGGACCAGCAGCCCGTTCATCGATCCGACTCGAACTCCCCGTGGGTCCAGGTTCGTTGCGCCACCATGTGCGCGGCGGTGGTCCCCGCGGCCAGGACCAGAAGCCAGATCAGCAGCAGCTTGAGGATGTCCGCCGGACCGCTGGCCTGGAACATCAGTCCGAGTACCACCAGCCCGAGCCCGACGTTGTCGGCCTTGGTCAGCGCATGCAGGCGCGAGTAGACGTCGGGGAAGCGCAGCAGCCCGGCGGTGCCGGCGGCGAAGAACACAAGCCCGGCCAGGAGCAGGAGTACGGTCAGGGTATTAGCGATCATCGTTCGACTCCCTTGATTCCGTGGACTCGGGATGCTGGCGGTGGGTCGGGGTATCCGGCGGTTCCGGCAGGCCGTGCTGGCGGACGAAGGCCACGGCGGCGACCACCGCCAGCAGTGCGAAGACCAGGGCTACGTCCACCAGGGCGGATTCCTCCAGTGCCAGCGACAGCAGCAGCAGGATCGTCACCCCGGTGGTGCCGAATAGTTGCGCGGCCAGCATCCGGTCCCCGGAACCCGGCCCGCGCAGTACCCGAACGAGACCCAGCAGGATGGTGCCCAGCAGGAACAGCGCCGCGGCCAGGTAGAAGACGCTCACGAGGTTTGCCCGTTGCGTTTGTCGCGGTGGTCACGCGGGTCGCGGAAGGCGGCCCGGATGCGTCGTTCCAGAGCGATCAGCGCCGCCCGGGTGTCGGCGTCGCGATCCAGCACATGCAGGGTCAACAACCGGCCCTCCAGCCGAATGCTGAGCGTGCCGGGCAACAGGCTAATGACCGCCATGAACAGGGTCAGCGGCGGCCCATGGGCCAGTTCGGTTCGGTAGGTGACGAACGCCGGATGGATTGGCAGGCGCGGATCCAGGGCGCGGCGCGCGACATCCAGGCCGCCCAGAAACGAGTTGCGAAGAAAAAAGCCCAGCAGGCCGGGCAGGGCGCGCAGGCGTAACGGGAGCGGCCGGCCGGTCGGCAGCAGCAGGCTGGCGCTACCGGCCAGAACGATCGCCAGCAGGGCCAGCGGTTCCAGCAGGGCCTCGTGGCCCGCGAGTACCCACCACAGCAGCGCGGCCGCGGCCGCAGTCCCGATCGCCCGCCTGCCACGTGACCGCGCGCGTCCCGGGAAGCCGGGGTTCGGTTGCGAGGAGCGAGACGCGGGCGTCATCGAGTCGCTGACTGGCGGAGGTGCCGAGGTGATCCTGGCGCTCTTATCTCAGCTCGTTGCTGGCGTCGGTGAACCCCATCAAGGACACGTCAAAGACGAACGGTTGCTCCTGGTGCAGGGCGCGGAAGGCCACGGTCAGGGCCTGCCCGCCTCGCAGCGAGCTCATCTGCTGGCTGTTCAGTTCGCGTCCGGCGACACAGCCCTGCTGCACGCAGGTCACGTAGCCGGCGTCCATTTCCTCGCCCGCGTCATCGACCTGCATGCGGATACCGGGTCGCAGATCCACGCCCAGCGGCACCAGCACCTCGATCACATGCTGGTCACCGTCACGGCGGATGGTGGCCTGCAGAAACAGTCCCTGCGCCTGTTCGTCCTGAATCTGCAGGGTCTGCTGCATCTGGCAGCGCTCGCCGTTCGGGGTGTCGATGCAGGCGACCTCCCAGTCCTGGTAGACGGTGGTTTCCGGCTCCTGCTGCACGGGCTGCTGCGGTTGGCCGGGTTGTCCCATGTCCTGCGCTGCCCCCGGGGCGGCGAGGGCCGTGAGCAACAGCGCAACAATGGCAACGAATGGGCTGCGGCGGACGTGTCGAAAAGACTGGATGGCCATAGGCATGATCAGGGTGGTCTCCGATGTTGAAACGTGGTCCTACTCTAGCGCGCCAGGCAAGGGACTGCTTTGAACCGGTCTCGGTTCCGGTGGTGCCCGCGTAGCCTCTCATGGCCCGGTGGTATAGCGCTCGACGAAGTCGCAGCGGCCCTCGGGCAGCCAGTCCGGGAGGTCGTAGTAACGTTCGAGTACCGGTTGCAGGATCTGGTCGTGGTAGGCGGCGTAGTCGAAGCCGTGGCCCTCGGCGAGGGCCCAGGCGACGCCGCGGATGGTCACTTCGCGTACGCGCACCTCGTCGAAGAAGGGCTCCACATGCGCCGGGTCCAGCTCGCCGCGGGTGGGGACGTAGAGCAGGTTGGCGCCGTCCAGCGCGCGGAAGTCGGTGAGCAGGTCGTCCTGGCGGCCATAGTGCGAGCCGGGGCCGAACACCCCGACCTCGCGGCCGGCGTAGTAGCCCAGTACCGCCGAGCGCGAGTAGCTGCGGGTGAAGACGTGCCAGTCCGCGTCGTATTCGCCCACCACCCCGGCCACCGATTCCGGGGCCAGGTAGAACACGGCGTCGGCGTAGCGGTCCTGGCCCTTCAGCCATTCCACCGGCATCAGCGCGAGGGTCAGGATCGCGACGGCGTGCAGCATCGCGAGGGCCCCGGAGAGCCAGACGCCGAGCGTCAGCGAGCGTCGGGCCAGGAACAGCGCGGGCAGCAGCAGGAAGGGCGCGAAGGCGGCGAGCCAGTGCAGCCCGATGCTCTTGAACGGGGCGAGCAGGGCAAACAGGATCAGCGGGATCAGCCCGGCGGAGAGGAACACGCCCAGTTGGTACTCGCGGATGCCGGCGGCCAGGGCGCGCCACTGGCGGGCGTAGAACCACAGCAGCCAGGGCGTGAACAGATAGACGAGCAGGATCGCGTAGGTGAGCCAGTTGCCCGGGTCGAAGCCGCCGTCGCCATGCCGGTTCACGACGTTGAACATCACGTTGTACCAGCAGTTGTCCCAGTTCCAGTACAGATTGAGGGCGACCGCCGGCACCACGCCGAGGATGATCAGCAAGAGGCCGCGCCAGTGCTGCCGCGCGAACAGCAGGATGTGCAGCCCCAGCGCGATGCCCAGGAGCACCGCGAAGTACTTGGACAGGAACGCCAACCCCAGGGCCAGCCCGGCGAGCAGGAAATAGGCCGCGCGCCCGGTGCGGAGCGCCAGCCAGGCGAGGCCGGTGGCGAGCAGGGCGAACAGGATCAGCGGGGTGTCCGTCGCGGTGATGACCGCGATGAAGAACAGCGGCATGAACAGCGCCAGCAGGGAGACCAGGCGCGCCCGGACCGGATCGGTATGCCGCCACCAGAGAAAGACCGCGAGCGCCGGGGCCATGGAGGCGAAGATGCCCAGTGCGCGGATCGCCAGCGGGTGGTCCGACAGCGGCAGGATGGCGCCGAGCCACCAGCCGATCATCGGCGGGTGGTCGTAATAGCCCAGATCCGGGTTATGGCCCCAGATGAGGAAATAGGCCTCGTCGCCGGTGATCGGCAGCGCCCATGCCATGCCGATCTTGACCAGCAGGACGGCCAGCAGGATCGCGCCGTAGTGGCGCGCGAGCCACGGCCACGAGTTGGGTGTCGGTCTCACTCGGGGGCACCCTCCAGGGCGGGTCCGTGGACGCGCCGGAAGCGGCCCCGACGCAGCCGGTAGCCGCTGCGGGCCAGCTCCAGCATTGGCTGGTCGGCGTCGCTGTCGCCGTAGGCCGCGACCAGGTCCACCGGCTCCTCCGGGGGCAGGGTCGCCAGCCAGGCGGCGATGGCGGCCGGCTTGGCCGCGCCCCGGCAGTTGGTACCGTCGAGGCGCCCGGTCACGCGTTCGCTGTCATCGACCGCCAGGCGCGAGCTGACTACGCCGGCAAGGCCGTGGCGCTCGGCCCAGGGCTGCAGCCAGAGATCCAGCGAGGCGGACACCAGCACGCAGTCATGGCCCGCGGTCTGGTGGGCCTGGAGCGCACGCATGCCCGCCGGGCGCAGCAGACGGTCCAGGCGGCCCTCGGCGAACTCGCGGCCCTTTGCCTGCAGGTGGGCGAGGGTCTCGCCGGCCAGCATACGGGTCAGCACGGCCTCCTTCGCGTCCTGGTTGGAGAGGCGCTTCAGCGCCAGGCCGGTCAGCGCGGGGAGGCAGTCCGGCAGGCGGCGCAGGAATTCCACTGTCCCCAGCGCGTGGCGCAGGAAGGGGAACAGGCTGTCGCGCCGGGTCAGGGTGCCATCAAAGTCGAACAGCACGATCTGCCGCGCGGGGCCGGGCCGGGTGGGGGCGGACATGGTCGTTACAGCTTGAGGCGCTTGAACAGGTATTCGGGGATCAGGCGGATGATGGTCATGATGACCCACCACTTGCCGGGCAGGTAGGCCACGTCGCGGCCACGGTGCATGGCGCGGACGATGCCCCGGGCGACCGTTTCCGGTTCGGCCCACAGGGCGCCGGCGCGGTTGAAGCCCTCGGTCATCGGGGTGCGCACGAAGCCGGGCTTGAGCGTGACCACGTCCACGCCGCTGAAGAACAGCCGGTTGCGCAGCCCCTGCAGGTAGATCGCGAGCATGCCCTTCGCCGTGCCATAGGCGTAGTTGCTCTGGCGCCCGCGGTCGCCGGCGACCGAGCCGATGGCGGCGATCACGCCCCGGCCGCGGGCCTCGAAGTCCGGCGCGATGCGGGCGAGCAGGGCGATGGCGCTGGTGCCGTTCACGTGGATCGCTTGCAGGGTCTCGTCCACCGAGGCGTTGCAGGCCGCCTGGTCGGGCAGGGTGCCCCAGGCCAGCAGCACGCTGTCCACCTCGCCCAGGGCCTCCTGCGCCTGTTGCCAGATGGCGGCGTGGCCGTCGACGTCGGCCAGATCCGCCGTGGCGCCGAGGATGCGGGCGCCGTCCGGGTCGTCGCCACGCACCCGCAGGTCGGCCAGCAGGGCCTCCAGCGCCTCGCCGTCGCGGGCCACGCAGAACAGCCGGGCACCGGTGTCCACCAACTCCCGCGCCGCCGCGGAGGCAATGGCCGAGGTGGCACCAAAGAGGACAACGTTGTTCATTGGGTTCATGCAGTCACCCTGCGCCAGAAGCCGGAGGAGAATTCGGGGTCCACATACTCGGCGAAGGCCTCCCAGCGGGGGAACCCCTGGCGGAAGACGTCGGCCGGCATGCGTGCGTCCTTCGCAGGGTACAGGGCACCGCCGGCCTCCTGCACGATCGCGTCCAGGCGCGCGAACAGGCGTTCGGTGTCGCGGCCCTTTTCCGGGAAGTCCAGCGCGAGCGTGGCACCCGGGCGCGGGAAGGACAGCAGGCCCGGCGCGGCGCGGTCGCCGAAGGTCTTGAGCACCGCGAGGAACGAGCCCTGGCCACTGGCGGCGATGGCATCCAGCAGGGCCTGTACGCCGTCCTTTGAAGCCGCTGGTGGCAGCACGCACTGGTACTGGTAGAAGCCGTTGTGCCCATAGATTCGGTTCCAGTGCCGGATCGCGTCCAGCGGGAACAGCCACGGCCGGTGGTGGACTGCGCGCGGCGTGGCGTGCACCGGCTGGCGGTAATAGAGGTGGTTGAACGCCCGCAGGGTCAGACGGTTGACCAGCGACACCGGCGGGTCCAGCGGGATGCTGCGGCGGCGTTCGTGCCAGGCGTCCTTGCGCGGCGCGGTGGTCGCATGGCGCCCGCCGCTGTAAATGCCGCGTCCGACGCGCCCGCCCGCTCCCGGGTTCAGGCAGTCGATCCAGGCGACGGTGTAGGGCCACTCGCGCTCGGCCTGCGCATTCAGCTCCCAGAACGCCTCCAGAGACTCGAAGCGCTGCGACCAGGCGCGCATCCAGGCGCTGCGGATCGGGGTCAGTTGCAGGGTCACGGTCTCGATCAGGCCGGTCAGGCCCAGGCCGCCGACGGTCGCGGCGAACCAGTCGGGCGTGTTCTCGGGGGTGACCTCCAGCACCTGGCCATCGGAACGACGCAGGGTCAGGGCGCGTACATGGTCGCCGAAGCTGCCGGCCTGGTGGTGGTTCTTGCCGTGCACGTCATTGGCGATCGCACCCCCCAGGGTAACGAAGCGCGTGCCGGGCACCACCGGCGGAAACCAGCCGCGCGGCACGGCGAAGCGCAGCAGCGCATCCAGCGATACCCCGGCCTCGGCGGTGAGCTCTCCGGTGGTTGCGTCGAAGGCCACGAAGCGATCCAGCCCCGGGGTGTGCAGCAGCGAGGCCTCCGGGTTCAGGCAGACGTCCCCATAGCTGCGCCCCAGGCCGTGGGCGAGCAGAGGCCGCGGCACATCGGGCAAGGCCCGACCGCGCCAGCCCAGCGCGACCTCGGCGGCGTGCTCGACCCGCGGGATACGGTTCCAGCTGGCGGTCATGCAAGGCCTCCGGCGCCTTTCCCGTACCCGTCATTGCGAGGCCCCGCAGGGGCCGCGGCAATCTCCAGAAGCTGTTCCCGGCATTGGGGGATAACTCGCTGCACTCGCCCTTCGGGCCGGCCTGCGGCCGTTCGACGCGCTACGCGCTTTTGTACCCCGGCCCCTGCGGGTCCTCGCAATGACGGGGTTGTGGAATGTCGGTTGCGCACGACGATGTCGGGATGGCACCAGGAGAATCTTGCGGACCCTGCGGCTCTGTGGCTTCGAACCTGTAGGAGCCCGGCCCTCCGGGCGATTGGGGCATTGGTTGCACCCCATCGGCCAGGGGGCTGGCCTCCTACAGGGCTTCGCCATGACGTGGTGAGAGCGAGGCGCCTACGCATGGTGCTCGTCCGGGTGTTCGCGGCCGTGGGCCTCGGGATTGGTGGCCAGTGCCACCAGGCCGAGGATCACCGCGAACCACAGGGTGGTGAAGCGGATCAGCATCGTCGCCGCGACCGCGTCGGCCGGCGGCATGTCGGCCCACAGCAGCAGGGCGACCATCACCGCCTCGGTCCCGCCCAGTCCCCCTGGCAGGAAGCTCAGCGCGCCGGCCAGCATGGCCAGGGCGAAGACGAAGGCGGCAAAGGCGAAGCCGGCCTCGAAGCCCATGGCGTTGAGGATCCACCAGAAGGCCAGGGACTCCGCGCTCCAGGCGATCACGCTGAGGGTCGTTGCGCCGGCCAGCAGGGCGGGGCGGTGACAGCGCCGCGCCTGCAGCAGCACAGTGACCAGGTGGTGCAGGGTGCGCCACAGGCGCCGGCCGGGCCGGTCGCTCAGGGCCTGGAGCCACACGAGCGGCCGGCGCCAGGCGAGCACCACCAGCGCAGCGAGGATGCAGGCCGCGCCGACCAGGATCAGCCAGGTGCCCTGTGCGACCAGCGTCAGGCCCAGCATGGACAGCAGCACCACCGCGATCAGGTCGGACAGGCGTTCGGAGACGAACGCGGCGAAGCTGTCCGGGTAGGGCACCCGGCGGCGCTTCAGGAGCACGCCGCGCAGGGCCTCGCCGGCCTTGCCCGGGGTGGTGGTCAGGGCAAACCCGGCCACGTAGATATGCAGGCTGGCGCGGGCCGGGACGGCATGGCCGAGGGTGCGCAGGTACAACTGCCAGCGGGTGAAGCGCAGGCTGTAGTTCACCAGCGACAGGCCCAGCGCCAGCAGCAGTCCGCCGATGCCCACCAGCTTCAGGGCGCGCCACACCTCGTCCGCCCCGGCCCACAGGGCGACCCCGAGATACAGCGCAACGGCGACGATGATCGAGAGCACCACCGCGCGCAGGCGCCAGCCCGAGAGATGCACCGCGCTCATGCGAGCACGAGGATGGTGACCCCCAGCCACACCGCGACGGTGGCCAGCAGGTGGGGGTCGGTGACCAGGTCGCGCGAGGTGTCGTTGCCGCCGCCGCGGGCGTGCAGCAGGAACAGATAGCGGAAGATGCCGTAGATCACGAACGGCAGGGTATAGATCAGCCCGTCGGTGCCGTGCAGGGCCATGGTCTCCGCGCTGACGGTGTACAGGCCATAGGCGAGTACCGTGCAGGCGGCGCTGATGGAGGTGAACTGATCGAGCAGGCTGAGGCTGTAGTCGTCGAGTACGCGCCGCGGCCGATCGGCGTTGCCGCGGCGTTCGATGGTGTCGTCGGCCAGCTCCGCGCGGCGCTTGGCGAAGCCGAGAAACAGCGTCAGCATCAGGCCGCACAGCAGCAGCCACTGCGAGGGCTCGATGCCCAGGCCCAGGGTGCCGGCGAGGATGCGCAGCATGAAGCCGGCCGCGATGCTGAATACATCAAGGATCACGATGTGCTTGAGCGACCAGGAATAGGCCACGTTCAGCACCAGGTAGGTCAGGATCAGCGCGATGACCCAGGTGCTGACCATCGCCGCGAGGACCAGCGCGAGGACCGCCGCCGTTGCGAAGATCGCCCAGGCGGTGGGGACGCTGATCGCACCGCTGGCGATGGGGCGGTCGCGCTTGGTCGGATGCTGGCGGTCGGCCTCGACATCGACGATGTCGTTCAGCACGTACACGGCGCTGGCGATCGCGCAGAAGGCGAGGAAGGCGAGACTGGCCGCCAGCACCGTGCCGGGTTCGCCCCACTCGTGCGCGAACACCACGCCGAGGAACACGAACCCGTTCTTGATGTACTGGTGCGGGCGCAGCAGTTTGATCAGCGAATACAGCATGCAGGCGTCGGTCGTGAAGGTCGTTGCAGTCTACTGACGCACTCGATGCGTTACCATCGGCGGCGCTAAAGCGCGCCCGTGCTGCGCGCTCGATTCCATGTTCTGACTCGCAGGAGAACTGTCATGTCCCGTATCGCCCGATCCTTTCTGCCCGCCGTCCTGCTGGCCGCGGCCGGGCTTGTTGCCGGTTGCATGTCCGGCGGTGGCCCGGAGCCCGAGTTCGCCGAAGGCCAGCCCTTTCCCGAGCGCACCCTGAACGACCAGCACGGCAATCCGGTGGAGCTGCCGGGCAACGCCCGCGTGATCCTGAAGACCGTGGAGGCCGCGCCGGCCGGTGTGGCCAACGCGGTGCTGGATGGCATGGGTGCCGAGGCGCGCGATGCGCTGGGCATCATCTACATCGCCGATATCCACGAGATGCCGGCGCAACCGATGCAGAACGTGGTGCTGCCGCGGATGCAGGCGCGTGACTATTCCATCGTGGTGACCTCCAGCGCGGCCGATGCTGGCTTCCTGCCGCATCAGCGCGAGCAGGTGACCGTGATCCTGCTGGACACCGAGGGTGTGGTGACCGGCGTCGGCCATGCCGGTAGCGAAGAGGCCCTGAAGGACATGCTCGACGGCGCGCACGAGTAAGCCCGCGCATGATGGGTTCGAACCGCGGCAGGGTCTGAGTTGGCGTTCTTTCTGGGCCTGCTGACGGCCCTGGGGTTTGGCGCCGGCGATTTCTTCGGCGGGCTGGCCTCGCGACGCATTCCGGCGCTGGTGGTGGCCTGCTATTCGCAGATCCTTGCGACCGCGGCCCTGTTGGTGATCGCCCTTCCACTGGCGGGGCTGCCTGGAGCGCAGGCCCTGATCTGGGGTGGCGCCGCGGGGCTTGCTCTGGCGCTGGGCCTGCTGGCGTACTACCACGGCCTGGCCCAGGGTTCGATGGGGCTGGTCGCTGCGGTGACCGGGGTGATCTCGGCGCTGGTGCCGCTGCTGGTCGGACTCGCGCTGGGTGAACAGCCGGGGCTGCTGGCGTTGCTCGGGATCGCCGCGATCGTGATCGCGATCGGGATGATCTCTGGCGGGGCGCGCAAGGCGAGTCCGCGCAACCTGGATGAACCGGTACGTGGCCTGATGGCGCTGGCGAGGGGGGAGCATCCGGTTCGTGGCCTGCTCGACGCGGCGATCGCGGGGGCCTGCTTCGGTCTGATATTCGTGTTCCTCAACGAGGCCGAGGCCGGCTCGCCGCTGTGGCCGGTGGTCGCGACCTCGGCAGTGGGTGCCCTGGCCCTTCTGGTGGTGATGCTGATCCGCCGTCCGCAGCTGGGGATGAGCCGCTCGACCCTGGTGTTGCTGTCGCTGGCAGGTCTGTTACAGGCGGCGGCCACTCTGGCCTTCGTGGTCGCGGTGCGCATGGGCCTGTTGTCGATCATCGCGGTGGCCGGGGCGCTGTCCCCGGCGCCGACGGCGCTGATGGCGCGATTGTTCCAGGCCGAGCGCATGTCACGGGTGCAACTGGCCGGGTTCTTCTTTGCCCTTGTCGGTATCCTGCTCATCGTGCTGGGCGGGCCCGGATAGGCATCGGGCGAGTCTGATAAGTTGGTCCCCGTCATTCACGCCACAGGAGGTGCGAAGTGTCCGAAGATCCGAAACCGGAAGTTGTGCGCAGCGACGTGAGCGAGCCCACGCTCGGCCCGCGCAAGGATGCCACCATGGTCACCGTGGTATACGTGCTTTATCTGGTCAGCTTCCTGACCGCGCTGACCGCCATCGCCGGTCTGATCATTGCCTATATCAAGCGCGGCGAGGCCGATACCGTCAGCGTCTCCCACTTCACCTACCAGATCCGCACGTTCTGGATCGGGCTGTTGTTTGCCGTGCTCGGGGTCATCACGACGCCGATCGGCATCGGCTTCGTGATCTTCCTCGCCCTGGTGATCTGGCTGCTGGTGCGCTGCATCAAGGGCCTGCTGGCCAACAACGACAACCGCGCTATCGAGCAACCTGAAACCTGGCTCTGGTAAACGCCTTGTGTCGTGCCGGAGCCGCGTTCGCGGATGCGTGAGCGGCTGGAGCAGTATCAGGTACTGATCTACCTAGTGACGATCGCACTGGGGCTTTTCCTGGGCTTGTCCGCGCCGGAGGCCAGCGAGTGGCTGGATGTGGTGCTCTGGCCCGTACTCGGGGTGCTGCTGTACGCCACATTCACGCAGACGCCGCTGCTCCACCTGGGCGAGGCGTTCCGCGAGCCGCGTTTGCTGCTGGCCGCGGTGATCGGCAACTTCGTGGTGATCCCGCCGCTGGTCTGGACGATCCTCCAGGTGGCGCCGGGCGATCCGGCGATCCTGCTGGGGATCGCCCTCGTGCTGCTGGTGCCCTGCACCGACTGGTTCATCACCTTTACCCATCTCGGCGGCGGCGATACCCGCCGCGCCATCGCCTTCTCCCCGATCTCGCTGCTCATGCAGCTGGCGCTGCTGCCGCTTTATCTGTGGCTGTTCTTCGGCGGCGAATTCACCCTGGCGCTGGCTGGCGAGGACGTGCTGAAGGCCTTTGCCGGCCTGATCCTGGTCCCGCTGATCCTGGCGTACTTGACCGAACGCTGGGCCGACGACGACCCCGGCCGCGGACACCTGATCTCGGGCATGGCCTGGCTGCCGGTCCCGTTGCTGGCCGTGGTGGTGTTCATCATCGCGGCCTCCCAGTTCAACACGGTGCTGGACGGTGCCGGTGTGCTGTTCCCGCTGTTGCTGATCTTCGCCGGCTTCCTGGTGGTCGCGGCCCTGCTGGCGCGGGCGTTGGCCCGGGCCTTCGGCCTGCCGGTGGCCGAAGGGCGGGTGCTCGCCTTCAGCCTCGGGTCGCGCAACTCCTTCGTGGTCCTGCCCATCGCGCTCGCCCTGCCGCAGGGGCTGGAACTCGCCGTGGTCGTGGTGGTGTTCCAGTCCCTGGTCGAGCTGATCGGAATGATGGTGTACCTGTGGTGGATTCCCCGCCACCTGTTCCCCGATCGCCCTGCCGCCTGAGGCGGCACTTCCGAGCCCCGGATCGTCGTCCGGCCTTCTCGTACTGGGTCGATCATCCATTGCGTGCAGGGCAGCCCGCGGGACGATGCGGCCGTCAGCGGAGGCGGCCGCGCGGCAAGCACTTCCTGGCGCGGATGCGTAGCAGGGTTGGTGGGCGTTGCGCGCCGCCAGCGGAGGGGCCGCTCCCCGGGTGGTGGCGCAGCTCCTGACTGTGAGCTGCGCCCAGGCTGGCGGCTGGCTGGGACAGGTCTTGCCGGGGTTAGCGTTCCAGGTACTGGAGTTTGCCTTCCACGCCGTCCCATTCCTCGGCGTCGGCCGGCGGGTCCTTGCGCGCGGTGATGACCGGCCAGGTGCGGGCGAGTTCGGCGTTCAGTTCGATGAACTGAAGCTGGTCTTCGGGGACATCGTCCTCCGGCACGATGGCTTCGGCCGGGCATTCCGGCTCGCACAGTGTGCAGTCGATGCATTCGTCGGGGTCGATGGCCAGGAAGTTCGGTCCTTCATGGAAGCAGTCGACCGGGCAGACCTCGACGCAATCGGTGTACTTGCACTTGATGCAGTTATCGAGAACGATGAAAGCCATGCTTGTCTCCCTTTGAATTCAGTCAGTTGACCGGGATTTTTGAGGCCCGGTCATGGTCGCGGCGGCACGTGTCCCTGGCCCTGCCGACAGGATATGGCGGCATTGTAACGCCTCCACCACCGGCGTCGTGAATCCCGGGCGCGGGCCGGCGTCATTTCGGGATCCGATGGGCTGCAACAGCCTTTACGGGATGGGTCGGTGGCGTCCCCGTGTGGCCCTCGTGCTGGCGGGCTGTGCGGTGGGGCCGGACTACGAGCGCCCGGAGGTCGCCCTCCCGGAGGCGTGGCCGGGGGCGGTTGGCGAGCAGATGGACAAGGACTCCGCCGATGCCGAGTTCTGGTGGGAGAGGTTCGAGGACCCGCGGCTCGACCGCCTGGTGCGCGACGCCCTGGAGAACGACCTCGACGCCGGGATCGCCGCGGCCCGTGTGGTGCAGGCGCGGGCCGAATGGTTGCCGAGCCTGAATCTGGCGGCCCTGTTTGGGCAGGAGGCGAGCGGGTGGAGGCACGCCAGCGCGAGATGCGTGCCCGGATCGAGGTCCTTGACCTGGCGGAGCGGCGCTATCTTGGCGGCTTCGTGGGCTATCTGGAGGTGCTGGACGCGCGTCGCGCCCTGCTGGATGCGAGCCTGACCCTGACCGAGGCCTCGCGCGATCGGCTGGCGGCCACCGCGACGCTATTCCGTGCGCTGGGTGGCGGCTGGGACAGCGCGGCGATCCCGTCGGATGTGCTGGAAGATGGCGATCCGGACGATGCCAAGGAAGAGGCGGTCACGCCCGCGGATCCGGACGACTGACCCCCGACGCAGCGGCTACTTTTCGCGCAGGGCGTCTTTCATCCGATAG
The DNA here is from genome assembly GCF_001999325.1 of Thioalkalivibrio versutus. GTDB lineage: Bacteria > Pseudomonadota > Gammaproteobacteria > Ectothiorhodospirales > Ectothiorhodospiraceae > Thioalkalivibrio > Thioalkalivibrio versutus. The sequence continues at coordinate 65,174 of NZ_MVAR01000022.1, forward strand.
AGGGCATCCAGGGCCTCGCGCGGGGACATGTCGTCCGGATCCAGCGTGTCGAACAGGGCCTTCAGGGCGCGTGCCTCCGCTTCGTACGGCTCGGGTTCGGGTACGGCCACGTTGGCCGGGTCCGGTTTGGGCGTGAACAGCCCCAGTTGCGGCGAGTCGCTCTCGGCGGCGCGGTCCTCGAGCTCGCGCAGGTGCTGGCGCGCGAGCTTCAGGACATCGGCCGGCACCCCGGCCAGTTGCGCTACCTGCAGGCCGTAACTCTGATTGGCCGGCCCCTCGCGGACCTGGTGCAGAAACACGATGCTGTGTTCGTGTTCCATGGCATCCGTGTGCACGTTGGCGACCGCCGGCTCGCGTTCGGCCAGCGCCGTCAGCTCGAAGTAATGGGTGGCGAACAGGGTCAGGGCGCGATTGTGGCGCGTCAGGCGTTCGGCGCAGGCGAGCGCCAGGGCGAGGCCGTCGAAGGTGCTGGTGCCGCGGCCGATCTCGTCCATCAGCACCAGGCTCTCGGGGCCCGCGTTGTGCAGGATATTGGCGGCCTCGGTCATCTCCACCATGAAGGTGGAGCGCCCGGAGGTCAGGTCGTCGGAGGCCCCGATGCGGGTGAAGATCCGGTCCACCGGCCCGATCTGCGCGCGCGCGGCTGGCACGAAGCTGCCCATGCAGGCCAGCAGCACGATCAGCGCGGTCTGGCGCATGTAGGTGGACTTGCCGCCCATGTTGGGGCCGGTGATCACCAGCAGCCGGCGCTCTTCGGGGTCCAGCTCGGTGTCGTTGGCGACGAAGGGCGCATCCAGGCCGGCCTCCACCACCGGGTGGCGGCCCTGTTCGATGCGGATGCCGGGCGTGTCGACCAGTTCCGGGCAGTGCCAGTCCAGGCGCCTGGCCCGCTCGGCCAGGCAGGCCAGGGCATCCAGTTCGGCCAGCGCGTCCGCAATCACGCGCAGACGCGGGGCGCGACCCTGGAGCTCGGCGATCAGGCCGTCGAACAGGGCGCGTTCGCGGGCCATGGCCTGCTCGCGGGCGGAGAGGATCTCGTCCTCGAAGCGCTTGAGTTCCTCGGTGGTGTAGCGCTCGGCGTTCTTCAGCGTCTGGCGGCGCATGAAGCGCCCGGGCAGCTCCGCCGAGCGCGTGCGCGAGACCTCGATGTAGTAGCCGTGCACCCGGTTGTAGGCGACCTTCAGCGTGGGGATGCCGGTGGCCTCGCGCTCGCGCGCCTCGATCTCGCGCAGGAACGAGTCGGCATCGTTCTCCAGTGCGCGCAGGCGATCCAGCTCGGCATCGAAGCCGGCGCGGATCATGCCGCCGTCGGTGACGCGCAGCGGTGGCTCCTCGACCAGGGCGGCGGCCAGGGTCGCGCTCAGTTCGTCTTCCGGGGCCAGGGCGTCGTACAGCGCCTGCAGGGAGGCCGCGCTGGCGGCCAGCGGGGTGGTCAGGGCCTGGTGCAGGGGCGGCAGGCGTTCGAGGCTCGCGAGCAGGGCGGTCAGGTCGCGCGGCCGGGCGCTGCCGAGGACGATACGCGACAGGATGCGTTCGACATCCGCGCTGCCGGCCAAGGCCTCGCGCAGGGGCGCGGTGGCCCCCGACTCCAGAAGTCCGGTAATCGCGGTCTGGCGCTCGCGGATGATGGCGCGGTCGCGCAGTGGCTGGTGCAGCCATTGCAGCAGCCGGCGTGAACCCATCGCCGAGCGGGTGGTGTCCAGCAGGGCCAGCAGGGATCCGTGGCGTTCGCCGCCCAGGGTGCGGGTCAGCTCCAGGTTGCGGCGGGTGGCCGGGTCCAGCACCAGCATCTGGCTGCGCAGCTCGTGCGCCAGGCCGGTGATGTGCGCGAGATCCCCGCGATGGCGGTTCTGCACGTAGGCGAGCAGGGCGCCGGCCGCGGCGATGCCGAGATCCAGGCCGTCGCAGCCAAAGCCGGAGAGATCCCGGGTGCCAAAGTGGGTGGTCAGGACCCGGCGGGCGGAGACACCGTCGAAATGCCAGTCCGCGTGGCGCTGCGGGGCGAAGCCCTCGATCCCGGGGATGGGCGCGGCCTGGTCGGGGATCAGGCATTCCACCGGGTCCAGCCGTGCCAGCTCGGCGGCCAGTTCGGTCGCGTCGCGCACCTCCAGCAGGCGGAACTGGCCGGAGGCGAACTCCAGGCTGGCAATCCCGTAGCCCTCCTTGCGGCCCTTGATCGCGGCCGAGCCGGCGGGGCACACCGCGACCATCCGGTTGATGCTGCGGGCCTCCAGCAGGGCCTCTTCGGTGACCGTACCGGGGGTGACAATGCGCACGACCTCGCGCTTGACCGGGCCCTTCTGTTCTCCGACAGCGCCGGTCTGCTCGCAGATGGCCACGCTCTCGCCCAGCTTCAGCAGGCGCGCGAGATAGCTCTCCAGCGTGTGCACCGGGATCCCGGCCATGGGGATCGGCTGTCCGGCCGATTCGCCACGCCGGGTCAGGGTGATATCGAGCAGTCCCGCGGCGCGCTCGGCGTCTTCATGGAACAGCTCGTAGAAATCACCCATGCGGTAGAGCAGCAGCGTATCCGGGTACTCGGCCTTGATACCGAGGTACTGCTGCATCATCGGGGTGTGTGCGGAAAGTGGCGTCTTGTCAGTCACTTGTTAGCGGCTGTCCAAAAAATCGGGATTTGCAATCAGACATTTGTCCAATGCTCGGTGATTCGCCGCGCACGGTATCACGCGCGCGGCGGCATCGGTTGGCACCCCCCCCGGTGCTCCCGTGCGGGCTCCGTACCCCAACGAGAAACGCCCCGGCCTCAGGGGGGAGGCACGGGGCGCCGAGCACACAGGGGGGTGGTGCTCTTCAGTCACGCTATCCCGCGCCCATGCGGACCGCAAGCAGGCCAACTAACGCTCCACACCCCTGCCTATAACGCCCTCAAGCAGGGGGCCGGCGCTCGCGCGGCCGGCATTGCCCTGTGGCGCGGTCTGCCAGCGAATCGCCCGGCTAATGCGACATCTGATCGGCGTATGGGCGGCGGCGCTCATCGGTCCGGCGGCGCTCGATCCGGGCAGACGCGCAGTATACGGATGCAGTGCCCGACATGGCAGGTGGGTCAGGTGCGGCAGTTGTGCCACACTCGGGACAGCGCAAGCGACGCGATGTCAGGGAGGAGGCGAGCATGATCGGGGAAGAGGATCGGCGCGATCACCGGCGGATGCAGGTCAGCACGGCGGCGCGCGTCACCTGGCGCTCCAGTGGCGAGTCCATCAGCGTGCAGTTGGAGGACCTCTCCGCCATGGGTTGCGCCTTTGTGGCGCAGCGCGAGACCGATGCCGGTGTGGGCATTACGGTTTCGGTGCCAAGCCCGGACGGTCGCCTGGAGGGTCTTGAGCGCCACGGCCGCGTGGTGCGCTGCGCCCCCGTCGAGGGCGCATCCGGCAACGGTTGGCGGGTTGCGGTCGCCTTCGATCTGGAGGGATGATCGCGCCATGACGGCAGAATCGAGCACCACCCTCCTGACCCTCCGCGAGTCCGACGCCCCGAGCCTGTCGGCCTTGGTTTATGACCTGAGCGAGCGCCTGATGGCGAAGGGCGAACGCCTGTGCACCGTGGAATCCTGCACCGGCGGCGGCATCGCGCAGGCGATGACGGATATCCCGGGTAGCTCGCAGTGGTTCGAATGCGGCTGGGTGGCGTACTCGAACGCCGCCAAGACCGCGATGGTTGGCGTGCCGCCCGAGTTGATCGAGCAACACGGCGCCGTCAGCGAGGCGGTGGCCCGTGCAATGGTCGAGGGTGGGCTGGCCCGCAGCGGGGCGAATCACGCGCTCTCGGTCACCGGAATCGCCGGGCCCGGGGGCGGGACCGACGCCAAGCCGGTCGGCACGGTTTGCTTCGGTTGGCAACAGCGAGGCCAGGATGCCCGTGTCGAGACCTGCCATTTCGATGGCGAACGCCACGAGGTCCGCCTGCAGTCCATGCTGCATGCCCTGGGCGAACTGCTGGCGCACTAGGGAAGCCCTGATCAAGGGACCCGTTCGCGCGCGAGTCGATCTTGCGTGCGAACAGGGCGCGGTGACCGCCGTGCAGTCACCCGGCGCAAGGGAGTCGTAACGCCTGCACGCGCCGCGCCTGGAGTCTCCTGGGCAAACGGGCCCCGCCAATGAAAACGCCCCGGCCTCTGGAGGCGCGGGGCGTCGAGCACACAGGGGAGGAGGTGCTCGCAGGAAACGCTATTCGTCCCCTTTGATCCTCGCAAGCCAACTGGCTCACAGACCCCGAATTTCAGCCTGAACCCCGCGCCGGAACGTGTGCGGGGTCACGCCTGGGTGGGCCGCGTTCGGGGCGGGGGTGCCCGATTGCGCGGGTGTGTGCCGGCGTCCGTTCCGCGGCGTCGGGGTTGCATGGCCGCCGGGATCGCGGTCGGGGATACCGCTGCGGGATTAACGCAGTCACAGAACCGGGCAGGCGAACCGGAGCGACGCGGTATACGGTATATGTTGTGCATACGGAGGTCGTATGCCCCGGAACGCGCGGAGTATGCCGGGCGGGGCGGGATCGCAAGTCGACGGCGGGCGGGTTCGCGGACAGGTAGATCATGAGAAGGATCGACGGATGCAACAAGTGCCGCCGGACGTGGCGGCTCGCGTTTCTTGGGATCGCCCTGTTGTTGTGGTTGGTGGCCGGTCCACTGGCCGGGGCGGATGCGGACGCGGATCCGGAGTCATCCTCGCCGGTGGTGGTCAGCCCGGCGGAAGTGGCGGCCCTGGAGACCGATCTGGCCGTTTTCCGCGACCGTCTCCCCGAGCTTCTGGAAGCCGTGGATACCCAGCCAGCGGAGGAGTGGCTGGAGGCCAGTCCGCTGGACGAGCTCGAGGCGCGCAGCGCTGACGAGGACCGGGCGGAAGCGGAACGGGCACTGTGGGAGGAGGCCCGCGAGTACGAGCAGGCGGCCGTGGAGCGAGTGCGGGGAGCGCTGGACCGTGCGACCACCGCCCGGGAGGTGCCGGAGCGTCTGGGCGAGTTGGAACAGGGTCTGGACGGGGTCGGGGCATTCCCGGCCGGGCTGGGCGAAGAGGTCTCGATCCGCCGCATCGAGGATGAGCTGGAACGGGTGGGGCGCGACCGCGAGCGACTGGAAGCGGAACTCGATGACCAGCGCATCCAGCACGCGCAAATGGAAGAGCAGGCGGAGGTTCAGGCGGAGACCCTGGAACGCCTGCGCCGGGAGCGTCAGGAGCTGGAGGACGGGCCACAGCCGCTGCCCGAGGAGGTCGAATGGACGGAGGCTCACGCAGCCGTGCAGGAGGCCCGGGCGCGACAGGCGGATGCTCGCCTGCTTGCGGCGCAGCTGGATGCCGTTTCGCTGCCGCCGCGGATGCAGGCGCGGGGCCTGCTGATCCGCGGCCTGGAGCTGGAGGCGCGCTGGCAGAGTGTCCTGCAGAGTCGGCTGGAGGTCCGGTTGACCGAACTGTCCAGCGAGGAACTGCAGGAGCTGCGAGCGGAGCTGCGTACCCTGCTGGAGCGTCAGCCGGAAGCGCAGCTGCACCATGCGGAGGAAATCGAGGAATTGCATGCGGCGTTCGACCGCATCGCAGAGGCCCAGGAACAGACCCGCACCCTGCAGTATGAGCGTGACCGGCTGGTCCGGGTCGAGCGCGAACTGGCGCAATCCCTGTCCCATGTCCACGAGCGTCTGGAGATCAGTGGCCTGACCGAGGCGCTGGGTGGGGTCTTCCTGGAGGAGCAGCGACGCCTGCGCGATCTTGACCAGGTCCGTTTCCAGCTACGTGATCTGGAGCGGGAGCTGGCGCAGTCGCAGTTACGGACCATCAGCCTGCGCGAGCGTCTGGCTGTGCTGCCGGCGGACCCGGTGGCGGAATGGGAACCCGCGGCCCGCGCGGCCTTGCGCGAGCTTCGCCGGCAGACACTGAATGCGGAGCTGCATGCCGAGGAGGCGCGGACCGAACAACTGCGCCAGGCCGACCTGCGGCTGCGTGCGGTCGTCGATCTGGTGGCGGAGCTCGACCGGATCCTGCAAGAAGCGTTGCTTTGGTGGCCGAGCCATTCCCCGGTCGGGGTCGCGTGGCTCGAGCGGGCGCCGGCCGCGACCCTGGCGCTGCTGGACCCCGCCGCCTGGGCGGAGTTGCGGGAGACATTCCTGCGCCAGACGCTGCACCGGCCATGGTTCATCGGGTTCATTCTGCTGGTGGCGGGGTTGCTGTATCTCGCCGGGCGCAATGTCCACCGGCATCTGGAGCGTCTCGCCGAAACGACTCGTCACCGCTATACGGACAGTATTGCGGTCACGATCCGGGCCCTGGGGTGGAGTCTGCTGCGCGTTTTACCCGTGCCGTTTCTGCTGCTGACTCTCGCATTCCAGTTGCACGCGGTCCCGGAGCCGGGTTTTGCAGTGGAGGTCCTGTCCCTGGCACTGATCACGGTTTCGGTGTGGTGGATGGCGGGCCACCTCCTGCTGCTCTTCATCAGCCGCCATGGGGTCGGGACCGTGCATTTCGGCTGGCCCCAGCCATTGCTGACGCGTCTGTATCGTCACCTGCACTGGTTTCTTCCGGTGCAGACCCTGCTGTTCCTGTTCGTGGCCCTGGCCTTCGGGCACCCGAGCGACGAGGTATTCGACCTTTATGGCCGTCTGGCGCTCCTGGCGGTCATCCTGAATTTTGCGATGGTGGCCTGGCTGCTTCTGGCACCGGTCCCGGACGGTTCGAAAGGCGGCACGCTGGACGAGCGCCGCCGGTTATTGCTGCGGGGGCTCGTGATCGTGATGGTGGTGGGCCTGGCGACCCTTGCCCTGGCCGGTTATCTGTACACCGTGGCCGAGCTCCTGCGGCATCTGATCGGGACGGTGCTGGTGCTGATTGTTGTCGGTCTTGGTTACAGCCTGGCGGCCCGGTGGCTGGTCCTGGGAGAGATGCGGCTGGCGCTGCTCCGGAACCGCGAGCGGCGCGAGCAGGAGGCAGTCACCGAGGGCGGCAGCGGCGGCGAAACTGGGCTGGACGTCCCCGAGCCGCAGCTGAGCATGGAGGACGTCAATCTGCAAAGCCGCACGCTGCTGCGGGTGGCGGCGCTGGGCGGTACGGTAGTGGGGCTGTTGTGGGTGTGGTCGGACATCCTGCCGGCCCTGGCCTGGCTGGACGGGATCACACTGTGGTCGCGCACGATCGAGATCGGCGAGAGTGAGATCCTCACCAGCGTGTCCCTCCAGGATCTGTTGCTGGCCGGGTTTCTGGGGCTGCTGTTTCTGTTGTCGGCGCGCAACTTGCCGGGGCTGGTGGAGATCCTGCTGTCGCGCAGCACGCAGATGGATGCGCCCGGGCGCTACACGTTCACCATGCTCCTGCGCTATCTGCTGGCCGTGGTGGCGGTTATCGTGGTGTTTTCGCTTCTGGGCCTGCGCTGGAGCGAGATCCAGTGGCTGGTGGCGGCGCTGACCGTCGGTCTGGGTTTTGGTCTGCAGGAGGTCGTGGCCAACTTCGTTGCCGGGCTGATCGTGTTGCTGGAGCGCCCGGTCCGGGTGGGCGATACCATCACCGTTGGCGAATACAGCGGGACGGTATCGAAGATCCGGGGCCGTGCTACCACGATCGTTGACTGGGACAACCGGGAGATCGTCGTTCCCAACAAGACGTTCATCTCCGACCATCTGATCAACTGGACTCTGAGCGACACCACCACGCGGCTGGTGATCCCGGTGGGGGTCAGCTATGCGTCCGATGTCGATCTTGTCCGGGAGACCCTGCTGGAGGTGGCCCACGATGACCCGCACGTCCTGGAGGATCCCGAATCGGTGGTGTATTTCCTCCGGTTTGGCGATAACGCGCTGAATTTCGAACTGCGGGTGTTCGTCTGCCAGATGGCGGATCGGCTGGTCACGCTGAGCGGGCTCCACACCGCGATCATCAAGCGTTTCCGCGAACAGGGGATCGAGATCGCTTTGCCGCAGATGGACGTTCACCTGCACGACGACGAAACCCGGAGGCGTCGTGCCGTGCCCCCCGCGGCGGGTCCCGACGAACCCGGAAACCCCATGGATCGGTGACGGGTGCCCGGTTCGTTGGCCCGGGGCCGTGACCCGGGCCAACCCAAGCGTCCCGCCCGCAGGCCAGGCGGCTTGGCTCCGGTGCCGCGGGTGTCTTGTGCAAGTCCTTTGTCCCTGCACGATCACGGGTTGGGTCACTCCCCGCCCTGTGGGATACTGCGGCCCCGTATCCGCCCCGTCTTGGGCAACGGGTCGGAAACCATCGCAGCAAGTATCGGGAGGCATACCGTGGACGACAATCGCAAGAAGGCCCTGACCGCCGCACTCGGGCAGATCGAACGCCAATTCGGCAAGGGCGCGGTCATGCGCATGGGCGATCAGGAGGCGGTGGACGTCCCCGCGATCTCCACGGGCTCCCTGGCACTGGATATCGCGCTCGGCATCGGCGGTGTGCCGCGCGGGCGCGTGGTCGAGATCTACGGGCCGGAGTCCTCGGGCAAGACGACCCTGACCCTGCAGGTGATCGCCGAGGCGCAAAAGGCCGGCGGTACGGCCGCGTTTGTCGACGCCGAACACGCACTGGACCCGACCTACGCCGAGAAGCTGGGCGTGAACGTGGACGACCTGCTGGTCTCGCAGCCGGATACCGGCGAGCAGGCCCTGGAGATCTCCGACATGCTGGTGCGTTCCGGCGCGATCGACGTCGTGGTCGTCGACTCGGTGGCCGCGTTGACGCCCAAGGCCGAGATCGAGGGCGAGATGGGCGACTCCCACGTCGGCCTGCAGGCGCGGCTGATGTCGCAGGCCCTGCGCAAGCTGACTGCCAACATCAAGCGTTCCAACACGCTGGTCATCTTCATCAACCAGATCCGCATGAAGATCGGCGTGATGTTCGGCAGCCCCGAGACCACCACCGGCGGCAACGCGCTCAAGTTCTACTCCTCCGTGCGCATGGACATCCGCCGCATTGGCGCGATCAAGAAGGGCGACGAGGTCATCGGCAACGAGACCCGCGTGAAGGTCGTGAAGAACAAGATGGCGCCCCCGTTCCGCGAGGCCTATTTCGAGATCCTCTACGGCGAGGGCATTTCCCGCGTTGGCGAGATCATCGAGATGGGCGTGAAGGAAGGCCTGATCGACAAGGCCGGTGCCTGGTACAGCTACAACGGCGAGCGCATCGGCCAGGGCAAGGAAAACGCCCGCCAGTACCTGAAGGACAACCCGCACATCGCCGAGGAAGTCGAAAAGACGCTGCGCGAACGCCTGCTGCCCAAGCGCAACAAGGCCACGGTAGAGGACGTGCCGGTCGATGCCCCGGTCGAGGAGCAAGGCTGACCCGGCCGACCCCGAGGCTGCGCTTGAGGTGGGCCTGCGGTTGCTGGTTCGGCGTGAACACTCCGGTCTGGAGCTGGCGCGCAAGCTCGGTGAGCGCGGCTTCGAACGGGATGCCGTGGACGCCGCGCTGGAACGTGCGCGCGAGCTCGACTATCTGAGCGATACCCGTTACGCGGACTTCATGGCCCGCCACCGTACCGAGCAGGGTTACGGCGAACAGCGCATCCGTGCCGAACTGGCCCACAATGGCATCGGCAACGACACCGTGAACGCCGCCATCGATGCCCTGGAGATCGACTGGATCGACCAGGCCCGTGGCCAGCTCGAACGCCACTTCCGTCATCCCCCCGAGACCCGCGAGGACGAGGCCCGCTATCTTCGCCACCTCGCGGGTCGTGGATTCCCCGGCGGTGTCGCCCACCAGGCCCTCGCCGCCTGGAAGGACGAACCCTGACCGATTGCTTCGCTACGCTCGCAATGACGTTTTAGTGTCCTGTCATTGCGGGGAGCATCGCGACGAAGCAATCCGTGTCCATGGCCACCGGATCCGGCGGCGGGGCATGTCCCAAACGATCGCTCCGGCCCCTTTTGGGGGCCTCGCAATGACGAGGAAGATGGCCGGAAGACGGGCCCGGCAATACGCGGGTGGGGCGCTTGCGTGATAGCATTCCGGGTTTGACCCCATTGCTATCGGAACCGCATGAAAAGCGCCGACATTCGCCGGAGTTTCCTCGAATTCTTTGAAGGGCACGGACACACGATCGTGCCGTCCAGCCCGCTAGTGCCCGGCAACGACCCCACGTTGCTGTTCACCAACGCGGGCATGGTGCAGTTCAAGGATGTGTTTCTCGGCCGCGAGAAGCGCCCGTACACCCGGGCCGTGTCCAGCCAGCGCTGCGTGCGCGCCGGCGGCAAGCACAACGATCTCGAGAACGTCGGCTACACCGCGCGGCACCACACCTTCTTCGAGATGCTGGGCAATTTCAGTTTCGGTGACTACTTCAAGCGCGACGCGATCCACTACTGCTGGCAGTTTCTGACCGACACCATCGGCCTGCCGCCGGAAAAGCTGTGGGTCACGGTCTACGAGACCGACGACGATGCCTACAAGGTCTGGGCCGACGAGATCAAGGTCCCGGCCGAACGCATCATCCGCATCGGCGACGACCCTGACGGCGGTTCCGACAACTTCTGGCAGATGGGCGAAACCGGCCCCTGCGGCCCCTGCACCGAGGTCTTCTACGACCACGGGCCGGAGGTCGCGGGTGGCCCGCCCGGTTCGCCGGACGAGGACGGCGATCGCTACATCGAGATCTGGAACCTGGTGTTCATGCAGTACGACCGCGATGCGGACGGCACGCTGAACCCGCTGCCGCGCCCGTCCGTGGATACCGGCATGGGCCTGGAACGCCTGGCGGCTGTGCTGCAGGGCGTGCATTCCAACTACGAGATCGATCTGTTCCAGGACCTGATCGCGGCCGCCGCACGGGTAACCGGTGCGACCGAGAAGGATTCCGCCTCGCTGCGCGTGATCGCGGATCACATCCGCTCCATCGCCTTCCTGATTACCGATGGCGTGCTGCCTTCCAACGAAGGGCGTGGCTATGTGCTGCGCCGCATCATCCGCCGCGCCGCGCGCCATGGCTTCAAGGTCGGCGCGCAGGACGCCTTCCTCTACCAGACCGTGGGCGACCTGGTGCGCGCGATGGGCGAGGCCTTCCCGGAACTAGCCGAGGCGCAGGCCCAGGTCGAGAAGGTCCTGGAAAAGGAAGAGCGCAAGTTCCTGGAGACCCTGGACAAGGGCATGAAGATCCTGGAAGAGGACCTGCGCGATCTCGAGGGCAAGGTGATCCCCGGCGAGACCATCTTCCTGCTCTACGACACCTACGGCTTTCCGGTGGACCTGACCGGCGACATTGCGCGCGAGCGCGAGCTGGAGTTGGACATGGAGGGCTTCGAGTCCGCCATGGCCGGCCAGCGTGCACGGGCCCGTGCGGCCAGCCACTTCTCGATGGACGACGGCGGCCTGCCGCAGGTCGATGTCGCGACCGAATTCTCCGGCTACGAGACCGTGGACGACGAGGGCCGCGTGCTGGCGCTGTACCAGAATGGCGAGGCCGTCGATCGCCTGGAAGTCGGTGCCGAGGGGCTGGTGGTACTGGACCGCACGCCGTTCTATGGCGAGTCCGGCGGCCAGGTGGGCGATGTCGGAACGCTTAGCGGTTCCGGCGTGCGCTTCCAGGTCTCCGACACCCGCAAGCAGGGTGCGGCGCACATCCACGTAGGCCAGGTCCGTGCTGGCACACTGGAGCGCGGCCAGACCCTGCAGGCCGCGGTGGAAGGCCCCCGCCGCGAGAACATCCGCCGCCACCACTCGGCCACTCATCTCCTGCACAAGGCGCTGCGCGATCAGCTGGGCGACCACGTGCAACAGAAGGGATCGCTGGTGGACCCGGATCGTTTGCGCTTCGACTTCACCCATATGGAACCGCTGACCGACGAACAGCTGCGCTCCATCGAGGCCCAGGTGAACGCCGAAATCCTGGCCAACGAGGCCACCGATACCAACGTCATGGACATCGACTCCGCGATGGAGTCCGGCGCGGTCGCGCTGTTCGGCGAGAAGTACGGTGATCGCGTACGCGTGCTGAAGATCGGCACCTCGGTGGAGCTGTGCGGTGGCACGCACGTGGATCGCACCGGCGACATCGGGTTGTTCCGCATTACCTCCGAGGGCGGGGTGGCCGCGGGCATCCGACGTATCGAGGCGGTTGCCGGCGAGGTCGCCCTGCGCTGGGTGGACGAGCAGATCGGCCACCTGGACGCGATCGCCGATCGCCTGCGCGCCGGGCGCGGCGAGGCGGCCGACAAGGTTGCCCAGCTGCAGGAGCGCACCCGCGAGCTGGAGAAGCAGGTCACGCAGCTGAAGGGCAAGCTGGCCAGCCAGGCCGGCGACGACCTCGGCTCGCAGGCCAAGGATGTCGACGGCATCCAGGTGCTGGCCGCCAAGGTCGAGGGCGTGGAGCCCAAGGCCCTGCGCGACATGGTCGACCAGCTCAAGCAGAAGCTCGGCAAGGCTGTGGTGGTGCTGGGCACCGCGACAGGCGAGGGCAAGGTCAGCCTGGTGGCAGGTGTGACCAAGGCCGAGACCGGCCAGTTCAAGGCTGGGGATCTGGTGGGCCATGTTGCTACGCAGGTCGACGGCAAGGGCGGCGGCCGTCCGGACATGGCGATGGCCGGCGGCCAGAGCCCGGACAAGCTGGACGCGGCCCTGGCCTCGGTGGAGGCCTGGGTGCGCGAACGCGCCTGATCGATCGTCCATCCCCGTCATCGCGAGGCGCGTAGCGCCGCGGCGATCTCCGCGGGCAGCCCCGGTGCCGGAGGGTTCGGCGGGATCCGATGGTTTTGGACGGAGGCTGCCACGGCCCCGGCGGGGCCTCGCAATGACGGGGCCCTGCACGGGGTTCGCCGGGGCGGTGGGCTTTAATGCGGCGGCCAGTTGGTGTTTAATGCCCGCTTCTTAAGTAAACGCTAATGGATGGGGTGCGCCCTGTCCGGACGGTCGCAAGGACCGGGCACGGAACGGAATCTTGAAATGGCGTTGCTGGTACTCAAATTTGGCGGCACCTCGGTGGGCTCGCCCGAACGCATCCAGGCGGTGGCGGAACGCGCGCTGAAGCTGCGCGAGGAAGGCCATCAGCTGGTGATCGTGGTCTCCGCGATGAGCGGCGAGACCGACCGCCTGCTGGGCCTGGCGCACGCACTGAATCCGCGCGCGGACGGTCGCGAGCTGGATGTGCTGCTGTCCACCGGGGAGCAGGTCACCATCGCGCTGCTGTCGATGGCGCTGGAGGCGCGGGGCTGCGATGCGCGTTCCTATACCGGGGCGCAGGTGACCATCCGCACCGACAGCGCGCACAACAAGGCGCGCATCCGTAGCATCGACGATGCCCGGGTGCGCGGCGATCTCGACGCCGGGCGCGTGGTGGTCGTGGCGGGCTTCCAGGGCGTGGACGAGGACGGCGCGATCACCACCCTGGGCCGCGGCGGATCGGATACCACTGCGGTGGCGCTGGCCGCGGCGCTGAAGGCCGACGAGTGCCGGATCTACACCGATGTCGACGGCGTCTACACCACCGACCCGCGGTTGGTGCCGCATGCCCGCCGGTTGCAGAGCATCACCTTCGAGGAGATGCTGGAGATGGCCAGCCTGGGCTCCAAGGTGCTGCAGATCCGCGCGGTGGAATTTGCCGGCAAGTACAACGTCCCTTTACGAGTGCTGTCCTCGTTCGAGGAAGGCCCGGGAACCCTGATTACCACGGAGGAGGATGCGCAAGTGGAACAGGCGCTGGTTGCGGGTATCGCGTTCAATCAGAACGAGGCCCAGCTGACGGTTCAGGGCGTCCCCGATCAGCCGGGGGTCGCGCATCGCATCCTCGGCCCGATCGCGGACGCCAATATCGAGGTGGACATGATCGTGCAGAACGTCGGGGCGGATAATTCCACCGACTTCACGTTCACCGTCCATCGCAATGACTACGACAAGGCCCTGGAGATCCTGCAGGCGGCCGCGAAGGCGTTGGGCGCCCGCGAGGTTTCCGGGGATACGCACATCGTGAAGATCTCGGTGGTCGGGGTCGGTATGCGTTCGCACGCGGGCATCGCCAGCAAGATGTTCGAGGCCCTGTCGCGCGAAACCATCAACATCCGGATGATCTCCACCTCGGAGATCAAGATCTCCGTGGTCGTAGATGAGAAGTACCTCGAACTTGCAGTGCGTGCATTGCACGATGCGTTTGAACTCGAACAGACCCCAGTCGGTCAACAGGAGGACGGTTAAGGATGACAGACCGTAAAACGGTTACCGGACGACCGACTCCGTCCGACACAGGCACTGCGGAGAAGAGCATGCTCATTTTGACTCGGCGTGTGGGCGAGACCCTCATGATCGGCGATGATGTGTCCGTCACCGTCCTGGGGGTCAAGGGCAATCAAGTCCGCATCGGCATCAACGCACCCCAGGACGTCGCGGTCCATCGCGAGGAAATCTTTCAGCGCATTCAGCGTGAAGCGAACGTCGCCAGTGGTGAGGGCGGCGGCGAGAACTCCAGTGGCGGTGGTACTGGGGCGGGTGGTGCCGCGGCAGGCGCACGCGACGACTGAACCTCCCGTAAGGAAAGCGAAAGGCCCGGAGGCTGCGATCAGCCTTCCGGGCCTTTCATTTGAAGGCCCAAGGCCTTATCCTGTGCCGCGTTTCCGGAGAGTTGGCCGAGTGGTCGAAGGCGCTCCCCTGCTAAGGGAGTATGGGTCAAAAGCCCATCGAGGGTTCGAATCCCTCACTCTCCGCCAAATCCTGCGAAGGGGCCCGAGTGGCCCCTTTCGCACGTCTGGCCACGGCGTTCGTCCCCCAGCCCGTCCCCCATTGCTTCGTGATCCGAACCTGTCCGTGCGGCCACCGAAAGTCGGGTGCCGGTGTGTCGGGCACGTTTCGCTGCGAGGTCCCGTCGCCGGCCTTAGCTCCGGCCGAGCGGTTTCGCGAGCTCGAGGCGCGGCCAGCGGGCCGGCAGTTGTCCCGGGGCATGGGTGACGAGGATGCACTGACGGTCCTGCAGCCAGGGCAGCAGCCGTTCCACCACTCGTTGTTGCGTGGGGGTATCCAGACCGGAAAACGGCTCGTCGAGCAGGACGACCGGTCGGTCCTGAAGGACGACCGCCGCCAGGGCGAGACGGCGGCGCTGACCGCCGGAGAGGGACGCGCCGCCCTCGCCGATGCGGTAGTCCAGACCTTCGTCGGTGCCGCGCACGGCCTCGGCGAGATCGACCTGTTCCAGGGCCTCCCACAGTGCGGCATCGCTCAACGACCTGTGCGCCGGGGACAGGATGCTTCGGAGGGTCGTGTCCGGCAGTTGCAGGCCCTGGGGCAGGTAGCTGATGTGGCGGTACCGGGCATCGGTGGGGATCCTTGCCAGATCGTCGTGGCCGAGCGCTACGGTACCGGCCAGGGGCGGGAGTTCGCCGGCGAGGGTGTCCAGCAGCGTGCTCTTGCCGTGCCCGCTGGCCCCGCTGATCACCAGGGGATAGCCACGCGCGGGTTCGAGGTCCAGGGGGCCGAGCAACGGGCGCTCGCGGCGAAAGCCGATGGTCAGGCCGTGTGCGTGTAGCGCAGGGGCCTCGTCACGCGGGGTCGGGTCCACGTACTCGGCGGTTGCGGGGGTATGGGTGGCGGCCACCTCCAGATGCTGCACCCGCCCGGCGGCTTCCAGGCTCTCGCCGGCACGCCACCATGCACCGGGCAGGCTGCCCAGAACCTCGCCCAGGCCCAGGGTCATCAGCGGCAGCAACACCGCGACCGAAGCGTCGAGCATTCCGTCACGGTACCAGCCCAGTGCCAGCACCAGCATCACCAGGGCGGAGGCGCCGACCACGGCCTGCACGATCTGCTCGGAGCCGACCCCGAATGCCTCCTGCGTCCGTTGCCGGCGCGCGTAGTGGTCGTTTTCCCGGCGCAGGCGGGCCTCGTGCTCGCGGGCACGGTCGTAGGCCAGCAACTCGGCCAGGCCGCCAATGAAGTCAAACAGTCCGACGCGTTCGCCGGCCCGGGCCTGCACCAGCGCGTGGCTGCGGCGCTGCCCGGCAAGGGCGAGCACGGCGGAGACCGCGAGCGTCGCGACGCCGGAGGTGGCGAGTACGACCGCGGCGGGCCAGGGTGCCAGCCAGACGGCGATACCCAGCGTGACCACCAGGCTGAGCGCCGCCGCGATCATGGGGCCGACCACCCGCAGGGGCATCGCATCGAGGGTGTCGATGTCGCCGGTCAAGCGGGTCTGCAGGTCGCCGCTGCGGTAGGCGCGAATACGTTCCATGGGCAGCGCGGCGAGGCCGCGAAAGCTGCGGCCGCGCAGGTCGGCCAGGCTGCGCAGCACCGCCTCGTGGCTGACCAGGCGTTCGAAGTAGCGCGCCAGGGTGCGACTGATCGCGGCGGTGCGGATGCCGCCGGAGGGCACGTAGAGGTCAAGTGTGGCCAGCAGGCCCGCGCCGGCCAGGGCGGTGGCGGTAATGAACCAGCCGGACAATGCCAGCAGGGCGATGCCGGCGATCCAGGTCAGCGCCAGCAGTCCCCAGGCACCCCAGTACCAGCCCCGGCGCTGGCGGAATACGCGGTGCAGAAAGGCCAGTTCCGCGCGGGTACCGTTACGCATGGCGAGCCCCCGGTGTCGCCGGCGCCAGGTCCAGGCGTTGCAAGCAGCGCTCGTGAATGGCGGCATGATGACTCGCGATCACCAGCGTCAGGCCACGGGCCTCGGCCAGCCGAAACAGCGTGTCGAGCAGGGCCTGTTCGGTGTCAGGGTCGAGCGCGCTGGTGGGTTCGTCGAGCAGCCAGAGCCGATGCCCCGAGAGCAGGGCGCGCGCCACCGCGACCCGCTGGGCCTGACCGCCGGAGAGCCCGCGCCGGGCCTCGCCGATGGCGGTATCCAGGCCGTCGGGCAGCTCGGGTGCGTCGAGCGGCAGGCCGGCCTGTTGCAGTGCCGTAGCCATCTCCGCGTCGCCGATCGTGTCGCGGCGGGCGAGCTGCAGGTTATCGCGCAGGCTGCCGTGGAACAGATGGGCGTCCTGGTCGATCCAGGCGAACTGCCGGGCCAGGGGATGGCGCTGTACCGTGCCCGTGGTGGGGGTGAGAAAGCCGGCACACACCGCGAGCAGGGTGGATTTGCCACTGCCACTGGGCCCGGTCAGCGCGAGATGCGCCCCGGTGTGAACGGCCAGATCGAGCTCCGCCAGTGTGGGCGTGCGCTGACCCGGGTAGTGCACGGTGACTCCCTTCAGTTGTAGCCAGGGGACCACTGCGCCCTCGTCGGGGGCCGCGGTGGCCTCTGGGGAGTGCTCGGGCCCAACGGGGCCCGTGGGCGACGCCAGGGCGGGGGCAAGGGTCTCGGCGGCGGCCAGGGCGCCGGCGCGGTCATGGTAGCTCTGGGCAAACTGGCGCAGCGGAAGGAAATACTCCGGCGCCAGCAGCAGGATGAACAGGCCGGTGAACAGGGTGATGTCGCCGGCCGGGCCGTAGTCGATGGCGCCGAACAGGGCGAAGCCGATGTAGATCGCGACCATGCCGATCGCGACCGCGCTGAAGAATTCCATGATCGCCGAGGACAGGAACGCGACCCGCAGGGTGCGCATGGTCAGGCGCCGCTGCTGGTGACTGCGCTCGACGACCTCGGCCTCGGTTGCGGCGATCGCGCGCGCTCGGCGCAGCCAGTCCAGGGTGCGGATGCGGTCGAGAAAGTGCCCCGCCAGGCGGTTCTCCTCCTGCTGCTGACGCCGGTGGATCTGTTCCGCGCCCATGCCAACGATCGCCATGAACGCCGGGATCAGCGGGGCGGCGAACAGCAACAGCAGGGCGGCGAGCCAGTCCAGCCAGAGCGCCGCGACCAGGATGGCCAGCGGCGTCAGGATGACGGCCTGGCGCGCCGGCAGGTAACGGGCGTAGTAGCCGGTCAGGTCCTCCACCCGCGTCTGGAACTGCTCCGCCCAGGCGCCCGCGGTAGTCTGCCCGGCCAGCCGCGCTGGTCCAGCCTGCCGGGCCTGGCGCAGGAGATTGGCGCGCAGCTCCTGCTTCACCGCAAAGGCGAGCCGGTGACCGGCCAGGTCCCGCAGGGCCTGGGCGGCATAGCGCAGGGCGAGCAACACGAGGCCCGCGAGCAGGATCCCGGGCAGGTACGGGGCCTCGGGGGCGAACAGGGTGCCGTGGACCGCCCAGGCCACGAGCCCCGCCAGGGCAATGGTGGCCAATGTCGCCACCAGCGTGCTGGCCGCACTTAGCACAAGCCAGCGGCGGTGCGGCTGCTGGCGCGCGCGCAGCCATGGGCCCGGCGAGGTCCGGGCGTCTGTCGCCTCCGCGTCTGTTCCGGGCACTTGCGTCATCGACTAGCGCAAGTAGCGCCCGCGCAGCATGTTGAAATACAGCGGCTTGATCATGTGGACCTTCAGGCGCCACCACATCCAGCTTGGGGCGCCCTGGTCCAGGAAGGCGAAGGTCGGGACCTCCTCCAGGCTGTAGTCGAACTCGACCAGCGCCGCCTTGCCCACCTCGGTGATCAGCGGGCAGGAGGTATAGCCGTCGAACTGGCGCGACGGCTCGCGATCCTGGATCACGTCCACCAGGTTGTCGGGCATCACTGCGCCATGCGAGCGCACGGTGGAGGCGGTCTTGCCGATCGCGGTCGCGACGACGTCACCGGCACCGAAGATGTTTGGGTAGTCCGTGTGCTGCAGCGTGCGGTCATCCACCGCCAGCCAGCCGCCGGCCGCCAGGGGGCCGTCCTCGACTGCCAGCCCGGCCTCGCGGACGAAGTCGTGCGCGCGCATCGGCGGGGTTACGTGGAGGTAGTCGTAGTCCACGGTCTCGCGGCCGCCATCGCGGGTCTGGAACTGGGCCTGGCGGGCGTCGACATCCACCGCCAGCAGGGCGCCGCCGTCGTTCACGCTTACGCCGCGTTCGGCGTACAGGTCGCGCACCATGTGGTCGAAGCGCTGCACGCTGAACAGGGTGTCCGACCCGGTGTGATAGTGGAAGTCGGCGCCGGCGCGCTGCCCGGCGGTACGCAGCAGGTCGTCGGCGATGAAGGTCGCCTTGATCGGCGCGCCGGCACACTTGATCGGCGTACTGGGGATGGTAAAGCGGGCCACCCCGCCGTGCTCGCCAAACGCGTGGATCTGCTCGTAGGCGTCCCGCGCGGCCTCGGCGCTGGCGTACAGGCTGGTCAGCCCGGGACGGCCGATATCCTCGCGCCGCAGCCCCTCGATCGCCTCGTAATCCAGGTGCAGCCCGGTCGCGACCACCAGGAAGTCGTAGTCCAGCCGGTCGCCGTCGGTGGTCTCCACCCGCTGCGACTCGGGATCAATGGCTGCCACCGCGGACCGGACCCATTCCACCCCGCGCGGGATGTAGCGTTCGTTGCGGCGCTGGACCTCGCCCACCGAGTAGACGCCCGCGGCCACCAGGGTCCAGCCGGGCTGGTAATGATGGATCTCGCTTGGCTCGACAATCGTGATCCGGGCCCCGTCCAGCAGGTCGCGCAGGCGGGCGGCCATGGTCATGCCCGCGGCACCTCCGCCCAGCACCACGATGCGGGCCTGGCTGGAGACCGCCGCGCGGGCCGGGGCGGCCTGTACGCCGGTCGCCGACACCAGACCGGCGGCGCCGGCGATCTTCAGGAAATCGCGCCGGGACAGGCCCCGCAGCGTCTCGTCGGCTTGACGGGCCAGGGCCTTTTCAATCTCGGGATGCTTCGGGTCTTCGGGATGATGCATGGCTCTCTCCGCGTATCCGTCTGCCGCGCCGGAGACCGGGCGGGTCAGTTGCGATGGTCGCGCCGTCGACCGGGCGCTTCGTGTGACGGATTGCTTACAAGTTACATGCCAACACCGGCAGGCCGCTCCACTGGGCCTCGTGTGCCGGTATGGGCGGGGGCAGGCTGCCAAAGATGGCAGTCATTCGAGACTTGGCTGACAAATATGGCAGAAACGGGCCGATGGCTGCTTGCGCCCGCCAGGCGGGAAAACACGGTTTGTAGCGTGCAGCCAGCGGTCGTGGTGCGGACAGGCAGTCTGGCACGGTACTTGTTAGGAGGTTCACCGATACGTCATGTCGGCGTGCCCCTGACTACGGAGGAAAGGCCATGGAGCTCGACCCCATACTGCTATCGCGAATCCAGTTCGCGTTTGTCGTTTCGTTCCACGCGATCTTCCCGGTCTTCACGATCGGGCTGGCTTCGTTTATTGCGTTTCTGGAATTCCGCGCCTGGAAGACCGGCGAAACGATCTATACCCAGATCTCGAAGTTCTGGATCAAGATCTTCGCGGTGGTGTTCGGCATGGGGGTGGTCTCCGGGCTGGTCATGTCGTTCCAGTTCGGCACCAACTGGAGCGCGTTCTCCTACGCCACGGCCAATTTCCTCGGACCCGTCCTGTCCTACGAGGTGCTGACCGCGTTTTTCCTGGAGGCGGCCTTCCTCGGCGTGCTGCTGTTCGGGCGCGACCGGGTCCCGCAGGGGGTGCATCTGTTCGCGGCGCTGATGGTGGCGCTGGGCACGTTCATCTCGTCGTTCTGGATCCTGGTGGCCAACAGCTGGATGCAGACGCCGGTGGGCTTCGAACTGCAGGACGGCGTGTTCCACGTCACGTCCTGGATCACGGCGATCTTCAATCCCAGCTTCTGGCCGCGCTTCTTCCACATGGGGCTGGCCTCGTTGCTCACGGCGGGCTTTGTGGTCGCCGGGGTCTCCGCCTGGTACCTGCTGCGTCAGCGCGACGTGGTCATGAACCGCAAGGCCCTGGGCACCACGATGTGGGTTCTGCTGTTCGCGGCCCCGGCGCAGCTGGTGGTCGGGGATATCCACGGCCTCAATACCTTCGAGCATCAGCCGACCAAGGTGGCGGCGATGGAAGGCGTGTGGGAGACCGAACGCGGCGCACCGCTGCTGCTGTTCGCCATCCCGGACTCGGCCAACGAGACCAATCACTTCGAGATCGGCATCCCGAAGATGGCGAGCTTCATCCTGACCCACGAGATGGATGGCGAGGTGCCGGGTCTGCTGGAGGTCCCCGCGGAGGAACGCCCGCCGGTGGGCATCACCTTCTGGTCGTTCCGCATCATGGTCGCGATCGGCATGGTGATGATCCTGTTCGCCCTGGCTGGTGCCTGGCTGCGCTTCCGCCGCCGGATGTATGCCTCCCCGCTGTTCCTCAGGGGGCTGTCCTGGATGATCCCGGCGCCGTTCATTGCGGTGGTCGCGGGCTGGTTCGTGACCGAGACGGGGCGCGCGCCCTGGCTGGTGTACGGCGTGATGAACCACGCCGAGGGCATCACCCCGGCGCTGACCGGCGGCATGGCCCTGTTCACGCTGATCGGCTACGTCGCGGTCTACGCGGCGGTGTTCACCGGGGGCGTCTACTACCTGGTCCGCATCGTGCGCCAGGGCCCGGAACCGGCCGATGCCACGCATGCAGCGGCGCACGCCAAGCGGCCCCTGTCGGCCGCCGATACCTGGATCGATGACGCCGCGGCCAGCGGTGAAAGGAGCTAAGTCATGGAAACCACGATTGATATCACGCTGATCTGGGTCGTCATCATCGCCGTGGGCGTGATCGCCTACGTGCTGATGGACGGGTTCGACCTCGGGGTGGGGATCCTCTTCCCCTTCGCCCCGGGGGAGACCTCGCGCGACGTGATGATGAACTCGGTCGCCCCGGTATGGGACGGCAACGAGACCTGGCTGATCCTCGGGGGTGCCGGGCTGCTGGCGGCCTTCCCGCTGGTCTACTCGGTGTTCCTGCCGGCGCTCTATATCGGGGTCTTCCTGATGCTGGCGGGGCTGATCTTCCGCGGTGTCGCGTTCGAATTCCGCTTCAAGGCGCATCGCTCCAAGTGGCTGTGGAATGCCGCGTTCGCGATCGGCTCGGCGGTGGCGGCCTTCGCCCAGGGCGCGGTCGTGGGTGCCTACATCCAGGGCTTCGAGATGGACGGGTTCAGTTTTGCCGGCGGACCGCTGGACTGGCTGACGCCCTTCACCGTGCTCACCGGGATCGGGCTGCTGGCGGGCTATGCCCTGCTGGGGGCCACCTGGCTGATCGTCAAGACCGAGGGCGAGACGCAGGCCTTTGCCTACCGCGTCGCGCCCTGGATGCTGGCGGCCGTGCTGCTGGTGTTCGGCGCGGTGAGTCTCATCACCCCGTTCATCGATCCGAAGGTGATGGAGCGCTGGATGGGAACCTGGCAGTACCTCTGGGTGCTCCCGGCCCTGGCGCTGTTCTCTTCCTGGATTCTGATTCGCGCGGTGCGCCGGCGCGACGAGGGGATCCCGTTCGTCGCCACGATTGCCCTGTTCATCACGACCTACCTGGGCCTGCTGGTGAGCAAGTGGCCGTACGTGGTGCCGCCGGACTACACCTTCTGGGACGCCGCCTCGTCGCCGGATGCGCAGCTGTTCATCCTGGTGGGGGCGCTGTTCGTGATCCCGATTATCCTGGGCTACACCGCGTGGACCTACTGGGTCTTCCGCGGGAAGGTGACCCCGGAGACCGGCTATCACTAGGTCGATTCCAGCCCGCGCCCGACCCGGAGCCGATCGTGGCCTCACGGGTTTGGCCTCCGGGGCTGCGGCGGCCAGGCCGTGGCCGCCGTTCGGGGCTTGGGTTCGCGGGTCTGGCGGGATGCACGCCGAGGGGTCGGGAAATCTGCCCGGGTCGGCGGCGGCACGGTGGAGCGGCCGCGGCGAGTCTTCAAATGGGGCGCAAGGTACGGGGGTGAACCCATGCCGTTGAACATCACTCGACTGAACGTGTCTATTGGGCAGCGCGACGGTGACGTTACGAGCATCGGAAGCGCATTCCTGGACCCCCTTGTGCGAGGCAAAGTGACGAGCATCACGAAGAAGGCGCCGGAACCGCAGGACACGCATGTCGAGACCCTGCGGCAGGTACTGGAGGGGTTCCGGGAGCCGGCGATCCTGCTGTCGCCGGACTACCGCATTCTGGCCGCCAATGGGGCGTACCAGCGTGTCTACGGGACCGATCGCGACGGCTCGGGTCGCACCTGTTTCGAGGCCTCGCATGGCTTCCGCCGCCCCTGTGACGAGGCGGGCGAATCCTGTCCCCTGCGGGCGGCCCTGGGCAGTGGCCACCGCGAACGCGTCCTGCATGTGCACCACACCGAGGCCGGGCGCGAGCACGTGGATGTCGAGTTGTTGCCGATCCGGGGCGAGGGCGGCGAGATACGCTACCTGATCGAACGGCTGCACCACATGCCCGTCTCGACGCCGCAGGCGGGTAGCGGCGGGCTGGTCGGACGCTCGAAGGCCTTCAATGCCATGCTGGGGCTGATCAGCCGGGTGGCGCCGAGCAATGCCTCGGCCCTGCTGCTCGGCGAGTCGGGAACCGGCAAGGAACTGATTGCCCGGGCCATTCACGAGGCGAGTCCGCGCCAGCAGTTGCCGTTCGTGCCCGTGGAGTGCTCGGGCCTGACCGAAACCCTGTTCGAAAGCGAGCTGTTCGGACATGAGCGGGGGGCCTTCACCGGTGCGACCTCGGCCAAGGCCGGCCTGGTGGAGGCCGCAGCCGGCGGCACCCTGTTTCTCGACGAGGTGGGGGATATCCCGCTGAGCCAGCAGGTCAAGCTGCTGCGCCTGCTGGAGACCCATGCCTATCGTCGGGTCGGGGGGGTCGAGTCGCGGCGGGCGGATTTCCGCCTGGTTTGTGCGACCCACCGTGACCTCGAGTCCATGGTGCGGGCCGGCGATTTCCGCGAGGACCTCTACTACCGCATCAATACCTTCCCGATCGAAGTGCCCCCGCTGCGCGAGCGAGCCGAGGACATCCCCTTGCTGGTGGAGGCCCTCAGCGAGCGTCTGGACCTGGCCGTGCCGCCGCGTCTCGAAGACGAGGCCCTGAAGATCCTCGGGCAATACCCCTTCCCCGGCAACGTGCGCGAGCTGCGCAACATCCTCGAGCGTGCGGCATTGCTGGCGGACGGCGAGGCGATCCGTCCGGAGCACCTGCCGGATCGGGTCCGGGAAGGAGGGCGGGCCGGCGGAGGGGAGGCCGGTGGCCTGGATGGCTTGCTCCATCCGCAGTCCCTGCGCCCCCTGGAAGAGATCGAACGCGAATACCTGCGGCATGCCGCCGCAGTGTATCCGGGCGATCGCCGGGCGCTGGCGAAAACCCTGGGGATTAGCGAACGCAGCCTGTATCGGCGCCTGCGCCAGCTCGAAGGCGAGGGCGGCGAAGGCCACTGAGATGGCCCACCAGGACGAGGCGGGTTGTGCCCCGCCCGTCCGTGGTCGAACGGGGTCCGGGGGAGCGGCCGGGCGACGTGTCACGAGCCCGTCATGAGCGACGGGGACGCTGAAGTACCGCCACAAGAATTCGCAAAACACCAAGTACCGAGAGAAAAACCGAACTGGAGCCTGTCATGAAAAAGACCGCAATCACGCTGTCTCTCTCCGCCGCCCTCCTGGCGACCCCGATGCTGGCCTCGGCCGAGCCGCTGTCGTTCGGCGAGCAGCAGACCATCCGCTCGATGGCCAGTGCCGGCATCGGCCAGGCCATCGTCAACCAGATGGGGGCCGGGTCGATGGCCGTGATCAACAACCCGTCGCCGATCTGCGGCGCCCTGGCCGGCGGTCTGGGTGCATCCATGCTGTCTGCCGACCCGCAGGCGGGATTCCGCATCGCCACCCTGCGCTCCGCTGACGATGCCGTGGCCGCGGTGGACGTGACCGCGGACAAGGAGGTGGCCTACCTGGCGTTGGGCGGCGAGCTGGACCGCGAGGAGAACGTTGCCCTGGCCCACGCGTATCTGCAGGAACTCGCGGCCTCCGAATGGGACGGCACGCTGGTGCTGCATATCTCCTCGTGGATGCAGAAGCAGGTCCAGGCCGTCGCGGAGGCAGACACGACCGTGGCCGACTATCTTCAGGGGGTCAACATGGTGGCGCTCCAGCCCGACCTGGATGCGGGTCAGGCGGTGATGCTGGGCGTGAACTTCGACGGGGAGAGCTTCACGACCGAGAAGATGGGTCGCCAGGACATGCGCGAGGACCTGGTGGAGCTGTTCCGCCGCATGTGAGTGGGCGCGCGGTGGGCCGGATGGGCACAACGCCTGTCCGGCTCCCTGTTAGAAAAAGACTATTGGCCCGTTAAAGAATTAGTAATTCACTAAATACGGAATTGCATATAAAGTAATCGGTACATGGAGGCAACGCCCCATGAGATACCGAATCAATCTCTAAACCGAAAGAAAGGAGTACATCATGGCACTGCATTTGGGCGATACCGCACCGAATTTCCAGATTGACACCACCAAGGGCAAGATCGATTTCCACGAGTGGATCGGCGACTCCTGGTGCTTCTTCTTCAGCCACCCGGCCGACTTCACCCCGGTGTGCACCACCGAGATGGGTCGTACCGCGCAGCTGGCCAAGCAGTTCGCGGACCGCAACACCAAGCCGCTGGGTCTGTCGACGGATACGGTCGAGGAACACAACAAGTGGATTGAAGACGTCAACGACACCCAGGACACCACGCTGGAGTTCCCGATCGTCGCGGATGCCGACAAGAAGATCTCGGAGCTCTACGAGATGATCCACCCGGGCGAGAGCGAGACCGCCGCCGTGCGTTCGGTCTACATCATCGACCCGAACAAGAAGATCCGTCTGATGATGACCTACCCGATGTCGGTGGGCCGCAACTTCGACGAGATCCTGCGCGTGATCGATGCGCTGCAGACCGGTGACAAGCATGGCATCGCAACCCCGGCTGACTGGACCCCGGGTGCTCGCGTGATCATCCCGCCGACGGTCAGCAACGAGGACGCGCAGAAGAAGTTCCCGCAGGGCTTCGAGGAGATCCGCTCCTACCTGCGCTACACCAAGGTCTGATCCGGACCAACCAGCAGCCTCGCCCGACTACGGGCGGGGCCGTTCTCCCCAGGTGGGAGCAGGGGCCGCAAGGCCCCTTTTTTGTGTCTGTCGGTTACGCCTGGATACGGCGAACCGCTCGTCTTCAGCGGCCCAGCCCGGTCAGGCGGGCGGGTTCGAGGATCTCGATCCAGTAGCCGTCGAGGTCCTTCACGAAGGCGATGTCCTTCAGGCCGCCTTCGTCGGGGCGCTTCACGAACTCGACGTTGTTCTGGTCGAACCAGCGCACGGCGGCGTCCAGGTCCGGGACCGAGAAGCAGATGTGGCCGAAGCCCTGCGGCTCCTCGTTGCCGTCGTGGTAGTGGAAGTCCGCGTCGTTCTCGGTGCCGTAGTTGTAGGTCAGCTCAAGGATGCCGCGCTGGCTGAACATCCAGCGGGTGGCCTCGCCGGCGTCCTTCGGCGGCTGCGGTTCGTCCTCGCCAAGCTGCGCGAGGAAGTAGAGCGTGAACTCGAACTCCGGGAAGTCCAGGGTCTTCACCAGCTCCATGCCGAACACGCGCTGGTAGAAGTCCAGCGCCTTCTGTGGGTCCTTCACGCGCAGCATGGTGTGGTTGAAGCGAAAGCCTGCGGTGGGATTGTCGCTCATGGTGCGTCCTTGTCTCGGCCAAAGGGGGTGTCCCGGAAGACTGGAACACAGGCGGCGAGGTTCCCTCAAGTGCGCCCGTCACGCGTTGCGCTCGGAGCGAGGGGCTCCGGCACCGCGAGTCGCACAGGTAGCGTCGCTGGCTTCAGGGAGTGCCCCGGCGCCGGTGGCTGCGTCGGGAGATCGCCACGGCGCTGCGCGCCTCGCGATGACGGGATTTGTGACGCGCCCGGCCAGTTCATTGTCCGTCACTGCGAGGAGGCGCAGCCGACGTGGCAGTCTGTTGGAGGTACTCTCCGGCGGCGAGGCAGCGTTGGGAGATCGCTTCGCTTCGCTCGCGATGACGGGAGGCGTGGCCCTGGTGGGGCGGTTGGGGCTGTGTCACCGCGAGGAGGTGCAGCCGACGCCGGCAGTCTGTTGAGGATGCCCCGACGCCGGAGGCGGCGTTGGGCGATTGCTTCGCGATGCGCGCAATGACGGGATGGTGGAGCGGCCGGGAACACACATCCCCGTCACTGCGAGGAGGCGTAGCCGACGTGGCAGCCTGTCGGGGTTACCCCGGCGCCGGGGACGCGTGGGGTGCTCGCTTCGCGGCGCTCGCGATGACGGGATGCTGGGCTTGGGGCGCGTGCCCGCGTCCAAAAGCACCGTCATCCCGGAAACCGCGCAGCGGTTATCCGGGATCTCCCGGGGCAGGCATGGCGTTCGTCGGTTCGGCTACTGCCGGCAGAACGGCCAGACCTGGTAGAAGCGCCGGCAGCGGAACTCGGACTCGCAGCTCTGTAGCTGGGACTCGTAGCGGTCGGCGCGCTGCGCCACCTGACGGGCCGCCGCCCGGACCTGCGGCTTGCTCTGGTAGCTGCCGCGGTTATAGCCGCCCTGGCCCTCGTGGTAGGCGAGGTAGAGGTGTTCCGAGTTGTACAGCGACACCCCGGTCATGCGCTGGGTGCGGGCGTTGTACCAGCCGATGAAGTCGGTCGCGTGCTTCATGTGCGAACGTCGCGCGAAGCGGCTTCCGGCATCGTCCTGGTACTCGCCCCAGACCGGGTCCTGGGCCTGGGCATAGCCCCGGGCGGAGGAGGGGCGGCTCCACGGGATGAAGCCGAGCAGACGCTCGCGGTCCGGGCGCACGTGGCTGCGGAAGGAGGACTCCTGCTGGATGAACGACATCTGGGTCGCGATCGGCGTGCCCCATTCCCGCTCGGAATCTCGCGCATGATCGTACCAGCGCGGCTGCTCGCGGAAGATCTCGCAGATGTTGCTCTGGTCATCGGGCGGGGAGGGCGACAGCATGGAACACCCGGCGGTGATGGCTGCCAGCGCCAGCAGCAGCCCGGCCCGCAAAATGGCGACGACCGCCCGCCGCGTCTTCCTTGATTCTGCCTTGTCCACCCGAATCTCCCGCCCGGTTCCCCAATGGCCCGCGAGTATAAAGCACTCGCGACGAGGGCAATGGGTTCCCCGTGCGCCGAGCCTGCTTCCGGAGCTTGCCTGCGGGGCCGCGCAACGACAGGGTCGCGTCACCCGCCATCGAGAGCGGCTTTAAGCGATCTCCCGCCGCGGTCCCCGGGCCGGGGTGGCCCCGCAAGACTGCCACTTCGGCTGCGCCTCCTCGCCGTGACGGGAGCGGGGAGGCGCGGTCCCGGCGCGCTCACATCCCCGTCATCGCGAGGCGTGCAGCGCCGCGGCGATCTCCGTCCGGGGCCACCGGAACCGGCCATCGTGCGCGGTGTCAGGGTTCATCGAATCCGGCCGTCTGTGTGGGAGTGGCCCTGCCCGAGAGGGGCCAGGCCGGATCTCCCGGTAGGAGCTTGCTTGCTGGCGAAGCCACGCCATTGTCGGACGCGGGCAGGGGCGTTCGCCTGCAAGCAGGCTCC
>NZ_MVAR01000023.1 GCF_001999325.1 Thioalkalivibrio versutus
AGGCCGAGCGTGGCCGGCGGGAATGGGGCGTCAGGCGCGTGGTGGGGCGCGGGCGTCGTCGCGCCAGAGCCAGAGGATGGCGACGGTCAGTACCGCGATCACTGGCAGCATCGCCAGGTTCAGGCCATCCCAGCCCAGCGGTCGCAGTAGCGCACCGGCCAGCAACGAACCGGCGGCGACCAGGGTGAACACCGTCAGGTCGTTCACGCCCTGGACCTTGCCCTTTTCGCCGGCCGTATGGGTCGTGGTGAGCAGGGTGCTGCCGCCGATGAACAGAAAGTTCCAGCCGACCCCCAGCAGGAACAACGCCAGCCAGAAGTGCGCCAGCGTCTCGCCATGCGCGGCGATGGCGACACTGAAAAGCACCAGCGCGTTGCCCAGCGCCAGCACGCGCGTAAGCCCGAATCGCGTGATCAGATGGCCGGTGACGAAGGATGGGGCGAACATCCCGAGCACGTGCCACTGCATCACCAGGGCGACCTGGCCCATGTCGAAGCCGGCCTGGCGCATGGCCAGCGGGGTTGCGGTCATCAGCAGGATCATCACCGCGTAGCCCAGGGCGGCCGTTGTCAGCGCAACGACGAACCGGCCCCGGGGCATGATCTCGCGCAGGGGACGGGATATGGCACGTTCTGCTGCCGGCGGTGTTGGTACGCGTAGCCAGGCCAGCAGCAGCATGGCCAGCAGGGCGAGTGCCCCGAGCAGAAGGTAGGGACCGGCTTCCGGCGTCTGTGGCAGCAGGGCCTGGGCATGGTGGGCGTTCCACGGGCCGAGGAAGGCTGCGGCCACGCCCCCGGCCATGACCAGGGAGATGGCGCGCGGGCGGAAGGCGTCGCTGGCGACATCCGCCGCGGCGAAACGGTAGTACATCGCGAAGGCCTGGTAGGCGCCCAGCAGGAGATTGCCGAGCACGAAAATCCAGAAGGCCTCGGCGAATACCCCGACCGCGGCGATTGCCGCCCCGCCGAAGCCGCCGACGCCCGCCCCCAGCAGGAAGCCTGTGCGCCGCCCGAAGCGTTTCATGAACAGGGATGCCGGCAGGGTGATGACCAGGGTCCCGATCATCATGGCGGCGACCGGCAGGGTGGCCAGCGACGGGTCGCTGGCCAGGCGCTCGCCGACCACGCCGCTCAGGGTCATCACGGTCACCGCGGCGATCAGGAACAGGGCCTGGCCGAGGGCAAGGATCAGGACATTCGCGCGCTCGCGCGGGGTGGTCTGGCCGGACATGAGATTCCTTTCGGCATTGGGCCCGGGCCTCATGGCCCGGTTCGGGTAACTGGGTCAGCGGCGCGGATGGAACTCGAGCACCGCCGAGTTGATGCAGTAGCGCAATCCGGTGGGCGCCGGGCCATCGGGGAAGACGTGGCCCAGGTGGGAGTCGCAGGCGGCACAGCGGACCTCGGTGCGCTCCATGCCCAGCGCGCGGTCGCGGTGTTCGTCGACGGCGGCAGCGGACACGGGGGCGGTGTAGCTGGGCCAGCCGCTGCCGGAGTCGAACTTGGCTGCGGAGTCGAACAGCGGCGCGCCGCAGGCGGCGCAGTGATAGAGGCCGTCCGCCTTATGGTCGTTGTAGGCGCCGGTGAATGGCCGCTCGGTCCCGCCCTCGAGGGCGATGTGATACTGCTCCGGTGTCAGGCGGTCGCGCAGTTCGGCGTCGGTCGGGCGTTGGGATGAGCTCATGCAATCTCCGGGTTGATGCTATTGTTTGCGAATCGAGAATGGGTCTTCCGGTGGACCGGGAAAATTATCCCCGGTTCTCGGCCGGGTGGCCAAAGACTGGACCGCTGGAGGTGGTCGTGGGTTGTCCCGATTGCGAACGTATCGATCTGCTGCCGGCGGCCTCCGGCACTCTTTACCTGGCACCGGTGCTGGCGCACACCCGCGCGGCCCTGCGCCAACGCATGGTGGACGAGCAATTGCCCTGCGCAGAGCCGAGCTCGGGCATCCTGGCCCTGCCGGTCAAGGGTGCCGGCGGGCTGGGCGAGATGCTGGTGCGGCTGGAGCAGGCCCTGAGCAGCTCCGAGCAGGCCGGTTGCCGCGCGACCTTCGTGCCGGAAGGCGAGGACTTCGGGCTGGCGCATCTGCAGGACACCCACCTGCTGTCCACGCTGATTGCGCGGCACAACGCGCGCGATCTCTCCGCGATCCTGGCCAACGACACCCTGGACTTCCACTTCCAGCCGATTGTGCATGCCGCGAACCCCACCGAGGTCTTTGCCTACGAGGCCCTGGTGCGCGCCTCCACGCCGGGCGGTGACATCATCCCGCCGCTGGACCTGTTCAAGACGGCGCGCAATGCCGAGCTCCTGTTCCATCTGGATCGTTCCGCCCGGATCAATGCCATCCGTCGCGCCAGTGAGCGCGGGGTCCGTAGCCATCTGTTCATCAACTTCAACCCGACCGCGATTTATGACCCGGCCTTCTGCCTGGAAACGACCGTGCGCGAGATCATGTCACGCGTGCCAGGCCAGCCGGGGCCCGCCGGCTTCGTTTTCGAGGTGATCGAGAGCGACCAGGTCAACGACATGGAGCACCTGTCGCGGATCGTCGAGCGCTATCGCCGCGCCGGGTTCCAGGTCGCCCTGGACGACCTGGGGGCGGGGTACGCATCGCTCAACATGCTGTCGCAACTGCGCCCGGATTTCGTGAAGATCGACCGCGAACTGGTCAGCGGGATCGACCAGGACATCTACCAGCAGAAGATCCTCGAAAAGATCATCGAGCTGGCGCGGGATCTCGATATCCGGGTCGTGGCCGAGGGCGTCGAGACCGTGGAGGAATGGCGCTGGCTGAAGGAGCGCGTGGATCTCTGTCAGGGCTACCTGTTCGCGCGCCCGGCCGCGGAGCCGCCGCTGCCGAACCACCCGGAGTCCTGACTACCCATCCGTTCTACCCCCGGGCGTTGGCGGTCATGGGTCCGAATCGCTGCAGAAGCACAAACAGGGCCGGAATCACCACCAGCGTCAGAACGGTCGCAGCCAGGATGCCGCCGATGATCACCGTGGCAATCGGCGAGAAACGTTCGGCCCCGACGGCCATCTCCAGGGCCAGCGGCAGCATCCCGGCGATGGTGGACAGGGCGGTCATCATGATCGGACGCATGCGGGTTTCCACCGCCTCGGTGACGGCGGCGTAAATGTCCCGGCCCTCGGCCAGTCGGCGCCGGGCCAGGTCGAGCAGGATGATGCTGTTGTTCACGACGATGCCGATCAGCAGGACGATCCCGAGCAGCGCCGGCATGGATACGTACTTTCCGGCGATCAGCAGTGCAGCGACTACGCCGATGAACTGCAACGGAATGGCGGCCATGATGATGACGGGGTGGGCGAAGCTGCGGAACTGCACGACCAGCAGCAGGTAGACGGCCAGGGCGGCCAGCAGCAGCGCCCGCATCATGTGGCCACGCGCCTCGTCGAAGTCTGCCTGCTCGCCGGCCAGCGTCGCCGGGTAGCCATCCGGGGCGGCGAAGGTGTCCAGGCGCTGCTGGACGTCGGCCACCACCTCGGACAGTGGACGCCCCAGATGGAAGCCGAGGATGTCCAGGGTCCGCTGTCCGTTTTCCCGCGTGACGATGCGCGGACCCAGGGTGTGTTCAAGGCTTGCGACCTCGCTCAGGGCGATCGGGCCCTCGCGGGTGGGCAGCAGGATGCCCTCCAGGTCTTCCGGATAGCGGCGGTCCGATACCTGGTAGCGCACGACCACGTCCAGATCCCGCTTCGGCGGCTGGCGGAAGCGTGTGGCCACGGCGCCGTCCATGGCCTGGTGCACCGCGCGGGCGATCGCGGTGCCGGTGAGGCCGAGCTCGGCCGCGCGGTCATGGTCGACCCGGATCCGCACCTCGGGGGTGTCGAGGGCCCAGTCCTTGTACAGGTCGGTAATGCCGGGGATGCCGGCAAGATGGTCCAGCAGCTCGCTCGCCGTGCGGTCCAGGGTTTGCGCCTGCTCGCCACTGATCCGGGCGATGATCGGGGCGGCGGTTGACGAGCGCGCGGTGCCGCCGAGTTCCCGGGGCACGGCGAGGGTCACGCCCGGGGTGGCCTCCAGGCGCTGGCGCACGTCGTCCATGATCTCCCACTGTGTGAGGGAACGTTGCGTCCGCGGCACCAGCGTCACCGTGATCTCGGCCTGGTTGACGCCCATGGCGCCGCGGTCGCCCATCGAGCGGGCGCCGGCTTCGTGGCCGAACTGGCTGCTGACATCCACGACGTATTCATGTTCGGCCAGATACCGCTCGACGGGTTCCAGGGTTGTCAGAGTGGTGTCGAGCCGGGTTCCCGGCGCCATGTCGACCAGAACCTGGAAGCTGCCCGAGTCGAAACGCGGCAGCATCTCGCTTCCGGTCATGCGGAGCATGCCCAGGCTGAGTGCCAGGAGTACGACCGCCACCACCAGCGTCGCCAGCGGACGATGCAGTGCCAGGGCAAGGACGTCCAGATAGAGGTTGCGGACCCCTCGCGCCGGCGCCTCCAGGGTCTCCCTCCAGCGCGGGGTGGTGGTCGACGTTGCAGGGCGCAGCCAGTAGGTGGCCAGCAGCGGGATCAGGGTGACGGCCATCACGAACGACGCGCCGAGGGCGAACGCCAGGGTCAGCGCCAGCGGACGGAACAGCTCGCCGACAAAGCCGCCCATGAACGTGAGAGGCAGCAGTACGCCGAGGGTGGTCAGTGTCCCGCCCAGCTTGGCGCCGAAGACCTCGCCGACCCCCTCGATGGCCGCCTGGCGCGGGGGCTGGCCCTCTTCGTCCAGGTGGCGGTGGATGTTCTCGAGGATCACGATGCCGTCGTCGACCAGCAGGCCGATGGCCAGGATCAGCGCCGACATGGTGACCATGTTCAGATCCAGGCCGGCCAGTTGCATCAGGCCGAAGGTCGCCAGGAACGCCGCCGGAATCGAGAGGGCGATGATCCCGGCCTGACGGAGGTCGGCGAGAAACAGCAGGACGATCACCATCGTCAGGGCGATGGCGATCATCACGGTCTGTGTCATGTCGGCGATGACCTTCTCGGTGAACACCGAATCATCGTCGGCGACGACGATGTCCAGCTCGGGCGTGACGTCGCGCAGGGGTCCCAGCGCCTCGCGGACCCGCGCGGCCACCTCCACCGTGTTGGCATCGTCCCGGCGCAGCACCTGCACGGCAATGGCCGCCCGGCCGTCATGACGGTAGGCCGAGCGCGGCTCACCGGGCTCCAGACGGATACGGGCGATATCACCCAGGCGCACCCGGGAATCGCCGTCCGCCTCCAGGATGAGCCCGCGCGCATCGGCCTCGCTTCGCAATGGCGCATCGAACCGCACGACGCTCTCGAGTTCACCGATGCGGACGCGTCCGCCCGGCGCCATGAGATTCCAGTCGTCGAGGGCCTCCAGTACCCGGGACATGTCGATCCCCAGGGCCTCGGCGCGCTCGGGGTCGAGGGCAACATGCAACTCGCTCTTGTGCCCCCCGACCACGTCGATCGCGGCGACACCGGGGATCCACTCCAGGGTTTCGCGGACGGCGTTATCGGCCTGTTCGCGGATCGCGTGGAGCGGCAATGTGTCGCTGGTCAGGGCGATGGTGATGATCGGCTTGTCGGCGGTGGAGAACTCCAGGATCTGCGGTTCTTCGATGGTGGCGGGCAGGTCGGGACGCAACCGTCCGACGGCGTTCTGGACGTCCACTGCAGCCAGGGCGCTGGTGATGCCGTAGTCGAATTCCACGCGCGCCACGGACAGCCCGGTCTGGCTGGAGGAGCTGATCCGGGTGACGCCGTCGAGGCTGGCAAACTCCTCCTCCAGCAGGCGTGTGAGTTCGCGGTCGACGTCCAGGGCCGCCATGCCGGGGTATGCAGTGATGACCGTGACAGTCGGCGGATCGGTGTCGGGAAAGAGCTGGACGGGCAAATCGAAGCGCGCCTGCAGGCCCAGGATCAAGGCGGCCGCCAGAAGGGCCAGCACCGTGTGCCGGTACCGCAGGAGGCCTTCGACCCAGGTCATCGGTCGCTGTCGTCCACGGCCTGCACGGGCCCCCCGTCGCGGACCCGCCGATCCGGGGTCACGATAATGCGGTCACCCGGGTTGATGCCCTCGAGAATCGCCTGTTCTCCATTCGGCAACGACCGTGTCACCACCTCCGTGCGGTATGCGTGTCCGTCTTCCAGCCGATAGACCCATTGGTGATCGGCGTCGCTCCGGACCGCATGTGCCGGTACCCGGATGACCGGGTCCAGATGGTCCAGGACGACCCGGGCCTGTACGGCCATGCCGGGGCGCAACGCCTCCGGCGGGTCGGGCAGGCGTGTCTCGAAGCTCCCGCTGCGCCGGCCGGCATCCAGTGTGGGGTGGACCCGGTCCAGCCGGGTCGTCACGGTGTGTTCCAGGGCGGGGATGGTCAGCTCCACGGCCAGACCGGGTTGGAGCAGCAGGCTGTCGCGCTCCGGCACGCGCAGGACCGCATGCAGGCCCTCGAGGCCGACCAGCTCGATCAGGGGCTGCCCCGAAACCGCCAGGTCGCCGGGGCGGACATGGGTGCGCCGCACCTGAGCGGCGAAAGGGGCCCGTTCCGTCGTGTATTCCAGGCGTTTGCGGGTCAGTTCCAGCGCCGACCGATTTTCGCGGAGCTGGGCCTCCAGTGTGGCGACGCGCTGGCGAGCGTCGTCGAGTTCGCTTTCCGGAATCAGACCCCGGGAAAAGAGGTCCTGCTGGCGATCGAGGTTGCGCCGGGCGGTTGCACGTTCTCCGTCCAGGCGCTGATCGGCGGCCTCTCGCTGCCGGACCTCCAGGCGGGTCTCGTCGGTATCCATACGCACCAGGACGCCATCCGCCTCGACCCGGTCCCCGGCATTCAGGGGGCTTTCCAGTACCTGGGCCGTGACCCGGGCCGAAATGGTGGTCTCGTCATGGGTCTCGATGCTGCCTCGGTACGCAGGGCTATAGAGTGTGACTCCGGTAGGTTCCGCGGCGATCGTGGTGACGGCCGGCGGTGGCACGGTGCGTGCGGCCTCGGGCGAAAACCGCTCCGACAGCCGGTCCGCAGCGCTCCAGACCGTCACCAGCACCACCCCGCCCAGCGCGAGGAGGCCCAGGGTCCGCCGAAGACCGCGACGACCGGATGGAGTCCGGGGTGCGTTCATGTTGTGCTCAGCGTTTTGGGGCGTCTTCCGGCGACAGGGCGCTGACCACCTCGTCCCGGAATGCGCTGTGGCAGGCGATGCAGGCATTTACGAGCCTGCCGTGGTAGCGGATGGACTTGTCCAGATCCTGGTCACGCGCCGCGTCGGCAAGCCCTTCGGCGGCACCGTGCACTCGTTGATCCAGCGCACGGAACTCGCTGACCCGGGACCCTACTGCCGACAGGACACGGCGACGTTCGCCGAGCGAGGGCTTCGGATGATCTGCGATCGCCTCGGCTGCCTCGGTGATGGCAGTGAAGTCCTCGACGAACAACGCGGACTGGACCCGGTTCATGTCGTCCGTGAGCCCCTGCATCACGGACTGGAAGGTATCGGCCGACGCAGTGCTAGCCAGGGGCATGGCGAGAACGGCGACGACCAGGGTGGCACGGGTGAAGGACATATCCAGTCTCCTCGGGTTAGTCGAATGTGTTCGGGTGCGGGCCGGGTGCCTGAGTCGGTTGGTCCTGCGGTGCTCGCAATGCAGGCTCCAGCAGTCGCCACAGCACGTCGCCCTGCTGGTCGAGCGGAAACTCGAAATCGGAGAGTGACCAGCGCATGACCAGCCCCTGGATCATCGCCACGATCAGGCGGGCGGTTTCGGCGGTTTCCATGTCCTGGCGAAAGCATCCCTGGGTGACGCCTTCCCGGAGCAGTTCCTCCAGCCGGGAGGTGTAACGGTCGATGATGTCGCGGACCACGGCCTTCAACTCGGGGTCTTCCAGGTGCAGGCGTTCGGAGAAGATCAGGCGCGGCAGCCCCTTGCGCCGACTGATGAATCGCAATTGTCGGGTCAGGAGGTTGCGCAGGCGGACGTCTGCCGAGCCGCGTCCGGACAGCATCGGTGTGAGTACGTCCAGGAGCCTGCGGCCGATGGACTCCAGCGCCGCGCGGAAGATCGCGTCGCGGGTTGGGAAATGCCGGAAGATCGTGGGCTGGGCGATGCCCACCCGATCGGCAATGGCCTGGGTGGAGACGTCCCGTGCCCCGCGTTCGGCTGTCAGGTCGAGTAGGGCCTGAACGATCTCTTCGCGCCGTTCGTCGCCGGATTTTCGTTGCATGCAAGTAAGTAATCGCTTTCGCTCTTTATGATGCAGATCGTATGAAGTTTATGGGGGGGGTGGCAAGTGGCTGGGGTGCGTGCACAAACGCACGGGTTTCCATAGACTCGGTGTTTATGAATCAGCTCCCGCCCGACGCCCGCAATCCGACGCTCGAATCCGCCTACCAGCTGCTGCACGATGCCGAGGTGCGCTATCGCGGGCGCACGGTGGGCACGGTGGCCAGCCTGGACGAGCGGGCGCCTGCGGAAAACTATGCCGACTGCTTCATCCGCGACTTCGTGCCCTCGGGGCTGGTCTATCTGCTGAACGACGAGCCCGAGGTGGTGCGCGACTTCCTCGCGCTGATCCTGCAGATCCGCGATACCCAGGAAGAGATCGAGGGCCATCGCCGCCTGCCGCGGGTGATGCCGGCGAGCTTCCGCGTGTTCACCGACGAGAACGGGCGCGAGTCCCTGGCGGCGGACTTCGGCGATCGCGCGATCGGGCGTGTGGCGCCGGTCGACTCGATGATGTGGTGGGTGCTGCTGCTGCGGGCCTACCAGAACCGCACCGGCGATACCGATTTCATCAAGAGTGCCGATGTGCAGCGCGGCATCCGCTTGATCCTGAGCATCTGCCTGCAGGACCGTTTCGAGGTCTTCCCGACCCTGCTGGTGCCGGACGGCAGCTTCATGATCGATCGGCGCATGGGGGTGTTCGGCCACCCGCTGGAGATCCAGGCCCTGTTCTACGGGATGCTGAAGGCCTCGCTGGCGATGCTCGAACCCTGCGACAAGGACTCGGAGCTCTTGTGCGAGCAGTCCGCGATTCGTACGCGGCAGCTGTCCGATTACATTCGCAATTACTACTGGCTGGATCTCGAGCGGCTGAACGATATCCATCGCTATCGCACCGAGCACTTCGGCCACGAGTCCGAGAACTCGCTGAACATCTATCCCGAGAGCATCCCCGACTGGCTGGTGGACTGGATCCCTTCGGAGAGCGGGTACCTGGTCGGCAACCTCGGCCCCGGACGCATGGACTTTCGCTTCTTCAGTTTCGGCAACCTGCTGGCGGTCCTGTTCGGGCTGGCCGACGAGCACCAGTCGCGTTCGATCATGCAGACCTTCGAGCAGCGCTTCGAGGACCTGATCGGGACCATGCCGGTCAAGATCTGCTATCCGGCGATGGTGGGCGAGGAGTGGCGCCTGTTGACCGGGTCCGATCCCAAGAATACCCCGTGGTCCTACCACAACGGCGGCAACTGGCCGGCACTGTTGTGGGCGTTCACCGGCGCGGCCCTGCGCGTCGGGCGGCCGGATCTCGCGCGTAGCGTGCATGCGGTCGCGGCCGAGCGCCTGTATCGCGATAACTGGCCGGAGTACTACGACGGGCGCCATGGTCGTCTGGTCGGCCGGCGCGCCAACTATCGCCAGACCTGGTCGGCGACCGCGGTGCTTGTTTCGCAGGGCCTGATCGACAACCCCGAGACCCTCAGCCTGTTCGACAGCCCGGAACCCGAGGTGCCATGAAAAAGACCCAGAGCAAGTCACGCGACGGTGAAGGCCTTTATCTCGTCCTGATCAGTGTCCACGGCCTGATCCGCGGACGGGAGCTGGAGCTGGGTCGCGACGCCGACACCGGCGGGCAGACGCTCTACGTGGTCGAGCTCGCGCGCGCGCTGGCCCGCCACCCGCAGGTCGGCCGGGTTGACCTGCTGACCCGGCGGGTGGTCGACAGCAAGGTATCCGCCGACTACGCCGAACCGGAAGAAGACCTGGGCGACGGGGCCCATATCGTGCGTCTGGACTGCGGCCCGCGGCGCTACCTGCGCAAGGAGAAGCTCTGGCCCTATCTGGACTGCTTCGCCGACAACGCCCTGGGGCATATCCGGCGGGTGGGGCTGCGGCCGGACGTGATCCACGGGCATTACGCCGATGCCGGGCATGTCGCGGTGCAGCTGTCGAACCTGCTGGGCGCACCGATGCTGCAGACCGGCCACTCGCTAGGGCGGGTCAAGCGCGAACGCCTGCGCGAGAGCGGGATGTCGGACGCCGACATCGAGGCGCGCTACAACATCTCCACCCGCATTCATGCGGAGGAGGAGGCGCTGGCTCATGCCCACCGCGTGATTGCCAGTACCCGCCAGGAGATTGGCGAACAGTACGCGACCTACGACAACTATCAGCCGGAGCGCATGGAGGTGATTCCGCCGGGCACCGACCTGACGCGCTTCCATCCGCCGAAGCGGGGTCAGCGCAAGCCGCCGATCTGGGCCGCGGTCCGGCGCTTCCTGGAAACCCCTGACCGCCCGCTGATCATGGCCCTGTCGCGCGCCGACGAGCGCAAGAACATCCGCGGCCTGTTGGAGGCCTACGCCGGGAATGACTGGCTGCGCGAGAACGCGAACCTGCTGATCGTTGCCGGTAACCGTGACGACATCGCCGACCTCGACAAGGGCGCGCGCGACGTCATGACCGATCTGCTCCTGCGGATCGATCGCCACGACCTGCATGGCCTGGT
This sequence comes from Thioalkalivibrio versutus, assembly GCF_001999325.1. Classification (GTDB taxonomy): domain Bacteria; phylum Pseudomonadota; class Gammaproteobacteria; order Ectothiorhodospirales; family Ectothiorhodospiraceae; genus Thioalkalivibrio; species Thioalkalivibrio versutus. The sequence continues at coordinate 10,724 of NZ_MVAR01000023.1, forward strand.
GGCCTACCCGAAGCACCACGACTCCGACGACGTGCCGGATCTCTACCGCCTGGTGGCCTCCAGCAAGGGCGTATTCGTGAACCCGGCGCTGACCGAGCCCTTCGGCCTGACCCTGATCGAGGCCGCGGCCAGCGGCGCCCCCATCGTGGCCACCAACGACGGCGGACCGGAGGAGATCATCTCGCGCTGCCACAACGGACAGTTGATCGATCCGCTGGATCCGGAGGGCATCGCCGACGCGATCCAGGCCATCCTCGCGGATCGTCCGCGCTGGCAGCGTTACTCGCGCGCCGGGCTCAAGGGCGTGCGCCAGCACTATTCCTGGGACGGCCACGCCGAGAAATACGTCAAGCTGGTGAAGTCGCTGACCCGCGAGGTGCGCCAGGAGCGCCACCACGAGCGCCGGGTCTCCGGTCATCTGGCGCAGATGGATCGCGCCGTGATCACCGACATCGACAACACCCTGCTGGGCGATGACAAGGCCACTCGTGCCTTCGTCGCCTGGCTCAAGCGCAATCGCAAGCGTGTCGCCTTCGGCGTGGCCACGGGACGGCGCATCGATTCGGCCGCGGCGATCCTCGAGGAGCATGGCGTGCCCACCCCGGACGTCTGGATCACCTCGGTGGGCAGCGAGATTCATTACGGCACCAAGCAGACCGAGGATCGTGGCTGGGCGCGCCATATCAGTCATCGCTGGGAGCCGGACCGGCTGCGCGAATGTCTGCAGCAGGAGAAAAATCTGGTCCTTCAGCCGGATGTGGACCAGCGCGCATTCAAGGTCAGCTTTTTCGTCGAGCCGCCCGGCAGTCTGGATGCGAAGGCGGTGGAGACCCGGCTGTACCGCGAGGACCTGCACGCCCGGGTGATCTACTCGCACGACCGGTTCCTCGACCTGCTGCCGGTGCGCGCCTCCAAGGGCCTGGCGGTGCGCTATCTCTCCGACAAGTGGGGCATCCCGCTGGAGCACGTGCTGGTCGCCGGCGATTCTGGCAACGACGAGGACATGCTGCGCGGGCGCCTGCTGGGGACGGTGGTGGGCAACCACCAGCCAGAGCTGGAGAGCCTGCGCGGCTTCCAGCGCATCTTCTTCGCCGGGGCCACGCACGCGCGGGGCCTCCTCGAAGGGATCGAGCATTTCGACCTCCTCAACCGCTGCGAAAGCCCGGGCGACGCCGAAGAATAGCCCGCGTTTGCTAGCGCCGAGCGCGTGAAGGCCCGAAGAAGGGCCAAGGCCGTTGCGCCACGGAGGGATCGAAGATCGCGGAGTGAGTGGATGTTGCCGCCAAACCCATTTCGCTCTGCGGATTTGCGGGGACGGCCAATCACTTCCAGGCCATGCCCTTCCTGCACGAAGGGCATGTTCCCCTTTCGTGCCTTCGTGTGCTTCATGGTGGATTGCCCTGGTGAGGCAGGGCGTCAGGGCACGGGCAGCAGCAGGGCGATCCCGGTGAGGACGGTGACGACCTCGAAGGCGCGTTTGACCAGGCGGTTGCCGTAGTGCTGGGCCGCCCAGGCGCCCAGATATCCGCCAACAAAACTGCCCACCAGCAGTGCCGGCAGCCAGTCCCACTGCACCGTCCCGAGCGTCCCGAGCATCAGGGCGCCCGCCCCGTTCCAGACCAGGCCGACCAGGACCATGGTGTAGGCGACCGCCTGGGTATAGTTCATGCCGTACCAGCGCACCAGCCACAGGGTGACCATCAGCCCCGTGCCCGAGGCCAGCGAGCCGTTCAGGATGCCGATCAGGAACAGACCGGCCGCGCCGATCAGGGCGTGGCTCCAGGAAAAGCCGATCTCGCGCACCACCTGCCCGAGCTGCGGGCGGCGCCAGGAGTACCAGCCGAGGCCGATGGTCAGCAGGCCCAGGGCGATTTCGCCGGCCCGCGGCGGGATCCCCAACACCAGCCAGGCACCGATTAACACCCCAGGCAGACCGGCCAGCAGGATAATGGCTAGGCGCCTGGGCGCGAATGTGCTTTTCTTGACGTGGCGCAGGCCGGCACCGGCACCCAGAGCCACGGATGCGATTTTATGGGTGGCCAGTGCCACGGGGTAGGGAAGGCCCAGAAAAATCAGGGCGGGCAATTGCAAAAGGCCCGCCCCGCCACCGGCCAACGCGGAGAACCCGTTGGCCACGATGGCGATGAAGACGAGTCCGAGGTGTTCGAAAATGGTCATTTGGGGTGTGTGGAACGGGCAGCGGTCAGGGGTTTTTCGCCCGGCGCTGGCCGGTGCGTTGTTGCTGGGGCTCGCGGTCCCGGTCCAGGCGGATATCTACCGCTGGGTGGATGATAACGGGACCGTACACTATTCCAGCACCCCGCAGCCCGAGACCAGCCAGCGCGAACGCCGCATCTACGACTCCGAGGGGCGCATGCGCGAGATCCTGCCGGCCCCGATGAGCGCCGAGGAGCGGGCGCAGGCCGCGGCCGAGCGCGAGCAGGCGGAACGCAACCTGGAGGCGACGCAGCGCGCGCGACAGGATCGAGTTGCGCGCGAGCACCAGTTGCGCCGGGCTTACACCTCGCTGGAGGAGATCGAGGAGCTGCGCGAGCGCCGCGAGCGTTCGATTGGTGGCAACGTCCTGCGCAGCGAGGCCCAGGAAAGGACCCTGCTGCGTGAACGCGAGCGCATCCGCCGGCAGCTGGACGGCGCCAATGAAAACTCCCCGCTGGCGGATCGTTACCGGGCGGAGCTGGACGAGCTGGACGCGCGCATTGCTCGCGAGCGCCAGTACCGTCGGGGGCAGCGTGAGCGCCTGTCCGCGATCCACGAGCGCCTGGATCTGGACCGCCGCGACTTTCAGCAACTGGTGCTGAATGGCCGCGTTAACGACTGATCAACGTCCCCACACCCTGGTCGGTCAGTAGCTCCAGCAGTACCGCGTGTTCCACTCGGCCGTCCACGATGTGGGTGGCGTTCACGCCACTGCGCACGGCATCCAGGGCGCAGCGGATCTTCGGGATCATGCCGCCGTGGATGGTGCCGTCGCGGATCATGGCATCCACCTCCGGCGCGGCCAGGCGCGGTAGCAGCGCCCCGCTGCCGTCGAGCACACCCGGGGTGTTGGTCAGCAGGAACAGCTTCTCCGCATCCAGCACCACGGCGAGCTTCTCGGCCGCGGTGTCGGCATTGATGTTGTAGGCCTTGCCGTCGCGGTCGAAGCCGATCGGGGCGATGACCGGGATGAAGTCGCTCTGATCCAGGGTGTGGACAATGCTCGGGTCCACGCCTTCCACCTGGCCGACATGGCCCAGGTCGACGCTGGGTTCGCCCTCGGCCGCGCCGTAGTCGCGCAACGGGGTCGCGCGGATCATCTGCCCGTCCTTGCCGGTCAGGCCGACGGCCCGGCCGCCGAAGCGGTTGATCAGCGACACGATCTCCTGGTTCACCAGCCCGCCGAGCACCATCTGCACCACGTCCATGGTCTCGCGGTCGGTCACGCGCAGGCCGTTGACGAATTCCGTCTCCTTGCCCAGGCGTTTCAGCAGTTCGCCGATCTGCGGTCCGCCGCCATGCACGACCACTGGATTCACGCCGACCTGCTTGAGCAGAACGATGTCACGCGCGAACGAGGCCTTCAGGTGGTCCTCGGTCATGGCGTTGCCGCCGTACTTGATCACGATGGTCTTGCCTGCGAAGCGCTGGATATAGGGCAGCGCTTCAATCAGTACGTGGGCAACGGAATGGGCCGTCTGGGTATCCATGGCGGGTCCGGTTGTCGGGTTTCGCAGCCGCGCAGTTTAGCACCCCGCCTTGCGGGTGCGTCGGGGCGGTCATGGTCAGCGTCTCCTTGAAGGTCGATTCGATATGCATGGTTTGACCGGTGACGCCGTGGCGGGTATAAAGCTGCGCACCACATACAACAAATGAAGGTGTCCCATGCTCTCGACCGAACAGAAGGCGATCATCCAGCAAACCGTGCCGCTGCTGGAATCCGGCGGCGAAGCCCTCACCCGTCACTTCTACGAGATCATGCTGCGCGACTACCCGGAGGTGCAGCCGCTGTTCAACCAGGCGCATCAGGCCAGTGGCGAGCAGGCACGGGCCCTTGCCAATGCGGTCCTGAACTATGCACGGCACATCGACCGACTGGAGGCCCTGGGCCCGCTGGTGGGCCAGATCGTCAACAAGCACGTGTCGTTGCAGGTGCAGCCCGAGCATTACCCGATTGTCGGCACCTGCTTGTTGCAGGCCATGCGCGAGGTGCTGGGCGAGGAGGTCGCGACCGATGCGGTGCTGGAGGCCTGGGGCGCGGCCTATCAGCAACTGGCCGACATCCTGATCGAGGCCGAAGAGGGCGTGTACACCGCGCACGAACAGCAACCCGGCGGCTGGCGTGGTGCCCGCGCCTTTCGTGTGGAGCGCAAGTTCCCCGAGAGCGAGGAGATCACCTCGTTCTATCTGCAGCCGGTGGACGGTCAGCCCGTTCCGCCGCACCAGCCAGGGCAATACCTCGGGCTGCGCCTGCTGATCGACGGCAAGGAGGTACGGCGGAACTATTCCCTGTCGGCGGCGGCGAACGGCAAGACCCTGCGCATCAGCGTCAAGCGCGAGCCGGGCGGTGTCGCCTCGACGTTCCTGCATGACCGGGTTCAGGAGGGCGACGTGCTGGATGTCTTCCCGCCGGCCGGCGATTTCGTGCTGCGGGCGTCGGATCGCCCCGTGGCCTTCGTGACCGCGGGAGTCGGGATTACGCCGGCGGTGGCGATGACCGAGGCGGCGCTGGCCGACGGTCGCGAGGTGCACTTTCTCCACTGTGCGCGACACGGTGGCGTGCACGCGTTCCACGACTGGGTGGAACGTCAGGCAGAACAGGTGTCCGGTCTGACGCGTCGTTATTGCTACAGCGAACCGCGTGCCGGCGACCAGCCGCACGCGGAAGGCTTCCTGACCCGGGAGCAGCTCGCCGAGTGGCTGCCCGACAGCCGCGAGGTGGATGTCTATTTCCTGGGACCGAAGCCCTTCATGCAGCAGGTGCGCGCCCACCTGCGCGGGCTGGGTATCCCGGACGACCGGGTGAACTACGAGTTCTTCGGGCCCGCCTCCGCGCTGGAGACCTGATGCGGTTGGGGTGCCGGGCCGGGGTCAGCCCCGGCCCGAAGACCCGAAGCCGCCCGCGCCGCGGGTGGTCTCTTCGAAGTCCTCGACCACGCGGAATTTCGGCTGGATGACCGGGACGATGACGAGCTGCGCCAGGCGCTCGCCGATCTCGAGTGTGTAGGCGCTCGCGCCCCGGTTCCAGCAGGAGACCATCAGCGGGCCCTGGTAGTCGGCGTCGATCAGGCCCACGAGATTCCCCAGCACCAGGCCGTGCTTGTGCCCGAGCCCGGAGCGCGGAAGGATCATCCCGGCATAGCCCGGATCCTCGATGTGGATCGACAGCCCGGTGGGGATCAGCTCGGCCGTGCCCGGCTCCAGCGTCAGCGGGGCCTCGATCATTGCCCGCAGGTCCACGCCGGCAGAGCCGTCGGTGGCCGGGGCGGGCAGCGGGAAGTCCGCGCCCATGCGTGGGTCGAGGATCTTCAGGTCAATCTCGGGGACGGGCATTCGGGGTTCCTTGGCAATGACTAATCTGTTTCGCGTGGGTTCAGGCGCTCGATGACCAGGTCGATCAGCGCGCGCGCCAGTTGGGCCTTGGGCTGGTTCGGCAGCGTGCGCTCGCCGCCCTCCCACAGGCACAGCAGCTCGTTGTCGGCGGTGCCGAAGGCGAGGCCTTCGCCGACGCGATTGGCCGCGATCAGGTCGAGCCCCTTGTTTCGGCGCTTGGTCTCGGCGTGCTCGCGCAGGTCCTCGGTCTCGGCCGCGAAGCCCACCAGGAACGGGCGCCGGGGGAGCGTGGCCGCCTGGCGCGCGGCGTCGGCGAGGATGTCCTGGGTGCGTTCCAGGGCCAGATGCATCGTGGGGTCGGATTTCTTGATCTTCTGGGCCTGTGGTTTGGCCGGGCGGTAGTCGGCCACGGCCGCCGCCGCGATCAGGATGTCGGTCGCGGGCAGGCGTTCCATCACCGCGGCGTGCATGGTGGCGGCGGTTTCGGTGGCAACGCCCTCGACGCCGGCGGGCACGGCCTGTGCGGTGGGGCCATGCACCAGGGTCACGCGTGCCCCGGCATCACGCGCGGCCGCGGCCAGGGCGAAGCCCATGCGCCCGGAGCTGCGGTTGCCGATGAAGCGCACGGGGTCGATGGGTTCGAAGGTGGGGCCGGCGGTGATCAGCACCTGGCGACCGGCTAGCGGGGCGTCTGCTGGCTGCAGCAGTTCGCGCGCGATCGCGGCCGGCTCGCGCAGGCGGCCTTCGCCCTGCTCGCCGCAGGCCTGGTCGCCGCTGTCGGGTCCGATCAGGGTCACGCCGCGTTCGACCAGGGTCGCAATGTTGGCCTGCGTGGCCGGGTGTGCCCACATGCGGTGGTTCATCGCCGGCGCCAGGGTGACCGGCGCGGTGGTGGCCAGCAGCAGGGTACTCAGCAGGTCGTCCGCCAGGCCCTGGGCGTAGCGGGCGATCAGGTTGGCGCTCGCGGGGGCGACCACGATGCGATCGGCCCAGCGCGCCAGGGCGATATGGTCCATGCCGGATTCGGCCTCGGCATCCAGCAGTTCGGTGCGCACCGGCGCGCCGGACAGGGCCTGGAAGGTCAGCGGGGTCACGAAGGCGCGGGCACCCGCGGTCATCACCACGCGCACCGCGCAGCCGGCGCGCTTGAGCTCGCGCACCAGCTCGCAGGCCTTGTAGGCGGCGATGCCGCCGCTGACGCCGACCAGTATCCGGGGCTGGGTGTCGTGTTCCGTCATGCGCCGGATTCTACCCCTTAAGGAGACGCTGATTAATTCGCACGTTCGCGCTCGAGTCGATTTTGCTCGATGACAAGGCGCGGCGAGCGAAGTGTAGCCGAGCTACATAAGCGAGCCGCAACGCCGTCAGCGGGCAAAATCGGCCGAGCCCTCAAGGGGTTGGCGCCCCATTTTCCCCGATTCTGCGTTGCGCCGCTTGACCGTAGAGTGACTACGGCACTGCGCACCGCGCCTTGTCTCGGAAAAAATGGGGCACCAACGCGGACGTGCGAATTGATCAGCGTCTCCTTAGCCTTTGTCCTGGCGCGCGGAGACGCCGGCGGTCAGGGCGTAGCGCATCGCATCCTCCAGCGGCAGGTCCAGCGGCTCGACCCGCTCGCGCGGCAGCATCAGGGTGTAGCCGCCGATCTGGTAGCTCATGGGCATGTAGACCGCGAGCGTCTCCGGCCCCCCCAGGTTGTCCGGCAGGCCCTCGAAGTCCTCGCGGGTGACAAAGCCGACCAGTTTGAAGTCGGTGCCGGGGAACGTGACGAGCACGGCCTTCCCGAAGCGCTGATGGATGTCGCCGGAGAGCAGGTTGGTGACGTCGCGCACGGTGCCGTGGATCGTCTTGATCACGGGGATGCGCTGCATCAGGCCCTCCAGCCAGTCGAACAGCCAGCGCACGACATAGGCCTGCAGCAACACCCCGAGGCCGAAGATCAGGCCGATGCCGGCCAGGATCCCCATGCCCGGGAAGTAGAGCAGATCCGGCAGGACGGCCTGCAGCAGGCCCCCGAGGACATCCTCGGCGGTGCTGCCCAGCCACCACAGCAGGGCCAGCGTGATCGCGGCCGGGAGGATCGCGGCCAGGCCGGTCAGGAAGGTGCGGGAGATTCGGCGCACAGCAGGCTCCGTGCAGGGGGGATCTCCGGAATGCTAACGCATTCGTGTCCGCAGCACGGTCGGCTGCCGGTCACGACTGCTCGGGGCGGCACTTCCGTGATCGGGTGCAGTCTATGAAATGGGTTTGAGCGGCATTTTTGCCGATACATTTTTGCCGATAGAAGGAGCGGACGATGAGCGGATGGACCGGGTTGGGTGTGCTGGCGCTGGTAGTCTCGGCGGTTGCCCTACCGCAGGCCTCCATCGCGGGGGAGTCGGACGCGGCCGCGCCCGAGGACTACGCGATGACGCCCGAGGCGGTGGCGCCGGGCGTCTATGCGGTGATGACGCCGGCGCGGGATCTCCCCAGTCGCGAGAACCTCGGCTGGAACGCGAACATGGCGTTCGTGGTGGCCGACGACGGCGTGCTGGTATTCGACACGGGCTCCTCCGAGACCATGGGTGTGGCGCTGCGCGAGGCGATTGCCGAGGTCACGGGTCAGCCGGTGCGCTGGATCGTGAACAGCCACAGCCACGGGGATCACTGGCTGGGCAACCACGCCTTCGCCGATTCCGACCCGGAGATCATGGCCGGTTCCGCCGCGACCGCGCGTATGGAGACGGAGGCCGAAGGCTGGGTCGAGAATTTCCGCGAGATGACCGAGGGCGCGACCGGTGACACCACGCCGCTGTTGCCGAATGTTGCGGTGGACGAGCGTATCACCCGTGACCTTGGCGGCACCGAGGTGGTGATTCTTCCCTCCGGGGGTGCCCATTCGCCGGGCGATCTGAGCATCTGGCTGCCGCAGACGCGGGTCCTGCTGGCCGGGGACGTGGTCTACAGCGATCGTGCGCCGTCGGTCTGGGATGGCGATGTCGCGCAATGGATCGACCTGCTGGACGAGCTGATCGCGCTGGAGCCGGCGGTGGTCGTACCCGGCCACGGTCGGCTGGAGGATGCGCAGACGCTGGCCCGGCTGCAGCGTTATCTGGTCACGCTTTGGGAGGGGATCGAGGAAGGTGTGGAACAGGGGCTGGCCGCTTTCGAGACCGTGCCGCTGGTGCGCGAGCGCATGGGTGACCTGATCGATCACTACCCCGGCTTCGACGACAAGATCGACCGGTCGGTGGCTACCACGTACCCGGATGTCGAGGCCGCGGTGTTCTGAATCCCTGTGTTCAGAACTGCCAGGTGGCGTGCAGCGAGCCGAACTCGGCCGCGCCCTTGGCCTGCCCGCTGAACTCGCGCGAGCGCCAGACATGGGTGTAGCCCAGGCGCACCCCGCCTACATGAAACACGACCCCGGCGGTGAGTTCGCCCACCACGGGGTGTTTGTCCACCGAGGGCCCGTCACGAAAGACTGGGCCGTCCAGGAACAGGTCGTAGAGCATCAGCCGCGTGTCGATACCGGCAAACGCATAGCCGCCGACGCGCGCGGTGGTCTCGAAGGTGTGGGTGCCGGACAGGGCCGGGCGGATCCGGGGCGGGCCGTAATCGCCCGGCAGGTTGCGCCCCGCGCGCACGATGGCACCGGCATTCGCGAAGGTGAAGGGGGTTCCGGCAGCCGCGCCCCAGTGCGGGGTCAGGTCGGCGCCCCAGCCGTTTGGCGTGCGGTGTGACCGGCCGCGCAGCTGGCGTTCGTAGGCCAGCATCAGCGTCGGTTCATTGCCGATCTGGTGATCCCATCCTTTTGGCTCCGGTGCGCTGGACCAGCTGTGGACCTCCCTCTGGGTGCGTTCGGCCAGGGAGGCCGGGCCGACCGTGCCCAGCGTGACCTGCAGGCGGTCCAGGCGGTTGTCGTGTTCCGCGGCCATGCTGAAATTCAGGTACAGCCAGCCGGCGTAGGGGCGATCATCCGGGTCCGGCGTCGTGCGCTCGATATCCTCCGGGGTGTACATGTTCTGACCCAGGTGGATCGCCGCCTTCAGGCGTTCGGGCTCCTCGCGACGGATGAAGAACGGCAGGCTGTCCGCCACAGTCCGCAGCCACGGTGGCACGCGTTCCTCGCTGCGCGTCCAGCCGATGCGAACCCCGTTGGTGTAGTAGCGATCCTCGCCCCCGAACAGGTCGTTCTCGAATTCGAAGTGCAAGGCATCGACGCCGCTCCCGGCCAGGCTGGTTGGGCTGGCGACCGCCACGCACAGGAGTGCCGTGGCCAGCAGGCCAGCCTCTCTCCAGCGGGTGGAGCGCCGTCGGGATGCGGGGGTGTTCCGGTATGATTGGCGCATGGACCTCTCCAACCAGATCATCTTCCTGGCCGCGATCGTGCTGCTGGGGAGCATCCTTTCGAGCGTGATCACCTCGCGGCTGGGTGTGCCCCTGTTGCTGGTGTTCCTGGTCATCGGGATGCTGCTGGGCCCGGAAGGCCCGGGCGGTCTGGTGTTCGAGAATATCACCGTTGCCTATCTGATCGGCTCGGCGGCGCTGGCGATCATCCTGTTCGACGGCGGGATGCGCACACCGGCGCGCAATTTCCGCATCGGGCTGAAGCCGGCGCTGGGGCTGGCCACACTCGGGGTCATCGTCACCTCGGGGCTGACCGGGGCGTTCGCCGTGTGGTGGCTGGGACTGTCCTGGCTGGAGGGGCTGCTGCTCGGGGCGATTGTCGGGTCCACCGATGCGGCGGCGGTGTTCTCCCTGCTGCGCTCGCGTGGGCTGGAGCTGAAGAGCCGGGTCGGCGCCACGCTCGAAATCGAGTCCGGCTCCAACGACCCGATGGCGATCTTCCTCACCATTGTGCTGATCGAACTGCTGCTGATGCCGGAACAGCAGTTCGGTCTGGTGGTGCTGGTGGAGTTCGTCCAGCAGATGGGCCTGGGCGCGTTGCTCGGGGTGGGTGGCGGCTTTGCCCTGCTCGCGCTGATCAACCGGGTGCCGATGGCGGCCGGGCTTTATCCGCTGTTTGCCATGGCCGGGGCACTGGCCATCTTCGGGCTCACCGGGCTGGTCGGCGGTTCCGGGTTCCTCGCCGTGTACCTGGCGGGGCTGCTGCTCGGCAACCGACCGCTGGAGGCCTCGCAGAACATCAAGCGCTTCCACGACGGCATCGCCTCGCTGGCGCAGATCGGCATGTTCCTGATGCTGGGCATGATCGTCGCCCCGTCCGAGCTCCCGCCGGTGGCGCTGGACGCCGGCCTGGTCGCCGCCGTGCTGATCCTGATCGCGCGGCCGCTGGCGGTGTGGATTTGCCTCTACCCATTCCGCTTTCCCTGGCGCGAGCAGGTGTTCATCTCCTGGGTTGGTCTGCGCGGGGCGGTGCCGATTATCCTCGCGCTGTTCCCCTTGCTGGCCGGGCTGGAACTGGCTGGCTACTTCTTCCACGTGGTGTTCTTCGTCGTGCTGATCTCGCTGCTGGTGCAGGGCTGGACCGTCGCGACCTCGGCGCGCTGGCTGGGGCTGGAGTTGCCCCCCACCACCGCGCGGGTGCAGCGCACCGAGCTCGACATCCCGGGGCAGCAGGAGATGGAGCTGGTCGGCTACCGTCTGGCGGAGACCACCCCGGTGGTGCGCGAGGCCTGGTCGAACTTCCGCTTGCCGGGCAGCGCACGGGTGGTGGCGCATCTGCGCAAGGGCAAATTGCTCGAGACCCTGGAGCTGCTGGATCTGCACGCCGGCGACCATCTCTACATCATGGTCACGCCCGCGGATCTGCATGACCTCGACCGCCTGTTCGTGCCCAAGGACGAGGTGCCGGAACGCCTCACCGAGCGCAGCGTGTTCGGCGAATTCGCGCTCAACGGCGACGCCCAGTTGGGCGCAGTCGGCATGGCCTATGGCGCCCCGGTCCCGCCCGAACGCCAGGGTGAAACCCTGGAGGTCTATCTGCGTCGCGAGCTCCAGGCCGAACCGGTCGTCGGCGATGCCGTCGATCTCGGCCCGATGCGCCTGGTCATCCGCGAGATGGACGGCGCCCGCATCACCCGCGTCGGCCTGAAGCTGCTGAAGCCTTCTTGAGTGTAAGTCCGGCGGTGCGAGGCCTGAATCTCTAAGGGGCCCTATTTTTCCAGCATGGCCTTCAGGCCGGCGAGGTGGGCGCGGGCGGTGAGCTGCTGGGTCTCGGGGTCCGGCGGCTTGGCGTCGGGCCAGTCGAGATGCTCCCCGGGGAGTTCGTCGAGAAAGCGCGAGGGCTCGCAATCGATGCTTTCGCCGTAGCGGCTTCGGCTTTGGGCGTAGGTGATCAGGAGGGTTTGCTGGGCGCGGGTCAGGCCGACATAGGCCAGGCGGCGCTCCTCCTCGATGGAGTCGTCTTCGACGCTGACGCGGTGTGGCAGCAATTCCTCCTCGAAGCCGACCAGGCAGACATGCGGAAACTCCAGGCCCTTGGCGGTGTGCAGGGTCAGCAGCTGTACCGACTCGTTGCCGTCCTGGGAATCCCGGTTGCGGTCGAGGATGTCCATCAGGCTGATGCGATTGACGATGTCGGCAAGACCCATGCTGCGGGTGTCCTCGGCCTCGTCATCACCGTATTCGGCCGTGGTGTTCGCTCCGCCCATGCGCCCGACCCAGTCGATGAATTCGCGCACGTTGTCCATGCGCCGGGTCGCTGCGCGCGGGTTGGGGCTGTTCTCCAACAGCCAGGATTCGTAGTCGATGTCTTCGACCAGGGCGCGTAGCAGGACGTCCGGGGACTCTTCCGCGCCGCGGCGCTGGAAGCCGTCAATCCAGTCAGTAAAGCGCTCCAGCCGGGCCTGGGCGCGGGCATCCATGTATTCGGAAAGACCGGCGCCGCGGGCGGCCTGCAACAGGGAGGTGCCGCGCTGGTTGGCGTAGTGGCCGAGCTTTTCCAGGGTGGCTGGCCCGATCTCGCGGCGCGGGACGTTGACCACGCGCAGGAACGCGGTGTTGTCGTCCGGGTTGGCGAGCAGGCGCAGGTAGGCAACCAGGTCCTTGATCTCGGCCTTCTCGAAGAACGACTGGCCGCCGCTCAGGCGGTAGGGGATGCCCTGCTCGCGCAGGAGCTTCTCGAACAGCCTGGACTGGTGGTTGCTGCGGTAGAGGATCGCGAAATCCCCCCAGCCCGCATTGTGACGGAAACGCCGGCGCATCAGCTCGGAGACCACGCGTGCGGCCTCGGTGTCGGCGTCGGAGCAGCCGATGACCTCAATCTTCTCGCCCTCGCCGAGCGCACTCCACAAGCGCTTCTCGAACACGTGCGGGTTGTTCGCGATCAGCGCGTTCGCCGTGTGCAGGATGCGGTTGGTGGAGCGGTAGTTCTGCTCCAGCTTGATCACCTCCAGGCGCGGGAAGTCGTCCTGTAGGCGCACGAGGTTCTCCGGGCGTGCCCCACGCCAGGCGTAGATCGACTGATCGTCGTCGCCCACCACCGTCAGTCCATCGCTGACGCCAACCAGCAGGCGCACCAGTTGGTACTGCGCGGAGTTGGTGTCCTGGTACTCGTCCACCAGCAGGTGGCGGATACGGTCCTGCCAGCGGTTGCGCAACTCCGGGTCGTCGCGCAGGCAGTCCACCGGGCGTTTGATCAGGTCGTCGAAGTCCACCGCGTTGTAGGCGCGCAGGGCGTCCTCATAGCGCGGGTAGAGGTTGGCGGCGGCGATCGCCTCCGGGGCATCGGTCATCTGACCCGCCTCGTGCAGCGCCTCCGCCGGCGTCATCAGGTCGTTCTTCCAGCGGCTGATGTGGCCGACCAGTGCGTCCACCTCGGAGCCGGTGTCGTCGCGGTAGGTGATCTCCCGCAGCAACTGCCGGCAGTCGCCCGGATCAAGAATGGAAAAGCCGGCACGCAGCCCGGCCGCCTGCAGTTCGCGGCGCAGGAAGTTGAGCCCGAAGGTGTGGAAGGTGGAGACGTTGAGCCCGCGTGCCTGCTCGCGCGACAGGCGGCCCTGCACCCGCTCGCGCATCTCGCGCGCCGCCTTGTTGGTGAAGGTGATGGCCACGATCTGGCGCGCGGCCAGGCCGCGCTGCTCGATCAGGTGTGCGATCTTCTCGGTGATTACGCGCGTCTTGCCCGACCCCGCTCCGGCCAGCACCAGCAGTGGGTGGTCCGTGGTGGTCACGGCGGCCTGTTGTTGGGGGTTCAGTTCGGACACCGGGCAGGTCGATTCCTTCGCAACGGGGCGCGTAAACTAACCCACGATTCAGCATTCATAAAGACAGTAACGGTGAGGATAAGCCATTGACCGATGCGTCGGGCACCGCAGCGTCGGCCGGACCGGAAGGTTCGCTCGTGCGCCTGACCCAGTTCGATTTTCATCAGCGCCTGATGGATGTGCCAGGCCCGGCGGTCATTCTGTTCACCCGTCGGGGCTGCGGCGCCTGCAAGGTGATGGGTCGGGTCCTGGCGGAGTGGCAGGCGGCCGCGGATGCGCCTGCCTTGTTCGTGGTGGACGCCGAGACGGATACCGCCCTGGTGCGCGAATTCGAGGTCTTCCATCTGCCGGCGCTGTTCGTGTTCCAGGCGGGCGCCTACCACGGTCGCCTGGAGGCCCCGCCCCGGTTGCCCCTGCTGCGCGAGGCGCTGACCGCCTGCCTCGCGCGCCCACCCGAGGAGGCACCATGACCTCGAGCGACATCGACTGGTGGCCGCCCGCGCGCGTGGTGGAAAGCCCGAACCAGGATGCCCGCCCGCCGGGACAGGACCCGGAGTTGATTGTGGTGCATGCGATCAGTCTTCCGCCCGGCGAGTTCGGCGGACCGCATATCGCCGAGCTCTTCCAGAACCGGCTGGATCCGCAGGCCCATCCCTACTTTGCCGAGATCGCGGCGTTGCATGTCTCCGCCCATGTGCTGATTAACCGCGACGGGTGGGCCACCCAGTTCGTGCCGTTCTCCCGCCGTGCCTGGCATGCAGGGGCGTCGCAGTGGTGCGGACGCGAGCGCTGCAACGATTTCTCCATCGGGATCGAACTCGAGGGGACCGACGAGGATCCGTTCACCCCGGCGCAGTACGCCGAACTGGCGCGGTTGGTGGGCTGGCTCCGGGCACGCTACCCCGGTATTGGCGCGGATGGGCTGGTGGGTCACAGCGACATCGCGCCGGGGCGCAAGACGGACCCCGGGCCCTGCTTCGACTGGACGCGCCTGCGGCGGGAATTACAGGCGGTGACGGCATGATCGTGGATTTGTTGCGCCACGGGGAGCCGGAGGGCGGTCAGCGCTATCGCGGTCATGGCTGCGACGATCCGCTGAGCCCGCGCGGGTGGGCCCAGATGGAGCAGGCGGTGAAAGGCGAGGCCGGCTGGCAGTACGTGGTCAGTTCGCCGATGCAGCGTTGCCGCGCCTTCGCTGAACGCTTCGCCGCCGGACAGGATTTACCGCTGTCCCTGGCGCCGGATCTGCGCGAGGTGGGCTTCGGCGACTGGGAGGGGCGGACCCGGGTTGAGCTTCAGCGTGACCGGCCGGAAGAGTACCGCGCCTTCTACGCCGACCCAGTCCACGCGCGGCCGGCAGGGGCCGAGCCGCTGGCGGACTTTCGGCGGCGGGTGGAGACCGGCTTCGAGGCGGCGTTGCGGCCCCTGGAGGCCGAGCGCGTGCTGCTGGTCGTGCACGCCGGGGTGATCCGCGCCCTGGTGGGCTGGGTGATGGGGGTGCCGGACGCGCGGCTGTTCCAGTTGGAATGCGACTATGCCAGCCGCACCCGCCTGCACCGGCACCCGACCCGGGGCTGGCGCCTGATCCACGCCAACCGGGTTTGAGTCGGACGCCGCTCCGGTCTACCCGGCCTGGTTGCTGCGTTTGGGGACGGCCTTCACCGACAGGTAGAAGTCGTTGTTCAGCACGTCGATCAGACGATCGATGTTCGGGTGCTTGCCGGGGTTGGCGCGGGCGTCATCGGCGTGGTTGCCGTACATCAGCAGCCCCGAGTTGGCCGCCTTGGGGCCGATGCCGCCGAAGTCCAGCGCCAGCTGATAGTAGATCTGCAGCGACAGGCTCTGGCCTTCCACGTTTTCGATGGTCGCGGTGGGGTTGTAGTCTTCGCCAAACAATTCCAGGCGTTCGATATTGCTGACGTCGGGCAGCTTCTTGGACATGTCGGGCTCCTCGAAATAATGGCGGCATTATCGGGGCATGACCCGGTGGCGACAACCAACCCGCGAAGGCGGCAGGGTCGCGCCGGGTCAGCGACGAAGGCGCCACATGCTAAGATAGCGGCTTTTGTCGAGGGGACACGAACATGTCGCGAAGCGCGTTCATGGAGGCCGCCCAGGCCGCCGCCGATGCCGCCGAGAAGGTAATCCGCCACTATTACGAGGCGGGTGTCGACGTCGAAACCAAACCCGACGATACCCCGGTGACCCGGGCCGACGTGGAGAGCGAACAGGCGATCCGCCAGGTGATCCGCGAGCACTTCCCGGATCACGGTTTCTACGGCGAGGAGACCGGGCAGTCGGACATGGATTCCGACTATGTCTGGCTGATTGACCCGATCGACGGCACCAAGAGCTTCGTGCGTCGCTACCCGTTCTTCTCCACCCAGATCGCGCTGATGTACAAGGGCGACCTGATCCTGGGGCTGTCCAATGGCATCCAGTTCGGCGAGCGGGCCTGGGCGGAAAAGGGCCAGGGCGCGTTCCTGAATGGCGACCCGATCGCGGTCGAGAAGACCACCGATCTGGGGCGGGCCTCCCTGTCCACCGGTAACCTCAAGTCCCTGGCGCAGAATGCTGAAGGCTGGAAGGCACTGGGCGGCATCACGGCCGAGGTGAACCGCACCCGTGGCTACGGCGACTTCTACCACTACCACCTGCTGGCGCGCGGCAGCATCGACCTGATCGTCGAGTCGGACGTGAATATCCTGGATATCGCCGCACTGGCGGTGATCGTGCGCGAGGCGGGGGGCGTGTTCACCAACCTCTCTGGCGGCGAACTGGACCTGCAGACCGCGAATGTCCTGGCCGCGGCCACCCCGGAACTGCATCGTACGGCCCTGACCCGCTTGGGCTGGAAGGGCTAGTCAGCGCCTTCCCATGCGCCCCGATCGGGGCGCATGGGGTTGCCGGCGCCGGGGGTTATTCTCCGGCGCCGTTCCCGTTGGTTCCCACCAGTCCGTGGGTGCGCAGCTTCTTGCGCAGGGTGGCGCGGTTGAGCCCGAGCAGGGCCGCCGCGCGGCTCTGGTTGCCCCCGCAGCGCTCCAGCACGCTGGCCAGGAGGGGGCGCTCCACCTCGTTCATCACCAGCGCGTAGAGATCGTGGCTGCTCTGCCCATCCAGGGTCTCGAAGTACTGGTCCAGTGCATGGCGCACGGACTCGGCCAGCACACAGTCGGACGGGAGGACGCCTGCAACCGGCGTCTCGTGGACCTCTGGGTCCTGTTCGAGTGGCATGTTCATGCTCATGCAGCCTCGCTTGCGATTCCCGTCAGGTGGGCCCGAAGGCGCCACAGTTGTTCGCTGGCCGTGGGGGCGGCGAGAAGATCAGCCCGGGCCGCCCGGGTGCGGGCCTCGTCGAGACCCAGGCCCTGAAGATACCAGCCCAGGTGCTTGCGCGCGATGCGCACGCCCTGCGGTTCGCCGTATTGGGCGTGCAATTCGCCAATGTGCTCCTCGATCAGGGCCAGGCGGGCGGCGCGCCCGGGTGCCGGCGGTATCGGTTCGCCCGCCAGCGCGGCCCGGATCTGGCCCGGGAGCCAGGGCTGGCCCTGGGCGGCACGCCCGATCATCACGCCCGCCGCACGGGTCGTATCCAGTACCTGCAGGGCCTTTTCGGGGCCGGTGATGTCGCCATTGGCGAGCACGGGGATGGAAACGGCCCGGACGATGCGCGCGATGGCGGCGTAGTCCGTCTCTCCGCGATAGGCATCGGCCCGCGTGCGGCCATGCACGGTCAGCATCGCGATGCCGCAGTCCTCGGCAATGGCCGCGATGGTCTCGCCGTTGATCCGTTCGCGGTCGAGGCCCAGGCGCATCTTCAGGGTCACCGGGACCGTGACCGCGGTGGTGAGCGCCTGGAGCAGTTCGCGCACCCGTTCCGGCTCGCCCAGTAGCGCCGATCCGGCGGCCTTGCTGCAGACCTTCTTGGCCGGACAGCCGAGGTTCAGATCAATCACGTCGGCACCGCGGCGCACGTTCTCGCGCGCAGCCTCGGCCAGGGCCTCGGGTTCGTTACCCAGCAACTGTACGATGCGCGGGCGCGGCTCCTGGCGATGATCCAGGCGGTGGCGGCTCTTGTCGCTGGTCCATAGTCGGGTGTCGGAGGTCACCATCTCGGATACCGCCGCGCTGGCCCCCAGGCGGCGGGCCAGTAACCGAAACGGACGGTCGCTGACCCCGGCCATCGGCGCCAGAAACACGACAGGGTCGGGGAAGTGGTGAGTTCCGAGCTGCATCGGGGCTATCGGGTCGGGAGCAAGCGGGTCAGTCTAGCAGCTAACCTGCGCGGTTTCCGGTGCGGTCGATCGCGAAACCATGTGAATGCGCGCGAGCTTGGACCCGGGAATTACCGGGGCTGGATTTCGATGCCGGTGATGTGGCCATGAGGACTGGCAACGGCCAGACGCACGGAATGGGGGGAGTGGGCATTCATCGGTGCGTGGGTGTCGGTGTAGTCGTCGGGGGTTAGCCGGAGGGTGCCATGGGGCGTCCCAAGCTGGTCGGTCAGGCGGATATCGAGGATCGGCCAGGCCTGCCGGATCGGGCTCTCGAGCACGAATTGCAGGTGCAGAGTGCCATCGCTGGTGGTGAAGAAATCGGGCGCCGAGGTGCGGACTTGGCCAGGGGCGCGCCGCGGGTGCCAGGTCGGGCAGGGGAGGGCCGCGCACACTTGTGCCCGGGCCTGGTCCAGCTGGGGACTCCGGTCCGGTGCCACGGGCGGGATTGCCAGTAGTTGCGCGCCCAGCAGCAGCATCAGGGCGGCGGCCAGCACGATCCCCGGCCAGGAGCGCCGGCGTGTTGCGTCTGCCGAGCCCAGGGGGCTTGCGTGGCGTTCGATGTTGAGGGGGATTGCAGCGCCCGGGGCCCGCTCGATGGCGTGGAGGGGCGCCTGCCGTGCCGGGAGGAGCCCTTGGCCCAGCACGCGTTCGCCCGCGCCGCCGATCTCCAGTGCCGGGAACAGATCGAACTCGGCATCGCAATTGGAGCAGTGCACTCGCCTCTGGCGGAGCTTGGCCCCGCGGGCGAGGGCGTGGGTGACGCCGCATTGGGGGCAGCGGGCCAGCATCCTACGGGCTGGGCGTCAGGTGTCGCGAGGATTCGCCCGATGGGGCCTGCTGATGGGCTTGCGGCGCGTTGCTGCAGCCGGGCGATCCTGTGCTTGCGGCGCCTTGCCGTTGAGAGCGATCGACTCGGCCGGGCGCGTCCATGACTCAGCGTCTCCCTAGCGCCGGCGGCCGCCGAGCAGGGCCCAGCCTTCGCGGCAGTCCTCGACGCCGATATCGAAGGTGTCAGAGTAGGCCGCGATGACTTCGTCTGCCTGGCGTTCGAGCAGCCCGGCGAGCAGGATGCGTGCGCCCGGTTTCGCCGCCCGAGCCAACTCCGGTGCCAGATCGATCAGCGGCTTGGCGAGGATGTTGGCCAGCACCAGGTCATAGGCCGCGTCGGGCACAGGGTGATCGGTCAGCCCCGTCTCCAGCTGTGCGGGCGGGATGGCGTTGGAGTCGGCATTGCTGCGGGTGGCTTGCACGGCCTGTTCATCGATGTCGATGCCCAGTGCATGGCGTGCGCCCAGCTTCAGGGCGGCGATCGCGAGGATGCCAGAGCCGCAGCCGTAGTCGAGGACCTCTTGATCGCGCGGTGGCTGCTGGGCCAGGGCGGCCAGGCACATCGCGGTGGTCGGGTGATTGCCGGTCCCGAAGGCAAGGCCGGGGTCCAGGCGCACGAAGGTGCCTTCCTCGATCGCCGGTTCATCCTCCCAGGAGGGCACGATCCAGAGTGCGCCGCCGCAATGGATGGCGCCAAGACCGTCCAGCCCGGCGCGGACCCAGTCCTGGTCCTCGATCGCCTGGACCTGGATCGCCTCCGGGGCCTGCGCTTGGCGCGCCAGCGCGGCGGCGGCGAGGTCCGCCTGGGTGGTGTCCGGGAACACCGCCTTCAGGCGCACGGTGGACCACAGGGGATGGGTGCCCAGGGGCGGCTCGAAGAGGGGTTCGTCTGCGGCGTCGAACAGCTCGACGCTGACGGCACCCAGTTCGAACAGGGTGTCCTCCAGCGGCTCGGCTTGTTCCGGGCTGATCTGGCATTCAAGTTCGGCAAGGCTCATGGCATCAGGCTCGTGGCGCGAGGGGGAAGGGTCAGGCCTGTGCCTTGAGCTTCTTCTCGAGATAGTGGATATCGGTCTCGCCGCGCTGGAAGTTCGCGTCGATCATCAGGTCGTGGTGCAGCGCGACGTTGGTCTGGATGCCGTCCACCACGATCTCGCCCAGGGCGCCGCGCATGCGCGCCAGCGCGATCTCGCGGCTGTTGCCGTGGGCGATCAGCTTGCCGATCATGGAGTCGTAGTACGGCGGCACCATGTAGCCGTTGTAGATGTGGGTATCCATGCGGATGCCCGGTCCGCCCGGCGCGTGGTATTGCTGGATGGTGCCGGGGCTGGGCATGAAGGTACGGGGGTCTTCCGCATTGATGCGGCACTCGATCGCGTGACCGGTGATGCGCACGTCGTCCTGCGTGTAGCCCAGGGGTTCCCCGGCGGCGATGCGGATCTGTTCGCGCACCAGATCGATGCCGGTGACCTGCTCGGTGACGGTGTGCTCGACCTGCAGCCGGGTGTTCATCTCGATGAAATAGAAGCCCCCGTTCTCGTACAGGAACTCGAAGGTCCCGGCGCCGCGGTAGCCGATCTCCTGACAGGCGCGGATCAGACGTTCGGCCATGGCCTGGCGCTGGTCATCGGTAATGCCAGGGGCCGGTGCCTCCTCGATGACCTTCTGGTGGCGTCGCTGCATGGAGCAGTCACGTTCGCCCAGGCAGACGGCGTTGCCGTGGCTGTCGGCGAGGATCTGGAACTCCACGTGGCGCGGGTGTTCCAGGTACTTCTCCATGTACAGGGCGTCATTGCCGAACCCCTGCTGCGCCTCGTTGCGGGTCAGCGATATGGCGTTCAGCAGCGCGCCCTCGGTGTGTACCACACGCATGCCGCGCCCGCCCCCGCCGGCGGCGGCCTTGATGATGACCGGGTAACCGATCTCGCGCGCCAGCGCCAGGTTGGTGTCCGCGTCGTCGCCCAGGGCGCCGCCGGAGCCGGGGACGCAGGGCACGTTGGCCTCCAGCATCGACTGCTTCGCGGAGACCTTGTCGCCCATCAGACGGATGGTCTCGGCGCGCGGACCGATGAAGGCGAAGCCCGAAGACTCCACTCGTTCGGCGAAGTCCGCGTTTTCCGACAGGAAGCCGTAGCCCGGGTGGATCGCTCCGGCGTCGGTGACCTCGGCGGCCGCGATCAGCGCGGGAATGTTCAGGTAGCTCTCGCCCGAGGCCGCGGGGCCGATGCAGACCGACTCGTCCGCCAGGCGAACGTGCTTCAGGTCGCGGTCGGCGCTGGAGTGGGCGGCGACGGTGGCAATGCCCATTTCGCGGCAGGCACGCAGGACCCGCAGGGCGATCTCGCCGCGGTTGGCGATCAGAATTTTCTCAAACATGCTCGAACCTGTTTCCAGCGAAGCCGGGGGTGTGAGGCCCGGCGGATGGGTTCATCCGATGATGAACAGCGGCTGCCCGTATTCCACCGGGTTGCCGTTCTCGACCAGGATGTCGCGGATGGTGCCGCCCTGGTCGGCCTCGATCGGGTTGAGCATCTTCATGGCCTCGATGATGCAGAGGGTCTCGCCGGCCTCCACCGTCTGGCCGACCTCGACGAACGGCTTGGAGCCCGGGCTCGGCGCCCGGTAGAAGGTGCCGACCATGGGTGCGGTGACCCGATGACCGTCCATTTCCGGTGCGGCCTCCGTCGCGCCCGCCGGGGCTGCGGTCGGGGCCGCCGCGGCGGGCGCCGCTGGGGGCAATGGGGCCGGGGCGGCGGCCATGGGCGTCCCACTGGCGGAGCGGGTGATGCGCACCGACTCCTCGCCTTCGTGGATCTCGATCTCGTGGATGCCGCTCTCGTCGAGCAGGTCGATCAGTTTCTTGACCTTGCGAATGTCCATGGAAGCCTCTTAGTCCTTGATAGCTGCAAGAGCCGCATCCAGCGCCAGCCGGTAGCCAATGACGCCGAAGCCACTGACCAGGCCGGCGGCGACATCGCTCAGGCGCGAGGTCTGGCGGAAGGGCTCGCGGGCGTGGATGTTGCTGATATGGATCTCGTAGAACGGGATGGCGACGCCCAGCAGGGCATCGCGCAGGCTGACACTGGTGTGGGTCAGGCCGCCCGGATTGATCAGGATGTGCTCCACGCCCTCGCCGGCGGCGGCGTGGATGCGGTCGATCAGGTCGCCTTCGTGATTGCTCTGGAAGCAGTCGAGGGTTGCGCCGGCCTGTTCCGCCCGGGCTTTAAGGTCGGTCTCGATGTCCGCCAGGGTCTGTACGCCGTAGCGCTCCGGCTCCCGCTGTCCCAGCAGGTTCAGGTTGGGGCCGTTGAGCAGCAGTATGGACGCCATGGCAGGGGGAATCGGTAGCGATCCTGTCGAGAATGGACGCGATTGCACCGAAAAATCACGATGCAGCGAATGATCGGGATTCTGCCGCAGGAAGGGTAGGAGTGTCCAGCGCGAGGCGCTGGAGACGTCGCCAGAATGGGGTCGGCCCGGCCTCGGCTAGCGCCGGGGTGGTGGGCCGGAACGTGCAGTTTAGTCGGCGGTGAGCGGGAACAGGGTGAGTTCGACGCGGCGGTTCTGTTCGCGGCCCGCATCGGTGTCGTTGGTAGCGACCGGCTGGTGCGGCCCGAGGCCGATGGTGTGCACCCGCACCGGCTGCACGCCACGGCGGATCAGGGCCTGACCCACGCTCTCGGCACGGCGCTCGGAGAGGTCCATGTTGTATTCCACCCGGCCGGTGCTGTCGGTGTGACCGGCGATCTCGATCCCGGTCTGATCGAACTCCTCCAGCACCAGTGCGACCGAGTCGAGGACGTCATGGAACTGCGGCTTGATCTCGCTGCGATCGAAATCGAAGGTGATGTTGCTCGGCATGTTGAGGATGATGTTGTCGCCATCGCGGGTCACGCTCACGCCGGTGCCGCGCAGCTGTTCGCGCAGGGCATCCTCCTGGCGGTCCATGTAGTTGCCGATGGCGCCACCGGCTAGGGCCCCGATGCCGGCGCCAATCATGGCGCGCTGGGTGCGGTTGCGACTGCTGGTGACGCTACCGAGCACCGCACCGGTGGCGGCCCCGATGCCGGCCCCGATGGTGGCTCGGGAGACGCGTTCTTCCCCGGTGTACGGATCCGTGGTGGTGCAGCCCACCACCAGTACCAGGGCGCTGGTGACGGCCAGGGCGAGAATGCGTTGCATGATGAATCTCCCAGTATTCGCTGGCCCCGTGCGGATACGGGGCAATAGGTTCAGCTTGCGCTGTGGCGCGTGAACCGTCCATGAACCCGGGTTGTGGGTGGGCTATTCGGGAGCGATTTCGTGACGCAGTTGACGCAGAATGGGATCCGTCTCGGGGTGCACCCCGCGCCAGATGGAGAAGGCCTCGGCCGCCTGTTCCACCAGCATGCCGAGGCCGTCGCTGCCGCGTACACAGCCCGCGCCGGCGGCCCAGTCCAGGAAGCGCTTGGCGCCGGCGCCGTAGACCAGGTCATAGGCCAGGCTGTCCGCGTGGACGAGGTGCTCGGGGAGCGCCAGTGCATCGTCGCCGAGACCGGTGGCGGTGGCGTTAACCACCAGGTCGAACGGACCCTGCGGCAGGGCGTCCAGGCCGCAGGCGGAGAGCCGGGTGGCCGGGGCGATATCCCGGAAGGCATCCACCAGCCCCTCGGCGCGGGCCACGGTGCGGTTGGCGATGATCAGCACCTCTGGTGCGCCTTCCAGCAGCGGCTGCAGCAGGCCGCGGGTGGCGCCTCCGGCCCCCAGGATCAGGACCTGGCGATTGCGCACGTCGAAGCCGAGGCGGTCGAGATCCCGACAGAATCCGACGCCGTCGGTGTTGTCGCCGTGGATCCGGTGGTCGCCGTCCCGCCACAGGGTGTTGACTGCCCCGGCATGGCGCGCCCGGTCGCTCAGCACCCGGGCCAGGGCGAAGGCCTCTTCCTTGAATGGAACGGTCACGTTGAGGCCCTTGAGCCCCTCGGCGAACCAGGCGTTGACCTCCTCGGCGAACTGCCCGGGGGTGCCCTGGCGGGCTTCGTACACGAGGTGTTGCCCGGTCTGTTCGGCGAACAGGGTGTGGATGCGCGGGGACAGCGAGTGGTGAATGGGGTTGCCCACCACCGCGTAGCGATCCGGACGCGGCTCTCTCATCGCGCCGCGTCCTCCGCCAGCCATTCGGCCACGGTGCGCGCATAGTAGGTGAGGATGCCGTCGGCCCCGGCGCGCTTCATGCCGGTCAGGGCCTCCAGCACGCAGGCACGCTCGTCCAGCCAGCCGCGCTCGGCGGCGGCCTTGAGCATCGCGTACTCGCCGGAGACGTGGTAGACGAAGGTCGGGCGCCGGAATTCGTCGCGGATGCGGCGCACCACGTCGAGGTACGGCATGCCCGGTTTGACCATCACCATGTCGGCCCCCTCGGCGAGATCCAGCGCGACCTCGTGCAGGGCCTCGTCGCCGTTGGCCGGGTCCATCTGGTAGGTCTCCTTGCCGCCCTTGCCGAGGTTGCCGGCCGAGCCCACCGCGTCGCGGAACGGGCCGTAGAAGGCGGAGGCGTATTTCGCGGAGTAGGCGAGGATGCGCGTGTGCACGTGCCCGCCGTCCTCCAGGGCGCCGCGGATCGCGCCGATGCGCCCGTCCATCATGTCGGAGGGGGCCACCACGTCGGCACCGGCCGCTGCGTGCGACAGCGCCTGCTTCACCAGGGCCTTGGTGGTGATGTCGTTCACTACGTAGCCGTCGTCGTCGATGATGCCGTCCTGACCGTGGGTGGTGAACGGGTCCAGGGCGACGTCGGTGATCACGCCGAGATCCGGGTGCGCCGCCTTCAGTGCGCGCACCGCGCGCTGGGCGAGGCCCTCGGGGTTCCACGCCTCGGCCGCATCCAGGCTCTTCTTCTCGCCCGGAACCACCGGAAACAGCGCCAGTGCCGGGATGCCCAGGCGCACGGCGGCGGCCGCCTCTTCCAGCAGCTGGTCGATGGAGACGCGTTCCACGCCAGGCATCGACGGCACCGCCTCGCGCACGCCCTCGCCCTCGGTGACGAATACCGGCAGGATCAGGTCGTCCGCGCGCAGGTGGTGTTCGCGCATCAGGCGGCGGGAGAAGCCGTCGCGGCGCATTCGGCGCGGGCGGCCGGCGGGATAGGGGGCGATCGGTGCGGTCATGCCAGGTCCTTGCGTGTTTGGAGTCAGCCGGCAGTCTCGGCGAGCCAGTCGCGCGGCTTCAGATAGCGTTCGTACAGTTCGGCCTCGGGCGTGCCGGGCGCCGGCTGGTAGTTGTACTCCCAGCGTACCAGCGGCGGCAGCGACATCAGGATCGACTCGGTGCGCCCGCCCGACTGCAGGCCGAACAGGGTACCGCGGTCGTAGACCAGGTTGAACTCGACATAGCGCCCGCGGCGGTAGAGCTGGAACTGGCGCTCGCGCTCGCCAAAGTCGGTGGCGCGGCGGCGCTCGACGATCGGGGCGTAGGCGTCGAGGTAGGCGTTGCCCACGCTCTGCATGTAGCCGAAGGCATGCTCGAAGCCGCCCTCGCTGAAGTCGTCGAAGAACAGCCCGCCCACGCCGCGCGGTTCGTCGCGGTGCTTGAGGTGGAAGTACTCGTCGCACCACTTCTTGTGCGCCGGGTAGAGGTGCTCGCCGAACGGGCGGCAGGCGGCCTCGGCGGTACGGTGCCAGTGGATGCAGTCCTCGTCGAAGCCGTAGTAGGGCGTCAGGTCGAAGCCGCCGCCGAACCACCAGATGGGGTCCTCGCCGGGCTTCTCGGCGATGAAGAAGCGCACGTTGGCGTGCGAGGTCGGAACAAAGGGGTTGTGCGGGTGGATCACCAGGGACACGCCGGTGGCCTGGAACGAGCGCCCGGCCATCTCCGGACGGTGGGCGGTGGCCGAGGCCGGGAGGTTGTCGCCCATCACGTGGGAGAAATTCACCCCGGCCTGCTCGAACACCGCGCCTTCGCGCAGCACGCGGGTACGCCCGCCGCCGCCAGCGGGGCGCTCCCAAGCGTCCTCCTCGAAGCAGGCCCGGCCGTCCAGGCCCTCGAGGCCCTGGCAGATGCGGTCCTGCAGGCCCTGCAGGTAGTCGATTACGTGCTCGATGGAGACGTTGTCCTGGCTCATGCTGCGTCCCGGTTGATCAGTGGTGGGTGTTCGCGTCGGGTTCCGGTCCACCCCGGAGCCAGGCCCCGGTGCGGGCGTCGCGGATCGCGCTGGGGGCGTCGCGCCCGCCACATTCTGCCTGCAGGATCGCATCGATGCCCGCCCCGAGTTGTGAGGTAACGCAATCCCAGGTGCGGCAGGGCTCCGCGCCGGCGCGGTTCGCGCTGGTCGAGACCAGCGCGTTGTCGGCGGCGGCGCACAGCGCACGTGTGGCTGGATGGGCGGTTACGCGCACGGCCAGGCTGTCGTGTTCGCCACGCAGTAGGATGGGGCAGTCAGGGGTTACGGGTAGCAGCCAGGTTGTGGGGCCGGGCCAGCTCGCGTCGATCTCGGCCTGGCGGTCGGCGGGCAGCGGGGCCAGCCAGGGGGCAAGGCGGTCGAGCCGGTCGCTGACCACGATCAGCCCCTTGGCCGCCGGTCGACCCTTCAGTGTCAGGATGCGTTCGATGGCCTCCGGCGCGTCCGG
The DNA here is from genome assembly GCF_001999325.1 of Thioalkalivibrio versutus. Taxonomy (GTDB): domain Bacteria; phylum Pseudomonadota; class Gammaproteobacteria; order Ectothiorhodospirales; family Ectothiorhodospiraceae; genus Thioalkalivibrio; species Thioalkalivibrio versutus. The sequence goes on from NZ_MVAR01000023.1 coordinate 37,133, forward strand.
GCGGCAGCCAAGGCCGAAGACCGCCTCGGTGGGGTAGGCGATCACCCCGCCGTCGCGCACGTGGTGCGCGACGGGATCGATCTCGGCGGTCAGCAGCGGGGCGTTATTCCGATCCACGATCGCCGGAGGGCTCGGCACTCAGGCGGTTGTCGCCAGCGCCGGCGGACTTCGCAGTAGACGACTTCTTCGCCGGGGTCTTCTTGGCGGTGGTCTTCTTCGCGCCCGTCTTGCTGGCGGTGGCCTTCTTCTTGGTCGCCGGTTTTTTCGCGGATGTCGACTTGGCGGTCGACTTGGCCGACGTCTTGCTGGCGGTCTTGCCCTCGGTCTTGCTAGAGGACTTGGCAGCGGTCTTGCCCGTGGACTTGGTCGCCCCCTTGCGTCCGCGGCCCTTGCGTTCCGGGGCGGCGGCGATCAGTTCCTGGCACTGTTCCAGCGTCAGGGACTTGGGGTCGGTCTCTTTCGGGATCTTGGCGTTCTTGTTGCCGTCGGTCACGTAGGGGCCGTAGCGCCCGTTCAGGACCTGGATGCCTTCCGCGTCGAAGCTCTTGATGAAGCGTTCGGCGTCCTTTTTCTTCTTCTCGGCGACGACCTCCAGCGCGCGTGGCAGCTCGATGCTCCAGACATCGTCGTCCGGGCCCAGCGACGCGTACTTGGAGCCGTACTTCACGTACGGGCCAAAGCGGCCGATGTTGACCATCACCGGTTCGCCCTCGGGGGTCTCGCCGAGATCGCGCGGCAGCTTGAACAGCTCCAGCGCCTCCTCGAGGGTGACCTTGTCCATCTTCTGCCCGGGCAGCAGGCCGGCGAAGCGCGGCTTCTCCTCGTCGTCCTTGGTGCCGATCTGCACGATCGGTCCGAACCGGCCCAGGCGTACGCTGACCGGGCGCCCGCTTTGCGGGTCGGGGCCCAGCTCGCGCGATTGCACGGCCTCGGCGCGGGTCACGTTCTCTTCTTTTTCCTTCACCCGGTCGCGGAAGTCGCCCCAGAACGCTTCCAGCACCGGGACCCAGTCCTTCTCGCCGCGCGAGATGGCATCCAGCTCGTCTTCCAGCTTCGCGGTGAAGTCATAGTCCACGTAGCGGTCGAAGTGCTGGGTCAGGAAGCTGTTCACGATCCGGCCGGTGTCGGTCGGGATGAAGCGCTTGCCATCCATCTCTACGTACTCGCGCGACTGCAGGGTGGAGATGATGCTGGCGTAGGTAGAGGGGCGGCCGATCCCGTATTCCTCCAGCGTCTTCACCAGGCTGGCCTCGGTGTAGCGCGGCGGCGGCTCGGTGAAGTGCTGGTCGGCGGTGACTTCGTTCAGTTTGACGCTGTCGCCCTCGGCCATTTCCGGCAGGCGCTTGTCCTCGTCGTCGTCCTGCGTGTCGTCGCGGCCCTCCTGGTAGACCGCGATGAAGCCGGGGTCGACCAGGGTGGAGCCGGTAGCGCGGAACTGGTGCTGGGTCTCGCCCGGGACCAGGTCAGCAGCGACGGTGTCGAAGGTCGCGTGGATCATTTGGCAGGCGACGGTGCGCTTCCAGATCAGGTCGTACAGGCGTGCCTGGTCGCTGCTTAGGCGATCGCGTATCTCGTTCGGCACGTGGCGCACGGAGGTCGGGCGGATGGCCTCGTGGGCCTCCTGCGCGTTCTTGGACTTGGTCTTGTACTGGCGCGGGCTGTCGGGGACATTGTTGGCCCCGTAGCGCTCCTCGATCAGACCGCGGATTTCGCCGATCGCCTCGCCGGCCAGGGCCACCGAGTCGGTACGCATGTAGGTGATCAGGCCGATCGCGCCGGAGCCCAGATCGATCCCTTCGTAGAGCTGCTGGGCGGTGCGCATGGTGCGGCTGGCGGTGAAGCCGAGCTTGCGCGAGGCCTCCTGCTGCAGGGTCGAGGTGGTGAACGGCGCGGCCGGGTTGCGGCGGCGCTGCTTCTTCTCGACCTTGGCGACCCGGAGCTCGCCGCTGGCGGCGTCGGTCAGGCGTTTCTGGGCGTCGTGCGCCAGTTCGGTGCTGTTGAGGTCGAACTGGTCCAGCTTGTTGCCGTCCAGGTGGGTCAGGCGCGCGGTGAATGACTGGCCCTGACGCTCGGTCAGGGCGTCGAGCGTCCAGTACTCGCGTGCGACGAAGGCCTCGATCTCGTTCTCGCGCTCGGCAATCATGCGCAGGGCCGGACTCTGCACGCGCCCGGCGGACAGGCCGCGCTTGATCTTGCGCCACAACAGCGGCGAGAGGTTGAAGCCGACCAGGTAGTCCAGCGCGCGGCGCGCCTGCTGGGCGTCGATCAGCGGCTGGGCCAGGTCGCGCGGGTGCTCGATCGCTTCCTGGATCGCCTTCTTGGTGATCTCGTGGAACACCACCCGGTGCACGTCGCGGTTTTCCAGCAGGCCGCGTTCGCGCAGGACCTCGTGGAGGTGCCAGGAGATCGCCTCGCCTTCACGGTCGGGGTCAGTCGCGAGGATCAGGTCGTCGGACTTCTTCAGCGCCTTGGCGATCGCCTCGATCTGTTTCTCGCTGCGCTCGATGATGTCGTACTTCATCCGGAAGCCGTCTTCCGGATCCACCGCGCCCTCCTTGGGTACGAGATCGCGTACGTGGCCATACGAGGCGAGGACCTGGTAGTCGGGACCCAGGTACTTCTCGATGGTCTTGCCCTTGGCGGGGGACTCTACAATGACGAGGTGCTTGCTCATGTGGCTCGGGACCGTCTCCGTGGCAGCGGGTTCCGTGTCGGGGCGGTGGCGGTTGCAAGCATGCAACCGGGTTCACGGGCGCTAAAGACTAGATGAGGAAAACGCCCGTGGCTACCGCGTAACCATCGAAAGACGGTGATCAGTGCAGATAATCCACGGCACTGGGGCCCGAGTCGTCGCGCATGACCTCTTCCAGGCGGGAATAGGCGATCGCGTCGTCGGGCTGGTTGAACAGCACCATCAACACCACCCAGCGCAGCTGGTCGAGGTCGATCTCCTCGGCATCCAGCTCCATGACGCGATCCAGCACCAGCTCGCGGGTGCCGGCCGTCAGCAGGCCGTTCTGCTCCAGGTGCAGCAGGAAGCCGTGAGACTCGGTGTCCAGGCGCTTGCGCTCCTCGGGGGCGTAGATCCGCTGGGCGGCACCGTCCCCGCCGCGGCCTGCCAACGGGGCCTCGCTCATCAGGCGGTCCAGCCAGCCGAGGGCGCGATCGATCTCGCGCCGGGCGAAACCGGCCTCCACCAGGTGGCGCTCCAGTTCCGAGCGGTCCGGCTCCTCGTCGGATTCCTCGTCGATGGTGTGCTCAAAGAGATACATGAGCACATCCAGCACGTTCTCGTTCATGATTCGGGGGATCCTGCGTCGAGGCGCTGGAAGCGCCCGTGGTCGAGGGCGGCCACGCGGCCATGGAGTTCAAGCAAAACCAGCATGGATGAAAGCTGTTCGATGGTCAATTTGGTGCGCTCGCGCAGGGTTTCCAGTGGGACCGGGTCGAAACCCATCGCGTTCAGCACGCGTTCCTGCTCCGGGTCCAGCGGTTCGCTGGTGGGTTCCGCCGGAACAACTGGGGTGTTGGGCGCCACGCCTAGCCAGTCCGCGAGGTCGTCGAGGATCTCGTCGGCCGACTCCACCAGTTGGGCGCCGTCGCGGATCAGTTGGTGGCAGCCCCGGCTGGCGGGGCTGAGTACCGAGCCCGGGACCGCATAGACCTGGCGCCCCTGCTCGGCGGCCAGCCGCGCGGTGATCAGCGAACCGCTCTTCAGGGCCGCCTCGACGACCAGGGTGGCCAGCGAAAGCCCGCTGATCACCCGGTTGCGCTGCGGGAAGTTCCGCGCCAGTGGCCGGGTATCGGTGGGCCATAACGAGACGACCAGGCCATGGTCCGCGATGCGATGGGCGAGCCGGCGATGCTGGGCGGGGTAGATGCGGTCGGGCCCGGTGGCGACCACCGCGATGGTGCGCCCGCCGGGTGCGGCCAGGGCGCCCTCGTGGGCCGCGCCGTCGATGCCGCGCGCCAGGCCGCTGGTGACCGTGAGCCCGGCCGTGGCCAGGCGCTCGCCCTGCGGGGTCGCCTCGCGGCTGCCGACGATCCCCACTTGCGGGGCGCGCAGCAGTTCCGGGTTGCCGTTCAGGTACAGCACTGGCGGTGGGTCGGGGAGCTCGGCCAGCAGGGGCGGATAGGCGGGGTCGTCGAGGCACAGGAGGTGATGCCGGGGATCGGCATCGAGCCAGGCCCGGTCGGCTTCGGCCCCTTTGTCGCGGGCCTGGCGCGCGGCATCGTCCAGCCGGAGGTCGATGCCCGCGCGCTGCCATTCGGCGGTGGGGGCGTCGAGGGCGTTGCCCGGAGTGCCGAAGGCCTCGACCAGTTGCAGCATGCGCCGCGGGCCGAGGCCGGGGGTGTTGATCAGGCGTAGCCAGTCCTGGTGCGGAGCGGCCGCCGTTTCGGCATCACGCATGAAGCCGGGCCGCAAGTCCGGTCAGGGGGCGCGAACCTTGTCACCCTCGCGCAGGGTGCGTTCGGCCTCGGTTACCAGCACGTAGGAGACCTTCTCGAAGGTCTGGAAGACCATTACGGTGCCGACTTCTTCTTCCGGCAGGGTGACCACGTCGTTGGCGCGATCACTGATCGGGTCGCGCACCTCGCGTCCGGCGGTGAAGGCCGCGAAGACGTGACCGTTCTCGATGCCGTCGCGCTCGCCGCGGTTGATGATGGCGGCCTGCAACTGGCCGATCTGGCTGATGGCGTCGAACAGCGAGATGATCGTGCCCTCGGCGCCGGCCGGCGCGCGGCCAATGTCGAACAGCCGGTCCTGCTCTTCGGCATACGGCACCAGGCGGTCGCCACGGATGGCCTCGCGTTCGCCCTTGCGGATATCGGCGCGGGCGACGTTGCCCGGCTCGATGATCTCCGCCTCGCCCACCGGCAGGGTCGCGACGCCCAGCTCCTCGCCGGTATCCGGGTCGATCAGCATGCCGTCGTGGCGCACGATGTGGTAGAGCTCGTACTGTTCGGTGTCTTCGGCGTTGCGCACGTAGACGCGGTCGCCGGGGCCGAAGATCACGCGCTCGTCCTGCGAGGCGAGGACATACGGCGCGTTCTCCAGGGTCTCTTCGTCCAGCACCTGCGGCCGGAACATGAACGACTGCAGGGTGGAGATGGGGGAGATGTCCTCGTCGCGCTCCACCACCCGGGCCTCGGGCGACAGGCGATGGGTCGGGCGCACGCGCGGGCCGCCGTCGACCATGATGCGCGGCTGGCCATCCACGTAATGAATGCTCAGCACGTCACCCGGATAGATCAGGTGGGGGTTCTCAATCTCGGGGTTGACCAGCCAGATCTCCGGCCAGTACCAGGGGTCCTGCAGGAACATCGCGGAGATATCCCAGAGCGTGTCGCCCTTCTTGACGACGTAGCGTTCCGGCGCGGATTCGCGGATCTCCGGCTCGGCCTCGGCCTCGGCGGAGCTGCGTCGTTCCAGTGCGTTGCGCGACTCGCGGGCGGCAGCTTGCGTTTCGCTGGTGTCGGATACAGCCGTTTCGGCGCTGCCATTCTCTGGCGTGGCCGCGCAGGCGCTCAGCAACAGCGTTACACTGAAGAGAATGCCCGGCAGAACGAAGGTCGTGGTGGCCCTGGTCTTGTACATTTTAGTGTCCCCTGTCAGGTCCGCGCGCTCCCCGAGCCTTCCTGTGGCCCGGCCCCAGTCGGATGACGCAACTCCGCGGATATTGCGGTCCAACGTTAGCAGAATTGCGACGTCTGTACAGTACAAAGTTTGAGGTTTTTTCATGGCCAAGCGTGAAATCCTGCACTTCCCCGATCCCCGGCTACGCCTGAGGGCCGAGCCGGTCGCCGAGGTGGATGACGAGATCCGTACCCTGGTGGACGACATGTTCGAGACCATGTACGAGGCCCCGGGCATTGGCCTGGCGGCCACCCAGATCAACGTGCAAAAGCGAGTGCTGGTGGCGGATGTCTCCGATGATCAGAGCGCGCCGCATGCCTTGATCAACCCCGAGATCCTGGAAACCTCCGGCGAGGAGGAGATGGACGAGGGCTGCCTGTCCGTGCCCGGTTTCTACGAAAAGGTGCAGCGTGCCGACCGCATCCGCGTGCGCGCCCTGGGGCGCGATGGCCAGCCCTTCGAGCTGGACATCGACGGGCTGCTCGCGGTGTGCATCCAGCACGAGATCGACCACCTCGACGGCAAGCTGTTCGTCGATTACCTGTCCAGCCTGAAGCGCAGCCGCATTCGCAAGAAGCTGGAGAAGCAGGGCGTCCGCACCGGGGCGGGTGACAAGGCCGCGGTCCCCGCGGTCTGATGGGGGTGGCGGACACGGACGTCGACTCCCTGCGCATCGTCTATGCCGGGACGCCCGATTTTGCAGTCCCGGCGCTGAAGGCCCTGATCGAGAGCGGGCATGCGCCGGTCGCGGTCTACACCCAGCCGGACCGCCCGGCGGGGCGCGGGCGCAAGCTGCGCCCCGGGCCGGTCAAGCAGGTCGCCGAGGCCGCGGGGCTGCCGGTGGTGCAGCCGGAGAGTCTCAAAACCCCTGAGGCCCAGGCGGCGCTCGCGGCCTGGCGCCCGGATATCCTGATCGTGGCGGCCTACGGGCTGATCCTGCCGCGCGCGGTGCTCGCGATCCCGCCGCTGGGGGGGCTCAATATCCACGCCTCGTTGCTGCCGCGCTGGCGCGGCGCGGCGCCGATTCACCGTGCCATCCTCGCGGGGGATGCCGAGACCGGGGTCTGCCTGATGCAGATGGCCCCGGGGCTGGATACCGGCCCGGTGCATGCCTGCCGGGGTGTGACGATTACACCGGAGACCACCACTGGAAGCCTGCACGACGTTCTCGCCCGTGAAGGCGCCGAACTGCTGGTCGAGCAGCTCCCGGCGATTGCCGCGGGCGAGTCCGCGCCCTGGCCACAAGATGACGAGCAGGCCACGTATGCCCGCAAGCTGGAGAAACAGGAGGCCTGGATGGACTGGTCGCAACCGGCCGTCGCCCTGGATCGCCAGGTACGTGCCTTCAACCCCTGGCCGGTGGCCCAGACCGGCTGGCAGGGGCAGGTGGTGCGGGTGTTTAACGCGACCCCTCTTGCCGAACCGGCCGATGCGGCGCCGGGGACGATTCGAAATACTGGGGTGGACGGCGTCGACGTGGCCACGGGCGACGGCATCCTGCGGCTGCAAACGGTGCAGCTGCCGGGACGTCGCCCGGTCGCGGCGGCCGACTGGGCTCGTAATGCCGATCTGGTTGGCCAGACCCTGACGGGGGCGGTCTGATGGCAGGCAAGCAAAAGCGTGTGGTGCCCTCGCGGGTGGATTCGCGTTCGCCGCGTCAGCGTGCGCTGGAGGCGGTCGAGCGCGTGGTGCTGCAGGGGCAGTCGCTGACCCGGGCGGTGGAGCTGGTGACCGAGGGGCTCGCGTCGCGCGATGCCGCCTGGGTGCAGGCCCTGGCCTACACCACCCTGCGCTGGTATCCGCAGCTGGAGGGGCTGGTCGGCGGGTTTCTCGAGCGACCGCTGCGCAAGAAGGATGCCGTGATCGGCGTGCTGCTGGCGCAGGGCCTGGCCGAGGTGCTGCATTTCGGTACGCGGGATCATGCGGCGGTGCGCGAGACGGCCGAGCTGGCGCGCGAGATCCATCGACCCGGCGCGGTGGGGCTGATCAACGCGGTTCTGCGCCGTGCCCTGCGCGAGCAGGATGCGCTGGCCGCCCGGATCGAGGCGGAGCCGGGCCTGCGCTATGCGGTTCCGGCGTGGCTGCTGGAGGCGATTCGCGACGCCTGGCCCGAGGACTGGGAGGCGTTGCTGGAGGCCTCGACGCTGCCGGCGCCGATGACCCTGCGGGTGAACCTGCAGCGCGGCAGCCGCGAGGCGGCGCTGGAGGCGCTGGCCGCTGCGGGGACGCCGGCGCGGCCGCACCCGGTGCTCGCCAGCGCGCTGACCCTGGAGAATCCGGTCGACGTCGGGGCGCTGCCGGGGTTTGCCGACGGGGCGCTGTCGGTCCAGGACGCCTCGGCGCAATGGGCCGGGCACCTGCTGGATCCGCAGCCGGGCGAGCGGGTGCTGGATGCCTGTGCGGCCCCGGGCGGCAAGACCGGGCACCTTCTGGAGCGCGCCGGTGGCCAACTGGACCTCACCGCGCTGGACAACGACCCGGAACGCCTGGAGCAGGTGCGCGAGAATCTCGACCGGCTGGGCTTCGACGCCCGGCTGGTCGCCGCCGACCTGGAGGCCGCCGACGACTGGTGGGACGGCCAGGCCTTCGACGCGATCCTGCTGGACGTGCCTTGTTCTGCCACCGGCGTGATCCGGCGTCATCCGGATATCAAGACCCTGCGCCGAGCCGAGGACATCCCGCGTCTGGCGGCGGAGCAGGCCCGCCTGCTGGCCGGCGCCTGGCAGCTGCTGCGCCCGGGCGGGCGGCTGCTGTATGCCACCTGCTCGCTGCTGTCGCCGGAAAACGAGGCCGTTGTGGCCCCGTTCGTGGCCGCGACCGCGGATGCGCAGGTACTTCCCGTGAATGGCGATGCGGGGATCCCCGGAGGCCGGCCGCGCGAGGTCGGCGTGTCGCTGCCGCTGGGGCTCGAGGGCGGTGACGGCTTCTACTATGCGCTCCTGGAGAAGCGGGCCCCCTGATGCCGAGCGGCGCCTCCCCGTGGCGCGGGCCCTTCGTGGCGCTGTGCTGCCTGTTTGCTCTGCTGGCGCTGCCTGTGCCGGCCGCGGCGGTGGAGATCCGCGGCGCCAATCACCTGTGGCTGGACGACACCACCGTGCTGGTGCGTCTCGATATCGACATGCGTCTGCCCGCCGTGCTGGAAGCTGCCCTGGCCAACGGAGTGACCCTGGAGTTCGAGGCGGAAACCCGTCTGGAGCGCGGTCGCCGGGTGGGGCGCGACACCCTGGCGAGCGAGACCCGCCGGGTCCAGCTGCAATACTTTGCGCTGAACCGGCACTACCTGGTAACCGCGGTGACCGACGAGCGCATGGATCTGAAACCGACCCTGGGGGATGCCCTGGACCAGGTCGCCCGGCGGCTGGGCCGGCTGCGCCTGGACGGCATTCCCGCTTCGGCGCGCCCGAATCCCGGGGAGTTCGACCTGGCGGCGCGCCTGATGCTGGTGTACTCGGCGCTGCCTCTGCCCCTGCAGCTGGATGCCGGGTTGCGCGGTGATCTGACGACACGACAGGAGTGGCGGCGATGGTCGCTGGACTGAGGGGCTTCCCGTGGGGGCTGTTCGGCATCGGGCTCCTGTTCGTGCTGCTGCTGACCTCGCTGGTGGTGATGGGCGATGCCGCCCAGAACCAGGCGCGCTTCGAGCAGCTGTTTCTGTGGCTGCTGGTGTTCCACGTCGCCGTGCTGGTGGCGCTGGGCGGGCTGATCATCTATCAGGTCGCGCGCATGGCGATCCAGTATCGCCGCGGGGTCCCCGGCAGCCGGCTGACCCTGCGCCTGGTTGCGGTGTTCATGCTGGTGGCGGTCCTGCCGGTGTCCGTTGTCTATTACTTCTCCTTCAAGTTCCTGAACGAGGGCGTGGATTCCTGGTTCGACGTGCGCGTGGAGTCGGCGCTGGAGGATGCGCTGGAGCTGTCGCGCTCGTCGCTGGATCTGCGGGTGCGCCAGCTGGCGAACGAGACCCAGGAGCTGATGAGCGATCTCGAGGGGGTCTCGGAGGGGCTGGTGCCGCTGGCCCTGAACGACTATCGCCGCCAGGTCGGGGCGCAGGAGCTGACCCTGGTCGGCTCCAACAACCGCATCATCGCCTCCAGTACCGACAGCCCAATCCGTCGTCTGCCGACCCCGCCCGGGTCCGACATTCTGATGCGGGTACGCCCGGAACAGCCGTATTCGCGGCTGGAGCCGCAGCCCGACGGCTCGCTGATCATCCGCGTGGTGGCCACCACCAGCAGCCGCCGCCCGGGCTCGGAGAACCGTATCCTGCAGGGTATCTATCCCGTGGACCCGCGCATGAGCGCGTTGTCGCTACGGGTGCAGGACGCCTTCGCCGACTATCGCGAATTCGCCTACCTGCGCGGGCCGATGATCCAGGGCTTTGTGTTCACCCTCTCACTGGCGCTGGCGATCTCGCTGATGGCCGCGCTCTGGGCCGGGCTGCTGGTGGCGCGGCGCATGGTGCGCCCGATCTCCGACCTGGTGCAGGGCACACGCATGGTCGCCCAGGGCGACTACAGCACCCGCCTGGCGGTGCAGCGCGCCGACGAGCTGGGTTTCCTGGTGCAGTCGTTCAATACCATGACGCGCACCCTGAACGAGGCGCGCGACGAGGCGGAACGCAACCGCCGCCTGCTGGACGCCGAGCGCGCCTATCTGGAGAGCGTGCTGCAACACTTGCGCTCCGGCGTGCTGGCGCTGGATGGCAGCCTGCGCCTGCGTACCGCGAACGCCGCGGCCAGCGAGATCCTGGAGTGCGACCTGCAGCGGGCGCGCACCCGGGTGATGTCGGAGGTGGGCGCCGAGTGCCCGCTGGTGGCGCAGTTTTTCGAGGCGATCAGCGATGCCCTGGTGCGCCAGGAAGAAGAATGGTCGCGCCAGGTGGTGGTGTTCACCCGTAGCGGGCGCAAGGTGCTGATGACCCGTGCCGTGTGGCTGCCGACTTCGGGGTCCAGCCGCGGTCTGCACGCGATCGTGTTCGACGACATGACCGAGTTCCTGAAGGCCCAGCGTGACGCCGCCTGGGGCGAGGTGGCGCGCCGCCTGGCGCACGAGATCAAGAACCCGCTGACCCCGATCCAGCTGTCCGCCGAGCGCCTGTCGCGGCGTCTGGGCAAGGTGCTGGAGGGGGCGGATCGCGAGGTGCTGGATCGCGCCACCGGTACCATCGTGCAGCAGGTGGAGGCGATGAAGACCCTGGTCAACGCCTTCCGCGACTATGCCCAGGCCCCGCAGCTGGAGCGCGCGTCGGTGGATCTGAACCAGCTGATCCGGGACGTCTGCGAGTTGTACCTGGACCAGGACGGGCGCTCGCGCGTCGATGTCACGCTGGATGCGTCCCTGCCGCGAATCCATGGCGACGCCGGGCGTCTGCGCCAGTTGCTGCACAACCTGATCAAGAACGCCCTGGAGGCGGGCGAGGGCCACGAGGACATGGAGGTGCATGTCGCCACGGCGTATCTCGACGACTCGGCCGGGCCGCATATCGAATTGCGTGTGATCGACACCGGCCCGGGCATCAAGCCGGAGTTCCTCGAGCGCATCTTCGAGCCCTACACCACCGACAAGCCGCGTGGAACCGGTCTCGGTCTGGCCGTCGCGCAGAAGATCGTGGAGGAGCATGGCGGCATGATTGAGTGCCATAATGCAGAGTCCGGGCCGGGCGGGGCGGTCTTCCGCATCCGCATCCCGGTGGAGCATGGTCCGGTGGTTCACGAGGAGCCCGAATGAGCGAAGCCTACATACTCGTGGTCGACGACGAGCCGGACATCCGCATGTTGCTGCAGGATGTGCTGGAGGACGAGGGCTATCAGGTAGCACTCGCCGGCTCCGTGGCCGAGGCCAAGGCACAGCGTCGCAGTCGCCGCCCGGACCTGATCCTGCTGGATGTCTGGATGCCGGACGGTGACGGGATCTCCCTGCTCAAGGAGTGGGGCGATGACGAGGGGCTGCCCTGCCCGGTGGTGATGATCTCCGGTCACGGCAACGTCGAGACCGCTGTGGATGCCACGCGCCTGGGCGCCTACGACTTCATCGAGAAGCCGTTGTCCATCGACAAGCTGTTGATCACCCTGAACAATGCCCTGGAGGCCGCACGCCTGCAGCGCGAGAACGTGGGCCTGAAGCGCCACGCCGGTACGGTGGCCGACCCGGTGGGCGACAGCGCCACCATGGTGAACCTGCGCGACCAGGTGCAGCGCATGGCGCAGCACGATACCTGGGTGCTGATCACCGGCGAGCCAGGCGTTGGCAAGCAGACCTTCGCGCGGCTGCTGCATGCGCGCAGCGCGCGCCGCGAGAGCCCGTTCATCGTGGTCTCGGTGGGGTCGCTCTCGGGCGAGGAGGCGATCGCCGAGCTGTTCGGCAGCGAGCAGGGAGAACATGTGCGCTATGGCCTGCTGGAGCAGGCGGCGGGTGGCGTGCTGTTCCTGGACGAGGTCGCGGAGATGGATCTGCAGACCCAGGGGCGGTTGCTGCATGCGCTGGATACCCAGCGCATCACCCGCATCGGCGGCAACCAGCCCATCAGCGTGAACGTGCGCGTGATCGCAGGGAGTCAGTACGACCTGGCCGAGGCGGTCAAGCAGGGCCACTTCCGCGAGGACCTGTACTACCGGTTGAATGTCCTGCCACTGACCATCCCGCCCCTGCGCGAGCACCCCGAAGACATCCCGGAACTGCTGGAGTGTCATATGCGCCACCTGCACCAGCAGGAGGGGCTGCCGCCGCGCGCCTTCCAGCGTCCGGCCCTGGAACGGCTGCAGCAGTACCACTGGCCGGGCAACGTGCGCGAACTGCGCAACCTGGTGCAGCGGCTGATGATCCTGGGCTCGGGCGACGAGATCACCCGCGACGAGGTGGAGCGTACCCTCAGCGGGCAGCCGCAGCGCGCCGAGGAGGGCGGCGAGGGGACGGTCGCCATCCCCGATCTGCCGCTGCGCGAGGCGCGCGAACAGTTCGAGCGCGAATACCTGCAGCAACAGCTGGAGCGCTCCGAGGGCAACATGACGCGCCTGGCGGAACGGGTGGGGCTGGAGCGCACGCACCTGTACCGCAAGTTCAAGGCGCTGGGGATCGACCCCAAGCGCGTGAAAACCGATAGCTGAACCTGCTCCGGGACGGGAGACGCATGAAGCACATCATCATCCTCGGGGCCGGGCAGGTCGGGCAGTCGCTGGCGGAGGCGCTGAGCGCCGACGGGATCGACATTACGGTGGTCGATTACCGCGCCGAGATGCTGGCGGAGCTGGAGGATCGTTTCGACATCAAGACCGTGCACGGCTTTGCCGCGCACCCCTCGGTGCTGGAGGCAGCCGGTGCGCAGGACGCGTCCATGCTGATCGCGGTCACCAACTCGGACGAGACCAACATGGTCGCCTGCCAGGTGGCCTCCACGCTGTTCAATATCGAGACCAAGATCGCCCGGGTGCGGGCCCGCGACTACCACGAGACCCCGGCGCTGTTCGCCCAGGACGCGATGCCGGTGGACATGCTGATCTCGCCCGAGGCCATCGTGACCAGCCACATCCAGCGCCTGATCGAGCACCCCGGTTCGCTCCAGGTGCTGGAATTCGCCGAGGGCCGAGTTTCGCTGGTGGGGGTGCGCGCCTACTACGGGGGCCCGCTGGTCGGGCACGAGCTGAAGAATCTGCAAAACGACATGCCGGGCATCCAGACCCGGGTGGCCGCGATCTTCCGCAAGGATCGCTCGATCCAGCCGGATGGTTCCACGGTGATCGAGGCCGATGACGAGGTGTTCTTCGTCGCGGCGAAGAAGAACATCCGCGCGGTGACCTCGGAGCTGCGCAAGCTGGAAAAGCCCTACAAGCGAATCATGGTGGCCGGTGGCGGCAACATCGGCGAGCGCCTGGCCGAGACGCTCAGCAAGCGCTACCGGGTCAAGGTGATCGAACGCGATTCCGAACGTGCCGATCATCTGGCGCGGACGCTACCCAGCAATGTCCTGGTGCTGCACGGGGACAGCTCGGATGACCGCTTCCTCGAATCCATCAACGTCGAGCACAGCGACGTGTTCTGCGCGGTCACCAACGACGACCAGGCGAACATCTTCGCCGGGATGCTGGCCAAGCGCTGGGGCGTGCGCAAGGTGATGTCGCTGATCAATCGGCCGAGTTACGTGGACCTGCTGCAAAGCGGGACCATCGATGTCGCGATCTCGCCACAGCAGGCGACCATCGGTGCGCTGCTGGCGCGGGTGCGCGAGGGCGGAACCGCCACCGTGCATGCCCTGCGCCGCGGTGCGGCCGAGGCGATCGAGACCGTGGTCAACGGCGATGCCCGGACGTCGCAGGTGGTCAGCCGCCGGATCGACGAGATCGACTTTCCCGAGGGCACTCGCGTCGGAGCGGTGGTGCGGGGCGAGGAGGTCATCATCCCCCATCGCGACACGGTCATCGAGGCCGGCGACCACGTGATTCTGTTCGTGACCGATCGGCGCAAGGTGAAGCAGGTGCAGCGCCTGTTCCAGCCCACGGCGCTGTTCTTCTAGGCGGAGCGCGCGGATGCTCCATCTCGCCTCCACGGCCCGGCTGCTGGGTGTCCTGCTGACGCTGTTCAGTCTGGCGATGCTGCCGCCGGCGGCCATCGGCTTTCTGTACGGGGAGTCCACCGCGTATGTGTTCCTGCAGGCCTTCGCCCTCCTGTTGCTGATGGGCGGTCTGCTGTGGGCGCCGCTGTACCGCATGCGCCAGGACCTGCAGGCGCGCGACGGCTTCATCCTGGTGGTGCTGTTCTGGCTGGGACTGGGGATCGCCGGGGCGACACCGCTGTACCTCGATCCGAACCTGCACGTGTCCTTCACCGATGCCGCCTTCGAGTCGATGTCCGGGCTGACCACGACCGGCGCCACGGTGCTGACCGGGCTGGATGATCTGCCGCGGGCGCTGCTGTGGTATCGCCAGCAGCTGCAGTGGATGGGCGGTATGGGGATCATCGTGCTGGCGGTGGCCATCCTGCCGCTTCTGGGCGTGGGCGGCATGCAGCTGTTCAAGGCCGAGACCCCGGGGCCGATCCGCGACAACAAGCTGACGCCGCGTATCGCCGAGACCGCGCGCAACCTCTGGTACATCTACCTGGGCCTGACCGTGGCCTGCGCGCTGGCCTACTGGGCCGCCGGCATGGATGCCTTCGATGCGGTCGCACATGCCTTCTCGACCATCGCGATCGGCGGCTTCTCGACCTATGACGCCAGCATCGGCCACTTCGACAGTGCCCTGATCGAGAGCGTTGCCATCGTCTTCATGATCATCGCGGGGATGAACTTCGCCCTGCACTTCCTGGTGATCCATCGCGCCACCGTTGCCCCCTATCGTCACGACGAGGAACTGCGGACCTACCTGCTGCTGCTGGCCGTGGCCAGCGTGATCGTGGTGACCTTCATGCTCTGGACCGGCTTCGTCGGTGACCCTGCGGAGGCTCTGCGCAAGGGCATCTTCCACGTGGTGTCCATTGCGACCACGACGGGCTATGCCACCGACAGCTTCTACCTGTGGCCAGGCTTTCTGCCAGTGCTGCTGATCTTCCTCTCGTTCATCGGGGCCAGTACCGGTTCCACCGGCGGCGGCATGAAGGTCATCCGCGTGCTGCTGCTGGTGAAGCAGGGGCTGCGCGAGATCAAGCGTCTGATCCACCCGCACGCGCGGATCGCCGTGAAGGTCAACGGGAAGGAGGCCCCGGATCGCGTCGTGCAGGCGGTGTGGGGCTTCCTGGCGGCCTACGTGATGGTGTTCGTTGTGATGATGCTGTTGCTGATGGTGACCGGTCTGGATCAGGTCACCTCGTTCTCGGCAGTGGCCGCTTCGCTGAACAACCTGGGTCCCGGTCTGGGCGAGGTGGGCGCGAACTATGCCTCCATCAACGACTTCAGCAAGTGGGTCCTGGTGGTTGCGATGCTGATGGGGCGCCTGGAAATCTTTACCGTGCTGGTGCTTCTGTCGCCCGCCTTCTGGCGGCGTTAGCCTGACTGTACGTATCGGCACGCGCCGAGGGAGGTACCCCATGAGCGACATGATCGAACGCTTCCAGAATATGCTCGATGGCGGTCAGGATTCCGCCATGCTGCGTTTCTCGCTGGGCAATGCCCTGGCGACCGATGGCCAGCTGGAGGCCGCAGTGCCCCATCTGCAGCGGGCGCTGGATCTGGACGGCGGTTATTCCGCGGCCTGGAAGCTGCTGGCGAAGACGCTGGTGGAGCTGGAGCGCCCCGAGTCGGCCCTGTCCACCTGCGAGCGCGGTATCCGCGTGGCCACCGAGAAGGGTGATCTGCAGGCCGCGAAGGAGATGGAGGTCTACGCCAAGCGCGCCCGCAAGCAGCAGGCCGCCACGGACGGGCCCGGCGACGGTACCGGGGGCGCATGAGCGCTGTCGACGACGAAACCGGGCGGCGCGAGGACGCTGGTGCCTACCAGGCCCCGCTGACCGCCGCGCACTTCGCCCCGCGTTACTGGGGCAGCTGGCTGTTGCTGGGCCTGGCCTGGGTGCTGCAGGAGTTGCCGCGCCCGGCCGTGCGCGGTCTCGCCGGCGGGCTGGGCCGGCTGATTCGCCGGCTGGCCGGGCGCAGTCGGGCGGTGGTCGAGCGCAACCTGGAGCTGTGCTTCCCGGCGATGAGCGCCGCGGAGCGCGCCCAGCGCCTGGAGGCCTATTACCGCTACCAGGCGCAGACGGCGCTGGACTACGGGTTGCTGTGGTTCGGCAAGCCCGGCCAGCACGCCGCCCGCATTCGCATCGAGGGTCTGGAGCACTACGAGCGCCTGCGCTCCGGCGGGACGCCAGTGATCATCCTGGCGCCGCATTCCCTGGGGCTGGATTACGGCGGTGTGCGCATGAGTCAGATGTTCGACGGCGTGTCCTTCGCCAAGCCGATGAAGAACCCGGTGCTGGAGTGGATCAACCACCGCAGCCGCACGCGCTATTCCGGCGATATCTTCGCCCGCGACCAGGGCCTGCGCCCGGCCATTCGCCAGCTCAAGCGCGGTCGCTTCTTCTATTACCTGCCGGACGAGGACCTAGGCGCCGAGGGCGCGGTATTCGTGGATTTCTTCGGTGTGCAGAAGGCCACGCTGACCGCGCTGGCGCGTCTGGCGCGCATGTCGAAGGCGGCGGTCCTGCCCAGCTTCGCCTGGTATGACGCGGCGGCGGACCAGTACGTGATGCGCCTGTGGCCGCCCCTGGAAGACTATCCCTCGGGGGATGATGCCGTCGATGCGCGGCAGATGAACGCCGCCATCGAGCGTGGCATCGAGCAGGCCCCGGCGCAGTACCTGTGGTCCATGCGCCTGTTCCGCACCCGGCCCGAGGGCGAGCCGCGCCTGTACCCCGCGCGCGAGCGCTGATCCCGCCCTCATGCCCGAGGGCGACACGATCCACAAGCTGGCCGCCGCGTTGCGGCCGGTACTGGAGGGCGCAACGCTGACTGCGGTAGCGACCCGCACCCGGCGCGGCGATCCGTTGCTCGAGCATGGCGCGATGACCGCCGGGACCGTGCAGGCCCGGGGCAAGCACTTGTTGCTGGATCTTGCAGCTGCGGATGGCCGGCCGTGGCAGTTGCGCACCCACCTGGGCATGTACGGGACCTGGCATCAGTACGCCCCGGGTGTCGCCTGGCACAAGCCGGCCTCCAGTGCCTGGGCCGTCCTCAGCCTCCCGGAGCGGGTGCTGGTCTGTTTTCATCCTCGCGAGCTGCAGTGGCGCCCGCGCACGGCGGGGGCGGCGGATGTCCCGCGTCTGGATGCCCGTGTCGGCCCTGATCTGCTGGACCCGGCGATCGACCTGGATGCCGTGGTCATACGGGTGCGGACCGTCGCGGACCCGGCGCGCCCGATCCTGGATGTGCTGCTGGATCAGTCGCTGGCGGCGGGCATCGGAAACATCTACAAGTCAGAGGTGCTGTTCCTGCAAGGCTGTCACCCGCTGTGGCCTCTCGGGCAGGTGTCGCAGCGGGTGCTGGCGGGGCTGTACCGCGATGCCGAGCGGTTGCTGCGGCGCAACCTGAAGCCGGGTCCGCGCATCACCCGCGAGCGCGCGGAGGAGGGAGCGTTCCTGAACGTCTATGGCCGCCGTGGCGAGCCCTGCCGGCAGTGCGGCGCACCGGTCGAATCTGCCCTGCTGGGCGAACACGGCCGCTCGACGTACTGGTGCCCTGTCTGCCAGCCGAGGGAACCCGCCGCCTGAACGCAGGTACCAATGGACATCGGACCGAACAAGGAGCGAACCATGAGCAAGCGCAAACATATCCTGGGACGTGCAACGGTGGTTCCCATGACCGTGAGCCTTCTGGTGGCATGCACCGGGTCCTCCGGGGTCTCGGCCGAGGGCCTGGAGGGCGGGCAGCAGGATCTGCAGGTCAGCGTGCTGCACGAGGAACTGAATCACCCCTGGGCCATCGCCTTCCTGCCCGACGGCGGTGCACTGATCAGCGAACGCCCGGGCACCCTGCGCTGGTTCGAGGACGCCGAGTCCTTCGACGGGCGGGGCGCGCTGGTCCCGGGGTTGCCGGACGACCTGCAGGCGCGCAACCAGGGCGGGCTGCTGGATCTTGCGCTGCACCCCAATTTCGCCGACAACCGCTGGCTGTACTTCACCTACTCGGCGAGCGTGGAGAGCGGACTGACGACCCGCCTGGCGCGTGGGCGCTTCCAGGATGGCGAGCTGCAGGACGTGGAGACATTGTTCACCGCCGAGCCGGGTGTCAGCGGCGGCCGC
The DNA here is from genome assembly GCF_001999325.1 of Thioalkalivibrio versutus. GTDB lineage: Bacteria > Pseudomonadota > Gammaproteobacteria > Ectothiorhodospirales > Ectothiorhodospiraceae > Thioalkalivibrio > Thioalkalivibrio versutus. The sequence continues at coordinate 55,485 of NZ_MVAR01000023.1, forward strand.
CACTTCGGCAGCCGCATCGTGTTTGACCAGGCCGGGTACGTGTACATCAGCGTGGGTGACCGCGGCGATCGCGATCATGCGCAGGACACCTCCACCCATATCGGCAGCATCATCCGGCTGCATGACGATGGTTCGGTGCCGGATGACAACCCGTTGGTGGATGAACCCGACGCCCGCCCGGAGATCTGGGCCTGGGGTGTGCGCAACCCGCAGGGCATGGTGATGGACCCCGAGACCGGCACCTTCTGGCAGAACGAGCATGGCCCGCGCGGGGGTGACGAGGTCAACATCATCGAACCTGGCCTGAACTACGGCTGGCCGGTCATTACCCACGGCGAGGAATACCGTGGCGGCCAGGTGGGCGAGGGTCTGACCGAGAAGGAGGGGATGGAGTCACCGCTGCATCACTGGACGCCTTCCATTGCCCCGTCCGGCATGGCGATCCTGCGCGATCCGGCCTTTGCCGACTGGGATGGTGACCTGCTGGTCGGCGGACTGGCGCACCAGACGCTGCGCCGCCTGACCTTCGACGGGCGCGACCTGGTCAATGAGTCCGAGGTGCTGCCGGATCTGGATCGCCGTGTGCGCGACGTGCGCGTGCACGAGGGCGCAATCTACGTACTTACCGACCACAACCCGGGGGAGCTGATCCGGCTCACCCCGGCTGACTGATGGAGTCGCCGATGTTCGCATTTTCCGAGCCGCGCATGCCTGCGCCCGAGCAGGCCTTGCCCGGGCGCGAGGAGCCGATGCCGGTGCCCGGGCGCCACATGGTGCTGGGAACCCCGTTGGCACCGCCGTACCCCGAGGGCATGCAGGTGATCCAGTTCGGCATGGGCTGCTTCTGGGGCGCCGAGCGCCTGTTCTGGCAGCTGGACGGGGTGTACTCCACCAGCGTCGGTTACGGTGGGGGCTATACCCCGAATCCGACCTATCGCGAGGTATGCAGCGGCCAGACCGGGCACACCGAGCTGGTGCGTGTGGTATTCGATCCGCGGCGAGTCGACCTGGATGCGCTGTTCCGCACCTTCTGGGAAGGCCACGACCCGACCCAGGGCATGCGCCAGGGCAACGACGTCGGTACCCAGTACCGCTCCGCGATCTACACCACCGATGCGGACCAGCTGGCGGCCGCCGAGACCAGCCGCCAACGCTTCCAGGCCGCGCTGGACAAGGCACGGGGCGGAACGATCACCACCGAGATCGGCGAAGGGCCGGCGTTCTATTTCGCCGAAGAGGATCACCAGCAATACCTGGCCAAGGTCCCCCACGGCTACTGCGGCCTCGGCGGCCTCTCCGTGCCGTACCCGGCCTGAGCGCCTGCCCTTCTTCGTGTCTTCTTGGTGAATCGGGTTTTAGCCGTTGTTGGCGGCGGCCTGAACGAGGGCGTGGAACAGACGCTGGTGGCGGCGCTTCTGGGGCAGGTATTCCGGGTGCCACTGCACGCCGATGCACCAGCCGCGGTCGGCTTCGATCGCCTGTACCACGCCGCTGCTCTCGCGGCCGGCGACCCTTAGCCCGCGACCCAGGCCATCCACCGCCTGATTGTGCAGGGCGTTCACGTGCAGCGTGGCGTCGCCCAGGATGTCGGCCAGGTGGCTGCGCGGCTCCAGCTGGACCGGCTTGACCGGCAACAGGCTGCGGGCCTGCGGTGTTTCCACGTAGAACTCGGCCAGGTCGCGCTGCAGCGTGCCGCCGCGCACCACGTTGACCAGCTGCATGCCGCGGCAGATGCCGAGGATCGGGCGGTGATCGTCCAGCGCGCGGTGGATCAGGGCCTTCTCCAGGCGGTCGCGGTCGACGTCCAGTACCCCGCCGTGCGACTGGAACAGCCGGCGCAGCAGCCACAGGGCCGGGTAGAAGAGATAGCCGATCAGCCGTTGCGAGAGGCGGCGCTCCGCCTGGCGGATGGCCGCCGCATCCGGCCCGTCGGGCAGGGTCTCGCCGTAGAGCTCGGGGTCGACATCCGCCCCGCCGCCCACGATCAGTCCGTCGAACGGGCAACGGCCGCGCGGCTTTCCCGGGCGCAACCGCAAAGGGCGGCCTCCCGCGCGCCACACCGCCAGGGCGGTGAACAGCCAGGCCGGACCCCCGCCCTGGTCCGGCCCGGTGATCGCGATCACCGGGCGACGGGCTTGGGGCGTGACCCGGCTGGTTGCATTGGGAGCCGAGTCAGAACCAGTCACGGAGGCGCTGGCTCCAGTCGTCGGCCCAGCGGCCGAGGGCCTGGCCGGGGCGGTCCAGGTATTCCCGCGACAGGCGCTCCAGGCGTTCCGGATCCGCCGCCAGGCGTTCCACCTCGACCCAGCCATTGAACGGTCGCGCCAGGCTCCAGTCCGGGTCGTCGATCTCGCAGTTCGGCAGGCGGTAATGGAAGGCCGGGCGCGGTTTGATCAAGTCGTGTTCCACCGGTGCGGCGTTGACCCGTTCCGGGTCCAAGTGGGCAAACAAGGGCAACAGGTCCAGTGGTCGGTTGCGCGTCGGGCTGTGTGCCAGGTAGGCATCGATCAGGCCGGCCTGATCGGGTTGGAAGTCCGGGTCCAGCATGTGGCGTACAAAGGGCCCGGGAAATGCCCGAATGTAGGGCGACAGTCGCCGTGCCAGGTCGATTGCGCCGGCCGCGGTGAGGGCCTCGGCCATCAGCAGGAAGCTGCGCAGGATCGCCAGCAGCCACTCGGCATCGGTGCGGTGGATCTCGATATTGATCTGCAACCCGAAGGCGTAGAGAAACGAGCGTTCGGTGCCCTGGGCGCCGGCCTCTTGCAGGGCCGCGCGTACCCGGTCCAGGCGGGGCAGGTCGGCCACCGGGATCGGCGGGGCCACGATTTCATGCGGCACCAGGCGGCCGGCGGCGTCGGCCAGCCAGCGATCCAGCGCCGCCTTGTCGGAGTCGTCCAGCGAGATGCCGAGGCGCGCGAGATGCTCGCGGTAGGCCCGGTCCTTCAGCACCCGGGCGTCCAGTTCCAGCTGGAAGTCGCCGACGTCGGTATCGCGCACGCGGGCGACGAACGCACTGTCCGGTTCGATCTGCCCTCCGAATTCGGCCTTTACTGCTTCGGCCATAATCTCCAGCGAGACCCCGGCCATCTCGATCTCTACCCCGATGCGGCGCGGTTCGCCCTCGGGGGTGTCGGGCCACGGGAGGTCGTGGAAGGGCTCGCTCATGCGTGTCTCGAAGCCGTGCAAGGAGAGCTCCATGATAACGGCTCGGTGTACCTCGTGCGGCCCGGGCAGTAGGATAGGCGCCGACCTACAGGAGCCCGCCGAGCCCATGGATCGAATCTATCTGCGCGACCTCGAAATCGATGCCGTTGTTGGTGTCTACGACTGGGAACAGCGGATCCAGCGCCGCCTGCGATTCGACATCGAACTGGCGGCGGATACCCGCATCGCCGCCTATTCCGGCGAGATCGGCGATACCGTCGATTACGAGGCGGTGGCCAACGCGGTGCGCGCCATCGTCACGCGCGAGCCGCACGCGCTGCTGGAATCCCTGGCCGAAGAGATCGCCGAGGCCCTGATGGCCCAGTTCGGCACCCCCTGGGTGCGCATCAAACTGGGCAAGCCCGGGGCCGTTCCCGGTGTACGCGAGGTCGGCATCGAGATCGAGCGCGGCACCCTCGCGACGTCCGACTAGCCCCTCTTCTCCTACGGGCCCTTCCGGCCCGCTTTCCTGTCTCTTGTTCCGCGTCTGGCCCGTGCGGGGACCGGACCGTGTTCACACTTTTCGTTGATCGCACGCTTTTGGTGCGTGTGCACTTTTAGTGCGCACCATCCAGAGGCAAAACCTCGTGGTTCGGCCGCAACACGTGTTGTGAAAAGCCGATTTTGCTCCCTTTTGGTACTTGGCACAGCCCGTGCAAGGACCGGGTGTCGACTACGCGACACTCGATTGACCAATCTGGGAGATGACCAATATGAAGAAGTTCACCCGTTCCGCGCTGGCCGCTGCTGTCCTCACCGTAGGCTCCACCGGTGGCGTCGCGTTTACCTCCACCGCCGCCGCGGAGCTGTCCGTGAACATTGGTGCGGTGTCCAACTACTACTTCAGGGGCTTTTCCGAAAGCGATGACGGTGCGGCCATTCAGGGCGGCATTGATTACGAGCATGCCTCCGGGTTTTACGCCGGAACCTGGCTGTCGAACGTCGATTTTGGTGATGACACCAGCTACGAACTCGATCTCTATGCCGGATTCGCCGACGAGTTCGCCAGCGGGTTCGGATACGACGTTGGCTACATCTACTATGCCTACCCCGATGCCCGTGATGACACCGGCTCCCTGAGCGCCGACTTTGGCGAGATCTACGGGGAAGTCAGCTTTGATACTGGCACCGTCGGTCTCTACGGCGGTATGGCCTATGTTGTTCACGACAGTGATGACTCGGCCTTGCAGGATGACGACATGTACTTCTACGCCGGTCTGGATATCCCGTTCATGGATGTCTACAGCGCCGGGTTCCTCGTGGGTCGTACCCGCTTCGACGATTCCGATGCCGAAAACTACACCCATTACACCGCCAGCCTGGCGCGCGACGCCGGGGACTGGGGCGAGTTCAGCCTTAACCTCGAGTATGTCGACGAATCCGACGAGGACCTGGGCGCCTGGGTGGGCTGGTCCAAGACGTTCTGAAGCCGGCTATTACCTCTTAATGAAAAGGCGGGTCCGTGGATCAGCGGACCCGCCCACAGGAGTCTGACATGAAGATGATTACCGCCGTGATCAAGCCGTTCAAGCTTGATGATGTTCGCGAGGCGATCTCGGAGATCGGCGTGCAGGGCATGACCATGACCGAAGTGAAGGGTTTTGGTCGCCAGCGCGGTCATACCGAGTTGTATCGCGGTGCCGAGTATGTAGTCGATTTTCTGCCCAAGGTGAAGCTTGAAGTGGCCGTTGACGAAAACCTGGTCGACCAGGTCGTCGAGGCCATTTCAAAGTCCGCCAGCACGGGCAAGATCGGCGACGGCAAGATCTTTATTACGCCGGTGGAGCAGGTCGTGCGTATTCGCACGGGCGAAACCGGACCGGAAGCGCTTTAAACCTTTGCCTTCCAGCGAATGAGGAATTTCAATCATGGAAATTGAACAGCAAGTTGTCGAACTCGCCTATGCGATGGACACCTTTTACTTTTTGGTGGCCGGTGCACTGGTGATGTGGATGGCCGCGGGCTTTACCATGCTCGAGGCCGGTATGGTGCGCACCAAGAGTGTGGCCGAAATCGCAACCAAGAATATCGCCCTGTATTCGATCGCCAGCATCATGTACATGCTGATCGGCTACAACATCATGTACAGCGATGGTCTCAGCTCCATTATCCCGGGGCTGGGCTTCCTGATCAGCGGCGACAACGCAGTCGCGGACGTGCTGGGTAGCGGTGGCGACATCTACTACTCCGATCGTGCCGACTTTTTCTTCCAGGTCGTGTTCGTGGCCACCGCGATGTCCATCGTCTCGGGTGCCGTGGCCGAGCGCATGAAACTGTGGGCCTTCCTGGCCTTTGCGGTCGTGCTGACGGGCTTCATCTACCCGATCCAGGGCTTCTGGAGCTGGGGTGGCGGTATCCTCGACCAGATCGGCTACCTGGACTACGCCGGTTCCGGCATCGTCCACTTCACGGGTGCCGCTGCGGCGCTGGCCGGTGTGTTGCTCCTCGGGGCGCGCAAGGGCAAGTACGGCGCGGATGGCAAGATCAACGCCATTCCGGGTTCCAACATGCCGCTGGCCACGCTGGGTGTGCTGATCCTGTGGCTGGGTTGGTTCGGCTTTAATGGCGGGTCCGAGCTGAAGGTGTCGGACATCGAGTCCGCCAATGCCGTGGCCGCCGTGTTCGCCAACACCAACCTGGCCGCGGCCGGGGGTGTGGTTGCCGCGCTGATCACCACCCGTCTGATCTTCGGCAAGGCCGACCTGACCATGGCACTGAACGGAGCGGTTGCGGGGCTGGTGTCCATCACTGCCGAGCCGCTGATGCCCAGCCCGGTCCTGGCGATGATCATCGGTGCCGTGGGTGGTGTGATCGTGGTGTTCTCGATCGTCGCCCTCGACAAGCTGAAGATCGACGACCCGGTTGGTGCGATCTCCGCGCACGGTACCGCCGGTATCTGGGGTGTGATGGCGGTCCTGCTGTCCAACCCGGATGCGACCTTCTTCGGGCAGATCGTGGGCCTGCTCGCCATCTTCGTTTTCGTCTTCGTGGCCAGCCTGATCGTCTGGGCGATCCTCAAGGCGGTGATGGGCATCCGCCTGAGCGAAGAGGACGAGGCCATGGGCGCCGATATCGCCGAGTGCGGTCTCGAGGCCTACCCGGAGTTCACCGGGAAGCAATAAAGCTTCGTTAACCTGAAACCGGGGTCGGGCCGTAACCCGGCTCGATCCCGATACATCGTCTCCTCCGACGCCGACAAGACAGTCTCCCAGGACTTGGATGTTGGCCTTTGGGCGCCCCTTTATCGGGCGCCCTTTTTTTTGTTCGATACACCCTGTGGGAGCGGGCTTGCCCGCGAAGCCCCCGCCCGCGGCGGTTCTTGCGACTGATGCCCGCGGGCTACTAACACCCCGGCCGGCTCTCTTCCCAGCAAGCAGGGTCTCCCGGTCCGGCCATTCATCCCCGTACCCCGGCTTCGGTTACGATCCCGCTTTTGCCGCACCGGAACCCTGTCGCATGGATCGCCTGCTGGACGTCCGACAACTGAAAACAGCCCAGCTGGGCCCGCTGGACCTGGCGGTTCAGCCGGGCGAACTGGTGCAGGTCACCGGCGCCTCGGGTGCCGGCAAGTCCCTGCTGTTGCGCGCCCTGGCGGATCTCGACCCCAGCACGGGGGAGGTGATGCTGAACGGCGAGGCGCGCGACGCCATGCTGCCGGTCCAGTGGCGCCGGCGCGTGGCCTATGTGTCGGCCGAGACCGCCTGGTGGGGCGAGCGCGTGGACGAACACCTGCCGGCCGATTTCTCTCGCGAGGCGGCCCTGCACCTGCTGAAACAGGTCGCGTTGCCGGAGGCCTCGCTGGGGTGGGAGGTCGAGCGTCTCTCCAGCGGCGAGAAACAGCGCCTGGGTCTGGTGCGCGCGCTGCTGAACCGGCCCCGTGTCCTGCTGCTGGACGAGCCCACCGCCAACCTGGACCTGGAGAACACCAAGCGCATCGAGCGCGCGGTGCGGGCGTACTTGGCCGAAGAAGAGGCGGCGGCACTATGGGTCAGTCATGACACGCTGCAGCGCCAGCGTCTGGGCGGGCGCATCCTGACCATCCGCGATGGCCAGTTGGAGGCAAACGCATGGACCTGATCTCGCTTTCCGCGCTGGATCTGACGCTGGCGGCGCTGCTGGTTGTCGCCCTGGCTGGTCTGACCATCTGGGCGCGCATGGGGCTGGGGCGCAGCCTGCTGATCGCCGGGGCGCGCACCGTGATCCAGCTGCTGCTGATCGGCCTGGTGTTGCAGACGCTGTTCGACCACGCGCACCTGGGCTGGGTGGCACTGATGGCGCTGGTCATGGTGTCGATCGCGGGCTACGAGGTGATGGCGCGTCAGCAGCGCCGTTTTGCCGGGCTGTGGGGCTACGGGATCGGTGCGGTCACCATGTTCGTTTCGGCCTTTGCCGTCACCGTGCTTGCGCTGACCACGATGGTGGGACCCTCGCCCTGGTGGGAGCCGCAGTACGCCATCCCGCTGCTGGGGATGCTGCTGGGCAACACCATGACCGGCATCGCGCTGGGGCTGGACCGCCTGACCCAGACGGTCTGGCGCGAGCGCCGCACCATCGAGGCCCGCCTGGCGCTGGGCTCGGGCTGGAGCGAGGCCGTCGCCACCATGCGCCGCGAGGCCGCCCGCTCCGGCCTGATGCCGACCATCAATGCCATGGCCGCGGCCGGTATCGTCAGCCTGCCGGGCATGATGACGGGCCAGATCCTCGCCGGTGCCCCGCCGGTGGAGGCGGTCAAGTACCAGATCCTGATCATGTTCCTGATCACTGCCGGCACCGGCTTCGGCACCCTCGGCGCGGTCTGGTTCGCCTCCCGCCGCCTGTTCGACACCCGCGAACGCCTGCGCCTCGACCGCCTCAAGCCGGGCCGCCACACGTAGCCATATCCGCCCGAACGGTGCATTTCGCATTCGCTCAATGCGCCCTGCGGCGCGCGGCCGAGCCCTCGTAGGATGCGCTGAGCGCAGCGAACCGCATCACATGGCGTGTGTTTCGCGACCCCCTGCGCGTGCAGACCCTACGAGCCGCGTTTCAAATCTCGGTAGAAGTTTTCGTGTGTGCCGAGCAGTAGCAGGAGGCGGGTGGTGGGGTCGTACTCGTAGGCGAGCAGCATCAGTTGCTCGCGCGACTTGAACTTGTAGACCATGACTCCGGCCAGATCGCCTTTCTTGCTGGTGCCGATCTCGGGGTTGCGGACGATCTCGGCAACCGCTTCGTCCACGTCGGCCTTCTGGGCGGGATGGAGGCGCTTGTAGGCGCGCCGGAAGCGGATGCTTTGCAGCACCTCCACGTCCGCGGCCATTAGTCGGGTTTGCCCTCGGGTGTGAACGGGGTCGCGAGTTCCCGCCCCTCGGCGCGAGCGATCAGCAGTTCACAGACGAAGTCGATGGGCAGGTCGGGGTTGTCCATGGCGGTGCGCCCCACTTCGGCCCAGAACTCGATCTGACCGGCGATGGTCCGGTGCTCGGCCTTGGCGTGGGCCCGGGCCTGCTGATACAGCGTCTCATCAATGCGGACGGGCAAACTCATGGCGTGCCTCCTCTACTACAAATGTAGTCAGATTAGCGCGGCCCTGCATGGTTCGCAATGACGGGGCCAGCAAGCACCGTCATTGCGAGGAGCGCAGCGACGTGGCGATCTCCGTGGGCGCCCCAGCGCCGGCCCGGGCAAACGTCGGGGTTGCGTCGGGAGGTTACTCGCTGCGCTCGCCCTTCGGGCCGGCCTGCGGCCGTTCAACGCGCTTCGCGCTTTTGTGCCGCGGCCCCTGCGGGGCCTCGCAATGACGGGTTTGGGTCGCGCCAGGGGCCTGCCCGGGATCAGGCGAACAGCTTGCGGCGGAAGAACTCGGGCGTGGCCCCGGCGGCGCGGTGGATGGCGGCGTTGTAGTAGTGGGTGACAAACGCCGCCTCCTCGGCGGCTTCCTCGCGCAGGAAGGACACCGGGGCGTCCTTCGCCGCGATGGTGCAGGTCCACCAGCCGGAGGGGTAGGTGGGTTGTGGGAAGTGCATCGTCAATGCATCGATGAAGCCGGCCGCGCGCAGGCTGTCGTGCATCGGGCGGATGATGCTCTCGGTATGCAACAGCGGCGATTCGCTTTGCTGTACCAGCAGGCCATCCGGGCCCAGGGCCTTCACGCAGTCCTTGTAGAAGGCGGTGGAGAACAGGCCTTCGGCCGGGCCCACCGGATCGGTGGAGTCGACGATGATCACGTCGACGGAGCCGGGTGTGGCGTCCTGCAGGTACTGCACGCCGTCGTCGAACAGGAGCTCGGCGCGCGGGTCGTCGTTGGCGTCGCACAGCTCCGGGAAGTACTGCTCGGCCAAGCGGGTGACGCGCTCGTCGATATCTACCTGCACGGCCTTTTGCACCTCGTCGTGCTTGAGCACTTCGCGCAGGGTGCCGCAGTCGCCGCCGCCAATAATGACCACGTTCTTCGGGGCGCTGTGCGAGTAGAGCACCGGGTGCGACATCATCTCGTGGTAGATGAAGTTGTCGCGCCCGGTGAGCATCACGCAGCCGTCGATCACCATCAGGTTGCCGAAGGCCTCGGTCTCGTAGATCTCGATCTTCTGGTACGGGGTCTGTTCTTCGTGCAGCTTCTGCTTGATGCGCAGGGACAGCGCCATGTTTTCGTGCGGTTCGCTGAACCAGTTGTTGTCGAGTGCCATTGGGCGGCTCCCCTTGCGGATGCGGTGGACGGTATGATGCGCCGCTATGATAGTGCCCTGTATCCTGCGGGCAACTCTGAACCTCCCCGTCACTGCGAGGAGCGAAGCGACGCGGCAATCGCTTTCCATGTCCACCGGAACGCCGAGGGCGAGCAGCGCAACCAAACGCACGGCCCTCGTTCAGGAGATTACTCGCTACGCTCGCCCTTCGGGCCGGCCGGCGGCCGTTCAACGCAGCTTCGCTGCTTTTGTGCTTCGTCGCCTGCGGCTCCTCGCAATGACGGGCGAGATGTCTTCGTAGATCCCAAGGAATCGCCATGACCGTCACGCCCTGGAATCTGGATGAGGCCCGCGCCACCTACGGGATCGACCACTGGAATGGTGGCTTTTTCGATCTGAACGACGCTGGCCATGTGGTGATGCGGCGACCGGATTGGCCGGATCACCCGGGTGTCGATCTGCATGAGCTGGCCGGGCGGCTGCGCGAGGAGCATATCGGGCCGCCGGTGCTGGTGCGTTTCCAGGACGTGCTGGACGGGCGTGTGCGCCGCCTGGCGCGGGCCTTCGATGCGGCCGCACGCGAGCTGGACTACCAGGGCGCGTTCACGGCGATCTATCCGATCAAGGTGAACCAGCAGCGCAGCGTGGTGGATCAGATCCTGGCGGCGGGCGACACGCCGGATGCCGATGGCTTTACCCCACGGGTGGGGCTGGAGGCGGGCAGCAAGCCGGAACTGATGGCTGTGCTGGCACAGTCGCGCCCGGGCGCCGCGATCATCTGCAACGGCTACAAGGACCGCGAATACGTGCGCCTGGCGCTGATCGGGCGCCAGCTCGGGCATCGCGTGTACATCGTGATCGAGAAGCCCTCGGAGCTGGAGGAGGTCATCCGCCAGGCCGAGCACATGGATATCGCACCCCTGCTGGGGCTGCGCGTGCGCCTGTCGTCGATTGGCAAGGGCAAGTGGCAGAACACCGGTGGCGAGAAGGCCAAGTTCGGTCTGTCCGCGGCGGATGTGCTGGGCATCCTCGAGCGCCTGCGCGGCCTCGGCTGGCTGGATCGGCTGCAGCTGCTGCACTTCCACATGGGCTCGCAGATCGCGAACATCCGCGATATCCAGAACGGCATGGGCGAGGCGGCCAGCTACTTCGCCGCGCTGACCGAAGCGGGTGCCGCGCTTCAGGTGGTGGATGTCGGCGGCGGCCTGGGTATCGACTACGAGGGGTCGCGCTCGCGCAACGAATGCTCCATCAACTACTCGGTGGAGGAGTACGCGCTGAACATCCTGCGCCCGCTCAAGCGCATCTGCGAGGAGCATGATCTCGCCATGCCCGAGGTGTTCAGCGAGTCGGGACGGGCGCTGACCGCGCATCACGCGGTGTTGATCACCAACGTGATCGACTGCGAGCCAGCCCCGGGGGATGGTGCTATACCGCCGGCGCCGGACGACGAGCTGCCCGAGATCGCCGCGATGCGCGCGCTGCTGGACGAGCGCGACCGCCCGGCCTCGGAGATCTATCACGACGCCGCCTTCGGCCTGTCCGACCTGCAGGCGCGTTTCGCCCGCGGGATGCTTTCGCTGGCGGACCGGGCGCGCGCCGAGGCGATCTATTTCGCCCTGTGTCAGCGGCTGCTGGCACAGCCGGATGCGCTGCCGGCCGAGATCCATGCGGAGCTGACGGACAAGCTGGCGGACAAGGTTTTCTGCAATTTCTCCGTGTTCCAGTCGATCCCGGATACCTGGGCGATCAACCAGATCTTCCCCATCATGCCGCTGCACCGCCTGGACGAGGCCCCGACCCGCCGCGCCGTGCTGCAGGATCTGACCTGTGACTCCGACGGCCACATCGAGCACTACGTGGAGCGCGAGGGTACGCACACCACCCTGGCGCTGCACCCGTGGAAAACGGGCGAGGCCTACTATCTCGGCATCTTCCTGGTCGGGGCCTACCAGGAGATCCTCGGCGACCTGCACAACCTGTTCGGCGACACCGACACGGTGAACGTGGAGCTGACCGAGCAGGGTGGCTACCGCCTGCTGAACCCCGAGCGCGGCGACACCGTGGACGAGTTGCTCTCCTACGTGCACTTCGCCCCGGACGACCTGCGCCGCGCCTTCCGCGCCAAGATCGATGCCATCGGCCTGCGCGGCGAGGCCGCCGGGCGCCTGCTGGCGGAACTGGAACACGGCCTGACCGGCTACACCTATCTCGAGGACTGAACCCATGCAGTGTTACGTCTATCGCGCGACCAAGCGCGCCGATACCTATGTGTATCTCCCGGAGAAGGATGATTTCTCCGAACTCCCCGAGGGCGTGGTTCGGGCGCTCGGTCGCCTGGAGTTCGCTCTGGAATTCGAGCTGACCCCGGAACGCACCCTGGCCCAGGAAGACCCGCAGAAGGTCCTCGCCAACCTCGATGAGCAGGGCTTCCACCTCCAGTTCCCGCCTCCGGAAGAAGACCGCTAGCCCTGACCTAGCCGCTTGGGCCCTTGCCGTCGACCTGGGGGGGGGGGCTCTCCGTCACCCCGGATCGTTGCATATCGTCGTCACCCTGCCGCTGGCGCCCTCTTCGGCGTCCTGGGCACCGGCCTCTCCCCCGTCATCCCGGACACCGCGCAGCGGTGATCCGGGATCTTGTGCGCCGTGGTCTGGCCAGGCCTTGGGGGTATCCGGCGTGGGAGATTCCGGCTCTTCGCTGCGCTGCGGCCGGGATGACGAGGTCGCTCGGCATTGTCGGGGCGCGAACTGCGCCGCGCTTTGGCCGGGATGACGGGCGCAAGCGTGCGGAGCCTGCGCTGAAAACGTGGAAGTCTCAGCGCGCCAACGCATAACTCTGTATAGTGTCGGCCCTTTTGCCAGTATCTAGAGTTTGCATTCCATGACCGAGAAGCTTCGCAATATCGCCATCATCGCCCACGTTGATCATGGCAAGACCACGCTGGTCGACCAGCTCCTGCGCCAGTCCGGCACCCTCGACAAGCGTGGCGATCACGGCGAGCGGATCATGGACTCCAACGCCATCGAGAAGGAACGCGGGATCACCATTCTCGCCAAGAACACTTCCATCGAATGGAAGGACTACCGCATCAACATCGTCGACACCCCCGGACACGCCGACTTCGGTGGCGAGGTCGAGCGTGTGCTGTCGATGGTCGACTCGGTGCTGCTGCTGGTGGACGCGGTGGATGGCCCGATGCCGCAGACCCGCTTTGTCACCCAGAAGGCCTTCGCCATGGGCTTCAAGCCGATCGTGGTGATCAACAAGGTGGACCGCCCCGGCGCGCGCCCCGACTGGGCCGTGGATCAGGTCTTCGACCTGTTCGATCGCCTGGGCGCGACCGACGAGCAGCTGGACTTCCCGATCGTGTTCGCCTCCGCGCTGAACGGCTTTGCCGGCATGGATTCCAGCGTTACCGAAGGCGACATGACCTGCCTGCTGGAGACCATCGTCGAGCATGTGTCCCCGCCGAACGTCGATGCGGAAGGCCCGTTCCAGATGCAGGTCTCCTCGCTGGACTACAACAGCTACCAGGGCCTGATCGGCATCGGCCGCGTGAAGCGCGGGCACATCAAGCCGAACAGCCCGGTGAAAGTGGTGGACCGCGAAGGCGGCGTGCGCAATGGCCGCATGCTGCAGATCATGGGCTTCCACGGCCTGGAGCGCGTGGAGGTCGAAGAGGCCCGCGCCGGCGACATCATTACCTTTACCGGGATGGACAAGCTGTTCATCTCCGACACCCTGTGTGATCCGAACCACGTCGAGGCGATGGAACCGCTCACCGTCGACGAGCCGACCGTGAGCATGACCTTCCAGGTCAACTCCTCGCCGTTCGCCGGGCGCGAAGGCAAGTACGTCACCTCGCGCGTGCTGCGCGATCGCCTGCAGGAAGAGCTCAAGCACAACGTCGCGCTGCGCGTCGAAGAGGGCGAGGACCCGGACAAGTTCAAGGTCTCCGGCCGCGGCGAGCTGCATCTCGGCATCCTGATCGAGAACATGCGTCGCGAGGGCTACGAGCTCTCCGTTGCGCGCCCCGAGGTGGTCATCAAGGAAGTCGACGGCGTGCGGCAGGAGCCCTACGAAGCCGTCACCGTGGACATCGAGGAGCAGCACCAGGGCACGATCATGGAGAAGCTCGGCGAACGCCGCGGCGACATGACCAACATGGTCCCCGACGGCAAGGGCCGCGTGCGCCTGGACTTCATCATCCCGTCGCGCGGGTTGATCGGCTTCCAGACCGAGTTCATGACCGCGACCTCCGGCACCGGCATCCTGCACCACATCTTTGATCACTACGGCCCGTACCAGCCCGGTTCGGTCGCCTCGCGCCAGAACGGCGTGCTGATCGCCAACGCCACCGGCAAGGCGCTGGGCTTTGCCCTGTTTAACCTGCAGGATCGCGGCAAGATGTTCATCGGCCCCGGCGAAGAGGTCTACGAGGGCATGGTCATCGGGCTGCACTCGCGCGAGAACGACCTGGTCGTGAACGCGCTCAAGGCCAAGCAGCTCACCAACGTCCGCGCGTCCGGCACTGACGAGAACATCCAGCTCACCCCGCCGATCCGCATGACGCTGGAGCAGGCCATCGAGTTCATCGACGAAGATGAGCTGGTCGAGGTCACCCCGGAGAGCCTCCGCATCCGCAAGAAGTTCCTGGTGGAGCACGAGCGCAAGAAGGCCTCCCGCGCCTCGGCGTAACCGCTAGCGCCAACGCCCCTCCAGGGGCCAAGGGAAAGAAAAGCGCCCGGTCGGTTCAGCCGCCGGGCGCTTTTGATGTGTCGACTCCGAAGCTTCGGCTCCAGCCCGCTGTCGCCCTCCTGGAAATCGCGAAACCGTTATTGAGGATAGGGCGCCAGGCAAAGAGGCAAGGTTTGATCCCGGTTGTACTAAAATCCGGGACAAGTGACGTCAGTTTGATCACACCATTGGCGATAGAACTCCCCTGCGTTATTGGCCAAGGGGGCTCCGTCTGTTGTGGTATCCCAACCGAGGAAATCGACGATCTGCTCGTTCGCGTCTTCGGGCGCGGACTTCGCTTGAGTGGGGGTGCGCTGCCCCGTGATTTGGTCGAATACAAAGTGCTGGCCAAAATCGATGAGTTGATAGTCATCGTCGAAATAATCCGCGTAATCAACGTTTGGACCACCTGCGCTTTCACGTGTCACGTACTCCGGAGGGGCGCTGTCACTGGCGTCGAACGCCGGTGGCAGCCAGGTGGGGCGGATACCGTCGGCGGAGTCGCGCTCGACGAGGGCCTGCACCAGCGGGTGGGTCATCCCGAGCTCTGCGCGCTGCCATATCCCGCTGCCCCGGAAGGCCCGGCGGATCGAGACGGACGGTTCGGTGACTCGGGGTTCGTTATCCCCCGAATCTGCGAGGTCGAACTCGGGGTCGCCCACTGCGATTGCGCCACTTTGGTCGGACACGTCGATTTGAGAGTCGCGGACGGCGATATTGCCGAACCATCCCCGTCCCACGTAGCATCGATAAAAGAACGTCTCGGGTTCGAATTCAGGGATGTCGTTGTTTACGCAATAGCCGGAATCGGAGACGCGGGCACGCAGAGTATCGAATTGATCGTCGTCAAATAGACGGATTACCAACCCCGAGATCGTGCTGAATCCCAGAGAAAGGTCGGTTTCGAGAAGAACGGTCTCGGTCCCGTCCGTGTCAATGCGGACCAGTTGGCGACGATCATCATCTGCGCGCATCTCCATCCGTCCAAACCCTCGGTCATCAGGCAGCTCGGCCAGCGTCGTTGCGTCTGACGGGTCAATTGGGTCCCCGCCAGTGCGGGCGTCACCGGAGGGCGATGCGATATTCTGGCCGCCGGGGAGGCGTCCCCGCGCCTGGTTAAGGCTCAGAAGGGGGTCGGTCCAGTAGAGTACGCTCGCGACTTGAACGCTCTGTTCTTCATCTCTCGCGTTGTCCCAGAATGCTGTCAGCTCGATTGTGGTGGTGCCATCGAGGGAGTTGATGGTTCCTTCGTCAAGCTCAAAACGAAAATTTGCATTGGTCCCGGTGAAGCCTTCGGTCAATGCATCCTTCGCAAGGTTGAAATCTGTCTCCGTGAGGGAATCACGCATCTTGTCGATGCGGGACTCCATGACCTGGACGGCTTCCGCCCGGGCCTTGGAGTCTGCCGTCGAGACCATCAGGTCCCCGTACAGCTTGGACAACGCAAGGATTCCGAGGCCGATCACCGCCAAGGCAATTAGTGCCTCGATCAACGTGATTCCGAACGTGCGCTGTTTAGGGTGAGACATCATCTTTGAACCTCTGTACGCGAAGCGTGACGGGGCTGTCGTTGGATGCAGGCGGGCGGTGGTGCTTGCTTTAGTCAACGCCATGGGTCCAGTCGCGCCAGCTTCCAGATACCAGAGAGCGTGCCCCTACGCTGCCCGCACCGCCAGCTGCGATCGGATCAAAGTAGAAGAAGGGTGTACCGGAGACCTCTGCGTCGTCAGGTACGTCCGTACGCCCCTGGACAATGGCGGCACCAAAGAACCGGGGATTGCCTCGCGCGATAAGGTCGCCGGTAATGTAGAGAATGCCGTGAAAGTCTTGGAAATTACCCGTTGTCCTGAGGTCACCTTCCACAACTAGCAGTACGGGGTTTTCGCGGCTACCCAAGGTCCCAGTCAGTTCGGCATCGCCTTCGATCCAGATCGTCTGGCCCCATTCGCTTGCGTCAAATTCGAATCGGTCTCCGTTTGATTCGAGGACATTTTCGATTTGGTTTTCCTTGTATGACTCCATGCTGGAGCCCATGAATGATTCGAAGAACTCATCTCCGGTGACGCCAAAGTTGTCGTCTCGGTCGATGACATCAAGGCCCAGCAGGTCACCGCGAGACTCCTGGACATAAGTCCCGTCCCCGTCCAGAGGGACTGGGTCTGGGTTGGCTGGGTCCGTGGAAGGGCGGGATTCGCCCTCGCGCAAGAGGAAACTGTTACCTGTACCACCACCGCTGATGTTGATTTCACCACCGGAGCGGATGGTGGTGTCCGTGTACGCGTTGTAAACCGCAGCTGTACCGGAGATTGCGAGGCCTCCTCGTGTCACGAGGGGATTGTCAGGTGGATTCGCGATTGATGGACCGGCCTGTACGCCGACCAGTATCGCCTTCCGTCCGGCTCGGTCATCGCTCCAGCCGCAAGAAAGGGCCACGGCATTCCGGATGTTTGTTTCTTCGTCAGCGCTGGTGAGCAGCAAAGGATCGCCGGAAGCAGAGTTTAGGTTGGCCACTGCTTGAGCAAAGGCGTCCGGAGTATTGCCGCAGATTGCATCCGCGGTGCCGAAGGCTTCACTCGCAGCCGTAGGCGCAAGGAAGGCCGCTCGGGCCGCGTATCGGTCTGTCTCCAGCATGAGGAACGAATCTCCATTGTCTTCCCAGCCCGGGGGGCGGTTGTTCTCCGCTGCGTAGGCCAGTGCTACTTCCAGTCCCGCCTGCGCGGCGTTGTTGGTCTGTTTCATGCGCAATTCGTTGGCTGACATGCGCTGTTCGAGAATGGCGGTCTGGGAGGCGAAGATGATCACCAGGGTGATGGCGACCAGGATGATCACCGTGATCAACAGGGTCGCAAGGCCTTTCTGGTGGCCTCTGCGCGGTAACCTGGAAAAATACGATGTCATGCAGTTGCTCCGTTGTAGCGGGTCAGTCGTCGCTACCATTAAAGATTCGCGCGTTGCGGACTCCGACGGTCAGGCTGGTATCTCGGTCGTCGCTGTCAGTGAACGAGACCCGTGTGTCGGGCTCGTCGGCGTGCTGCGCATCCAGCTGGATGGTTACGCGTCGGTTCTCGAAGTAAAAATCTTCGTCGCCGCCGTTGTCGGGGCAAAGGCCGGCTGTCTCGGTGGCGTTCCCGTCTGCGTTTAGGTGCAGGCAGGACGACCGGTCAAGCGAGAAGTCGAGCAGGGTGACGTTAGTTGTTGTCGGGTCTGTGAGGGTTTCCCAGCCGTCATTCTGGTCACATGATCCGGTTGACTCGATCTGGCCGGTCAGCATCTGAATCGAATTCCCTGCCAGGCGGTAGCCGAACACGTACTGTTCGTCGATCTCGTCCAGTGCCTGCAACGGATCCTCGATGATGTAGCCGTAAGTTGGGTCGTAGCTGAGCAGGATGCAGCTGCCGCCTTCGTGAATTGCCAGGTTCAGGTCCGAGGCCATGAAGGGGTTTCTCGGAAGCGCATCGGATTCTTCGTCGAACTCAATGCGGTCGGGGTGCGAATAGCCCGTGCGACGGATGTCGTTGGCCATTAGATCCAGCGCAATGCGCGTTTCCTGCGTAAGCCGGGCTTCCTGGGTGACGAAGGTGGCGCCTCGTATGGCCGTGATGTATAGGGCAATCACCGCGGCGATCACGATCGTTCCGACCAGGATCCCGATCATCAGCTCGATGAGCGTGAAGCCCCCAGCGCCGTTGCGGCGGCGCGAAGGAATCGGCGCAGTGTTTCTAGCTCGGTTCAGCATTCGCTATACGCCCCCATGGCACGGTTGGTTCCGCAGGCGCGAGGACGTCCGATCGGATTGATCTGGACCTGCATCACAAAGTTGTTTGGCGATGACGTGAAGAGGAGATCGGACCGGTCGCCCTGCACGGTGCCGCGCACGTGATTGAAGGTGATGGTCTGTTCGCCCGTCATCGAGACATTGCGGTAATCATCCGAGCTGGTCGTGCGCAGCACTGCGTCCTCGTCACCTGCCATCACGATGGTGCATGCGTTCGCGGCGGCCGGGTCCTCGACCGTGCAATCGCAGGCGGGTGTGCTTGTTATGCCGTGACACCAGGCGTCGCCGTCCACCTGGCTCACGAAGCGGATATCGCGCCCCTGCTTGATGGCCTCGGTGCGGGCCATCTGGATCTGGTCGAGGGCGCTTTCGGCGGCGCCGATTACACGGCGCTGCTCGGCGAGGTTGAAGGCTGGGGCGGCCAGCGTGACCAGGATCACCAGCACGGCGATGGTGATCATGAGCTCGATCAGGGTGAAGCCGAAGGGTTTTTGTGGTGCGGCCATGCGCGGTCCCCGGGCAGGAGGTAGGGAGGTCTCGACTCCCATTATACGGTTTGGGGTATCTTGGGCATGTCGTCTGGCTACCGCTCGTCGTGCGAATGCTTCCACTCGCGATATTGACAGGGCTCGCTGGCGGGCGGTTGTGGTGGAATCGGGTTTGGCGAAAACGGAAGTCTCCGAGGGGATAGAGCGATGAAGGCAGCAAACACGAAGGCGCTGGGATTTACCCTGATCGAGCTGATGATCGTGGTCGCGGTCGTGGCCATCCTGGCGGCAATCGCTTACCCGTCGTACCAGAACTACATCTTGAAGTCGCAACGAGCGGATGCGCATGACTCACTACTGCGTATTCAGATGGAACAGGAGCGCTGGCGGGCAAATAATCCGGCCTACACCGGAGACCTTTCGGATCTGGGGCTGACCGCCGAATCGGACGATGGGCATTACCAGCTGGCGATATCCAACGAGTCGGGGTCGAGCTTTACCGCGACCGCCACCGCGCAGGGGCGCCAGGCGAATGACTCCAATTGTCAGAGCATTACGCTCGCGGTTACCGGAGGGAGCGCGGACCGGGATGGAACCCCGGGTGGCGATGATTGCTGGTGATCCGTACGTTCCTGACCGAACGTTTTTCGCGCGCTGAGGACAACGCTAGTCAGGACAGCTCTTCGATGGCTCGCTTCGCGGCCGCCCGATGCTGCTGACAATTACGCGCCGGCCTTCGTGGCCGTTGCCGCAAACGGTAAAGCTGCCCATCTGCAGTGCGCCGCTCGTGCGCCGGGTTGTTCCCCGGGCTACGTAGGACACGTAGTCCCGGACCGGGGTGTTCCCCTTGATCGAGAGCATGTCCTGTAGCCCTGGATTCTCGTAGCCGATGAGTGGGTCTTCCTCGGAGCGCTCGCCCGAGTGTTCCGGGTCGGCAAACCAGATCCAGCCGTATGCCCAGTCGCCGTCTTCGCGGCAGGTCTCGCCGTCGCTGGACGGACAAAGGGTAACGCGCTCGTTGCGCTTGATCGCCTCGCTGCGTGCAAGATGCATGGCGTTGAGCAGGCTGTTGGTGGCGCCGATGACGCGTTGACGCTCGAGCATCTGGTTGAAGCCCGGGGCGGCGAGCATGGCCAGGATGGCGAGCACGCCCAGCGCGACCATCAGCTCGATGGCCGTAACTCCCTTGCAGGTCCGCATCGTCGTCTCCTCCCTGAGATCGCGTGCATGCGAGAGCATAGACGAGCGCGGCGCCCGAGGCCACGGGCCCGTCGGGTGGTGCTGGAACGTTGCCGGTGACAGGTTGCCTACAAGTCAGAGGTCCCGGCAGGCATGCGGGCGGTGGTTTTGGCTGGATGCCGCGGATGCGACAGGAGATTGCTTGGCTTCGCTCGCAATGACGGGGCGGTGTAGCGATGTCATTCGTAACGACGCGGCGTGTCAGGTGCGGGGGAATTGAAGGTGCTGGAGGTTAGCAGGGTCATGGTGAAGGACGTGCAGCGGATGGATCAGGCGGATCTGCTGGATTTGCAGCAGCAGGCGGCGCGTCAGGCGGGGGTGTCGGTTGGGTTTCGTGACGACGCGCGTTCCGGCGCGTCGACGCCGGAGCTGCAGGTGATTCCGGCCGGGGAGTTCGAGATGGGTTCGGATGCCTCGGAGTACGGCCATCAGCCACACGAGGCACCGCGGCGCTTCGTGGCGCTGGAGCGACCCTTTGCGCTGGGGCGCTATCAAGTCACCCGCGAGGAGTGGGAGGCCTTCCAGGCGGCGACCGGCTGGGAACCCTGGGAGTGGCTGGTGTGGCCCAGCACCCCGCGCATGCCGATCTTCAACATCAAGCCGGACAGCATCCAGCAGTATCTCGACTGGCTGAGCGAGGAGACGGGCAAGCGCTATCGCCTGCCGACCGAGGCGGAGTGGGAATACGCCTGTCGGGCGGGCACGCGCACGCCGTTCGCCTTTGGCGAGGTGGTGGGGTGCCGCGACGTGCACTTCAATTCGCTGTTTCCGTACGAGGAGCGGCGCCAGCGGCGCAGGTGGTATATCCCGGCGTGTTTCCCGTTGTCGCGCCCGCTGGATGTGGGCAGCTTCCAGCCGAACCTCTGGGGGCTGTACGACATGCACGGTAACGTGCAGGAGTTCACCTCCACCCCCTGGCACGACGGACACCAGTCGCTGCCGCGTGACGGCGTCTATCGCCGAGACCCGGAAAACGAGTGGGTGGTGACCAAGGGTGGCTCCTGGTTCGACCCTGCCGTGAACACGCGCAGCGCCGCCCGTCGCCGCCGCAACATCGACGAGATGGACACCAATCTGGGCTTCCGCGTCCTGCGCGAGTTGGACGATTAGTCGCTTCGCCCGAGGGCAATGCGTTTCGCTGCGCTCAACGCATCCTACGGCGTTCGGGTAATTATCGAGGGTAGGGTGCACTGAGCGAAGCGAACTGCACCGCGTGTTTACCGCTTACCGTTAAGCGTTATATCATGTGACCATGATCAGAAGCTTTCGGTGTAGGGAAACCCGGGCACTGTTCGAAACGGGCAGAAGTCGACGTTGGTCAAGCGTCCGAACGATCGCGGAACGCAAGCTGATCCAGCTTCAAGCGGCGGAGACGCTGCAGGATTTGCGGTCACCGCCGGGAAACCGGCTGGAACCCCTGTCTGGTGACCGCGCAGGACAGCACAGCATTCGCATCAACGCCCGGTGGCGCATCTGTTTCCGGTGGACCGACGAGGGTGCCGAGGACGTGGAGATCGTCGATTACCATTGAAGGGTTCCCGAAGGAGGTTAGAGCATGACTACAAACGGTATGCGGCCCATCCATCCAGGCGAGGTCCTGCGCGAGGAGTTTCTTGCTCCGCTAGGGCTTAGTGTGAACGCGCTTGCCGGGGCATTGCACGTGCCGACGACGCGCATGAATGACATTGTGCGCGAGCGCCGGGGCGTCTCCGCCGACACGGCCATGAGGCTGGCGCGTTATTTCGGCACAACTGAACGTTTCTGGCTAAACCTGCAGGTTGAATACGAATTGCGGCGTGCCCAGATCGAACTCGCCGACCGCGTGCGTAGCGAGATCGAACCCCGCGCCGCGTGATAACGGTTGGACGTAGGGTGCACTGAGCGAAGCGAATTGCACCGTTTGCAGGAAGGGGCTACAGCCAGCGGGCGAGCCAGAGGCGCAGGCGCAGTTCGAGCGGCGGAGCGTAACCCTGCTTGCGGAAGACGATTTCGCCGTCGGGTGTGATGATGAAGCTGGCCGGGACGCCGCGCACGTTGTAGCGCGCGGCGAGGGCGCCCTCCGGGTCGTTGA
Organism: Thioalkalivibrio versutus; assembly: GCF_001999325.1. Classification (GTDB taxonomy): domain Bacteria; phylum Pseudomonadota; class Gammaproteobacteria; order Ectothiorhodospirales; family Ectothiorhodospiraceae; genus Thioalkalivibrio; species Thioalkalivibrio versutus. The sequence continues at coordinate 77,662 of NZ_MVAR01000023.1, forward strand.
TCACGGCGAGTTCGCGCTCCTGTTCGGTCATGTGTTCGAGCAGCTCTTCGTCCACGCCGGACTGCATGGCGACCGTCAGAACCGGGTGGCCTTGCGACAGGCGCACGATTTCGCCTGCCTCCAGGCGGCAGATCGGGCACCAGGTGGCCCAGAAGTGCAGCAGCATGGGTTCGTCCGCGTAGTCCGCAAGCGACACGGGTGTGCCGTCCAGCAAAAGGGCCTCGAATTGGGGCGCCGGGCCCTCGACCATGTCGCGCGCCATCCAGGCGCGCACCGCCAGGAAGATCACCAGCGCGAGCCCGATCTGGATGCCCCAGCTGAGCGCGCGGCGGCGCCGCGAGGGCTTGGGGCGTTTCGGCTTTTCTGGCGGGGTCTCGGTCAACGGATCATCTCGGCTTGTCCTGGGCGTGCGCGGGTGCCGCGGGTCTTCGGGCCCTTGCGCACGGCGATGCGTACCAGTTCGTCCTCGTCTTTCATCAGGCGTTCCCTCTGTGCCTCGGTCAACAGCGGATTGCGCGCGACGAAGTAGCGCAGGTTGGGGTCGCGGTCGTTTACGCAGGCCTCCACCTGGTCCGGGGTCAGGTCCGGGCGCTTGGCGCAGTTGAGGCGCACGGTCTGGTTCGGGTCGGCCAGTAGGAGGACGACCTCTTCCGGCGTCAGGTCCATGCGCCGCGAGAAATACGCCTTCACCTGGGCGTGCTGGTCGCGTACCAGTAGCGAGCGCCACTTGTCCTCGAGGTCCGCGGACAGGGCCAGGTCCATGCGTTCCTCGAACGTCATCGCCTTGTATTGCTGCTTCAGTTCGGTCATGGCCGCGACATTATAGGCGGGCCGGTTGGGATGCGCGGATACGACCCCACAATGTGCAGGAACGACAGCGGCCGGGGCCCTGTCGTACTATTAGAAGACGATGATCTACCCCGGATCCTGGGGTGAGAGGGCAGATGAACGCACCGGTGGCCGAAAAACCGATTTTCCACGTGCCGCGCACGGACCATGTGACGGCCTCGCTGCACGCGTTGACCGACACCCAGCGCGACGAGCTGGTGCGCCGCATTAAGCGCTTGCTGATCGAGCGCAACGCGGTGCTGGTTGCGCATTACTACGTGGACGAATCCCTGCAGCGCCTGGCGGACGAGACCGGCGGCTGTGTGTCCGACTCCCTGGAGATGGCGCGCTTCGGCAAGGAGCACCCGGCCGAGACGCTGGTGGTGGCCGGCGTGCGCTTCATGGGCGAGACCGCCAAGATCCTGAGCCCGGAAAAGCGCGTGCTGATGCCGACGCTGGAGGCGGAGTGCTCGCTGGACCTCGGCTGCCCCCCGGACGACTTCGCGAAGTTCCGCGCGCAATACCCGGATCACACGGTCGTCGTGTATTCGAATACCTCGGTGGACGTGAAGGCGCAGGCCGATTACGTCGTCACCTCCAGCATCGCCGTGCCGTTGGTCGAGCACCTGCGCGACCAGGGCAAGAAGGTTCTCTGGGCCCCGGACAAGCACCTGGGCGATTACATCCGCCGTACCACCGGCGCCGACATGGTGCTTTGGGACGGCTCCTGCGTGGTGCACGACGAATTCCGCTCCTGGGCGCTGGAAGATCTGCGCGGGCGCCATCCCGGCGCCGCCGTGCTGGTCCACCCGGAATCCCCGCGCGAGGTGATCCACCAGGCGGATGTGGTGGGGTCCACCAGCCAGCTGATCGCGGCGGTGAAGGACCGCCCGGAACAGGAATTCATCGTCGCGACGGACAAGGGCATCTTCTACAAGATGCAGCAGGCCGCGCCGGACAAGAAGCTGATCGAGGCGCCCACTGGTGGCCACAGCGCCACCTGCACCAGTTGCGCGCACTGCCCGTGGATGGCGATGAACGATCTGGTCTCGCTGGCCGAGACACTGGAAGACACCAACGAGCCGGCGAAGAACGAGATCTTCGTCGACGAGACCGCGCGCCAGAAGGCCCTGGTCGCCACCCAGCGCATGCTCGATTTCGCCACCGAACATCGCAAGGCCACCGAAGGCGACGCCTGAGCACTTTGCCGGGATGACCGACGGGCATTAACAGGACGATGTAATGGGCCAAATGTCTCGCAGGCTGGACCGTACCGCCGTCTTGAAGGCACTCAGGGATCACCGTGCGCATCTCGAGCGCGAATTCGGCGTGTGCGGCCTGGCGCTGTTTGGCTCGCTGGCCCGCGACGAGGCCGGAGAGCAGAGTGACGTCGATATCCTGGTGGGTTACGACGGCCCGGCCTCCGCACAACAGTATTTCGGTGTGCAGTTTTACCTCGAGGATCTTCTAGGGTATCCGGTGGATCTGGTCTCGGAAAAAGCTCTGCGCGCCGAGCTTCGTCCGTTCGTCGAGCGCGAGGCGATCCGTGTCTGAGTCCATGGCCGGGCGCGAGTGGCGTTTCTATCTGGACGACATGGTTCGGTTCGCGCGCAAGGCGATGGCCTATACGGATGGTCTTGATCGCGACATGTTCATACGGAATGAGCTCGTCTTCGACGCCGTACTCCGTAACCTCGAGCTGATCGGCGAGGCTGCCAGTCATGTGCCCTCCGAGGTCCGGGAGGCGCATCCGGATATTCCCTGGCGCATGATCGTTGCTACCCGCAATCGGCTGATCCATGCCTATCTGGGTATCGACAGCGACACGATCTGGAATTTGGTGGACGAGCACCTTCCAGATTTGGTCAGCGGTCTCGAGAAAATGCGCCAGGAGTTGTAGGGGCTAGGGTTTTTTGGCCGACTGTCGGGCTTCGACGTCCGCCGCTAGCTGCGTGGGACATGTGTTCCATCGGTTTTTATCGGTCGTTAAGCCACGCGGCCCACTGCGAGTGGGTGGAGGCGTCCACGCCGGCAGCCTTTGCTTCCTGCTGCAGGTGGGTCTGCAGGTCGGCCATCAGTTCGGAATCCATCAGCTCGGGCTCCAGCGTCAGTTGCGCGTGCAGCGTGCTGTAGACGAGCTTCAGTTCATTCACCGGATAATGCGACCAGTCGAGGTGGGCCATGGTGTCCGTTCTCCATATGGGGTGGGTAACTCGTGTCTCTGAATATAGCTTGGCGTTGACCTCGGTGGCTGGACAAATGGGCTTGCGGGGTATCGGACATGTTTAAGCGGCGGGCGCGCCTGCTGGTGGCGGCCGAGCGGGCCGACGGGCGTGCTGCACGCGTGGCCGAGCTGGGCGCAGCAGCGGAGTTCGAGGACTGGATCGAGGTGCGCCCGGCGCGGATCATGGGCGGGGTCACGGCAGAGGATCTGGCGTGGGCCGACCTGCTCGTGGCGGTCGACGCGGCGGCCGCCCGCGCGATGCCCGCCGAACGCCCGGCCACCTGCCGTCCGAAGTACTGGACGCTGCCGGGCGAGACCGGGGCGGCGTTCGACCTGCAGACCCTGGAGGCGCTGCGTTGCATGGTTGGGGGGATGCGCATGCTCGCGCGCGTGGACGCTGAAGACGACGCCTGACGCATCCTTTCCTCGTTCGTCATCCCGGAAACCGGGTAGCGGTTATCCGGGATCTCCTGACCCTGTCACCGTTCCGGCGAGATCCCGGCTCTACGCTCCGCTTCGGCCGGGATGACGATATCCTCCGTCATTGCGAGGCCCGCGAGGGGGCGTGGCAATATCCATCCGAAATCCCGATGCTTGCCTCGCGGGTGAGGGGGTGGCGTTTGGGCTGTCTGCGGAGGTCGCCACGGCGCGGCGCGCCTCGCGATGACGTGCTCATCAATCCGTTGTGGGGAGGCTCCACCGGGGGCTGAGGTGCTTCTACTCGGGGTGGTAGGGGACGGGTGCGCGGGCGTGGAGCTGGGCCAGGTGGTCTTCGTAGAGCGCCCAGATGCGTGGGGCGATGGCGCCGCGTGAGCCGGGGTAGGTGAGGCGGTCGGGGTTGAAGCTGATCAGGCGCTCGATCTCGGTGCAGCGCAGTTCCTCGTTGATCACGTTGAAGATGAGGATCTGCGTACCCTGGTCGGCGATGGGCAGCAGGGCGCCGATGAGGCCGGTGTCGTTCAGCCCGGGGTCGCTGCGGGCATCGCCCAGCTCGGCGGGGGGGCGCACCAGTGTGCCCAACAGCTCCTGATAGGCCTGGTCACAGGCATAGCAGATTTCCGGTGCACGCAGGCCCTGCACGCGCGCACAGGCTTGACGCACCGTTCCGTCTGGCAGCGCCATGCGTTCCGGGGCGACCGGGATGCGGTTGGTCTTGCCGTTCGGAAGCAGGCGCGGGACCGACTCCTGGCAGGAGGGGCAGCGCCATGTTGAGACTCGCGGGCCGTCGATTACGTTATTGGGCGGCATGCGGCGCTCCCCGGAAAATAGATGGGGTCAGTATACGGCGCGGCGAGGGGCTTGTTGGGGATGGCCCGCGGGCGAACGCTCCGGCCAGGATCTGGCGCGGGCAGGGCCATTCGCGGGCAGGCCCGTTCCCACAAGGCTGTTACCACAAAAACTTGTTTGAACAGGAGTGCCCGGTTCAGCCGAAGTAGTCGGGCTCGTTGCCCGGGCGCCACTTGATGTTGCAGCCGAGGCTCGGGTGCTGGGGCTCGGGGGCTGCCTGGCCGTCGAGCAGGGCATCGCTGGCCGCGCGCAGATCGCGTCCGGTGACTGGGGTGTCGGAGCCCGGGCGGGACGCGTCGAACTGGCCGCGATAATAGAGCTTGCGTTCGGCGTCGAACAGGTAGAAGTCCGGGGTGCAGGCGGCGTGATAGGCCTTGGCGACGGACTGGTCCTCGTCCAGGCAGTAGGGGAAGTTGTAGCCGAAGCGGCGGGCGTCGTCCTTCATCTTGTCCGGGGCGTCGTCCGGTACGGCCTGGATGTCGTTGGAGTTGATCGCGATGACCGCGATGCCCTTGCTCGAGTATTCGCGGCCGTAGCGGGCGAACTCGTGCCGGACCAGCTGCACGAACGGGCAGTGATTGCATATAAAGGCGATCATGTAGCCTTTCGCGTTGGGGAAGCTGTCGAGGCTGATGGTCTCGCCGGAGACGACGTCCGGAAGGGAAAAGCCGGGTGCCTCGGTGCCGAGTTCGATCATCTGCGAGGGGGTGCGGGCCATGACTGCTCCAGTGTTCGGATTTGCGACAATTATACGGCGTTGGCCGGGGGTGCTTGAAACCTTCCGGCCCCGCCAGCACTCTTCGAGATAATACCCGAGCAATGGAGTAAGGAATATGGGCTGGGTGACCGGTGTCGTACAGGAGCGCAAGCAGTGGACGGATCGGCTGTTCTCGTTGCGGGTGGATGCCGAGGTCGAGCTGTTCAAGGCCGGGCAGTTCAACCGCCTGCGTCTGGAGATCGACGGCGAGCCGGTGGCGCGGCCGTATTCCTATGTGAATGCGCCGGGCGAAACGCCGCTGGACTTCTATTTGATCACCGTTCCGGATGGACCGCTGTCCAATCGTCTGGCGCAACTGGGGCCGGGCGACACGGTGGAGCTGATGCCGCGCGCGACCGGCTTTTTCACCCTGGATGAGCTACCGGACAGCCGCGACCTGTGGCTGCTTTCCACGGGCACTGCGCTGGGGCCGTTCCTGTCCATGCTGAAGACCGATACCCCCTGGGAACGCTTCGAGAACATCCGCCTGATCCACGCGGCGCGCAAGGCCGAAGAACTGACCTATCAGGACACCATCCGGCAGTTCCAGGAACGTGATGCGAAGCGGTTCCAGTACATCCCGTTTGTCAGCCGCGAGCCGTTCCCGGGTGGGCTCGAGGGCCGGGTACCGGCCGCGATTGCCGAGGGCCGCCTGGAGCATCACGCGGGCCTGAAGATCACGCCGGAGCACTCCCAGGTCATGCTGTGCGGCAACCCGGACATGGTGAAGGATACCGCCGCGATCCTGCGCGAGCGCGGGCTGGAGAAGAACCGCCGACGCAAGCCGGGGCAGATCACGACCGAGAACTACTGGTAGGTCCCCGGATATGTAGGAGCGTGCTTGCACGCGAAGCCCCTGCCAAAGTCGGAAGTGGGCAGGGGCTTCGCGTGCAAGCACGCTCCTGCGAGTATCAAGCCCCCGGTGCTAGTCCAGCAGGTTCACCGACCAGGCGCGGATCAGGCCGGCGACATAGCGGGTGTGTTCCGGGCGCGAGAGCAGGTGGTCGGTCTGGTGCAGGGCGACGAAGCTCTTCGGGTGATGGGCCTGCTGGAAAATCTTGCGGGCGTGGTCGACGCTGACCACGGTGTCGCCCGGTGCATGCAGCAGCAGGAGTGGCTGCTCCAGGGTCTCCAGTGCGGCATCCAGGGTCGGCTCCTCGATCGACTCGATAAAGGCGTGGCCGATTTCCACCGGGCGCCCGCCGATGCTGATGCGGGCCGAACCCTCGCGCCGAATCTCCTCCGCGGTATCGCCGAACAGGTGGGCGACATGGCCGGGGCGGCTGGGGGCGGCGATGGTCACGATGCCGTCCAGTGACTCGCGCTGCGCCCCCACATAGATCGCCATGGCGCCGCCGAAGCTATGGCCGATCAGCAGGTTGGTATGCCGCCCCGTGTAGGTCTCCAGCGCCTCGATGGCGGAGTGCAGATCCTCGCAGTAGGTCGCAAGCGTGCTGTCGCGAAACTCCCCTTCGGAGTCGCCCAGCCCCATGAAGTCGAAGCGCAGGGTGGCGATGCCTTCCGCGGCCAGGGCGCGCGCCAGGCGCACCGTGGCGGGGAAGTCCTTGGAGCAGGCGAAACAGTGGGCAATGCAGGCCTGGCCGCGGAGGGCATCGGGCTCGGGCGCGACGATCACGCCGCCGAGGCGGGCGCCGCGCGGGGTCTGAATGGTCAGCGGCGTGTTGTGGATCGCCATCGGGGGCTCCGGATGCAGGGTATTCGCTATGGTCCCACCGGGGACGGTCTGCGATCATACGGGTTTGATGATCCGAATGGCCACGCGGGGTGTCTCCCGGTATACGGCCACCACTTCACGGGACCACTGGGGGACGGCTTGGAAACCGAGAGTCAGATTCGCGCACGCCTGGCCGAGCTGGAGGCCGAGCACCGGGCTCTGGATTCCGCGATCGGCGTGATGCACGAGCAGGCCGCACCGGACATCTTCGCCATCCAGCGCCTGAAGAAGCGCAAGCTGCAGTTGAAGGACTCTATCCAGCGCCTGCGCAGCCGCCTGATCCCCGACCTCAACGCCTGACCCGGGTGTATTCACCACGAAGCGGATGAAGGCACGAAGACGGGCAGGGATCAGGCGGTTGTCAGGCGAGTAGGATGCGTTGAGCGTTGCGAAACGCATCAGGGGGTGGCAGTTCCGCGGAACCGATGCGATTCGCTGTGCTCATCGGCATCCTACCCTTCTTGTATGTTATCCCCGGTTTCATCCGTGACCTCTGTGGTGCAAATCGCCCTTCTTTGTGTACTTCGTGGTGGCCAACAAAAAACGGCGCCCGGAGGCGCCGTTTGAGTGTGTTCCATAGTGGAACGCTGGAGCTTAGCCCCAGATGTCGCTGGTGATGCCGTTGTACCAGGCGCGGGTGTATTCCGCCTCGCGGCGACGGAAGCTGGTGCTGGCACCCGACGGGCTGACCCCACCGGCACCGGATACCCCGGCCATCGCACCGTCCTGGTACTGGTAGACCGCGGCTACGCTGACCGCGTAATCGGGGGTCACCAGGCTGTAGCAGGTGTTGGCGGACGAGGGGTTGATGGGCTCCTGCCCCGCCAGTTGGCGGACGATGGCGGCCGCCACGATCTTGCCCTGGTTGTTGGCCGAGTGGCCGGACTTCGGCATGGCGCCCGCCACGCTGGCATCCCCCAGGACGTAGATGTTGTCGTCCATCTCCGACTTGAAGGTCAGCTGGTCGACCGGCACCCAGCCTTCGTCGTTGGTCAGGCCGACGTCATGGGCGATCTGACCGGCGCGCTGGGCCGGGATGAAGTTCAGCACGTCGGCGCGGACGCGTTCGAAACCGCTGTCGGCCAGTACGGTCATGTTGGAGACGTCGATCTCCTCGGCGCGCCCGCCCGATGAGCCGGCCCGCCACTCGATCATGTCGCCATAATGCTCGGCCCAGCCTTCCTCGAACAGGCCTTGCTTGGAGAAGCCATCCTTCGGGTCGAGGATGATGATCTTGGAACGTGGCTTCTCCTGCTTGAAGTAGTTCGCGACCAGGGATACCCGTTCGTACGGCCCCGGCGGGCAGCGGAACGGGTTGGGCGGGGCGACCATGACGAATACGCCGCCGTTCGGCATGTCCTGCAGCTGGGAGCGCAGCAGTTCGGTCTGCGAACCGGCCTTCCAGGCATGCGGGATGCGCTCGGCATCGGACTCGGAGATGCCCGGCATGTCGTCGTAGCGGAAGTCGATGCCCGGGGACATCACGAGCTTGTCGTAGCTCACGCGGTCGCCTCCGCTCAGGCGCACGCTGCGCGCATCGGCGTCCACCGCGGTGACCCGGTCCTCGATGATTTCGATGCCGTATTCATCGCGCAGGGTGTCGTAGCCCTGGGCGATGTCGTCCATGCCGGCGAAGCCGCCGATCACCCAGTTACTGCCGTAGCAGGTGTAGTAGGTGGCGTTGGGCTCGATCAGCGTTACGCGCATGTCGGGCGAGAACTGCTTGATGTATTTCGCGGTGGTCGCGCCGCCGGAGCCGCCGCCGACGACCACGATGTGGGCCTTTTCGGCCCCGCGCATGCCATTGGCGGCACAGCCGATACCGGTGAGGGCCGCGGCGCTGCTGATGCCCGCGACCTTCAGGAAATTACGTCGATTAAAGTCATGCATGATTCGTTTCCCCCTGATCAGAAGCGGCTGAAGTAGCCGGCCATCGATTCGATTTCCTCGTCGGTGTAGCCCTTGGCGTGACGATCCATGATCGTCGCGTCGCGGTCACCGTCGCGGAATGCCTTCATTTGGCTCTCGATGACTTCAGCGGGAATGCGGTTCAGTTCCGGTACGCCGTCGTCTGCAGCGGCTGCGTTGTGGCAGGCCTTGCAGGACGCGGCCATCAGCTGGCCCCGGGTGATTTCGTCGTCGGCAAGGGCCTGGGTAGCAGTGCCCGCCATCGCCAGCGAGGCGGCAAGCCCCACCAGGTACAAGTGCGATTTCTTCATTGAAACGGACTCCTCCGTAAGAAGTGGCTTTTAGCGAGCGACAGCTGTGAAGTACTGTCTTCATCCTTTGGCCCGGTGTGAAGATCCGGGTTGTGATTACGCCACCGGGTTCGAGCCCGGTAGTTGCGCCTGATCGCGAAAACCAACGATCATGAACCTCGTATAGCACAGAAAAAACGCCTTTTCGATGCATTGCAAAGGCATATGCCGCCAGGAGGAGTGCCATGACAGGAGAACGACGTCGTCATCCAAGGATCCCGATGACGGTCGAGGTCGTGGCCGAGTGCGAGAGCGGGGATACGGTCACCCTGACCACGAACGATATCTCCGGCGGGGGGGCCTTCCTCGAGTGGGAAGACCCGGAAAATGCCTGCGTGGGGCACCTGATGAAGCTCGCCTCGGACGACGAACTGATGCTGCAGGTATTCGGCATGCTGGGGGATGGCGGCGCGGCGCCGCGGGTCAAGGCCCAGGTGGTGCGGGTGATGGACGGGGGTATTGCGGTGCGCTTTGACCCCGAAGAGCTGGAATAGCCAACGGGAACGGGGGTTACGCCTCGCGCTCGATCTGTTCCAGCCCCGCGGCCCATTCGTCGGCGATCAGCGGATTGGTCAGCAGCCAGTTCACGGTGTCCGGGCTCCAGTCATCCTGCGCCTCTTGCAGGGCGCTCTCCCAGTCTGCTGCCGTGTAATCCCCGCGCCCCAGGGTGCTGAGGGCCTGCAGCTCCGCCTGTTGGTCCGGACCCAGGTCGCGCAGCGTGCCCTCCAGTTCCTGCAGGGTCAGGTCGCTGGCGTGATCAGCCAGGATCTGCATCGCCCAGTCATTGTCGCTACCCTCGCTTCCGGTATCCGGGAAGACCACATCCTCTTTGGCATGGAATTCCCGCGCGGCCTGGATTAACCGCTCCATCGTCTCGCCGGTGATGCCGAGGGAGATGGCCATCTAGTGGGCCGGCGTCCGTTCCTGGGCCAGGACCCAGGGGGCGGCCACGATCGCAGTGAAGATCGGGTCGTTCGCGGCCCAGCGGCGGGCATCGTCATCCGAGGCCCGCGCGACCTGGTCGTTGGCCAGCCATTCGCTGACCTGATGGGTCGCATCGTCGCGGATGGCGCGGGCGACCTCGATCAGATCCAGCTCCGGCGCCACGCGGATCACCACGCCGCGCGCGAAATGCGGCATCAGGTCTTTCCACGGCAGCGGGCCGGCCTGTTCTTCCAGTGGGACTTCGGGTTGTTCGGCAGTGGCGTCGTGCATGACGGTTCCAGTCGGTTTCAGATATCGTTCAGGCTAGGCCGATACCCTTGTATCTTCAACATCTGCCCACGCACGCGTCCGGAGAATGCACCGATATGCGACCCACGCCGGATCTCCAGCCCGGATACCGCGGGCGGGACCTGACGCGGCCCCGCGCGGGCCACGCACTGGTGCTGGCGACGCTGCTGTTCGTGGCGCTTCCGGCGCAAGGCCAGTTCAACACGGATGACCCCGAGGCCGCCGTCTGGGATCTCGACGAGGCCGTTGCCCAGATCGAGGCGCACTACCCGGGCCGGGTGCTCCACGCGCGCGAGGATGTGAGCCAGTTCGGGGCGCGTCTGTTCATCATCCGTATCCTGACCAATGATCAACAAGTGCGTACCCTCCGGATCGAGGAAGGCACCGAAGTGGAGCTCCCGGAATGAACCTGCGCGTGGTACTGATTGAAGACGACGTCGCGCTGCGCAACCAGATTGGCGACGAGTTGGACCGCAGTGGCTGCCGCGTGGATACCGCCTCGGACGGCGAGACCGGGCTTTACCTGCTGACCGAGTACCACTGCGACATCGCGGTGGTGGATCTGGGCCTGCCGGGCATGGATGGGCTGGACGTAATCCGCAAGGCGCGCGAGTCCAAGCCGCGCCTGCCGATCCTGATCCTGACCGCGCGCGACCGCTGGCAGGACAAGGTCGAGGGCCTGGAGGCCGGGGCCGACGACTACCTGGCCAAGCCGTTCCACATCGAGGAATTGCTGGCGCGGCTGCGCGCCCTGGCACGCCGCAGCCTGCAGTCGGGCCAGGAGCGGCTGGCGTTCGGGCCGCTGGTGATCGACACCGCGGGTGACGAGGTCTGGCTGAATGGCGAGCCGGTCACCCTGACCACATTCGAATACCGCCTGCTGATGACATTGGTCCGCCAGCCGGGCCGGGTGCTCAGCAAGGATGCGCTGGCGGACTACCTCTACGATCACGACGAGGACCGCGAAAGCAACGTGATCGAGGTCCTGATCGGGCGCCTGCGGCGCAAGCTGGATGCCGACGGCAGCCTGGGCTTGATCGAGACCCTGCGCGGACGCGGCTACCGCTTCGCCCGCGAACCCGACGCCGTGCCGGAAAACGAGTCGGACAGCCCTCGATGACCTGCCGCGAGGCTGCCGGGTCCGCATGACAGCGGCCCTGCGCAAGCTGCGTGGGAGTCTGGTCCTGCGCTTGGCGGGGGTCACGGCGATCACCGTGCTGATCTTCTCGTTGCTCACCGCCTGGGTGCTGGAGGCCGCCTTCCGCGACAATGCGGCGGATGCGGTAGAAACCCGCCTCGAGGCGCAAGTCCTGCTGCTGATGGGGCTGGCCGAGGTGGTCGGCCCGGCCGATGTGCGCGTCCCCGAGATGCTCCCCGAGAGCCGTTTGCAGTTGCCAGTCAGCGGGCTCTACGCGCGCATCCTGGGCGAGGAGGGGCAGACCCTGTGGCGCTCGCCGTCAGCGGTCGGCGTCTCCCTGCGCGGCTGGACGGAAGACGAGTACTTCAGCTTCAGCCTGCCGGTGCAGTGGGAGCTGGACGGCGGTCAGGTCGGCCTGACCTTCCAGATGCTGGAGGACCGCGAGGCCTTCAGCGAACAGGTCGAGCAGTACCGCACCAGCCTCTGGCAGGGGCTGATGACCATGACCCTCTCCATGATCCTGGTCCTCTCGCTGGCGTTGTGGTTCTGGGGCTTGCGCCCGCTGCGCCAGGTCCGGCGTGACCTCGATGCCCTGCGCCACGGCGACCATGCGCATCTGGCGGGCGATTATCCCACCGAGGTTCGCGCCCTGACCGGCAGCATCAACGACCTGGTCGAGTTCGAACGCGCCCGACTGGCGCGCCAGCAAAATGCCCTCGCGGACCTGGCTCACAGCCTGAAGACCCCGATCTCCGCCCTGCGCCTGAACCTCGAGAGCGCACGACCGGATAATGACGACATGCAGCGCCAGGTCGACCGGCTGCAGGGCATCGTCCAGCATCAGCTCAACCAGGCCCAGCGGCTTGGGCCGGCCCCGTTCCAGGCTGCCGAGCCGCTGGGGCCGATCATCGAGCGTACCGGACAGGCATTGGGACGGCTCGCGGCCCAGGAAGGGGTGGCGCTGGAGACCGATCTGGCTGCGGGCTGCGTCCTGCGCATGGACAGCGGGGCGATCTTCGAGCTCCTCGGCAATACCCTGGACAATGCCATCCGCCATGCGACCACGCGGGTGCGCATTACCACTCGCTGCCAGCCCGGCGAGGTGATGCTGATCATCGACGATGACGGCCCCGGCATCCCGCCGGCCGATCGTGCCCGGGTGCTGGAGCGCGGGCAGCGCGCCGATACCCGCGGGGGCCAGGATGACGGCCGCGGTGAGGGTCAGGGGCTCGGTCTCAGCATCATCCACACCCTGGTGACCGACCACGGCGGGACGCTGTTCATCGAGCAGGCCCCGGAGCTCCACGGCGCGCGCATCCGCATGGTGTTTTCCGCGTCCTGAAGCCGGCGCGGGCGGGGTCGGGGGTTGCTCCATGATGCGTTTCGCGGTGCTCAACGCATCCTACGAGGATCCCTAATGGCACCCCGCCGCTTGGCATCGTGCACCGTAGGATGTGTTGAGCGTAGCGAAACGCATCGACCAGGGCGTGTCGCTCCCCAAACCGTTCGAAATCAGAGTGTCAGGCCGTCCATCGGCAACGCCGGGGGTTCGCCCAGCACGCTGTCGCGCACCAGCGCGGCCGCGCCGCAGGCGAAGGTCCAGCCGAGGTGGCCGGATCCGGTATTGAGGTAAAGGCCGGGTACCGCGGTCGCCCCGAGGATCGGGGTGCCGCGTGCGCTCATCGGGCGCAGGCCGGTCCACGGGGCCATGGTCTCGGCATCCATTTGCTCGGGCAGGCTGGCCAGGGTACGCCGGCAATGATCCAGTACGCTGGCGGCCCGTTGCGGGTTCAGGCTGCCGTCGCGACCCGCGAACTCCGCGGTGCCGGCCAGGCGCAGGCGATCGCCCAGCGGGGTCATCACGACCTTGTTGGCGTCGTCGATCAGTGGCAGGTGAATCCGGGTTCCGGCGTTCATCGGCAGGGTCAGCGAGTAGCCCTTGACCGGTGCCACGGGCAGCCGGATCCCGAGTGGGCGCAGCAGATCGGGCGCGTGGTAGCCGTTGGCAACGACACAGGCATCCGCGGCGATCGGGCCTTCCGAGGTCTCCAGTGCATTGAGGCGGCCGCGGAAGGTGCGCAGGCGGCGCACCGCCACGCCCGGGCAATAGGTCAGTCCGCGGCGGCGGGCGATGGCCAGCAGGCCCGCGGTAAAGCGCGCGGCATCGCCGATGGCATCGTCGGGAAAGTAGAGCCCGCCGCACAATTGATCGCGCACGGGGGCCAGCGCCGGCTCTTCGGCGATGATGCGTTCCACGGTCCAGTCCTCGAAGCGCACGCCGGCGTCCGCCATGTCCTCGCTGGCGGTGCGATTGCGGGCCTGGCTGGTCGGGTCCTGGAATAGCTTGAGGATGCCGCTGCGGCGGAAGTCGAAGTCCAGCCCCTCGGGTGCCAGCTCGCGCTGCAGGCGGTCGATCTCCTTCAGGGAGAAGGCCGCCAGGCGCGCATTGAGCCGGGTGTGTTCCTCGAAGCGCGCGCGGCGGCTGTTGCCGAGAAAGCGCAGGCCCCAGCCGATCAGCCCCGGTATGGCGTGCGGGCGCACCAGCAGTGGCGAATCGCGGCGCCCGAGATAGCGCAGCAGGTCGAGACCCACGCCCGGGGCGTTCCAGGGTTCGGCATGGCTGGCATGCAGCATGCCGCCATTGGCGAAACTGGATCCGCTGGCCGGCGCCGCAGCGGCGTCCAGCAGCACGACCTCGGCTCCGGCCTCCTGCAGGTACCAGGCTGTGGTGACACCGATCACCCCGGCGCCGATGACCGCTACGCGCATCCGTTGGTCCTTCCGTTGTCGTGGCTCATGTGCCACTGGCCAGTCGTTGGATCAGTGTCGCGTATTCGCGTTCCAGGCGTTTGGGCGAAACCTTCTCGCGGGTGCCCAGTTCCTGGGCGAACTGCGAGACGCGGAATTCCTCGATGCGGTAGCGAAAGGCGAGGACGTCCGGGTGGTCCGGGGCGCGGGCGATCAGTTCCTGCGCCTGCTGCCACAGCGGCTCCACGGCGACGCGGCGGGCGCGGTCCTTGTCCGGGGCCTGGCTCAGGCGCTCCAGGCGCTTGTCGATCGCCTCGAGGTAGCGCGGCAGTTCCGGCAGGACATCATGCGGGATGCACAGCAGGAAGTCCGCCGGGACCAGCGCGTCCAGCTGCCCGCGGATGTCGCGCGCGGCCTCGATCCAGGATAGCGGCAGGTCGCCCTGCAGCCGGGTGCGAAGGTCGTGCCAGCGGCGCAGGATCTCGGCGGTCAGGCGCGAGAGCTCCATTACGGTGGGCGAGAACGCCGGCAGCGACTCGTCGAGTCGTTGGGCGAACGCCTCGGCGGCGCGTGGCCAGGGTTCGGCCAGGAACACGCGGTCCGCAGCGGCCTCCAGGATCTGGTCGCGCAGGGCCTCGCAGCTGCCCAGCGTCGAGTAGTTCAGGCAGGCGCGTTCGATCTCCGGGAGCTGGCGGCGCAGATCGCGCGCGGTCTTGCGGGCGCCGAGCAGGAACAGCCGGCGCAGGCCCGCGCGGTGGGCGCGTTCGGCCTTGGTCGGGTCGGGTTCCAGCTCCAGCGAGACCGAATCGCCGCGATCGACCAGGACCGGGAAGGCCCGCAGCTGTGCCCCCTGGTGGTCGAATTCGACACTCTCCGGCAGCGCACCGAAATCCCACTCCGTGATGCCCTCGCGGGTGATCTCGTCCGGACGGCTGGCATCGAAGTGGGCCTCGGCGCTCCCGCCCAGCCGTGCCTTGAGCGCGGGCAGGTCGCGGCCGCTGGTCTCTTCCTTCCCTTCCGGGTCGAGGATGCGAAAGCGCATCACCAGGTGCGGCTCCAGGGTCTCCGGGCGCCAGGCATCCAGCGGGATCTCGGTGCCGGTTATGGCGCGCAGGGCCGCGGCCAGTGCGGGAATCAATGGGCCCTGGCGGTGTTCGATGCGGGCCAGGGCGGCCTGGGCGAAGTCCGGGGCGGGCACGAACTGGCGGCGCAGGGCCTTCGGCAGGCTCCGCAGCAGGGCGGTCACGCGATCCTCCAGCAGCCCCGGCACCAGCCAGTCGCCCAGCCAGTCGGGCACCGCGTTCAGCGCGGCGATGGGGATGGTGACGGTCACGCCGTCGTCCGGTTGGCCAGGTTCGAAGCGGTAGGCCAGTGGCAGGCGCAGCCCCTCGAGCTCCAGATGGTCGGGATAGGCGCCTTCCGGGAGCGTGGCCTCTGGCTCGTTCAGGAGCTCGGCGCGGTCGATCTTCAGCGCCTCCGGATCGTGTTTTTCGGTCTTGCGCGCCCAGGTCTCGAAGCTCGTGCCGTCTGTGATCGCGGCCGGCAGACGGGCGTCGTAGAAGTCGAACAGGCGCTCCTCTTCCACCAGCAGATCGCGGCGGCGCCCGCGCGCCTCCTGTTCGGCGATCTCGGCCACCGCCTCGCGGTTGGCGCGCACGCCGTTGGAGCGCGAGCGCAGCTCGCCACCGACCAGGCCCTCGCGGATCAGGATGCGCCGTGCCTCGGCCGGGTCGTGCTTGGCGAAGTCCACTGGCTTTTTCGGTGCCACGACCAGGCCGTACAGGGTGATGCGGTCGAAGGCCCCGACGCGTCCGCTGCGGCCCTGGAAGTGCGGCTCGAAGATGTGGTGCTTAAGCAGATGCGGGGCGGCGGTCAGGATCCAGTCGGGCTCGATGCGTGCGTTGTCGCGGGCGTAGACACGCGTGGTCTCGGCGATCTCCGCGCTCATCACCCAGGCCGGCTTCTTCTTCGCCAGCACCGAGGCGGGGTGGATCTGGAAGCGGCGGTTGCGCGCGCCCAGGTAGTCGCCGCGCTCGGTCTTCTGCCCGACCTGACTGACCAGCCCGGTCAGCAGCGCCCGGTGCACCGCCTCGGCGTCCGCCGGTTGGTGGTTCGGGTGCAGGTCCATCTCGCGCGCCAGGCGCAGGAGTTGCACGCGCAGCTCCTGCCATTCGCGCATGCGCAGAAAGTTCAGGAAGTGCTCGCGGCACCAGCGCTTCAGGGCACTGGACCCAAGGTCCTCGCGGGCGGTGTGCCAGGCGTCCCACAGCCGCAGCATGCCCATGAAGTCGGACCCCTCGACCTGGAACTCGCGGTGGGCCTGGTCCGCCGCCTGGGTGGCCTCGGCCGGGCGCTCGCGCGGGTCCTGCAGCGACAGGGACGCGGCGATGGTGGCGGTTTCGGTGACACAGTCGTGCTCGGTACCGGCCAGCAGCATCGCCGCGTGGCGCGGGTCGATGGGCATGCGCGCGAGTTGCCGCCCGCGCCGGGTGATCCGGCCACGCTCGTCTACCGCGCCCAATTCGTCCAGCAGGTGGTAGCCATCCTTGACCAGGCGCGGGTCGGGCGGGTCGAGGAACGGGAACTGGCGCGGCTGGCCGAGCTTGAGCGCGGCCATCTGCAGGATTACCGAGGCGAGGTTAGAGCGCTGGATCTCCGGGTCGGTGAAGGGCGGGCGCAGGTTGAAGTCGTCTTCCGCGAACAGCCGGATGCAGATGCCGGGGCCCAGCCGGCCGCAGCGCCCGGCGCGCTGGTTACAGGCGGCCTGCGAGATGGCCTCCAGGCTCAGGCGCTGCACCCGCGAGCGCCAGGAGTAGCGCGAGATGCGCGCGAGCCCCGAGTCGATCACGAAGCGGATGCCGGGCACGGTCAGCGCGGTCTCGGCGACGTTGGTCGCGAGCACGATGCGACGGCCGCTGTGTGACTGGAATACCCGCGACTGCTCGCGCGCGGACAGGCGTGCGTAGAGCGCCAGGATCTCGGTGTCGGCGCGGACCTGGCCGCGCAGGGCCTGGTGGGCGTCGCGGATCTCGCGTTCGCCGGGCAGGAATACCAGTACGTCGCCGGGCCCGGCGCGCTCGCACTCGGCCACCGCGTCGCGGATGCCGTCGAACAGGTCGCGTTCACCACGCCCCTGCTCGTCGCTCTCGTCTCCAGCATCCTCCGGCTCGATCGGCCGGTAGCGGACCTCCACCGGATAGGTGCGTCCTGCCACCGTCAGGATCGGGGCGTCGTCGAAGAACGCCGACAGCCGTTCGGGGTCGAGGGTGGCCGAGGTGATGATGATGCGCAGCTCGGGGCGCTTGTGCGACAGGCGTTTGAGCACGCCCATCAGGAAGTCGATGTTCAGGCTGCGTTCGTGCGCCTCGTCGACGATGATGGTGTCGTAGGCGCGCAGCTCCGGGTCATGCGCCATTTCCGCCAGCAGGATGCCGTCGGTCATCAGCTTGATCCAGTTGTTTGGTCCGGTCTGGTCGGAGAAACGCACCTTGAAGCCGACCGTGGAGTCCCGGTTGCCGCCCAGGGTGGTGCCCAGTTCCTCGGCGATGCGGCTGGCCACCGAGCGCGCGGCGATCCGGCGCGGCTGGGTGTGACCGATCAGCCCGGTCTCGCCGCGCCCGGCCTCCAGGCACAGCTTGGGCAGCTGGGTGGTCTTGCCGGAGCCGGTCTCGCCGCACAGCACGAGTACCGGGTGCTCGCGGATGGCGGCGACGATGCGTTCGCGCTCGGCGTGGATCGGCAGGTCGCCGGCGTAGACGGGTTGCGGGCGCAGGCGGGCGCGCTCGTCGCTGCCTACCTGGGGGGCGCTCCCCTCGGTGGTGGCCAGGCGTTCGGCGAGGGTGCGGGCCATACGGTCGCACGGCTGCCCGCGCCGCTGGCGCTGGCGGGCCCGGCGCAGCAGGTCCGTAAGGTCCTTGCGTTCGCCGCCGGAGGGCAACGCCTCGATGCGGGCCGCGAGGGCGTCGAGATCCGGTGCGGGGGCCGGTTTCACGCTCAGCCCTGGTAGCGCAGACGCAGGGCCTCGATATTCTCCGTGCGCAGGCGCTCCAGCGCCTGGCGCACGCGGTCCTCGTCACTGAACGGGCCGAGGTAGACGCGGTACCAGGTCTCGCCCTGGATCTCGACCTCGTGCACTTTCGGGTCCAGACCGAGCAGGGTCAGTCGTGCCTTCATCTCGTCGGCCTGGGCAAAGCGGCGGAACGAGCCGGTCTGCAGGACGACCGGATCGCCTTCACTGGGCGATGCGGCCGGTGGCACAGCCGGGGCGGGCGCGTCGCGCTCGGACTCCGGCACCCGGATCTCGTCCTCGGGCAGCAGCTCGTAGTAGCGGAAGCGGGGCTCGTCGTCCGAGGGAACGGTGTCCCGCTCCACCGGTGCCGGGGTCGGGGCGGCCGTCTCGGTCGCGGGATCCGGGTCACCGAACAACGCGCCCAGATCCGGCGAGCGGTCGGCACCCTGCAGGTACAGCACGGCGGCAAGCCCCAGGCCGATCAGCAGGCCGAGCAACATCCATACCCAGCCGGGGATCGGCCGCGAGGCCTTCCGTGGGGCGGACTTGCGACGGGTCTTGCGCGCCTGGGCCATGGTCTACATCCGTTCCGGGGCGGTCACGCCCAGCAGGCGCAGGCCGTTGTGCAGCACCTGCCTGGCGCCGGTCAGCAGCGCGAGGCGCGCGCCGATCACGTCGGGGTCGTCCGCGTTGAGGAAGGGTACCGCGTTGTAGTAGGTGTGGAAGCCGGCGGCCAGCTCGCGCAGGTACTGGGCGATCTGGTGCGGTTCGCAGGCCTCGGCGGCCGCCGCGATCACCTCCGGGAAACGGTCCAGGCGATCCAGCAGGTCATCCTCTTGCGGTTCGGTCAGGCGCGTGCTGAGGCCTGCGGCGTCGGCGGCGGCCGGGGCATGCCCGCGCTCGGCAGCGGTGCGCAGCACGCTGGCGATGCGCGCGTGCGCGTACTGGATGTAGTACATCGGGTTGTCGTTGGACTGCGACTTGGCGAGGTCGAGGTCGAAGTCCAGGTGCTGGTCGCAGCGGCGCTGCACGTAGAAGAAGCGCGCGGCATCCGAGCCGACCTCGTCGCGCAGTTCGCGCAGGGTCACGAACTGTCCGGCGCGGGTGGACATGGGCAGGCGCTCGCCACTGCGGTAGAGGATCGCGAACTGCACCAGCAGCACGTCGAGGCGGCCGGGGTCCAGGCCCAGGGCCTGCAGCGCGGCGCGCACGCGCGGGACGTAGCCGTGGTGGTCAGCGCCCCAGATGTTGATGACGCGCTCGAAACCGCGCTGGAACTTCTCGCGGTGGTAGGCGATGTCGGAGGCGAAGTAGGTGTAGTCGCCGTTCTCGCGGCGCACCACGCGGTCCTTGTCGTCGCCGTAGTCGGTGGAGCGGAACCACAGGGCCCCGTCCTGCTCGTACAGCGCGCCGCGCCCCTGCAGGTCCTCCACTGCGGCGTCGATCGCGCCGGAGTCGGCCAGGCTGCGCTCGGAGAACCAGCACTGGTACTCGACGCCAAACTCGCGCAGGTCGTCGCGGATGTCATCGAGGATCGCGTTCAGGCCGCAGTCGAACACCTTGCGGTAGAGCGTCTCGCCCAGGAGCTCGCGGGCGCGGGCGATCACCGCGTCGATGAAGGTTTCCTTGTCGCCGCCGTCCGGTTCGTCCGCCGGAAGGTCGCGGGTGACGGCCTCGGCCGGGTGCACGCCCTGTTCGCCGATCTGCGCGGTCAGGGTCTCGGCGACCGGGTGGATGTAGTCGCCCTTGTAGCCATTGGCCGGGAACGGCACCTGGACACCGTGCTGCTCCAGGTAGCGTAGCCACACACTGGCGGCGAGGATGTTCATCTGCCGCCCGGCGTCGTTCACGTAGTACTCGCGGGTGACATCGAAGCCGCAGAAATCCAGCAGGTCGGCTACCGTGGCGCCGAAGGCCGCGCCGCGGCCATGGCCGACATGCAGCGGCCCGGTGGGATTGGCGGAGACGAATTCCACCTGCACCGGGCGTCCGCCGCCTGCGCTGGAGCGGCCGAAGTCGTCACCTTGGGTCGCGACGCGGCCCAGCACCAGCGTGCGGGCATCCGCGGCCAGGCGGAAGTTGATGAAACCGGGGCCGGCGATCTCGGTGCCGGCGAGGCCGGGCACCTCGGGCATGGCCGCACACAGGGCCTCGGCCAGATCGCGTGGCTTGGATTTCGCCGGGCGCGCGAGCTGCATCGCGAGGTTGGCGGCGAAGTCGCCGTGTTCGCGGTCGCGCGCACGCGTGACCTGCACCTCGACACCGTGGTCGGCGGGTACGCGGCCTTCGGCCACCAGGGTCTCCAGTGCGGCCGCCAGGGCCTCGGTCAGGGTGTCTTTCAAGGGAAGCTCGATCCGTCGGGTAAAAAGGGCCGCATTCTAACCCGGAAGCGCTGGTCGTGCCGCCCCGGTACGGGGCGCTCGAAGGGAACCGGGCGGCGGTTTACGCCAGCGAGACCGGGTCGATGTCGATGGCGATGCGGGTGCCGCGCGGGAGGTCGTCGGTCTGCCAGGCGTGGCGGGCGCGGGTCAGGGCCCGATGGAGTGGGCCGCGCTGGGTGGACTGCAGCAGGATCTGTTCGCGGAAGCGGCGATTGACGCGGTGGCGCGGTGCGGGGGCCGGGCCGAGCACGCGCAGGCCTTCGGCGGCGGCGTTGCGCAGGTGGGTGGCGACGCGCTCGGCGTGGCGGCGGGTGGTCTCGGCATCGCCCGCCTCGACGCGGACCAGGGCCAGGTGGCCGTGGGGCGGCATCTCGGCGGCAGCGCGCTCCTCCAGCAGGGGCGCGACCATCGCCGGGTAGTCCGCGGCGTTCAGGCCGCGGATCAGGGGGTGGTCCGGATGACCGGTCTGCAGCAGGACGCGGCCGCCGCCGGAACCGCGTCCGGCGCGCCCGGCGGCCTGCACGATCAGCTGCAGGGTGTTTTCGGTCGCGCGCAGGTCGACGCTGAACAGGCCCTGGTCGACGTCAATCACGCCGACCAGTCCGACCTGCGGGAAGTCGTGGCCCTTGGCCAGCATCTGGGTCCCGACGACGATGGCGGCATCCAGCTGGCGAATGCGGTCCAGTGCCTCCTCGAGTGCCCCCTTGTGGCGGATGCTGTCGCGGTCCAGGCGGATCAGCGGAGTGGTCGGGTAGTGGCGGGCCAGGGCCTGTTCCAGGCGCTGGGTGCCGAGACCGCGCTGGGCCAGGGCCTCGCCGCATTGCGGGCAGCGCTGGGGGCGCGGTTCCTGGTGACCGCAGAGGTGGCAGACGGCACGCGGGTTGTGCGTGTGGATGGTCAGGCGCGCATCGCAGTCCGGGCATTCGGCGACCCAGCCGCAGGCGTCGCAGGCCAGCACGCGGGCGAAGCCGCGCCGGTTCAACAGCAGGAAGCACTGGTGGCCGGCGGCGAGGGTCTGTTGCATGGCATCCAGAAGCGGGGCGGTGAGGCCCTCGTCCGGGGTGTGCACACGCGTGTCGATGGCCTCGACGGCGGGCGGTTGAGAGCCGTCCGGGCGCGTCGCCAGTCGGGCATGGGCGTATCGGCCAGTGGTCGCCGCATGCAGGGTCTCCAGGGTCGGCGTGGCCGAGCCCAGGACCACCGCGGCCTGTTCCAGCTGGCCGCGCTTGATGGCCAGGTCGCGGGCGTTGTAGCGAAAGCCGTCCTGCTGCTTGAAGGCACTGTCGTGCTCCTCGTCAACGATGATCAGGCCGAGATCGGGCAGGGGCGTGAACAGCGCCGAACGGGTGCCGACGACGATGCGGCGCTGCCCCTGACGGGCCGACTCCCAGGCGCGCAGGCGCTCGCCCTCGGACAGCCCGGAGTGGAGGAGGGCGACCTGCCCGGGGAAGCGCTGCTGGATGCGCGCGCTCAGCTGTGGCGTCAGGGCGATCTCGGGGATCAGGAACAGGACCTGGCGCCCGCGTGCCAGCACGCGTTCGGCCATTTGCAGGTAGACCTCGGTCTTGCCGCTGCCGGTAACACCCTCCAGCAGGAGGGGTACGCCGGTATCCGGGGTCAGGGCGTCGACGGCGGCGCGTTGTTCGGCGGTCAGGGTGTGGTCGCTGGTGTTCGGGGGCGGTGGCTGTTTCGGGTCGGGCGTGATCGCCTCCAGCCAGCCGCGTTCCGCAAACGCGCGCAGTTCGCGCGGGGCGAGTTGCAGCCCGGTGGCGGCGGCCAGGGTGGCGCGATCCAGGGCCGGTGAGGCATGCGGTGTGGAATTCGGGTGGGCCAGCGCGCGGAGGACGGCCTGCTGGCGTCGCCCGCGGGCGTCACCGTCGGCCAGCGCCTGGCTGCCCGCGGGTGTCATCCGCCACAGGGTCTCCGGGGTCAGGGCGGGGAGCGGGTCGCCATGGCGCAGGGCCGGGGGAAGTGCCCCCAGCAGGGCTTCGCCCAGGGGGTGGTGGTAGTACCGGGCTCCGAACTGCAGCAGCGCCAGCAGGCGGGGCTCCAGGATCGGTTCTGCCTCGGGTGCTTCCTGGATCGCACGCAGGCGGCCGGGTGCAACCTCGCTGGTGGATGCCAGCTCGACCACGACCCCGATGGTCGACCCGCGCCCGAAGGGCACGCGCACCCGCTGGCCGGGTGCAAGCGTCAGGTCCTCGGGGATGCGGTAGTCGAACAGCCGGTCCAGAGGGCGATCCAGCGCGATGCAGGCGATTCGGGGCGCGGCAGGCATGCGCACAGTCTACTGTGTCGGACCCCGGGGAGGGGGAGAGGCCGCCGCACTGCGGGAGGGGGTTATCCACAAAAGCTGTGGATAACTCTGTGGGTGAATCGGTATGAACATCCCTAAATGCTTGTTACTGCTAAGGGCTACCTGGATTGGGCAAAAATCGACCATATCCATTTAATAGAGTTAAAACAGCGAGTTATGATCGTTATGTGAAACCGAGTGCGCGCTGTGTGTGCTAACCGGGGTTTGACCCCGGCCCTTGTGGGTAGTTTGTACAGGAAATGTACAGATTTCGGGTTTCAATCCTGGCCCGGTGGGTGAGCAACAAAAAAAACCCGGCACCGCAAAACGGTGGCCGGGTTTCGGTTGCGGGGCCCGGTGTCCGGGCCCCGCGAGTGGAGCGGGCCGACTAGCCGAGGGCCTTGACCGATGCCACCAGTTCGGCGGCCACCTTCTGGCCGTCGCCGTACAACATCTGGTTGTTGTCGGCATAGAACAGGTGGTTCTCGATGCCCGAGAAACCGGAGCCCTTGCCGCGCTTCACACAGATGACGTTGTGCGCCTGGTCCGCGTTGAGGATCGGCATGCCGTAGATCGGCGAGTCCGGATTGGTCCGGGCCACCGGGTTCACGACGTCGTTCGCGCCGATGACCATGGCGACATCCGCGGTCTTGAACTCCTCGTTGATCTCGTCGAGGTCGAAGATGATGTCGTAGGGCACGCCGGCCTCGGCCAGCAGCACGTTCATGTGCCCGGGCATGCGGCCCGCGACCGGGTGGATCGCGAACTTCACGTCCACGCCGCGCTTCTGCAGCAGCTGGGTGAATTCCCAGATCTTGTGCTGTGCCTGCGCCACGGCCATGCCGTAGCCCGGCACGATGATCACCTTCTCGGCAAAGGCCATCATGATCCCGGCGTCGTTGGCCTGGATCTCCTTCATGGTGCCCTCGATCGCTTCCTCGGCACCCCCGCTGCTGCCACCGAACTGGCTAAACAGGATGTTCTTGATCGGGCGGTTCATCGCCTTGGCCATCAGCTGCGTGAGCAGCGTACCGGCCGCGCCGACGACGATACCGGCGATCATCAGGGCCGGGTTGTCGAGCACGATGCCCTTGAGGCCGACTGCCAGGCCGGTGAGGGCGTTGTACAGCGAGATGACCACCGGCATGTCGGCGCCGCCGATCGGCAGGGTCATCAGGATGCCGAAGGCGAGCGACAGGATGAAGAACAACAGCAGTGTGGCCGAGCCGATCTCGCCGCCGCCGGTCGCCAGCATGAAGCCGAGGATCACGGTGATAGCAAAGATGGCGATGTTCACCACCTGCTGGCCCGGGAAGTGGAAGGTCTTCTTCATCAGGCCCTGCAGCTTGGCGTAGGCCACCAGCGAACCGGAGAAGGCGACCGAACCGATCAGCGAGCCGGTGGTGGCGATCGCCAGGCCGGTGTTGCTGACGGTCTCCGGGGTGGCCTGCAGCAGGTAGATCGCGCCGATGCCGGCCGCGGCGCCGCCGCCCATGCCGTTGTACAGCGCGATCATCTGCGGCATGTCGGTCATGGCGACCTTCTTGCCGCTCCACCAGGCGAGACCGCCACCGATGACGATACCCAGGACGATCAGGGTGTAGTTCACGCCCCCGGAGACCTCCGGATGCACGAAGGTCACGAGCGTGGCGAGCACCATCCCCACGCCGGCCCACATGATGCCCGGCCGCGCGGTGGTCGGCGAAGACATCTGCTTGAGGCCGACGATGAACAGGACCGCCGCCGCAAAGTAGGCGAGGTTGATAATCAGACTCATGCGTTATCTCCCTTCTTGTCGTCCTTCTTGCTGGTCTTGAACATCTCCAGCATGCGTTCGGTGACGACATAGCCACCCACGGCGTTGCCCGCGGCCAGGATCACGGCGACAAAGCCGATGGCCTGTTCCAGCGGGGTCGTGGCGTGGCCGAGCGCGACCATGGTCCCGACCAGCACGATGCCGTGGACGAAGTTGGAACCGGACATTAGCGGGGTATGCAGGATGACCGGGACCTTGGAGATGATCTCGTAGCCGGTGAAGGCCGCGAGCATGAAGATGTATAGCGCGATAAAGCCTTCGATGATCATGATTGAGCTCCCTTCAGGGCCTCGCGGGTGGCCTCGTGCACGATCTCGCCATCGCGGGTCAGCACGCTCTTGGCGATGACCTCGTCATCCCAGTCGGGCTGGAATTCGCCGCCTTCTGCGATCATCGGCGTGAGGAAATTCAGCAGGTTCTTGGCATACATCTCGGAGGCATGCAGCGGGACCTGCGAGGGCACGTTCAACGGGGCATGGATGATCACGCCCTTGTGGTCGTGGGTCTCGCCGGGCTTGCTCAGCTCGCAGTTGCCGCCACCTTCGGCCGCCAGGTCGATGATGACCGCACCCGGCTTCATGCCCTCGACCATGATCTTGGGGATCAGCTTGGGTGCATCGCGTCCCGGGATCGCGGCGGTAGTGATCAGCACGTCGGCCTTGGCGATGTACTCGCCCAGGGCATCCTGCTGCTGCTTTTTCTCTTCCGCGGTCAGTTCGCGGGCGTAGCCGCCCTCGCCCTCGGCGGAGACGCCGAGATCGAGGAACTTCGCGCCCAGCGACTCGACCTGCTCCTTGGTGGCGGAGCGCACGTCATAGGCCTCGACCATCGCGCCCAGGCGCTTGGCCGTGGCAATCGCCTGCAGCCCGGCCACGCCGGCGCCGATCACGATGACCTTGGCCGGGCGGATGGTGCCGGCCGCGGTGGTCAGCATCGGGAAGAAGCGGCAGGACAGGTCGGAGCCCATGATCGCGCCCTTGTAGCCGACCACGGCCGCCTGCGAGGACAGCACGTCCATGCTCTGGGCGCGCGAGATGCGCGGGATCAGCTCCATCGCGAAGCTCAGGATCTTGCGCTCCTGCATCGCCTTGACCACATCCGGGTTGCGGTGAGCGTGGAACAGGCTGACCACGGTCGAGCCTTCCGGCAGCTGGTTGATCTCCTCGACTGTCGGCGGTGCCACGCGGACCATCAGGTCCGACTGGCCGTAGGCGGTCTCGGTGTCGACCACGGAGGCCTTCTCGTAGGCCGCATCCGGAAAATGGGCCTCGGAACCGGCACCCTTTTCCAGCTGCACCGTGATGCCCATATCGCTGAACTTGGCCGCTACCGACGGATCCAGGGCCACGCGGCGCTCGCCACTGGCGGATTCCCTGGGAACGGATAATTTGATTGCCATGCGCTCTCTCCCCGGGCCAAGCGTTCCCGTATTCCCTATGGGACGATCAGCCGCGCTCGCGGGTGGTGAAATCGGATGCGGCACGCGTGATTCGGGCGTGCCGCACAAAAAACGACCCGCGAGTGTAGCGGATCCGGCCTCGTGCTTAAACCGTGTCCACCCTCGTTGCAGGGCCCGTCAGGTTGGGCGAGCTTACGATACCGCGGGTCATGGCGTTGTAATTGCTTTGTTCCTGAAGGCTGTTTATTGTTTTTCGGGTATCGAAGGCGGCATGGATTTGTTCACCCGTACGCCGCGTGAGCAAATCCGTGTTTCCTTGAGACGGGACGGGGTCATGTTGCCGAATGAGCATCAGGTCCTGCGCACGGATGCCGCGGGCATGCCGCTAGAGTGGATCGGCCTGGAGCAGGCCGTGCGCCTCTATTACACCGAGCAGGTGGCCTACACCTGTGGCAGCCCGCTATATCGCATGCGCGGCGGCATCAACGCGCGCACCGGGTTGCAGTCACGGGTCGAGGTCAACTCGATCATCGCCACTCACGGCACCCGCAAGTCCCGCTTCAACGACTACATCCCCCCGCTCAATAACACCACCCTGTTCCGCCGCGATGCCCACCTTTGCCTCTACTGCGGTCACGCGTTCCCCGAACGCGATTTGTCCCGCGACCACGTGACCCCGATCAGCCAGGACGGCGAAGACACTTGGACCAACGTGGTCACCGCCTGCAAGCGCTGCAACAACCACAAGGCGGGGTTCACGCCGGAAGAGGCCGGGATGCAGTTGCTCGCCATCCCGTTTACGCCCACCCACGCGGAATACATCTTCCTCAAGGGCAAGCGCGTGCTGGCCGACCAGATGGAGTTCCTGCAGGCGCACTTCCCGCGTACCAGCCCGTTGCGGGGTCGTAGCGTCTGATCCGTCCCGGGCGCGCGCCCACTCGTGCCCGCGGGTATCCTTGGCGTGTGAACCAAAGCGACGCTCCGTGACTCCGACAGGGAGTCACCGTCCCCCATGCCTGCAAGGAGCCCCATGAAGTATTTCGGAGAAGCGGATTATCGCCATGGCCAGGCGCGCGGCGTCGGCGTTTTGCTGACCAACCTGGGGACGCCGGACGAACCCACCGCGCCCGCCTTGCGGCGCTACCTGAAGGAGTTCCTCTGGGACCCGCGCGTGGTCGAGGTCCCGCGACCCATCTGGTGGCTGATTCTGAACGGCGTGATCCTGAACATTCGGCCCAAGCGCTCGGCGGCGAAATACGCAACCGTGTGGACCGACGAGGGCTCGCCGCTGCTGGCGATCTCGAAACGCCAGGCCGCCGGTGTGCGCGAGCGCCTGGCCGCGCAGGTCGGCGAGGATGTCCCGGTCGCCCTGGGCATGCGCTACGGTAACCCGTCCATTGAATCCGGCCTGGACGAACTGCGCCGCCAAGGCGTGCGTCGTGTGGTTGTCCTGCCGCTTTACCCGCAGTACTCGGCCAGCACCAATGGCTCCACCTTCGATGCCGTGGCCGACGTGCTCAAGGGCTGGCGCTGGGTGCCCGATCTGCAGTTCATCGCCGCCTATGACGCCCAGCCCGGCTACATCGAGGCCCTGGCCAACAGCGTGCGCGAGCACTGGCAGGCGCATGGTCAGGCCGATCGCCTGATGATGTCCTTCCACGGCATCCCCAAACGCTACCTGCTGCAGGGCGACCCCTACCACTGCCTGTGCCACGCCACCGGGCACAAGCTGGCGCAGGCGCTGGGGCTGAACGACGACCAGTGGCAGGTCACCTTCCAGTCGCGCTTCGGTCGCGAGGAATGGCTGCAGCCCTACACCGACAAGACCCTGGAGGCCTTGCCGGGGCAGGGCGTGCGCTCAGTGGACGTGATCTGCCCCGGTTTCTCGGCGGATTGCCTGGAGACCATCGAGGAGATCGGCGACGAAAACCGCGAGATCTTCACCGAGGCCGGCGGCGAGCGCTTCCACTACATCCCGGCGCTGAATGACCGCGCTGATCATCTCGACTTCCTGGCCGGGCTGCTACAGCAGCACCTGGCGCCGTGGCTCGACGATCCGGACAACGCCCCCGAGGCGCGTGCGGCTGCGCGCGAGCGCGCGCTGGCCATGGGTGCCAAGCAGTAGATCGGCGATGGATCGACCCACGATGGACGGCCGGGGATCGCACACGATCGAGATCGGCGCCGTGATCATCGGCGACGAGCTCCTGAGCGGGAAGCGCCGTGATCGGCATCAGGCGCACCTGACCGCGGCGCTGGCGGAAAGGGGGCTGGAACTTGCGTGGATCCGTATCGTCGGTGATAACGCCCGCCTGCTGACGCAGACCTTCCGCGAGACCCTGGCCAGCGGCGCCGAGGTGTTCAGCTTCGGCGGCATCGGCGCGACCCCGGATGATCGCACCCGCGCCTGCCTGGCCGAGGCACTGGCCCAGCCGCTGGCGCCTCATCCCGAGTTCATGGCCATCCTCGAGGAGCGCTTCGGTGCCGACGCCTGGCCCCACCGCGTACGCATGGCCGAGCTCCCCGAGGGGGCCAGCCTGATCCCGAACCCGGTCAACGGCATCCCCGGCTTTAGCTGTGCGCAGCATCACTGCGTACCCGGTTTCCCGGCCATGGCCGAGCCCATGGCCCGCTGGGTCCTGGAGCAGCGCTTCCCCGACCGCGATGCGGCAGCGGGTGCCGTGGAAGAGGTCCTGCGCCTGGAGAATGTCACCGAGAGCCGCCTGGTCCCGGTGCTCGAGGCCATGGAGGCCGCGTTCCCCGACCTGCGCATCTCCTGTCTCCCGCGCATGGACCGCCAGGCGCCGCAGGTCGAGCTGGGCCTGCGTGGCGCCCGCGCCCGCGTCACCGAGGCCCAGGCCGCCTTGCGCCAGCACCTGATCGCCGGCGGTTTTCTGGCGTACTAGTCTGCAGCCTCCTGGCAGGGCAACGGTGCTATAAAGCCCTTGCGCACCCCGGCGTTCCCGGTATATATCCTGTGGGGAAGACGCTGATCTGGGCGTCTGCCTGACAGGCGCCCGCCTGCGCGCCGCGATCGCGGCCTGAATGGAAGACCCGAGTACGTGAACCTGCCTGCCCTTGGCCCCGAATGGCTGGAAGCCGCCGAGACCGCGCCGACCCTTGCGCCGGTCGTGGCCGACTCCTCCTCCGAATTTTGCGCGCCCGACGGCTGGCTGGATGCGCTGGCGCGCGAGCATCGGCTCGTCTGGCCCGATTTCCTGCCGCAGGAGATCGTCGACGCCCTGCGAGAGGAGGTCTATGCGCTGCGTGATGCGGCGCAACTGGCGCAGGCGCGGATCGGCCGCGCCGGCGAGCGCCATCGGGACCGGGCGACCCGCGGCGACTGGATTCACTGGCTGGATGGCGCGAGTCCCGCGCAGCAGGCGTTCATGGCGCGCCTCGACGAGATTCGTTTGCAGGCGAGCCGGGCGCTGATTCCGGGCCTGTTCGAGACCGAGTCCCACTTCGCCCTGTATCCGCCAGGAACTCACTACGCCCGGCATGTGGATGCCTTCCAGGCTGGCAATTGCCGCCGCCTGTCGCTGGTGTTCTACCTGAACCGTCACTGGCGCGAACGCGACGGCGGCCAGCTCGCAATCTACGACAGCGAAGGGCGCGAGATCCGCCGCATCCAGCCACGCGCGGGGACGCTGGTGATGTTTCTCAGTCAGACCGTACCCCATGCCGTCCTGCCTACCCGCCGCTGGCGCGCCAGCATCGCCTCCTGGATGCGAATCCGCGATCTGTCGGGCCCCCTCGCCAGCCTCGACCGCTTCTGACGGTCCTGGTTGCCTGAGGGGGGGGCACCTGCGCGGCGGGCCGACGCCTGCCGAGTTCTCGCCGAAATCGCAAGTCGACCCCGCCCATTCGCGACGCGGGACTCGCCCCGACAGCGGCTCCGAGCGGTTCGTTTCGTGTGATGCGCTTCTGGTTTTCCAGCCTTTCCGCGGTCCATGCGGCTTTGTGCGTCATCGGGCCTGGCAAACTGCCTAGGCTTGCAAAGGACGTTTCTGGCTAGAGGGAGACCGTGATGCACAAGATTGGCAATTTGACTCGTTTGGTGGGGTTGGGGATCGCGACGGCGGGGCTCGTCGCCTGTGGCGGCGGCGGGAGCAGCGGTGGCGGGACCGGACAGATGAGCCTTGCCGTGACGGATGCCCCTGTCGATTCGGCCAGCCGGGTCGTGGTCCGCTTCACCTATATCGAGCTCCAGCCCTCCGACGGCGAACGCATTCGCATCGATCTGGGTGAGGACGAATCCGTTCGCGAGATCGATTTGCTCGCGTTGCAAGGCGAAGACTCTGAATTCCTGTTCGAGGACGCAGAAGTCCCGGCAGGCGATTACGACTGGATCCGTTTTCATCTGGAGCGCGAAGAGGGTGTCAGTGCGCCGCCGCTCTCCAATTTCGCGACCAGCTCGTTCATCGAGTTCGTGGATGGCTACAGCGAGAACCTGATCATCCCGGGTGGGTTGCAGGCGGGCTTGCAGCTATCCAGCGGCTTCAGCATTGCGGAGGACGAAGAGGCCTCGTTCACCGTGGACTTTGATCTGCGCAAAGCGATCCGCGAAGACACTCGCTTTGAGGGCTACCATCGCATGCGGCGTTCGCTGCGTTTGGTGGATAACCGTGAAGCGGGCGCCATTACGGGGACAGTGGATCCCGGGCTGCTCCCCGCGGATTTCACCTGCGAAGAGCGCGAACCGGGGCTGTACGCCTGCCCGGGTGCGGCGGTTTATGTCTTCGAGGGCCCTGACCGTGAGCCGCGTGATCTCCGCGACGACGATGACGATGCGGTGACCACGGCCAACGTGCACTACCGCCATGTCGAGGCGACCGGTGACTGGGAGTACCGCTACACCGCAGGATTCCTGGAGGCGGGCGATTACACGGTGGCCCTGACCTTCGAGGCGGGCGAGGACGATCCGGAGGAGGCCACTCCCATCGAGTTCGTCGATCAGGCCAACGCCGAAGTCGAGGCGGGTGAGACGACGGAAGTGAATTTCCCGGATAGCTAGTATCGATCGTCCGAGTGGGTTACGGCTTTGGGCCGCTGCCCTGCAGTAGGGGAAGCCATAGGGGCGCCGGGTTCTCACTCAGCGCCCCTTCTGTTGGTGGGGGTGAATCAGTCCCCGTGTCCCGGTTGCGAGGCCCGGTGATCCAGTTCACCCCAGGCGCTGGCCAACGGGGCTACAGGGCAAAACCACCGTCTGTGAACGGCCGCCAGGCGATTCCGAAGTCGAGTCCGGTACGGTCGCGATCCACCCGGAAGGTCTCGCGGGCTCCATATTGAGGCCAGGCTCCGCAGGCCTCGGCGCCGGCACAAATCCGGTCATCGCCCGCGATGTTGGTGCCGGCGACCACGCGATAATCCCCGGCGGGCACCCCTTCGAAGCGATAGCGGTAGGTCCCGAACTCGGGTTCCAGGGCCGTTTGCGCCACGACGCGATCGTCGCGGTCGAGCAGGAGTACGTAGACCCGTCCCACGGTATCGCTTTGCGGGTCGCGCTCGGCGACCCGGATGCCGACCGGAATGTCGCGCGGGTCGCCGTTGTCGGCGGTGATGCGCAAGCGAGACTCGTAGTCGCCCGGGCTCAGGGCATCGCGCTGCCCGTAGGCGAGATAAAGCCCCAGACCGTCGTCGGTGACCTCGTGTGGTTCCACGGTCAGCCAGGTCGCGGGCGTGGCGATGTCTTCAATCTGCAGGGTGCCATCGCCCCCGTTGCGCAGGCGCAGATCCAGGCCCGTTCCGGTGAAGCCGAAGTTCAGGCTTTGTGGGGTTACCGAGATCCGGGGTGCCAGCTCTTCCGAGCCGGCCCGGGCCGCGATCTCCTGGACCGCCTGATGCGCGTCGATCTCGCCCCAGCCGGTTTCCGGCTCCCACCCGGCAGGTCCCAGGTCCCGGGTGAGCCGGCCCGATTCGAGCAACTCCAGCAGCAATCCCGGGGAGAGTCCCGGATTCACCGCGCGGCCCAGCGCAAGGACACCGGAAACAACGGCCGTGGACATTGAAGTGCCCTGGAGGAGTGCGTAGCCCGATTCAAGGGTTCCGGCCGGGTTCTCCTTCACCCAGGTGCTCAGGATGCCGTCACCGGGTTGAATGATGACGCCCCCGGGAGCCACCAGGTCCAGACGGGGGCCGTAGTTGCTGTACCAGGCGCGTTCGGCATTGCGGTCCGTGGCGCCCGCTGCCAATACCGATTCGTAGGCCGCGGGGTAGCCGACCGTGCTGGTTCCATCGTTGCCCGCGGACGCGACCACCAGGATTCCGAGCTCGCGTACCTCCTGCAAGAGTTCATCGGCCTCCGCGCTGTAGCCGCCGCCCCCGAGGCTGAGGTTGATGATGTCGGCCGGCTTCTCGGGTACGGTGCCGGAGTCGTTCGGCAGACCGGCTGCGTAGCGGATCCCCTGTAGCGTGTCGTTCAGGGTCCCGGTCCCGTTCAGCGTCCAGACAGGGAGGATGTCCACTCCCCAGGAGATGCCGGCAACGCCAAGACTGTTGTCGGTGGCCGCCCCGATAATTCCGGTGACGTGCGTACCATGCCAGGAACGCTCTTCATCACAGGTGCTGTCTGCCGGATCGCAGACAAACCGCTTTGTCGGGAAGAGTCGGTTCTCGTCCAGGTCTTCGTGCTCGCGGTAGACGCCGGTATCGATGACGGCCACGACAACCTCTTCGTCTGCTTCCTGGCCGGTGGTGATGTCCCAGGCTTGCGGCAGGTTGATGGCTTCGTGGAACCATTGATCTCCCCAGTGTGGGTCGTTGGGCGTCGTCCGCAGGGGAGTCATTCGGTAGTTGGGCGATGCCGAGACGATATCCGGCTGCCCCCGCAGCGCCTTGATCACGCGCAGGGTGTCATGGCGAGCGGCTTGTTCCGGGGTGCGCCAGGCCACTGCCGGCGAGATCGAGGGCGTATGCAGGCCCAGCGTACTGATGACTGCCTCCGCATGACCCTCGGGGATGCGCCAGAGCTGCTCGCGTCCCGGCGCCCCGGAAATCCTCTGCAGGAGCATGTCGGCCGGGGTTTTCCCTTGTGCAAATGGGCGGATCTCGTCCGCGCTGCGCACGATGATCTCGCCCGGCACAAAGTCATCCGCCACACGCAGGCTTGCCGCATGCGCGGGGTCCAGCAGCTGCGACGAGTCGAGTCGCAAATGGTACGCGGACTGGCCCGAATAGGCCGATACCCGGACATAGTAAAGCCCGGCCTCGGGTGCGACGACGCGCGCGAAACCCTCGACGCTAATGGAGGCATCCACCAGCATCCCGTCTTCATCAATCAGGTACAGGTCGAGATCGGCCCGTGCGGTATCCGGGAACTCCAGCAAGGCCTGGTCGCCGGCCTCGAACTCGGCCACGAATATGTCATCCGGGTCTCCGGCCGAGCCGAAGCGGCTGTCGGTCAGGGGGCTGGCCACAAATCCGCCGATGATGGCGGGCATGCGTACCGCCTGCGCACTGGCGAGGTCGTTGTTGCTGGAGATCCGGCTTTCCGGGTCGTTCGTATCGGAATCGACATGATGCAAGGCCTGCACCTCGATGCTCCCGGACACGACGAAACCCCCACTGGATGATCCGCCGCCCCCACCCCCGCACCCGACCGCCAGAAGCGCCGAAGACAACGCCAGTGCAATCCATGCGAGGACCTGCCGCATCGATTGCGCTGGTTCATGGCGAAGCAAGTCGCCATTTGATGGGCCGAATGACTGCTTCACTCCAAAGCTCCTCCGGATGACCAGAATGTTCGGGGGCATCGGCGATTTCGACCCGCAATCGGTCCCTCATTTCCCGCGGACCGCAGACGCGAAAAGGAATTTGCCGCGATCGATCAAGAATCGCAGGTTCGAACGGTATGTGGCCGTCAACCCCTGCCCAATGCGGCATTTCAAGAGTGGCCTTCCGACCGGATGTGGTCTGTACGCGCGGCCACTGATTCAATCCGCGGTCGTTGCCTCGGGGGCTGATTCATTCGCACAGGTTCAAGGGTAAAGACTGCAAGCGAGAACGGCCGCAGGGGCGGCATGGCCTCGCGGCTGTAGGAGTTGTCGTGGCGCCACACTGTGGCGGGTCGTCCGGCGATGCCGGTTCTGCAAACGGGAGCGATGGCGCAGGTTGGGATTCGTTCTCGACCTCCGCAATAAAGGAAGGGGAAACTCTGCATGATTGCGGGGCCGGTTACCGGCGTTCGGGAAAACTCGGCGGGTCATTCCGGCGGTTGGGGTTCGTCGCCTGGCCGGTTAGTCCCCGGCATCGTCTTCGCCGGCGTCACGTGCCTCCAGTCTCTCGGCGGCGGTTTGCGCAGCGGTGGTACCCGGGTAGTAGTCGCGCACGTACTCGATTCGTGCGCGGGCCTCCTCTGCGTGCCCGGCGGCGGCGGATCGGTCGGCGATCTCCAGTTCGATGTCGGCCAGGTTCTCGCGCATACGGGCCAGGCGTGGGGCAATGGACTCCGCGTACTCCGACATGGGGTAGTCGTTGAGGAAGGCGGCCAGCTGGAGGAAGACCTGGCGGCCCTGTTCGCTGCGTTGCTTCGGCGGCGCGGACGTGGCCCGGTTCCACGTTCCCAGATGCGCCAGGGCACCGAGATACGCGGCGTAGTCGATATCCGGATGATCCGGGTTCTCCTGGCGGATGGTATCGGTGAGGTTGCGGGTGCGCGCGAATTCCCCGCGCTGCAGGCATACCCGGGCGACCGACAGGCGGACGTCGACCGAGGCGGGTGCGTTGGCCGTATCCAGCGCACTGTAGGCCGCACGGCAGTCCCCGCGTTCCAGGGCATAGCGGATATCCTCTGGCGGGGGCTGGGACCCGTTTGGCGGGGTGGTGGCACAACCCGCCAGCATCAGGCCGAACAGTATGCCGGCCGTCAGCGTGGCGGCCGGGGTCGCAGGCCGGAACCGGCGGGTCGTTATCGGGTTTCGTTCGGGTGTCACGGGGCTGATCCTGCGGTCCATAGATACCGTCCCTGATCGTCACGGCGAAGATTGTTTTCGAGTAGGCGCTGGATGGCGGCATCGGCGTGGGCGCGCGGGTCCAGCACAACCCGCGCATCCATGCCCGGGGGATCCGTACGCAGGTCCAGGCGAATCGTGCCGGTGATGCCCAGTTCGGCATCCGGGGCGGCATCCAGGTCGATCCCCAAGCGCTGGTCCTCTTCGCGCAGGGTGGCGCGTTGCTCGCCCAGGGGCAAGGGACGGGGGAGTCCCGCGGCCGCTTCCTGCCAGTTGACCCGCCCCGAGGCCTGTTCCATCGTTCCGTCCCGATGGATCCGGAGGTGCAGTCCGCTGGTCTGCAGCTGGCCGTCCAGAACGAGGGGGATGCCCGTGTCCCACTGATGCAAGGCAGCAGCGGGCAGGGTCCCTTCGAGCCCGGAGAGCTGCACGCTGTCGAGCCCGAGTCGCAGGACTCCACGGAGTTCGCCGCCGCCGGGCGGGGCCCAGTGGATGTCGGCGCCAAGCCCCCCGCGCAGAAGCTCGCCGGGTCGCACATCCCAGTGCAGCCGGCCCATCGGCCCCACCGGTGATTGAACCCCCTCGACGCTACCCTGCCAGAGCGACCCGTGCACCCGTTCCCAGGTGATTGTTTCCGGCAGCCCGCCCCACCGCTCGGCACCCGCCAGCGCGACCGAAGCGGGCGCGCGTACCACCAGCGCAAGCAGCAGGGCGAGAACAAAAAACGCCCCCAGCGCGAACCATGCACGGCGATCCCGGCGGCGTTCGTCGACGCGGTTGTCGGGGTCGATGGTCACGCTACGGCTCGCGGGTCAGGAAGAGTTCGGCATTGATGCGCCCCGGCTCGACGACGCGTTCCAGCAAGATGCGTCCGGGGACGACGCCGTCTTCGCGTTCCAGTTCGCCGAGCCAGCGCATCAGATCGCTGTAGGGCGCCCCTTCGAGGTGCAGGGTGACGCCGGTCTCGCCAGGGCGGGCGCGCGCCAAGTGCTCGCCCAGGCCGAAGGCCCGCGCGGAGGCATCCACGTGGGCGATCAGCGAGCGGCCTTCAAGGCGCGGACGTCGATTGTCCTGTGTCGGTTCGCGGCTGTGGGCAGCCGTGACCTCGGGGGCATTGGCTTGCATCCAGGCCAGTTCCGCGCGCGCCTCGGCGAGTCGGTCGCGCGACTGTTCCCGGCTTTCCAGCAGGGGCTCGACGACGCCCAGGAACGCCACCGCGATCAGCAGGACCAAACCGCCTGCCAGCAGGATCCGTTGTTCGCGCGTCTGCAGGGCGTCCCAGTAGGCCTTCATGGTTCCTGCTCGATGGTCATGCGTGCCCGGACACCCTGCTCGCCGGTTTCGGCCGAGACGATCCGGACGCGCGCGGACATGGCTTCGCGCAGGCCCTCGCGCAACTGTTCCAGTTCCGCGATTCCGCTGCCCTCCAGCTCGAGTTCAAGGCGATCCGGGTCGCCCCGCAGGCGCTGCAGGGTGAGGTCGCGCGGGGCGAGGCCCTCCATGATGCTGGCAAGGGCTTCGCCGAGCGGGCTGTGTATGGTCAGAGTTGTCGTGTCCGATTCTGCCTGTCCCAGCAGGCCCTCGAACTGGGCCACGGGGTCGACCATGCGGGCCTGCGGCAGGGTTTCCTCGAACAGGGCCGCGATGTCCCGTTCGGTTGCCCGGTATTCCCGCTCGAGTTGCCAGGCCTCCAGCCACACGGACCCAAGCCAGACTGCCGCCAGCACGAGCGCCAGTGCCGCCGGTGCGCGCCATGGTGCGGGAAGGGCGCCGAGCGAGGTCGGGCTTTCGGCGGAGGATGCGAAGTCGAAGGCTAGTGCAGCCCGTACGGCGCGCTGTAGATCGGGTGGCGGCAGGCTCCCCGATTGCACCCCGGCCAGCAGGAGTTCGAGGACGTCGCCGGACCATTCGGGTGGGGGCTGGAGGGGTGCGCGTGGGTCGGGTTCGGCGGACGGATCCACCACATGAACCGCAGCCTGGGGAGACTGCGTTTCGTCGGCGCTGGTGTCATCGGAGG
Source organism: Thioalkalivibrio versutus (assembly GCF_001999325.1). Taxonomy (GTDB): domain Bacteria; phylum Pseudomonadota; class Gammaproteobacteria; order Ectothiorhodospirales; family Ectothiorhodospiraceae; genus Thioalkalivibrio; species Thioalkalivibrio versutus. The sequence goes on from NZ_MVAR01000023.1 coordinate 114,739, forward strand.
TCGTGGTGGCGGCGGAGCGTTGCTGCAACCACCAGCTGGCAACCTCGCGGGGCATCGCGAGGGGTTCGGCCTCGGGCGAAAGCACGATGCTGCGTTGCGTTCCCGAGAGCAGGAAGACCTGATCGCCCGGGTCCAGGGTTCGCAGTAGCGCAAGATCCGGGATCATGTGCGATACGCGGATGCCTAGCTCGCGAAGCCAGTCTTCCCAGCGCTCCAGGTCCCGATGCGCCACCACGCCGGCCAGGGTCTCGCTACCGTGGCGAGGGCCGGCAATGATCCGGAGCTGTTCCAGGTCCTCGCTGAGACGCTCCTCCAGGGCGAACGGAAGCGCGCGGCGACGCACGCGGCCCGACTTCCCGGGCACGAACACCCGATGGAGAGGCGCGCGTTCCCCGGGGAGTAGCGCAACCGCATGGTCGTCCGCCGCGAGCAGGGCGCGCAGCTCGTCCGGCGCCGCCTCGCCCTGATCCGCGAGCGCGCCGTTCCTGCGCAGCCGCAGCCAGCGCAGCCGAAGCGGCGTGTCCGCGCCGAGCATCTCGGGTTCTGGCAGCTGGAAGAGGAACCAGTTCATGCGGGGTCCGGTGAGTGAAAGGCGTCTGCAGGCATCCGGTTTTCTTGTTCAGGGTTCGCAGGGGGCGTGTTCGCGAAGAATGGTACGCCCGTTGGGGCTATCGAGGATCGCGCAGTGAAAATAATCCCGTCCGGCGATGCGGACAACCAGTTGCAGCCGGAAATAGCGAATGTCGCGGCTCTGTTCGGTCGCCTGACCCAGCGCCGCCGCGGTTACGGGACCCGGGGCGCGCTCCATGTCGATGGCGTTGTCCGTGCCCGGCCGGGCCACGACCCAGGGCGCTAGTGCCTGCCAGAGGTCCGGATCGAAACCGTGTACCTGAAGCAGTTCCGACGCGAGGCGCATCGGGCGGTTGCCGCTGAGCCGGGGCGGTTCCAGGCCGCGGTATACCGGGTCGTCCGTTTCCGGGTTCATCCAGTCGTGTACGGCGACCGCCAGGCGTTGGGCGTTACCCGATTGACCCTCGGTTGCCGCGAGGGCGTGCTCGATCAGCCCGGCGAAGGCCTCAAGGGGCGGGTCATCGGCGCGCCCGAGGCTGTTGAGGTTGAAGCGGCAGTGAAGGTTCTCCAGGCGGGCGCGCACGCCGACACCTTCCAACTCCAGTGGCAATGTCGGAGACGCGCAGCCGTCCCACGGCAGGTCGTCGTAGTTTGGCAGCCTTTCCAGCATGTGCAGGGCGACGGTTTCGGCCCCCTGGGTCAGGTGCCGCGCCCGATCCTGGTCCTGGATGGTGGCCGCGCGGAAGACTTGCTGATGGTCACGCATGGTCATGGTGACCGCCGTCACGCTGGCGATCGCGACCACCAGCAGGGCCGTGATCAGCGCGGCGCCCGAATGCCGGCCCCTCACTGGACCCCCGGCAGGGCGATGCGGCGCTCGATCGGTCCGAGCCCCGGAACGACCAGGCGGACGATCACCTGCGCCGGTCGGCGGTCGCCGCCATCCAGCGGTGGCCAGCCGTCCGTGATCTCCTGGGTGTCGCCATCGACAAAGTCGAAGCGGATCTCCAGTTCATCGCCCGTGTCCGGCGCCATCCGGCCGTTCGCCGTGGACGCTCGCCCGGCGTGTGCATCCCGGCCCAGAAACAGGCGCACCTGCTCGGATTCCGGCAGGGCGCCGTCCAGCACCGGCCAGGTGACCCGTTCCAGCCCCCGCTCACTGACTCTCCAGGCGACCCGCGCGAGGCGGCCGTGTTCCCCGCTTCCCGCCCGTACCAGCTCCAGTTGTCGCGGGTCCGTGACCGGGCTGTAGCGCAGGGCGGGGAGGCGGTCGCCGTAGCCGTCGCGGGGGTGCAGCTCGATGCTGTGGCGCAGGTCGCGTTCCAGCACAGCCAGTGTGACCTGCAGCTCCGCCAGGCGCTGGCTCTGGGCCTGCGTGGCATGGTCCGCCATCAGCACTGCACGCAGTCCGCCGATGGCGAGCACGCCGACGGTGGCGAACACGGCCACGGCCACGAGCAGCTCCAGCAGGGTAAAGCCGCGCGAGGCGCCGAAAGAACATGACCGATGTGCCGGCACGTCAGGGCAATGCATAGCCGGTTGCCTGGACGAGAGGATGGTCGGGGTCGCCATCGAGCGGCCACACCCGGACCTCGATACGGCGAACCGCCGGCAGCTCCAGCGGGGCGTCGATGACCGTATCGGTGATCTCGATGCGGGCCTCCCATTCGCGGTCCGCGAGTGTGGACTGAATGTGCTCGGTACCGACATCGACTCGCCGCAACCCGGCCTCGTAGTCGGCGAGCAGGTTGCCGGCCACCCATCCGGCCAGCGTACGTTCCTGCAGGTAGGCGGTATTGCGTGCGTGTTCGCTGCCCGCCTTGATGAGGGCCCCGAGGGCGACGCCGAGCACCACCAGGGCAATCAGGACCTCGAGGAGCGTGAATCCGCGCCGTGTGCCGCGTGCCAGCATGGCTAGTTGGGCTGGGCCGGATGGGCCATCAGCAAGTGACGTGGCTCGCCGCGTGCCGGTGGCGGGTGTTCGAAGGCCTGGATGGGTTGACCCCGTTCGACCCGGAGTACGAGACCGCTTTGCCCGTCGGGGTGTTCCAGCACCAATTCAAAGGGTTCGATGTCGCCGCTATTGCTGATGGCGATGCGGTTATGTTCCGGCCCTTCGCGGAGGCTGCTTCGCCGCCCGTCCACGTAAAGCCGTGGTTGCAGCCCGTGCTGCCGGAAGTCCCGCGGACCCAGCGGCCCCCGCTCGATCGGTGTCCAGGTGACCTGGGCATCGTCGATCCACTGGCGCTCCAGAATGACCAGCCCCTCCGTACCAATGCCGATGGACAGCGCCTGGCCGGTCAACAGGGTGTGTTCCCGGGCGAGTTCGATCTGGCCCGCCAGTTGGCGGGCGGTCTGTTCGAGGCTCCGACTGCCCAGCTGGCTCATGGACAGCACGCCGATGCTGGCCACCACGCCGATCACGAACATCACGACCAGTAGTTCGATCAGGGTAAAGCCGGTGGGGCGTGCGCGGCGGGTCGCCATTGGCGTCCTCAGAATTCGTCCATGTTCCAGTTGCCGATCTCGCCCTCGATCCCCTCGCCACCGCGGCGTCCGTTGGCGCCGTAGCTGAAGACGTCGAAGTCGCCATGTCGTCCGGGGTTCAGATATTGATACGGATTGCCCCAGGGGTCGCTCGGCAGGCGGTCCATGTAGCCGCCCTCGCGGTACTGGGGGGCTTCCGGCCCGCTGCGCGGTCGCTCCACCAGCGCATCCAGTCCCTGGTCGGTGGTCGGGTACCGGAAATTATCCAGACGGTAGAGATTCAGGGCGCTCTCAATCGTGCGGATATCCTGCTTGACCTTGGTGATTCGGGCGTCGTCCGGGCGGTCCATTACGCGAGGGACCACGATGGCCGCGAGGATGCCGAGGATGACCACCACCACCATGATCTCGATCAGGGTGAAGCCCCGGGTACCGCGGAATCCGGTACGCGCAAGGCAGGCAGAGCGGGGTTCTTGCATGTTCAATTCACCAGCTGGTTGAGTTCGAAGATCGGGAGCAGGATGGCGAGGACGATGGTCAGGACGATGCCGCCCATGGTCAGGATCAGCAAGGGTTCGAACAGGCCCATGCTGATACTGATGCGGGATTCGACCTCCTGTTCCTGGGTCTCGGCGGCGCGTTCCAGCATCTCGGTGAGCCGCCCGCTGGACTCGCCGCTACGGATCAAGTGTACGGTGATCGGCGGGAAGTATCCCGTCTCTTCCAGGGCCTGACCGATGCTGCGGCCCTCGCGGATTCGCAGCGAGGCATCCTCCACTGCGGCGCGCATGGGGCGGCTGTCGATGACCTCGGCGCCGGTTCGCAGCGCATCCAGGAGTGACACCCCGCTGGCGGACAGGATGCTGAGGGTGCGTGCAAACCGGGCCGTGTTGAGCCCCCGGACCAGGCGCCCCACGAGCGGGAGGCGCAGGACCAGCCGGTCGAAGCGCATGCGCGGCCCGGGTTTGCGCAGCCAGTGGGCCAGCAGCGCCACGAGCACGCCCAGGGCGATTAGCGCGTACAGACCATAGGTTCGCAACAGATCACTGGTGCTGATCAGCATGCGGGTCAGGGTAGGCAGCTGCTGGTCCAGGCCCTCGAAGACCTGGACCACTTCGGGTACGACATAGACAACCAGGCCCACGGTCACGCCCAGGGCCACTAGGGTCAGGATGACCGGATAGATCAGGGCGAGCATGACCTTTTGCCGCAACGCGTGGCGATTCTCGAGGTAGTCGGCCAGACGCTCCAGTACCAGGTGCAGATGCCCGGAGGCCTCGCCGGCCGAGACGGTGCTGCGGTAGATCTCGGGAAACGCGCGCGGAAATGCGCCCAGCGCCTGGGCCAGCGAGTGCCCCTCCATGACCCGGGTACGCACGGCACTCAGGATGTTGCGCACCTTCTGCTTTTCGGACTGGCGTGCGACGGTCGCCAGCCATTCCTCCACCGGCAGGCCGGCGCGCGCAAGCGTGGCCATCTGACGTGTCGCGAGCGCGAGGTCGAGGGCGCCGATGCCGCCGGCCCCGCCGCGTCCCGAGTGGGTCCGGGTACCCCGGGTGGCGGCCGAGGATTCGCCGATTTCGAGCAGATCCAGTGGGGTCAGGCCTTCGCTGCGCAACTGGGACCGGACGCTGCGGGCGGTATCCCCCTCGGTCACGCCCTTGTGCGTTCGGCCGGCTGCGTCCAGCGCCTGGTATTCGAAGGCGGGCATGGCCCTAGCCCGCCTCGGTGACGCGCAGCATTTCCTCGAGGCTGGTCGTGCCGTCGAGCACGCGCCGGCAGGCATCCGCGCGGAGACTCACGCTGTTCTCGCGCGCGGCCCGGACCATGGCCTGTTCGCTGGCATTGTCATGAATGAGTGTGCGCAGGCGTTCGTTCACCTCCACCAGCTCATAGATGCCGGTCCGGCCCCGATAGCCGAGTTCGTTGCAGCTCGGGCAGCCGCGTGCACGGTAGAGCGTGGGGTGTGCCGTGGAGGCTACGCCCAGCAGTTCGCATTCCCGTGGCGATGCCGGGTGGGGTTCACGGCAGTCCTTGCACAGGACCCGTACCAGCCGCTGGGCGAGAATCCCGTTCAGGGTCGACGAGAGCAGGAACGGCTCCACGCCCATGTCCCGCAGGCGCGTGATGGCCCCGATCGCGGAGTTGGTGTGCAGGGTGGAAAACACCAGGTGACCGGTCAGGCTCGCCTGCACCGCGATCTGGACGGTGTCGACGTCGCGGATCTCGCCGACCATGACGACATCCGGGTCCTGGCGCAGGATGGCTCGCAGCCCGCGGGCGAAGGTCATGTCGATACGGCTGTTGATCTGGGTCTGGCCGATCCCGTCGAGGTAGTACTCGATCGGGTCCTCGACGGTCAGGATATTGCGGCTGCGGTCATTGAGCCGGGTCAGCGCTGCGTACAGCGTTGTCGTTTTGCCCGACCCGGTCGGGCCGGTGACCAGCACGATCCCGTGCGGCCTTGTGACAATCCGTTCCAGGGTGTCACGGGTATCCGGATCCATGCCCAGGTGGGTGAGGTCGAGGCGGCCGGCCTGCTTGTCCAGCAGTCGCATCACCACGCGTTCTCCGTGGCCCGAAGGCAGGGTGGAGACGCGCACGTCCACCGCGCGGCCGGCGACCCTGAGGGAGATGCGTCCGTCCTGTGGCAGTCGCTTCTCCGCGATGTCCAGCCGTGCCATCACCTTGATGCGCGAGACGATGAGCGATGCAAGCCCCGCGGGCGGGGTCAGAATCTCGCGCAAGACGCCGTCCACACGCAGCCGGACGGCCAGGCGACTCTCGAAGGGCTCGATGTGGATGTCCGACGCGTTTTCCCGTACCGCCTCCGTCAGCAGCGCATTGATGAGCCGGATAATCGGGGCATCGTCTTCGGCCTCCAGGAGGTCCTGCGGCTCGGCGAGGGATTCCGCCACGCTCGACAGGTCGAGGTTGCCATCCAGCTCCTCCATCGATTGCATGGCCCGCGAGCTGGAGGATTCGTAGCGCTCGCGCAGCCGCTGCTCGAAGGTCTTGTCATCGACGGTTTCCAGGTTCAGCGGCTCGGGGCTGCGTCGGCGCAGTTCCAGGAGTCCTTGCGGATCGGCGTCGTGGCGCAGAAAGATCTGGCGCTTGCCCGCGACCAGATTGCCGGGCACGGCGCCGACCCGGCGCGCGAATGTGTAGCTCACGGTGAACGTACCGGTCACCGGCGTCCCGGGCGCGTTCGGGTCGTCCGGCACGAGTTCCCGGGTCGCCCCTGCGCTCATGGCCTGGGTACCCTCGGCCATTCAGTCGCGATGGCCATGGACATCTTCGAAGCTCGGCGGGAGCTGGGTCAGGCGCTCCCATTCCGGCAGGACCGGGCTTCTGCGCTGCTGGGTGCGCGCCTGCTCGCGCAGTTGCTCGCCGCGGATAAAGCTGTACTTTTCGCTGGTCAGCTCGGCGCCGCGGGCGCTGTCCCGGACGATGCGCGGGTGCAGGAACACCATCAGGTTCCGTTTCTCGGTCTGGTTGCGGTCCGCCCGGAAGAGTCGTCCAAGCCCGGGGATGCTGCCCAGCCCGGGGACGCGCGCCTCGCTGTCCGTTTGCTGTTCTTCAATCAGCCCGCCGAGCACCAGCATGTCGCCGTCATCGATCAGGACGTGGGTCTTCAGTGTCCGGGTATTGGTAATGAGATCGGCCGCGCCGGAAGTACCCGGCGCCAACTGCGAGACCTCCTGTTCGATCTCCAGGCGCACGGCATTGCCCTGGTTGATCTGAGGCCGCACACGAAGCTTCACCCCGACATCCTCGCGACGAATCGTGTCGAAGGCCTGGCCCGAATCCTCGATCGAGCGTCCGACGATGAACGGCACGTTCTGGCCGACCACGATCTCGGCTTCCTCGTTGTCCAGTGTCAGAAGGCTGGGGGTGGACAGGATGTTGCTGGAGGTGTCGCGTTGCAGCATGTTGACTAGGGCCGCGATCCGCGTGCTTCCGGTCGACCCCACGCCCCCGGCGGTCAGGCCGTCCCCGATATCCGGGGGGGAGGACACGCTCCCGTCAAGGAACCCCTCCACGCCCGCGGCGAGTTCGAGGATCCCGCGTGACCCGGGGCCGGAAAAGTTGAGGACCCCGGCACCGCTGTTTCCGATGGCGCCCCACTGCACGCCGAGGTCCTGCACGCGATCCGACGAGACCTCCGCGATGACGGCTTCGACCAGGACTTGCGCCCGGCGGATATCGAGCTGCTCCACGATGATGTCGAAGTCGCGGATGAAGTCGGAGGGGCCGTAGGTCACCACGGCGTTTGTGGACTCGTGTGCCTCGATGTGGATCCTGTTTCCGCCCTGTTCGTCGGGGCCGATATCCGGGCTCTTTTCGGCGATGTTGCGCAGCAGTTCGGCAACCTCCTCGGCCCGCGCATACTTCAGGTAGTGCACGCGTGCGTTCCCTTCTTCCATCTCGCGGTCAAGCTGGGCAATGAGCCCGCGCAGGCGCAGGCGAGACTCCTCGCGCCCGGAGAGGATGATGGCGTTGCTGCGACGATCCGCGAGGACCTGGGGTGTGGCGAGCTCTCCCGTGCCCTCCCGGGCCAGAACCTGCAGCTGCTCGGCGAGTTCCCCGGCGCGGGCGTGCCGGAGTTCAATGACCTCGAAATCGTCAGCGAATGGCAGGTCCATGCGTTCGACGAGGGCACGGATGCGATGCACGTTGCTGCGCGTATCCGAAATCAGCAGCGTGTTGGGCTCGGTGGCCGCCGCAAGATGCCCCCCTTGCGGGATCAGCGGGCGAAGGACCGGAACGAGCTGGGCGGCGGCGACATGCCGCAATGCGATCACGTGGGTGACGATGCTCCCGCCCCGTACGTCGGCGTCCGGTTCTGCCTCGATATCGAGGATTGTGGGCGTATCCTGCTTGGCCTGCGCGTCGGGCACGATGCGGGTGGACGATTCGCCCGGAATGGCTGCGAATCCGTGGATCTTGAGGATGTCGTGGAACAGATCCATCAGTTCGTCCCGAGGCACGGGGCGGCTGGAAACGACCGTGATGTTGCCGCGCACCCGTGGGTCCACGATGAAATTGGTCCCGGTTTCCTCGGACACAAGATCGATCAGGTTGCTGATGTTGGTGTCGCGAAGATTAAGCGTCAGCTCGTCCGCTGCGACGGACCCCGTTGCGCAGATCAGGGACAGTGCAAGGGCGCCAAGGCGGAGTCGAAGGCTCATTCGGTTAACTCGATGGTCAGCGGCAGGGTCTGCCCGTCACGTTCTATGGTGATGTTCACCCGGTCGGTGTTGCCGAGTCCAGCGAGGATCTGTTCGGGGTCTTCGATGTCGCGGACCTGCTGCCCCTGGATCGATGTGATGATGTCGCCTTCCTGAAGACCGGCGCGTTCGAATTCGCGCTGGTTGCGCGTCGGGGTGACCCGAATGCCCAGCAGCGCGCCATCCCGCATTACGGGCTGGGCACGCAGCGAATTCATGGCGCGCTGCGGGTCCTCGAGCCAGCGGGATCGGCTGATGTTGGCCGTGATCGGCGCTGGGGAACCGGTGGTTTGTGACGAGCGCTGATCGGTATCGGAGCGGCCGCCATCGACTCGCAGTTCGTCGCCCCGCGGGAGCCGCAGTGTCTCCAGTCGGCCTTCGCGCTCCAGGATGACCCGGTCCGCGTGTACCTGATGCAGTGTCGCCAGCTGGTTCCCGATGGTGTCGCCCACGTGGTAGAGCTCGACATTGGCCCGCCCTGCGGAAATGATCGCGCTACCGTTGCCCTGTCCGGTCGCCAGGACCCCGAGGAGCTCAAGACTCAGGCGGGTCTCCGGCGCGTTCTCGATGGCCTGTTGGCCCGCTTGCCGGGGGCTGCCGAAGGGAGTGAATTCGGCGCTTCGGGAAAACCCGGACCGAGTAGGGGCATCGGCTCCAGGAGACGGGGCGGGGCGACTGGCGGTTGCCCGTTCCGCGTGGACCGTGGTGCCCGACGGGTAGGTGTACCCCGGAACGGCGATCGACCAGACGAGACCCGCGATCAGCCATGCCGTGACCGCCAGCAGCCCGGCACTGAGGATCCAGAGCGGGAGTAAGGGCACAAGTCGGGGCGAAGGTGGCATCGTCAACGGCGTTCGCGGTTTATTCGGTTGGCTGGCCCCGGCGGTTCTCGCTAGGTCGAGTCGGATCGCGTCTTGAAATAGGGCCTGGGGGAACACGATTTAATGTACCCGTTCGCGTGGATGCCCCTGATTCCCCGATCCTGCATTGTTCAGCATGCCGCTTTCGCCAAGTGGGGTCGAGTCCCGGCCCATGCGGCTTCCGGTTTTCCGGAGACGCCTCGCGCCCGTGCGCGGAGGCGAACGCCCCGGAGGCGCGAAGGTGTCGTGTCTTGCGGCTCCCAAGTCGATTTCTCCTGGTGAAGTCCACGTTTGGATGCCGGCCGCTGCCGGGGCTGCCATCGGATTCGGGAACAGGGGCTGCGCCCGGTCTGGAAGCGGGCGTTCGTCGTGACGACCATGGGATGAGGCCGCGCCGGCCGGTGGATGGAGCCACCTGGACCGGCGGCTCCATCCATCGTGTCCGAACGCGGCCTGGTTGACGGACATCACCGCCGATATCGTCGGCTTCCGCAACGAGCGCCGTCCCCGCACCGAAAATGGCTTTCGGGCGAATGCCGGAATTACGGTCCCGAACAAGCCTGGATGGTCTTGGTCCCTGTCGCGTCCTTGACACCCTCGTACGCTACGGTGACCTCAAGTGAGGTTCCTTCTTTATCTGAGAGGTCGTCGAACTCGATCACATATTGATACTCAAAGAGTAGCAGGGCCACTTGCAGAAAGGCCTGTTGGAGGTTGGCGTCACTTGCTGGCTGGTAGAACAAGCCGCCCGTGCCGTCCGCGAGCCTTTGTAGTTCATCTTTCTGAGCTTCCTGAAGGAATTCGCCGAACCCGATGGTGAAAACAGGGATATCCGCTCCTACCGCCTCACCGATAGTGTCGTGCAGCGCGGCCTCCGTGTCCTCAACAACAGTATCTTCCCCGTCGGTCAAAGCGATGACGGCCTTCCTGTCGTTGTTGCTGCCGGGATTATCGAACCGTGCGATGGCTTCCTCGGTTGCGCCGTAGAACGCGGTGTCTCTGCCGAGGTCGGGCGGATTGTTGATCGCGGCCTTCAGTATGTCCTTGTCGGATTTGAAATACTCGGTCATGGGCTTGACATCGTCGGCGTACTTGATGATGTCCGCCTCATCGTTGTCCTGCATCGCGTCTACCAGCGATGTCGCGCCCGCCTCCATGTTGTCTACAGCGTCGGGGAAGTCGGTGATACTGCCGCTATAGTCCATCGTGATGCTGAGAGAGAGGTCGGTGTAGTTTCGGCTGATCGGTTGCACGCCATAACTACCGGGGGCGAACCCTGCAAGAGTGAAATCGCCAGCGACCAAGTTCGGAATGGGGAAGTCGGCCTGGTCGGTGACGGACACAAATGCCTTGGGGGGAAAGGCGCACGCGTTGACCTGGTTGACGTTGACGTGGATCGACTTGATTGGTTCGTAAGTGCCCCTCAGAACGCCCCCGAACGTGGGGGTGTTGGGGTCATCGCTTTGCGCAACCAACAGGGCATTGAACTCGCCGAGACGCACAGGCTTGAATTCAGCCACAACGGTACAGCTGCCGCCGGCCGGGAGGTCAAACGGGGGCGCTCCGCAGGGGGCGTTGCCACCCGACTCGTCCAGCTCAAACTGGTTTGGGTGATCCCCAAACAGACTCATGCTCGAGATGTTGTGGGTTGTTGTTCCCTCGTTGCGGATGATGAACTGCCGAGGGAGCACGTGATCCTCGTTGCCTTCCGTAATAATCCCGAAATCGAAACTCTTCGGCACCACCGTGATCCCGGAAGCCGTGTTGCCACCGCCGCCATCACCGCCGCCCCCGCCACCGCAGCCACTCAGGCCAAGGGACGCTGCCAGCAGGGCTGGTACCAGGAGTCGGGACTTTCCATATTCAAGCGTCATGGCTTTGTTTCTCCATCGATGGGCGGGGTGACCGGATCGGTGCCCTGCAAGGGTTGCGGGTGCCGGGAACGGTCAGGCGGCGCGTCGGGTTGTCCGCCGGGAACCTGATTACGGAGAAAATCTAGTGGAAGAACGAGAACTGGGTCCGTGCGGTGCCGAACATAGGCGACCCGGCCGCGCCAGAACCCCTGTCGTCCGGAGGGCTCCCTTCTGCCTAAGAATAATGATGAATGAACGCCGAGGAAGGCACGCCGTTACCCCCTCGTTATCGCGCCGGGGTCCCGTGAAGCGGGGTGCTACCCCGATTAAGCGGATATTTGCCCGGTATACTGCTTCGGCAAGCACTTGCCTGTGTGCCACCACGGCGGCCCGAATGGACGACCCCTGCGCGTGAATCTGCCTCTCCCGCGGCCCGAGTGGCCATCCCCCACCGAGATCGTTCCGGCCTGCCTGCCGAGGCCGTCTGATGTTGCATTCCCCGGAACCCGCGAGCCGGATGACTGGCTAGATGCCCTAGCGAGCGATCAGTTGTTCGTCTGGCCTGATTTCCTGCCCGCGTCGACGGTCGACGCCCTGCGCGACGAGGTGTATGCGCTGCGGGATGCGGCGCGGCTGGAGCAGGCGCGGATCGGGCGTGCGGGGGAGCGCCATCGCGACCGGTCTACACGTGGCGACTGGATTCACTGGCTGGATGGTTCGAGCCCCGCCCGGCAGGCGTTCATGGCGCGCCTGGACGAGATCCGGCTGCAGGTGAGGCGGTCGCTGATCCCGGGCCTGTTCGAGACGGAATCGCACTTCGCCCTGTATCCGCCCGGGCACCCACTACGCCTGGGACGTGGGCGCCTTCCAGGCCGGTAACTGCCGCCGCCTGTCGCTGATGTCCTACCTGAACCGCCACTGACGCGAACGCGACGGTGGGCAGTTCGCGATCTACGAGCGCGAAGGGTGCGAGATCCGCCGCATCCGGCCGCGGGCGGGGACGCTGGTGCTGTTCCTCATGCCGTGTTGTCCACTCGCCGCTGGCGCGCCAGCATCGCCTCCTGGATGCGCATCCGCGACCTGCCGAACCCGCTCGCCAGCCTCGACCGCTTCTGATGGATGCCGGCCGCGCTGCCTTGCAGCGTCCGCCGCCGGCGCCCATGATCGGAGAACGGGCTTCCTGAAGCCCCGGATCGAACGCGGAGCGGCGGGCCATCATGGGCGACAGCTGGCAATCGCATGACAACGCGCTACCCCCTCGGGACACGTCGCTCGACGTGCCGTTGCAGCCCTCGTCCTATGCGATCTGGGCCGAGCGCTATCAGCTTCGCGATGCGCAGGGCGAGCCCGTGGACAGTTCGGTGGAGTCGATGTTCGACCGTGTGGCGCGGGCGCTCGCTGCGGTCGAGGTGCCGGGCAAGCGCGCGCAGGTCGAGCGGGACTTCCGCTGGGCGCTGGACAATGGCGCCATCCCGGCCGGGCGCATCCTGGCCAATGCCGCGGCCGAGGCGTACAAGCCGCACACCACGCTGATCAACTGCACCGTCTCGCGGACGATCCGCGATTCCCTGCAGGCCATCCTCGATGCCAATACCGCTGCCGGCCTGACGCTGAAGGCCGGGGCCGGCATCGGCTATGACTTCAGCACGCTGCGCCCGAAAGGTGCGCTGGTCGCGGGCGCCGGGGCCCCGACCAACGGTCCGGTCGCGTTCATGCAGATCTTCGACCAGACCTGCCGGACCATCGGCGCGGCTGGCGGGCGCCGCGGGGCGCAGATGGCGACGCTGGATGTCGGCCACCCCGACATCCAGCGCTTCATCCTCGCCAAGCGCCGCAAGGGGCGGCTGACCCAGTTCAATCTCTCGGTGCTGGTGCGCGACGCCTTCCTGGAGGCGGTGGAGCGCGACGCGGAGTGGGCGCTGGCCTTCCCGCTGTTGCCTGTAGAGCGGGACCAGGTGGCCGCATCCGACATCGTCTACCGCGACTGGCCGGTGATCGAGGACGACTACCGCGTCGATGAACAGGGCCGCGTCGCCTGCCGCATCTACCGCCGCGTCCGTGCCCGCGAGCTGTGGGAGGCCCTGATGCGCAGCACCTATGACGTCGGGGAACCCGGCGTTATCCTGATCGATCAGGTCAATCGCCAGAACAACGCCTGGTTCGACGAGGTGATCCGAACGACCAACCCCTGCGGCGAAGAGCCGCTGCCGCCGGACGGGGCCTGCCTGCTGGGGTCGGTGAACCTGACCGGGTTCGTCTCTGCGCCGTTCGCCGAAGACGCGACATTCGACTGGGCCCGTTTCGAGCGCGTGGTGCGCGTATTCACGCGCATGCTGGACAACGTCGCGGATATCTCGGGGCTGCCGCTGCCGGAGCAGCGCGCCGAGATGCTGCGCAAGCGCCGCCACGGCATGGGCATCCTCGGGCTCGGTTCGGCGCTGGCGATGCTGGGGGAGGCCTACGGATCCGAGTCGGCCGCCGCCTTCACCGGGGAGGTCTGTCGACGTCTCGCGCTGGAGAGCTGGCGGGCCGGGCTGGATCTCGCGCGGGAGAAGGGCCCGGCGCCGATCATGGACGAGGACTTCACGCTGACGGCCGATATGCTGCGTCGTCAGCCGGCGCTGGCCGAGGCCGGCTACCGGGTCGGGGATGTGCTGAAGGGTCGCGAGCTGCACGCGCGCTTCAGCGCCTACATGCAGCGCATCGCCGGGGCGGACCCGGCCCTGGTCGCGGCGCTGGCGGAGGAGGGCGCGCGCTTTACCCACGCCACCTCCATCGCGCCTACCGGCACCATCAGTTTCTCGGTCGCCAACAACGCCAGCAACGGCATCGAGCCGACCTTTCTCCACCACACCACGCGCAACATCCGCCGGCCCGGGCGGCGTACCCGCGAGGCGGTGGACTGCTATTCGTACGAATTGCTGGCCTACCGCACCTTGGTGGATGCCGACGCGGGGCCAGCGGATCTGCCCGCCACCGCGATCACCGCCGACCAGGTCAGCGTGGACGCCCACATCCGCATGCAGGCCGCCGCCCAGCCGTGGGTGGACTCGGCCATCTCCAAGACGCTCAATGTCCCGAGCGAGTTCCCGTTCGAAGACTTTCAGCAGGTCTACCTGCAGGCCTGGCGCGCGGGGCTCAAGGGTTGCACCACCTACCGGCCGAACCCGCAGGCGCAGATGGGCGTGCTGATGGACCCGGAGCGCCTGCGCAGCACCTGGTACACCTTTACCCTGGCGGATGGCCAGGAGGTGACCCTGCGCGGCGACGAAGAGGTGGAGTACGAGGGCCAGGTGCACACCGCCGCCAATCTCTTCGCGGCGCTGGACGAGGGCTACTACGACGATGTCTGACGTCATCGGGGAGGACACGATGCACCGGATCGACCAGCCCATCATCGCCGTTCGCCGCTCGGATGTTGCGGCAGGAGAGAGTCCACCGCCGGGCGACGATAACCCGCTGGGCAAGCGTATCCCGTCGCGCCCCGAGGGCGCGCTTGAGTCGGTCACCGAAAAGGTCCGCTACTGGACCCAGGAGGGGCCGCAGACGGTCTACCTCGTGGTCAGCTTCGTGGCCGTTTCCGGAACGGTGGGCGGCGAGCGTGTGACCATCGAGCGCCCGATCGAATTCTTCCTGCCCACCGGGCAGCACTCCGAGTCCTACCAGTGGATCTCCGCCACCATGCGCAGCCTGTCGCTGGCGGCCCGCGGGGGCTACGCCACCCACGCCCTGCGCGACCTGCGCAAGGTCACCTGGGATCGCGGCCCGGTCCGCTGCGGCACCAACGAATACGGCAAGCCCCTCTACCATCCCTCCGAGGTCGCGGCCATTGCCCACGCCCTGCAACAAATCCTCCAGCGCCGCGGCTTCCTCGATCCGGACGGCCAGCCGCGCCCGCTGCGCGAGCTTGCCGCCACCTTTCGTGACCAGGACCGAACCCCTGATTCCGCCGCAGCCGTGACCCTGGAGGCACCGGCTCAAACAACCATCGGCGCAGCCCTCTGCCCCCAGTGCGGCGGCCACCTCGAGATCATCGACGGCTGCCCCACCTGCCGCGACTGCGGCTATTCCAAGTGCTAGTTCCTTCGGCGACAGGAAAGGGCGCGCAGCCTCCCCGTGGTCCGCCCGAACAAACCGAGGCCACCGGCCCCTGACTCGTCGGTGCCGGTGGCCCTCATCGCGTATCCACCAGCATGGATAACCCCTCGGCCGACAGGGCCGCCGTGGAAATCTCAAAGGGGGTCTCGTAGTCTCCCCGGATCGTCCATTCCGCCCTGGAGACATCGTGGCCAACATCCTGAACCCGTACGCCGACGAGCAGCCCGAGTCGAAGCACATCGTGCTACGTGCCCGCAGTGGCCAGGCGGTCTCCGCCAATTTCACCCTGCAGGATCGGCGCGGGCGCGAAAGCGCGGCGGAATACCTGTTTCATCTCTATTCCACCATCAAGCAGAAGCTGGGCGAACCGGTCCTGGATACTGCTGCACCATCGCCGGACGACCAGACCGCCATGCAGCGACTGATTCTGTACTCGGCCGGCGCCCACGACACCATGTTCGGCACCTTTAATGCCTCCAGTGCCTCCTCGGAGATGCCGGAGGAGGAGCGAAACGAGTTCGTGGAGATCTTCCTGCTGGCCAGCGCCACGGTCATCGAGGGACAGCGGATCACCGTCGACCTCCAGCGCGGCCTCATCACCGCCGAGGCGCCCTGAGCGCAAGGTCCCGCGCGGGGCCGCTGCCGCAGGGGGCGTATTGCCCGTGCAGATGGGTATGGCTGCATGCCGGCTCGTTACAGGGACGGGCTTGTGCCGTAAATCTCGGATGGGAGTCGTGGGCCCGGTTGGGTGGAGGCCGGCCGCGAAGCCTGGCTTCGCGAGGCCGGAACGGCGTGCGCCGGGATAGTCCGACCCGCCCAGCGCGAGCGCAAGCGAATGGTGGGCCCGGTCGGACTCGAACCGACGACCAAGGGATTATGAGTCCCCTGCTCTAACCAACTGAGCTACAGGCCCGTATTCGGGGGGCGTACAAACGACTGCGGCGCCATTCTACCCGCAAGGGGAAGATGGCGCCGCATCGCTAGGTCGGGTTCCGGCCGCCGGGCCGGGACGCCGGTTACTCGGCGTCGGTGTAGGTGCGCAGCAGTTCGGCGCGGGTCGGGTGGCGCAGCTTGCGCAGGGCCTTGGCCTCGATCTGGCGGATGCGCTCGCGGGTGACGTCGAACTGCTTGCCGACCTCCTCGAGGGTGTGGTCGGTGTTCATGTCGATACCGAAGCGCATGCGCAGGACCTTGGCCTCGCGCGGGGTCAGCGTGGACAGGATCTCGCGGGTGGCCTCGGTGAGGCTCTCCTGTGCGGCGGAGTCGGACGGCGAGGCGACCTTCTCGTCCTCGATGAAGTCGCCCAGATGCGAGTCTTCGTCGTCGCCGATCGGGGTCTCCATGGAGATCGGCTCCTTGGAAATCTTCAGCACCTTGCGGATCTTGTCCTCGGGCATCTCCATGCGCTCGGCCAGCTCTTCCGGGGTGGCCTCGCGGCCCATCTCCTGCAGCATCTGGCGGGAGACGCGGTTGAGCTTGTTGATCGTCTCGATCATATGCACCGGGATGCGAATGGTGCGCGCCTGGTCCGCGATGGAGCGGGTGATCGCCTGGCGAATCCACCAGGTGGCGTAGGTCGAGAACTTGTAGCCGCGGCGGTATTCGAACTTGTCCACGGCCTTCATCAGGCCGATGTTGCCTTCCTGGATGAGGTCGAGGAACTGCAGGCCGCGGTTGGTGTACTTCTTGGCGATGGAGATCACCAGGCGCAGGTTGGCCTCGACCATCTCTTTCTTCGCGCGCCGGGCCTTGGCCTCGCCGATGGACATGCGGCGGTTGATCTCCTTGATCTCGGCGATGTTCAGGCTGGCCTCGCGCTCGATCTCGGCCAGCTTCTTCTGCAGGCGCACGATCTCTTCTTCGTGCTGGGCCAGGGCGTTGGTGTACTTGCCCTTGGCCTTGCAGGCTTCCTTGATCCAGTCGAGATTGGTCTCGTTCTTGGGGAAGCTGTCGATGAAGGCCTTGCGCGGCATCTGGGCCTGCTCGACGGCGAGCGCCATGATGCGGCGCTCGTGGCGGCGGACGTGGTCGATGCTGCCGTGCAGCTGGGTGGTCAGCTGGTCGACCATGCGCGGGATCAGCTTGAACTCCATGAAGTACTTGGCGGTGGCCTCGCGCGCTACAGCGTAGGCCTCGCGGTTGCCCTTCTCGAAGGCCTTGTGCGCCTTGGCGTGCAGCTTGCGCAGCTTTTCGAAGCGCTCGCGCGCCTCTTCCGGATCCGGGCCGGTGTCCACCGGCTCGGCGGCTTCTTCGTCTTCCTCGGCGTCTTCCACCTCGTCGACGATGGCATCCAGTTCGGCGCTGGCCTGCTGCTCGGCGGCGGCCGCCGCAGCCGCCTTCTGCTCGTCCTGGGCCTTCTGGGCCTGCTCCGGTGTCACCAGGCCACGGGCCACGGCCTCACCGTTGGCGTGATCATTCGGGTCGATGAAGGAAACCACCAGGTCGGTCAGGCGGCCATTGTTCTCGACGATCCGGTCGTATTCGCGGATCAGCCGTTCGATCGCGCCCGGATGGTGGGCGAGCGCGAACAGGACCTGCATCAGGCCCTCTTCGATGCGCTTGGCGATGCGGATCTCGCCTTCGCGGGTCAACAGCTCGACCGTGCCCATCTCGCGCATGTACATGCGCACGGGGTCGGTGGTGCGGCCGAAGTCGCTGTCGGCGGAGGCGAGCGCCGCCACGGCGTCCTCGGCGTCGTCGTCGGCAGAGACCGAACCGTCGGACAGCAGAAGGCTGTCGGCGTCCGGGGCCTGCTCATGCACCGCGATGCCCATGTCGTTGATCATCGCAATGATGTCCTCGACCTGGTCGGAGTCGATGATCGAGTCGGGCAGGTGGTCGTTTACCTCGGTATACGTGAGGTATCCCTGCTCCTTGCCCTTGGCAATCAGTTCCTTGAGCTGGGATTGCTGCTCTTCACGATTCATTGCGGTCGTACTCCGAGGTGCTTGTTTGAGCCGTGGCAAGACGGCTCAAGGAAAGTGGGACGCAGAAAAATCAATCCTACATTGTAGCAGAAGATTCTTATATTGCCGGTGGCCTGATGGATTCTCGGGTCAAGGCTGGGTCGCGACCCGGCTCTGGGGCGACCTCCTTGACCGCTATGTTGAGGGCGAATCCGGGCGCTTCAAGCCCCGGCGCGCTATTTGGGCAGGTCGAACCGCTGCAACTGCTGGGTAAGACGGGCGAGCTCGGCGCGTTGTTCCGTTCCGAGTTCGGAACCGGGGCGAGTCAGTTCACGAATTCGCAATCGATAGTGCTGACGCAGGAGCTGGCGGGCGCAGTCCAGCGCCGTCTGGCGGGTGACCGCTGGCTCGCCGTCGTTGAGCTCCTGGTGGGCCAGGGCCATGAGTCGCTGAAAGTGGCGCTGGTCGCGAAAGCGCTCCAGCAGGCCGGCCGTGTGGCGTCCAGGGCTCTCGTCCAGGGCCGCGAGGACATTGCGCAGGGTCTCGGCGGCCGCTCCGGGCAGCTCGACGACCTGGCGGAACTCGGGCTGTGACCAGTCCAGTTCCGGGTGTTGCAGGACGCGGGCGAGCAGGGCACCCCACAAGGCCGGGGCGCTCTCGCCGCGCGCGGGCGCACGGCCGCCGGGGGTGGCGGGGAGCTCGTGACCCGGGCCCGGTTCAGGGTTGCGGGCAGGCTGGGGTGGCTGTTCCGACAGGACCTGTTCCAGTCGCTCCTGGCTGAGCCCCGTCTCCTGTCCGATGCGTTCGACCAGCTGGTCACGAAACAGCGGATCGCGGGCGGTGGCGACCAGCTTCATCGCCGCGTGGGCGAAGCGGGTGCGGCCTTCGGCGGTGTCGGTGGGGTGCTCCTCGCGCTGCAGGCGCATCAGGGTCTCGGACAAGGGCAGGGCGCCGGCGAGGCGCTCCTCCCAGCCGGCCAGGCCGTCGCGCAGGACCAGGCTGTCCGGGTCGTCGCCCTCCGGCAGGAACAGCACGCGCACCTCGCGCAGGCCCTGGATCGCGGGCAGCGCCTCGCCCAGGGAGCGCCAGGCGGCGCGGCGGCCGGCGGCATCGCCATCGAAGCACAGGGTGATGCGCGAGACCTGACGGAACAGGCTGTCCAGGTGGGCACGGGTGAGCGCGGTACCCATGCAGGCCACTGCGCGGTGGAACCCGGCGCGGGCCAGGCCGACCACGTCCATGTAGCCCTCGACCACCACGATGTCGTCCAGCCGGGTGCCGGCCTTGCGCGCCTCGAACAGGCCATAGATCACCTGGCCCTTGTGGAAGACCTCGCTCTCTGGACTGTTCAGGTATTTCGGTTCGCCGTCCTCGATCAGGCGCCCGCCGAAGCCGGTGATGCGCCCGCGCCGGTCGCGGATCGGGAACATGATGCGCGCGCGGAAGCGCTCGCGGATACCGCCGTCGTCGCGGCGCGCGGCCAGGCCGGCATCGACCAGTTGCTGCGGAGTGAAACGTGGTTTGAGCGCCTCGATCAGCCCCGCGGGCGGGGCCCAGCCGATCTGGTAGTTGCGTGCGGTGGCGCCGTCGATGCCACGGTTTTTCAGGTACTCGACTGCCCTGGGGGTCTGGCGCAGTTGCTGTACGTACCATTCGGCGGCCGCGTCCAGCGCGTCATACAGCGGGGCATGGGCCTCGCGGCGGTCGTCATCCCCGGCCTCGCGCGGAACCTCGAGCCCGGCCTGTTCGGCCAGCTGCTCGATCGCCTCGGGAAAGCTAAGGTTCTCGTACTCCATCAGGAAGCTGATGGCCGTGCCATGCGCCCCGCAGCCGAAGCAGTGATAGAACTGCTTTTGCGGGGAGACGTAGAAAGACGGCGTCTTCTCGCCGTGGAACGGGCAGCAGGCCGCGAACTCGCGCCCGGCCTTCTTCAGGCTGACGCGGCGCTGAATGATCTCGACGATGTCACTGCGTTCGAGCAGATCGTCGATGAACGCCTGGGGGATGAGGCCTGCCATGGGGTCGCTGCGTGTTCCTCGGAGTCGTGCCGGTGGTTGGGTTCGCATGATAGCCCGGAGGGGCCGGTGGCCGTCAGGGCATCGATCCGTTCACGTCAGTGCGAGCCCCCTACCCCGCCTTTGCGATCGCCCAAACAAAACGGGCCCCGTGAGGGGCCCGAATCGCGGTGCTGCCGGATGGCGGGTCAGGCGGCCTGGCGCAGGTTGGCCAGCAGGCCCCGGAGTTCCGAGGCCTTGGGCTTCACCAGCCAGAACGAGCCCTGGTAGTCGTCGAAGCGCTCCAGGATTTCACGGCCCCAGGCGCTGTCGGTCTCGTGCACGAATTCCGTGACGAGTTCCTCCAGGTAGTTCCGGTGCGCCTCCATCTCCTCGGTGTCGAGGCGGTGCAGGTCGATCAGCTCGTTGTTGATGCGGTCCGGGAAGTCGTTCTCCCGATCCAGCACGAATGCGAAGCCGCCGGTCATGCCCGCGCCGAAGTTGATGCCGGTATTGCCCAGCACCACCATCACGCCGCCGGTCATGTACTCGCAGCCGTGGTCGCCGATGCCTTCCACGACGGCGATCGCGCCGGAGTTGCGCACGCCGAAGCGCTCGCCACACTGGCCGGCCGCGAACAGCTTGCCGCCGGTCGCCCCATACAGGCAGGTGTTGCCCATGATGGTGGTGTCCTGGCTGGCGAAGCTGGAGCCCTCCGGCGGCCGGATCACCAGCTTGCCGCCGGTCATACCCTTGCCGACGTAGTCATTGGCATCGCCTTCCAGGTACAGGTGCAGACCGCCGGCGTTCCACACGCCGAAGCTCTGCCCGGCCGTGCCCTTCATGCGCACGGTGATCGCGGCGTCTGCCATGCCCTGATTGCCGTGACGCTTGGCGATCTCTCCGGACAGCCGCGCGCCGATCGAGCGGTCGGTGTTGGCCACGTCGAAGTGGTATTCGCCACCCGCCTTGCTCTCGATGGCCTCGAGCATCTCCGCGACCATCTTCTCGGCCAGCTCGCCCTTGTCGAACGGTTCGTTCTTCGGCGCCTTGCAGAAGCGCGGCTTGTCGGCCAGATCGCCGCTGGCCAGCAGGCCGTTCAGGTCCAGGTGCTGCTGCTTCGGGGTTTCCCCCGGCAGGACCTCCAGCAGATCGGTGCGGCCGATCAGGTCGGTCAGGCTGCGCACACCCAGCTTCGCCATCCACTCGCGGGTCTCGCGGGCGACGAACTGGAAGTAGTGCATGACCATCTCGGGCAGGCCGATGAAGTGGTTCATGCGCAGCACCTTGTCCTGCGTGGCGACACCCGTTGCACAGTTGTTCAGGTGGCAGATGCGCAGGTACTTGCAGCCCAGCGCGACCATCGGGCCGGTGCCGAAGCCGAAGCTCTCGGCGCCCAGGATGGCCGCCTTGATGACGTCCAGGCCGGTCTTCAGGCCACCGTCGGTCTGCAGGCGTACCTTGTCCCGCAGGTCGTTGCCGCGCAGGGTCGCGTGGGTCTCGGACAGGCCCAGCTCCCACGGGGTGCCGGCGTACTTCACCGAGGTCAGCGGGCTGGCGCCAGTGCCGCCGTCATAGCCAGAGATCGTGATCAAGTCGGCGTAGGCCTTGGCCACGCCGGCGGCGATGGTGCCGACCCCGGCCTCGGAGACCAGCTTCACCGAGACCAGCGCATCCGGGTTGACCTGCTTGAGGTCGAAGATCAGCTGCGCTAGGTCCTCGATGGAGTAGATGTCGTGGTGCGGCGGCGGCGAGATCAGGGCCACGCCGGCATTCGAGAAGCGCAGCTCCGCGATCATCTTGTTGACCTTGTGTCCCGGCAGCTGGCCGCCCTCGCCGGGTTTGGCGCCCTGGGCGACCTTGATCTGCAGGACCTCGGCGTTGACCAGATAGTGCGGGGTCACGCCGAAGCGGCCGGAGGCCACCTGCTTGATCTTGGACATGCGCTCGGTGCCGTAGCGGGAGACGGCCTCGCCGCCCTCGCCGGAGTTGGAGCGTCCACCGAGGCGGTTCATCGCGGTGGCCAGGGCCTCGTGGGCCTCCGGCGACAGCGCGCCCAGGCTCATGCCGGCGGAGTCGAAGCGCGGCAGGATGTCGGCCTCGGGCTCGACCGCGTCAAGCTCGATCGGCTCGATGTCGTCGCGCACCTTCAGCAGGTCGCGCAGCACGGTCACCGGGCGTTCGTTCACCAGGTCCGCGTATTCCTTGTAGATCCCGTAGTCGCCGGACTGCACCGCGCGGTGCAGGGTCTGGATCACGTCCGGGTTGTAGGCGTGGTACTCGCCCCCGTGGACGTATTTCAGCAGACCGCCCTGGCCGGCGCTCTTGCGCGGGTTCCAGGCACGCTTCGACAGCGTCTCCAGATCCGCCTGAATGTCGGCGAAGCGGGTGCCCTGGATGCGGCTGGTGGTGCCCTTGAAGCAGGTCTCCACGATTTCGTCGGACAGGCCGACGATCTCGAACAGCTGCGCGCCGCGGTAGCTGGCAATGGTGGAGATGCCCATCTTGGACAGGATCTTGAACAGGCCCTTGTTGATGCCGCGGCGATAGTTCTGCGCCAGGGTCAGCGGGTCTGCGTTCGGGATCTCGCCGGACTGGCACATGCCGTGCAGCGCGGAGTAGGCCAGGTACGGATAGATCGCGGTGGCGCCGTAGCCCAGCAGCACCGCGAAGTGGTGCGGATCACGCACGGTGGCGGTTTCGGCGACGATGTTGGCGTCGGTGCGCAGCTTGGCGCCGATCAGGGCATGGTGAACCGCGCCCACGGCCAGCGCGGCCGGGATCGGGCGGCGTTCCGGGTCGATGCCGCGATCCGACAGGACCAGCACCACGGCACCGTCGCGCACGGCCTCGACCGCGTGCTCGGTCAGGGCCTTCACGGCGTCCTCCAGCGAGCCGGAATGGACGTCGTAGTTGAGGTCCATGCGCTCGACGCGGAAGGCGTCCTCGGTCTGGTTGCACAACTCGCGGAACTTGGCCTCGGACAGCACGGGGGAGTCGGACACCAGGCGGTGGGCGTGGTCCGGGGTCTCCTCGAACAGGTTCTGTTCGCGGCCGAAGCAGGTCTCCAGCGACATCACGATGCTTTCGCGCAGCGGGTCGATCGCCGGGTTGGTCACCTGGGCGAACTGCTGGCGGAAGTAGTCGAACAGCGAACGGGTGTGGCTGGAGAGTACTGCGAACGGGGTGTCGTCGCCCATGGAGCCCACGGCCTCCTGCCCGGCCTCGGCCAGCACGCGCAGGATCTGGTCGCGTTCCTCGAAGGTCACGTCGAACAGCTTCTCGTAGGTCTCCAGGCGCTCGGGCGGCATCGGCTCGCCGGAGAACAGCTGGTTGTCGTCCAGCTGGCTCTTCAGGTGCTTCACGTGCGCGCGCAGCCACTGGCGGTAGGGCTGGCGGGTGCGGTTGATGCGGTCGACGTCCTCGGGCTGCAGCAGCTCGCCGGACTCGGTATCCACGGCCAGCATCTGGCCGGGCTTCAGGCGCCCCTTGGCGACCACGTCCCCGGGGGCGTAGTCATACACGCCGATCTCCGAGGCCAGGGTGATGTGGCGGTCCCTGGTAATCACGTAGCGCGCCGGGCGCAGGCCGTTGCGGTCCAGGGTGCAGGCGGCGTAGCGGCCATCGGTCAGCACGATGCCGGCCGGGCCGTCCCAGGGCTCCATGTGCATGGAGTTGTATTCGTAGAACGCGCGCAGGTCGGAGTCCATGTGCGCGACGTTCTGCCACGCCGGCGGGACCAGCAGGCGCATTGCGCGGAACAGATCCATACCGCCGGCCAGCAGCACCTCCAGCATGTTGTCCAGGCTCTGCGAGTCGGAGCCCTCCAGGTTGACCAGCGGTTCCAGCTCGGCCAGCTCCGGCAGCTTCTCGGTGGCGAACTTGTGCTGGCGCGCGATCGCCCAGTTGCGGTTGCCCTGCACGGTGTTGATCTCGCCGTTGTGGGCGAGGAAGCGGAACGGCTGCGCCAGGCCCCACTGCGGGAAGGTGTTGGTGGAGAAGCGCTGGTGGAACACGCAGATTGCCGTCTCCAGTTCCGGGCGCTTCAGGTCCGGGTAGAACACAGGCAGGTTGGCCGGCATTACCAGACCCTTGTAGGAGAGCACCTGCGCCGACAGGCTGGGCACGTAGAACACCGGGTCGTCGCCCATCGCGATCTCGGCGCGGCGGCGCACCACGAACAGCGCGCGTTCGAAGTCGGCCGCGTCCATCTCCGCCGGGGCATTGATGAACACCTGCAGGATGTGCGGCTGGCTCTTCATCGCCTCGGCGCCGCAGGCGTCTTCCGGATTGACCGGCACCTCGCGCCAGCCGGCAAGCCCGAGCGGGCCGCGCTCGATGGCGCTCTCCACGGCGGCGCGGGTTTCGGCGATCTTTGCCGGGTTGATGAACACGATGCCGGCGGCGAAGCGCTCGGCCAGTTCAATCTTCGACTCGGAGGCGAGGGTGCGCAGGAAGGCCTCGGGGGTCTTCATCAGGAGGCCGCAGCCGTCACCGGTCTTGCCGTCGGCGGCGATCGCGCCGCGGTGGGTCATGCGTTCCAGGGCCTTGATCGCGGTGTCGACCACCCAGTGGCTGGCTACGCCGTCCATGTGCGCAATGAGGCCGAAGCCGCAGTTGTCGCGCTCGAATTCGGGGCGGTAGAGGGTGCCGTTCAGTTGGTTCTGTCGCATTGGTCAACTCCGGTCGCAGCGCGCGGGGCCGTACGCGGGCGCGGTACGTTGGTCAGGGCCGTCCCTGGAAAAAGAACACGGAAAAAGGCGCAGGAATATAGCCGAACCGTCATTCTCCCGGCAAACCGGGGCCGGTCAAGAAGACACGACATCGACGCAGGTTAAGTCGTGGTGGGGCGGTTCACCACGAAGCCCGCGAAGGCCTGAAGGAGGGCAACTTCAAAAGCGTTATAAACCACACAGGGCACGGAGTTCACGGAGCAATTCGGGGTCAGGGGCAAAGCGCATCGAGCTACCTGCGCTTTCGCCCACCAGCCATCCAAAGATTTCCTGATTCGCCACGAGGGTCAGCCAGGTCCAAGGACCGTGCGGGCCCGGGTGTGTACAGCACCCGGCGGCCGAAGGTGGCCCTGGAGCGCAGCGGCACGCGCCCCGGGCTCCATGCGCCTCCTGCTTCGTCATCCCGGAAACCGGGTAGCGGTTATCCAGGATCTCGGCGGCTGGGGTTGCCCCGACGGGGGGATCCCGGCTCTTCGCTTCGCTCCGGCCGGGATGGCAGTGCAGGGGAGGGTGACATTCCAAAAAGGCCCGGATGATCCCCGTGACTGGCTGACTCTCGTTGCTAATCAGGAAAGATTTTGCCTTTCTCTGTGTGCTCTGTGCCGAACCGCTTTTTGCTTCTTCGTGCGCTTCGTGGTGACCAAGCAGCGCGGGGATCAGTCGCGGGTGACGTTCTGGACCGAGCCGATGGAGCGGATCCAGGGTTCGTCGCGGCGCACGGCGGCGGGCAGGTCCTCCGCGGCGCGCTGGGCGGCGGCCCGGTCGGGGAAGACCCCGGCCAGGATGACCACGAATTCGCGGTTGTTGACGCGCGTTGGGATATAGCGGATCCCGCCCAGGTCGTGCTGATCGGCATAGGCCCGTGCGGCCCCCATGTTCGGCGCGGCCAGCAGCTGGATGGTCGTGGCGCCTCCGTCCTGGTCGTTCAGCCAGGCGCGGTCGTTGCGCAGGCGCTCGGTGTCGGCATCCTCTGCGGCCGGCTCTTCGGTGGCGGGTTCCGGCTCGGGCGTGGGCTCGGGTGCCGGTTCAGGCTCCGGCTCCGGAGTGCTTTCTGGCTCGGCCGGCGGTTCGGATGCGGGCGCCGTCTCCGCGGGTTCCGCCGCCGTCTCGGGTTCGGGCTCGTCCGCGGCCGGGTCCTGGGTGGCTGTCTCCCGCTCGGTCGGTTCGGCTTCGGCCGGAGGGGGCAGGTCCAGTGGGTCGGCCACGACGACCTCGTCGTCGGTGGTGGCTGCCGGCCCCTCGGGCGCGGGTTCCGGCTCGGCCTCGGTGATGCGCGGCTCGGGCAGGGGTAGTTCGATGATCTCGCTATCGGTCGGCGCGGATTCCGTCTCCAGCAGTTGCCAGGCGACCGGGGCGGCGATGCCCAAGGCCACGGTGATGGCTACCGCCGGGACGAACCAGCGCTGGTTCCAGAAGGCGACGTTCTCCGCCGCCGGCGGCTCCGGGATGCGGTGATCGGCGTCGATGCCGCCCGGCTCGCCCGGCGGCGCCTCGGGGGCTGTCTCGCGGGGCGGGTCGGGTCGCGGAGTGGACGCGGCAAGAGCCTCGGCCGCCGGGGTGAAGCGGTCGTCGTCCGGGTCGCGGCTGGCGCGGATGGTCGTCTCCGGGGGCGTTTCGCTCGCCGGCTCGGCCTCGCGGGTGGAGGGGGTGAGCGCGGGCTCCCCGTCTTGCGGTTCGATGTCGGTGTCTGTCTCGGCCGCCTCGCCCGCGGCCACCCCCGGGGCAGTGCTGCCGGCGGCTGTGGCTGCGGCACCGGTCCGGCGCTCGCTGCGGCACTGGCGTTCGAGGAAGCTGTTGGCTTCGCGGTTGAGGTTGCCGGGCAGGCCCTGACTGGTGGTCTGCAGGTGATGGATGGCGTCTGCATCCAGCAGGCGATCGGGGTCGGCCAGGCCCGCGGCCTGCAGGCGGTGGC
>NZ_MVAR01000024.1 GCF_001999325.1 Thioalkalivibrio versutus
GAGAGACATAGAATCTCCTACAGGCCCTTCCCCAGCAGGTCAGACATGGCGACGGTCGCCTCGGCCACCTCGGCCAGACGCCGGTTCTGGTTCATCGCAGTCTGGCGCAGGAGCTTGTAGGCCTGGTCCTCCGTCAGGCCGCGATGCTGGATTAGCAGTGCCTTGGCTCGCTCAATCGTCTTGCGCTCGGCCAAGGCCTGGCGCGCCGCCTGCAGCTCGTCCTCCACCGACTGCAGACGACTGGCCTGGCGTTGCACCAGGTCCATCACCGAATGTCCGACGATCGGCACATTGAGCGGGTTATCGCCGCCCACGCCGTCGGAATCCAGCCCCTCGGGCGCACCGAAGAACACCGCATACGGCACGCTGTCGCGCAACTCCGACTCGGCCAATTGCGCGATACGGTCACGCACCGCACCCAGGTCCGCGCGATCCGCCACGATGCGCGCGGAGCAGCACTCGTTCAGGTGCATCTCCAGCCGATCCTCGATCTCCTTCATCGCGTCGATACGCGCAGTCGTGCAGGCAAACCACGCCTCGGCCCGGGCCGGGGCCGGCTGGCCATCGGCCTGGGTGCAGGCCTGACGGCGCAGGCGCTCGACCTCGGCGGCGAAGCTCGCGCCCTGTAATTGACGCCAGGCGCCGCAGGCCGATTCCGGGGCAAACTCCGAGAAGATGCGAAACGAACGTTCCTGGGCATCGATACGGTGTAACAGGGCCTGGCGCAGCTCGCCGTCAAACACGCCCTGGCCAAAGCCCGCAGCACCGATCGCGCGTTCCTGACCCGCAAGCTCCTTGCCCTGCATGAAGTTCAAAAGAGCGACCAACGCACCGGAGACCTCCGGGTCGGTAGCCGAATCCGCTGCCTCGAATACCACGGCCAGGAGCGACCGGATCAGTTCGCTGAATCCGCGCATCGCCTCCATCGGCGAAAGCGTGCGCTCGTTGACCTCCTCGCGCAGGCTGGGCAGCCCGGACAGCCCGTGCAGGGCCAGTGCCATGCGCCCCAGCAACCGGCTGCGCGCGTGGGCACAGGCCCCCGGCTGTAACCAGCCATCAAGGTGTTCGCGAAAGGCCGCCGCCGTGGTGTCGGATTCGGTTCGATACTGCCCCAGCTCCTCGGCATAACGCTGGCCAGCCGAGCCGATCCAGAGGCTGGAAGCGCCGCGTTCACGCTGCAGTTGATGCACTAGGGCACGGATGCACCCGACCAGTTGCACGGCCTCCAGCAGGCGCTCCAGGCTCACTACCTCGCATTTGCGCGAGGCGACCAGGAAGTCGCCAATGGCCTCTTCATACGAAACGCTCGGGGACAGGGTATTCGGGGGGAGATTCTGACTCATGCTCATGATCCGCGGATGCCTCGCGGAACAAACAAGCATGCAATGTGCCAGTTCGGGGCACTGGCAGGGGCGGGAGATCAGAACGAGCGGGGGATCACACCCCCGCCCGCGAGCAACGATGAACGATTAGAAGCTCATCGAGCGGTCGAAGTCGGCGACGGCCTGGACGTACTGGCCCATGCCGGCCATCTCGGCGTTCGGCAGGAAGTTGTGTTCGCCGACGTCGCGGCCCTTGGCGCAGGCCTCGCAGGCCCAGAACGGGACGCCTTCACTGACCAGTGAATCGACGATGTCCTTCATTGCCGGCATGTTGTGGCCGACGATCTTGTCGTAGACATTGCGGTTGGCGATGTTCACGGCCTCGCCCTGCAGCCAGACGGTCACGTCATGGCCCTGCTGCTTGGCCACGTTGGCGGCGATCATGCCGAGCGTCGCACGGGTGGGGTCGTCGGTACCGGCGGTGACAGCAACAATAAAACGCATGGGGTTCTCCTGAGTGCTTGAAACGTGCTGCAACCGTAGCGGCAGGCACGCCCGGCGTCGATTTCCCACAAGCCGCGGAGAAACACTCGGATCAGGGCCTGCCCCTCGCCGTAACGCTGGTCCGGTAGAGCTTGAAGGCCATCAGCAGCCAGGGGATGGCGTGCATGACCAGGTCGAGGATGTCCCGCACCCGGATCAGCTCGCCGGCGAGCAACCAGCGCAGCTTCTCCGCGACATGCGGCTCGGGGATCCAGGGGGCCAGGCCCAGCGTGGCCACCAGCAGGGCAAACAGCCACAGCGGTGCGCGATCGACCCAGCGTACGAAGGCTCTCATCGCGCGCATCCTACCCAAGGCCCGCGCACGGCGCAGCCCGTTCTTGCCGGTAACGGGGCCGCCTTCTACACTTTTGCCTGCTTCAGGGGGGCGCGACGCGGCAGGCCCGGGAACCCCCTGGCCTCACCGCTGCCCGCATTGGCCGCCTGGCCCGGAAGACCATCATGGAAGCCCTGCTCGTCTCCACCGTCATCGTCGCCATCGCCGAGATGGGCGACAAGACCCAGCTCCTCGCGCTGCTCCTGATCTGCCGCTACCAGCAGACCTGGCCCATCATCTGGGGCATCGTGGTGGCGACCCTGGCCAATCACTTCCTCGCCGCGCTGGCCGGCGTCTGGATCGGCGCCAGCGTGCCGGACGAGTGGCTGCGCTGGGGGCTGGGGCTCGGGTTCATCGTCATGGCCGCCTGGGTGCTGGTGCCGGATGGCGAGGACGAGCTGCCCGCCCCCTCGAAACACGGCGTGTTCTGGACCACCACGGTGCTGTTCTTCCTGGTCGAGATGGGCGACAAGACGCAGGTGGCTACCGCCGCGCTGGCCGCGACCTTCGACAACCTGATCCTGGTCGTGATCGGCTCGACCATCGGTATGGTCCTGGCCAATGCCCCGGTCGTATGGCTGGGCCAGCGTTTCGCCTGTCACCTGCCGCTGCGGCTGCTACGCGCGCTCGCGGCGCTGCTGTTCTTCGCCCTGGGCCTCGGGGTACTGCTGGCCTGGGTCTGAATCCGAGTGCAGCATCTTCTGTCCCAGCCAGATGCGCCGCACCAGGCGCGGCAGCAACAGCAGCAATGCGAGCACCGCGAGCAGCGCCAGACCCAGTTGCACCCCGCTGTCGGCACCACTGGCCACCTCGCGGGTGGCATGCCCCAGCCAGGCATAGGCGAACAGGCCCGGGATCAGCGCCACCACCGTCGTCAGTGCAAACACGGGCAGCGGCAGGCGCACCAGTCCCAGGGCATAGTTGGTGGGTGCAAACGGAAACACCGGTACCAGCCGGGTCAGGGCCACCACGCGCCAGCCCTCGGCCTCCACATCCTCGCGCAGCCGGGTACTGCGCGGCCCCATGCGCGGAACCAGCCAGGGCTGCAGCCAGGTACGGGCCAGCATGAAGGCGATGACCGCCGCCACGGTGGCCGCCAGCAGACTAAGGGCGCCACCGGTGAAGGGACCGAACAAGGCCCCGCCCAGCAGGATCCAGAAGGTGCTCGGCAGCGGGAACAGGGCCAGCACGACAAACGCCAGCACGAATACCAGGTAGGCCCCAGGGCCCCAGCTGAGCAGCCAGACCTCCAGCTCGCCCAGCGGAACGCCGAGGCTGGGCCACTCGGTGGTCAACAGGATCCACGCCAGCGAGACCCCGAACAGGATCGCCGCGACCGTCAGCCAGCTCTTGTGATGTCGAATCCTCATGTCACCCCGTCAGCCCCCGTCCCCGGGGTCTTCACCGCCGCCGCGCAGACGCTCCAGACGCTCCGCCAGCGCGCGCTCGGTACCATCCCGGCGCGGACTATAGAAGCGCGCTTCTTCCAGCCCTTCGGGCAGATAGACCTGTCCGCGCGCAAACCCGTCCGGTTCGTCGTGGTCGTAGCGATACCCGGCACCGAAGCCCTCGGCACGCATCAGCTCGGTCGGGGCATTGCGCAGGTGCAGGGGCACGCCCGCGCTGCCGCTGTCGCGGATCGCGGCCCGCGCGCCGTTCAGCGCGGCATAGGCGCTGTTGCTCTTGGGTGCGGAGGCCAGTTCGATCACTGCCTGTACCAGCGCCAGATCGCCTTCCGGCCGGCCCAGACGTTCCATGGTCTGCCAGGCCGCCAGCACCCGCGCACCGAGGCCAACCGCGGCCAGGCCAATGTCCTCGTAGGCCATGCGCAGCAGGCGGCGACCGAGGTAGTCCGGGTCACAGCCCGCATCCAGCATGCGGGTGAGCCAGTACACCGCGGCGTTCGGATCGGACCCGCGCACTGACTTGTGCAGGGCGGAGATCTGGTCGTAGAAGGCATCGCCCTGACGGTCGAAGGCCAGTGACTGCGCCCCCATCACCGCGCGCAGCGCGTCGCCGGTGATGGCGCCATCGCGCGCCAGGTCCGAGGCGGTCTCCAGCCAGTTCAGGGCACGCCGGGCATCGCCGTCCGCGGCGCGCGCAAGACGCTGACGCTCCTCCGGGTCCAGCGTCAGGCCGCGCCCGCCCAGACCGCGCTCGGGGTCATTGAGGGCCCGGTCGATCAGGGCCTCGATGGCCTCCGCCCCGACCGCCTCCATGCGATAGACCCGCGCGCGCGACAGCAGCGCGCTGTTGAGTGCGAACGAAGGATTCTCGGTGGTCGCGCCGACGAAGGTCAGCGTACCGTCCTCAATGTGCGGCAGCAGGGCGTCCTGCTGGCCCTTGTTGAAGCGGTGGATTTCGTCGATGAACAGCAGCGTCCCGACACCATTGCGGCGGCGGGTCTTCGCGGCTTCGACGACCGCACGGACGTCCTTGACCCCGGCCAGCACGGCGGACAGCGTGACCAGGCGCTGGGCTCCGGCCGCCGCCACCAGCCGCGCGAGCGTCGTCTTGCCGCAGCCGGGCGGGCCCCAGAGGATCATCGACGGGGTCTGACCCTGCTCGATCGCCTGGCGCAGCGCGGCATCGGCGCCGACCAGGTGGTCCTGGCCGACCATCTCGTCGAGCCGCGCCGGACGCATGCGCTCGGCCAGCGGCGCCGAGGGATCCAGGGCTACCGGGGCCGGTTCGGGTTCGGGCGAGGCCACGTCCGGATCGGGGCCGAACAGATCGCCTTCGGGGGAATCACTCATGGAGGGATTGTAACCCCTCGAGCCGAAGAGCCTTGTTCACCACGAAGTGCACGAAGGTACGAAGGTACGAAGAAGGACTATTGAACCACGAAGGGCACGGAGACAACCCAAGGGGAGTATCACAGCCCATGTGCAGGATGCGTTGAGCAAAGCGAAACGCATCAACATCGATCACCCGGAATATCGCCGCCTTCCGACCGATGCGTTTCGCTGCGCTCAACGCATCCTACGCTCCCTGAAAGCCTTTGTTTTCTCCGTGGCCTCTGTGCGCTTTGTGGCAGATAACCCGCGAGCGGACCTCGCTCAAGGCCGATAGATGTCGGTCCCGGCCGGCGGGTCGAAGGTGAACACGCCCGGGTCGAGTTCGCCATTGCGTTCGGTTTCGTGGAAGAGGATCACGGTCTCCTGGCCGAAGATGTCGCGGAAGGCCATGCGGGTCAGGTCGCCATCCGCGGTCAGGTCCAGGTCCAGACTGGTGAAGTCGGCCTGTTCGTTGCGCGGCACCAGCACCAGGCGCAGGGCATCGCCGCCCGGCACCGGGCGCAGTGACATGCGGAAGTGCTCGTCCAGACGCTCCGGCTGGGTGATCGCGGCGATCGGCGTGGCGTCGAAGGCATCCCCCAGCGGGCGCACCGTGGCCTGCGACAGGTCCGGGTCGTACATCCACAGGTCCTCGCCATCGGAGACGATGGTCTGCGGGAACGGCTCGGTCACCTCCCAGTGCAGGCGATTGGGCAGCCCCAGCTGCATGCGGCCATCGGACTCCTGCAGCACGTAGCCGGTGTCGTCGCGCACGGTCTGGGTAAATTCGGCGGAGAAGCTTTCCAGGCCATCGACAAAGCGATCCAGCGCCGCGCGGGCATCCTCCATACCGCGGTCGGCGGCCAGGGCCGGAACGGCGGTCAAGGCCAGTACCAGGCCAAGGGACAGGGCCCGCCAGAGGGCGCCCGGACACGTAAGGGGACGAGCGTTCATGCAGTCTCCAGGATGGATGAGTATGCGATTCATGATGCGCCGCGAGGCTTAACCCGGCGTGAATGTGCTGCACAGGGGTGACGAACCGCGTCACGCGATCAGGGACATGGACACCAACCAGGCCCTCGGGTTCGGGGCGCTCAGTCGTTCGGGCCGGGAACCAGGACCTCGCGATTGCCGTTCGACTGTACCTGGCTGACCAGGCCGGCGGCCTCCATGTCTTCGACCATGCGCGCGGCGCGGTTGTAGCCGATCTTCAGCCGGCGCTGGACGAACGAGATCGAGGCCTTGCGTGACTCGATGACCACCTGCACGGCCTGATCGTAGAGCGGGTCCGATTCGTTGCCGTTCCCCTCGGGCGACTCCAGCCCCGGGATGCTGGCCGCACCGGCCTCGGGCTCGTCGAGGATTGCGTCGTTGTAGTCCGGCTCGCCGGTGGACTTGAGGTACTCGACCACCTGATGCACCTCGTTGTCGCTGACGAACGCGCCGTGCACGCGCTCGGGCATCGCCTTGCCCGGTGGCAGGTAGAGCATGTCGCCGTGACCCAGCAGGTGCTCGGCACCCATCTGATCGAGGATGGTGCGCGAGTCCACGCGCGAGGAGACCTGGAAGGCGATACGGGTGGGGATGTTCGCCTTGATCAAGCCGGTAATCACGTCCACCGACGGACGCTGGGTGGCCAGGATCAGGTGGATGCCGGCGGCGCGTGCCTTCTGCGCCAGCCGGGCGATCAACTCCTCCACCTTCTTGCCCACCACCATGATCATGTCGGCGAATTCGTCGACCACAACCACAACGAACGGCAACGGCTCCAGTTCCGGCGCCTCGGTCTCGGTGATCGCCTCCTCCGGCTTGAACAACGGATCCTTCAGCGGCTCGCCGCCGGCCTGGGCATCGCGCACCTTCTTGTTGAAGCCGCCAATGTTGCGCACGCCCATCGCCGACATCAGCTTGTAGCGCCGCTCCATCTCCGCCACCGCCCAGCGCAGGGCGTTGGAGGCATCCTTCATGTCGGTGACGACCGAACACAGCAGATGCGGGATGCCCTCGTAGACCGACAGCTCCAGCATCTTCGGATCGATCAGGATCAGGCGGACGTCTTCCGGCGTGGACTTGTACAGCAGCGACAGCAGCATGGCGTTGACGCCCACCGATTTCCCGGAACCGGTCGTCCCGGCGACCAGCAGATGCGGCATCTTTGCCAGATCCGCGATCACCGGGCCGCCGCCGATGTCCTTGCCCAGCGCCATGGTCAGCGGCGACTTGTTCGAGTCGAACAGATCCGAACGCAGGATTTCCGAGAGGGCCACGATCTCGCGGTTCTCGTTCGGGATCTCCAGCCCCACCGTGGACTTGCCCGGGATCACCTCGACGATGCGTACGGCCATGACCGACAGCGAACGCGCGAGATCGGTGGACAGCCCGGAGATACGCGAGGCCTTCACCCCGGCCGCCGGCTGCAATTCGAAGCGGGTGATCACCGGCCCCGGCTGCACCGCGACCACCTCGACCTCCACACCGAAATCCTTCAGCTTCAGTTCCACCAGGCGGGAGAGCGCCTGCAAAGACTCCTCGGAGAATCCGTCGGGCGGCGGCGGCGGCTCGTCCAGCAGGGCCAGCGGCGGGTGTGGATCGGCGCCCGTCCCCTCGGTGAACAGCGGGACCTGTTTCTCTTTCTGCACCCGCGGGCTGGGCGGGGGCGTCTCGATGCGCGGCTCCACCCGCGAGGGCATGCGCTTCTCGGTGCGCTTGCGCTCCTTCTCCACCCGGGTCTCGCGTTCGGCCCGTTCGCGGGCGCCGATACGGCGGTCACGGGCCGAGTCGATCGCCACGCGGGCACGCTCCCAGCCACGCACGGCCAGCTGTCCGAGACGATCCATCAGCAGAAACCAGGACAGCCCGGTAAACAGGGTCACCCCGGCCAGGAACAGCGCCAGCAGGACCAGTGTCCCGCCCACCAGGCTCAGCCCGGCGACCGCCCAGCCGCCGAACAGATCGCCGAGGATGCCGCCGGCATGCACCGGCATCCCGCCCGGCATCAGGTGCAATGCCGCCAGCGCGGAACCGGCGATCAACGCCACGATCAGCGCCAGCCCGCGCACGGTGAGCTCCATGGGGCTGGCGATCTGCGCCTCGCGGCGATGCCGGAACAGCCACCAGCCAATACCGCCCACGGCCAGCGGGATCAGGTAGGCCAGATAGCCGAGCAGATGGAAAGCGATATCGGCAAACCAGGCGCCCGTGGTGCCGCCCAGATTGCGCAGACCCTCGCCGTCGCCGGTGGTCGACCAGGCGGCATCGCCCGGGTGATAGCTCGCCAGCGCCACCAGCAGATACAGCGCCAGCATGCCGAAGATCAGCAGTGCACCCTCGCGCAGACCACGCAGCAGCTGCCCACTCAGGCTCGGCGGTGCGGCCGGCTCTGCCGTCTTGCTGCCCTTGCCCCCGGATTTGGCCTTGCTTGCGGCCATGCGCTCCCCACTGGTCCGGCCCGCGGCGCGGGCATCTCGAATCACGTCGCAGTTTACCGGTTAAAACGTTCTTCGGGGGGCCAGACCTGCCCAGCCTGAGAACCGAGTCCGGTCCGATCGCTTTCCGGCAGGCTGCCTCGGCTCAGCGAGCCCTGCCATTACAGGAGCGGGCCTGCCCGCGAAGCCCCCGCCCGTGTCGGCAAAGGCCCATCCCTCAGTCCCATCGATAACCCCACACCGCAAACACCGGGTCCGCATGCTCCAGCCGTCCGGCATAGGGATCATCGGCCGGCCGCGGCAGGCCGCGCAGGGAAAAGGTCGCGAGATCCGTGAAACCGGCGCGCAGGAACAGGTCCAGCACCAGCCCCATGCGCTCGAAGTCGTACAGGCGTTCCCAGACCGCGATCGCCTTGGTCGGGAAGCAGCGGTCGGAGAAGGTCACCACGAACACCCCGCCCGGGCGCAGAACCTCGAAGACCGCGTGGAACACCGCCTCCGGCTGCGTCAGATACTCGACCGACGCGGTACAGGCCACGGCGTCGAAGCTCCCCGGTGCATAGGGCAACCCGGGCCGTGCATTGAGGTCCTGCACATGAGCGGACGCCAGGCGGGGATTGTCCGCCAGCTCCTGCGCGTTCATGCCCAGCCCGATCACCGCTTCCGGCGTCTCCACCCGGTCCAGGTGCGACTCCCAGCTGCTCATCAGGTCGAGCACCCGCGCACCGGCCGGGATGCAGGCGCCATACAGCGCGGCAATCTCGGCGCGCGCGGTGGCATCCAGGTGGTGTACCCGGCGCGGTTCGGCGTAGAACGCCGCATCGGGGTCCGGATCCTCGCGTTCCAGCGCACCGTCGGTCCAGAAGTCGGTCGGCCGTCCGCGCCAGCGCGCCTGCATGCCCGGCCCGCGGGCCGTCAGCAGCCGGGCCACATCCACCGACCGGTCGTCATCACGCCCGTGGGCGTGGCGGGCCATGACCCGCGCCTGCAACCGCAGCTCATGGTCCGCCAGTGGATGGTTCAGATCCGCCACCAGGCGGTCATCCTCCAGCGCCCCGACCCGAAACAGCTCGCGATCCCCGGCCTCGATGCCCGCATGGCCGGCAATGAACGCCCTCGGATAAAAACGACCCGCATGGGGCTCCACCCGGCGATGCCTGCGCAGGCCGCGATTGAATGCCGACCCCGGGAGCTCCCGCACCCGATCCATCTCGGACGGCGGGACCAGGGCCGCGGCTGTCGCCCGGGAGGCCTCGTGTACCGCCCCCACTCCCAGCGCGTGCAGGGCTGTGCCCAAATCACCCGGCCAGTGGTCCCGTTCCGGCAACAGGCTCGGCAGAAACAGACATTCGCGGTGACGGGCCTCGGCACTCGCCCAGTCCAGCATGAACCCGATATCCGCTGCGTCGCCCGGGTTCGACCGGGATGGCGCCTCGATCCAGTTGGCAAACGGGTCCCGCATGAGCTCTCTCCTGACAGGGCAACGCGGACTGCCACGGTGACAGCGTACCGGTTATGGTACGACCAAGCCCCCACCGGAAGCTCGCATGCCCCGTTCCCTGATCGCGCCCTCCGCACTGCTCGCCACGGCCCTTTGGTTGCTCGCCACCTTGCTGGCGATCCCCGCCGCCCAGGCCCAGGAGACGGGGGCGGGCGCCGCAGACCTCGATTCCAGCGTGCGCGTGGGCACCCGCTTTGTGTCGCCGTTCGTGATCGCCCCGGACGCGGCCGACGCGACCCCGACCGGTATCGCGATCGAGCTTTGGGAACGGGTAGCGGAACGCCTGGAACTGGACTACGGGTACCAGGAGGTCAGCCTCGAGGAATTGATCACAGGCCTGGGGGACGACCGCATCGATGTCTCGGTCGCGGCCCTCACCGCGACCGCCGAGCGCGCCGAGCGCGTCGACTTCACCCATCCGTACTACAGCACCGGGCTGTCCATTGCCGTGCCCCAGCAGGGCAACCCGGTCGCCGGCGCCCTGCGGGCATTCATCTCGGTGCCATTCCTGATGATCATACTGGCGCTCGCCGGCCTGCTCCTGCTGGTCGGCGCACTGCTATGGCTGTTCGAGCGTCACCGCAACGCCGACGAGTTCGGCGGCAGCTCCGCACAGGGGCTGGGCTCGGCCTTCTGGTGGGCCGCCGTCACCATGACCACGGTCGGCTACGGCGACAAGGCCCCGCGCACCCTGCCCGGCCGCGCGATCGCGCTGGTCTGGATGTTCGCGGCCCTGATCCTGGTTTCCACCTTCACCGCCGCAATCGCCACCACCTTGACCGTCAGCTCACTGGATACCGGCATCCAGAATGTCTCCGACCTGGAGGGCCAGCGCATCGCCACCATCGGCGGCTCCAGTGCCGCCGCCTGGCTGGACGACCAGGGCTTCGCCTACCGCGACCACGCGGACCTGAGCTCCGCCCTCGACGCGGTCGCCAACGGGCACGCCGACGCGATGGTCTATGACGCCCCGCTGCTTCGTTACCAGGTGCGCGAACACTTCGCCGGTCAACTGGAGGTGCTACCCGTCGAGTTCCTGCGCCAGGACTATGCCCTGGCCCTGCCCCAGGGCTCGCCGCTGCGCGCCCCGATGAACGTGGCTATCCTCGAGAT
This sequence comes from Thioalkalivibrio versutus, assembly GCF_001999325.1. Lineage (GTDB taxonomy): Bacteria > Pseudomonadota > Gammaproteobacteria > Ectothiorhodospirales > Ectothiorhodospiraceae > Thioalkalivibrio > Thioalkalivibrio versutus. The sequence goes on from NZ_MVAR01000024.1 coordinate 11,016, forward strand.
TCTGGAATCCGACGAGTGGCAGCGGGTGCTGCGCCGCTACCTCGGTAATTGACGCGAACCGCAGCAGGGAGAGACGCCTCATGGCGGAGACCTTTCTGGTGGCCATCATCGACCAGGACCGCGAAGAACAGGCCCTGGCCATCGCCAACGAAGAAGGCGGCGCGGACGGCACGGTGTTGCACGGCTCGGGCCTCGGCTTCCCCGAGCACATGACCTTCCTCGGTGTGACCTACCAGGGCAACGAATCGGTCTGTGTATGGCAACTGGAGACCGAGCAGGCCGAACGCATCGCCCGCCGTCTGAACCTGGAGATGGACTTGTTTCAGCCCTACAACGGACTTGCCTTTACCCTGGATACCGCCGCGCTGCAGGGCATGGAATTCGTCGGCCACCTGACGCATACGCCCTGACACGTTCCGAACGCCGGAGACTTCGCCATGCAATTCGTTCTGCTCGTCGCCGTAGTCCCTCGCAGTCAGGCCGATCGCGCCATCGAGATTGTTCAGCGTGTCGGAGCCGCCGGACTGACTCTGCTGGACGGTCAGGGCATCGCCCAGCTGCGGCGCAACCCGGTGATGGACCTGAAAGACTCGTCCGGCCGCAAGGTGTTACTGATGGTCCTGGAGACCGGACTGGCCCGACGCATGCTGGAGCAGCTGGACACGGAACTGGACTTGAGCCAGTTGGGCAACGGCTTTGCCGTCACTCTGCCCATCAAGGACATCGCCGGGATCAAGCCGGAGCAGATCGAACACCTGCTCCGCACGCTCCCGGACGGCCCCGCGTAGCCTTCAGCGCCAGGGCGGCTCCACGCCCTCGACGCGGTATTCGCGGCGCAGGGCGCGCATCAGGCTGAAGCAGCAGAAGACCAGGATGATCGCGACCGGAAGCCCGGCGGTCAGCGAGCCGGTCTGCAGGCTGTCCAGCGCGCGTTCACCGCCGACGATCAGCAGCGTGGCGGCCACCGCCCCCTCGGTGATGCCCCAGATCACGCGCTGGCGCTTGGGCGAGTGCTTCGAGCCGCGCGAGATCAGCGCATCCACCACGAAGGTACCGGAGGCCGAAGAGGTGATGAAGTAGGTCGCGATTAGCAGCGTGGCGATCCCGGAGGCGAAGGTCGTCCACGGCAGCTGGGCCAGGGTCGCGTAGAGGGCCACGGTGGTGTCCTCGGCGACCGCAGCGGCGATGCCCGCGCCCTCGTCGAACAGCTCCATGTGCAGCGCGGTGCCGCCGAAGATCGCCATCCAGGCGAACACGAACAGTGTGGGCAGCGCGAGCACGCCGACGATGAACTCGCGGATGGTACGCCCGCGCGAGATGCGCGCGATGAATATGCCCACAAACGGCGACCAGGCGATCCACCAGGCCCAGTAGAACATGGTCCAGTCCTTCTGCCACTCGGAGCCGCCGATCGCGTCGGTATGCAGGCTCAGCTCGATCAGCTGCTGGAAGTAGCCGCCGGTGGAGTCGAGCAGGAAGCGCAGGATGAACAGCGTCGGGCCGGCGAACAGCACGAACAGCATGAAGCTGATCGCCAGCACCAGGTTGAACACACTGACCCACTTGAGCCCGCGATCCAGTCCGGAGAGCACCGACAGCACGGCCACCGCCGTGATCGCGGTGATGATGCCGACCTGGTACCAGTGCGAGACCGGCATGTCGACGAGCACGTTGAGCCCGGTGTTGAGCTGCATCGCCCCGAAACCCAGCGAGGTGGCCAGCCCGAACAGTGTGCCGAACACCGCGAGGATGTCGATCACGTGCCCGATCGGGCCGTAGATGCGGTCCCCCAGTAGCGGGTAGAAGATCGAGCGGATGGTCAGCGGCAGGCGGTGGCGAAAGCTGAAGTACGCCACCGACAGCCCCAGTACCACGTACACCGCCCAGGCATGCAGCCCCCAGTGGAAGAAGGTGTAGACCATCGCCTGGCGCGCGGCCTCAGCGGTCTCGCCATCACCGATCGGCGGGTTCTGATAGTGCAGGACCGGCTCGGCCACGCTCCAGAACACCAGGCCAATGCCCATGCCGGCCGAGAACAGCATCGCGAACCAGGCGGCAAACCCGAATTCCGGCCGGTCGTCCGGCTGCCCCAGCCGGATCGCGCCGTAGCGGCTGAACCCCAGCCAGACCAGGAACCCGAGGAAGAACGTGACCACCAGCAGGTAGCCCCAGCCGAGGTATTCGGTAATGAATCCGTGGATGCCGTCGAACACCATGCTGGCGGTGGACGGCAAGGCCACCCCGAAGGCAACAAACACCACCACCATGATCGCGGAGGCGGTAAACACGGTGGGATTGACCGTGGAGAAAAAGGCTTCCGGGCGATACTGGCTCATGATGAACGGCCTGGCTTCAGTCCGGGGATGGGCATCAGTTCGACGCGTCGGAGTCCGGGGTGCCCGCACAAAGCCCGCCGGTCAGATCGGCCTTGGCCAGCACATGCCCCTCGGCCGCGACGTCGAACTGCGTGCGCGTCGCACCCGGCGCCAGATCCAGCGCCTCATCCAGGGCGAGCAGGCGGAAACGATAGTGGTGGCAGCCCTCCGGCGGGATCGGGCCCAGATACCCGGCCTTGCCGAAGGCATCCAGGCCCACGCGCCCCTGACTCGGCAGATGCAGCGAGTCCACCCGATGCGTGTCTGGCGGCAGGTTCCAGACCAGCCAGTGCGTCACCTCGCCCAGCGGCGAATCCAGGTCCTCGAGGATCAGCGCGAGGCTCTGTGCGCCATCCGGAACCTCATGAATCTCCAGTGGTGGCAGCTCGTTGGCATCGCGGGCCGACACCTCGACCGGCATCACTTCGCCGTCACGGAAGGCAGGACTGATCAGCCGCATCCCCTCGTCTCCTGTATCCACAGATCCTCAGCCTCCCCCGCCGCCGCCAGCGGGTCAACCGCCACGAGACCGGATCGCAACCGGAATTGATCCCGGTCAACGAACCACCCCCGCACGGTTGCACACAGAGCCCGCTCCGTGCGTACACTTCGAGACATGGCACAGCTCACCTTCAAGGGCGCGACCGGCGAGGTCACCGGGTCGCGCTATCTCCTCGAGACCGACGACGCCCGCATCCTGCTGGAATGCGGCCTGCATCAGGGCGGCAATGACGCCGACGAGGCCAACCGCGAATCGCTCGCGGAACTCGCCGGGCAACTCGACGCCGTCGTCCTGTCCCACGGCCACCTGGATCACTCGGGGCTCCTGCCCAAGCTGGTTCGCGACGGCTACCGCGGCCCGATCTACTGCACACCGGGGACCGAGGAGCTGCTCGAGATCATGCTCGAGGACGCCGCCTTCGTGATGAGCAAGGACATCGAGTGGGAGAACAAGTGGCGCCGGCGCGCGGACAAGCCCCTGGTCGAGCCGGTCTACGACATCGACGACGTCGCGACCACTCTGGGACTCTGCAAGGCCGTGCCCTACGGTGACACGCAAACCATTGCCGGCGACATCCGGCTGACCTTCCGGGATGCCGGGCACATCCTCGGCTCCGCGATCGTCGACCTGATCGTGCCGTCCGGCGGGCGCGACCGGCACCTGGTCTTCTCCGGCGACCTGGGCAACCCCGACGCCGTGCTGATGCACGAACCCGCGCGGATGGAACACGCGGATCACGTGCTGCTGGAAAGCACCTACGGCGATCGCGACCACCGGCCCATGGACGAGACCATCGAGGAATTCGCGCAGATCCTCGCGGAGGCCGCCGCCAGCGGTGGCAACGTGATGATCCCGGCCTTCGCGGTCGGGCGCACCCAGGAGATCCTCTACCACCTGGGCATGCTGCACCACGCCGGGCGTCTGCCGCAGCAAAAGGTATTCCTCGACAGCCCGATGGCGATCAAGGTGACCGAACTCTACGCCCGGCTGCACAAGTCCCTGAAAAGCGAGGATATGGAGCGCCTGCACAAGGCCGCAAACGGCGACCCGAGTGGCTACCTTCCCGGGCTGCAGGTCTGTCGCACGGTCGAGGAATCCATGGCGATCAACCGCATCACTGGCGGCGCGATCATCATCGCCGGGGCCGGCATGTGCAACGGCGGGCGCATCCGTCATCACATGAAGTACAACCTGTGGCGGCGCGAGGCGCACCTGGTCATCGTCGGCTTCCAGGCCTCGGGTACGCTGGGACGGCGGCTGGTCGATGGCGCCGAGCGGGTCAAGCTGCTGGGCGACGAGGTCGCGGTCAACGCGAAGGTCCACACCCTGGGCGGCTTCTCCGCCCATGCCGGGCGTACTCAGCTATTGGACTGGGCACGCGGATTCCGCGACCAGCCGGTGTTCCACCTGGTTCACGGCGAGCCGGAGGCGCGTGATGCGCTGGCTGCCGGACTGCGCGACGAGCTGGGCGCCGAGGCCCACGTGCCGGCCTTTGGCGAGACCATCACGCTGTAATCCGCTCGCATGCCGGAGGCCGAAGCCGTCAGCACCTACGCCCTGATCGCCGGCTTCCTCGGCGGGCTCGGGCTGTTCCTCCTCGGCATGACGCTGCTGACCGACGGCCTGAAGACCGCCGGCGGCAAGGCCCTGCAGCATATTCTTGGCGTGTGGACGCGCACTCGCCCGCGCGCGCTCGCCTCCGGCATGGGCGTGACCGCCCTGGTCCAGTCCTCCAGCGCGGTCACCGTCGCCACCATCGGCTTCGCCAACGCGGGGCTTTTGACCCTCGGCCAGTCGGTCTGGGTGATCTTCGGCTCCAACGTCGGCACCACCATGACCGGCTGGCTGGTCGCCCTGATTGGCTTCAATATCCGGATCGAGGCCTTCGCCCTGCCGGCGATCGGCATCGGCGCCCTGCTCTACCTGTTCATGAAGGCCGCACGCCCGCGCTACCTGGGTCTGGCCCTGGCCGGTTTCGGCCTGCTGTTCTTCGGGATCGACGTGCTGCGCGAGGCCTTCGAGGGCCTGAGCGCGACCTTCGACCTCGGCGCCCTGGCGCGACCGGGCTTTGTCGGGCTCCTGATCATGGTCGGCATCGGTGCGCTGCTGACGGTGCTGATGCAGAGCTCGTCCGCGTCAATGGCGATGGCCCTGACCGCCGCGATGAGCGGCGCGGTACCGCTAGAGGCCGCAGCCGCCGCAGTGATCGGCGCCAACCTCGGCACCACGGTCAAGGCCCTGCTGGTCGTCATCGGTGCCACCCCGAACGCCAAGCGCGTCGCGGCCGCGCACGTGATGTTCAACGGCCTGACCGCGCTCGTTGCGCTGCTGATCCTGCCGTGGTTCCTGGCCGTGATCGCCTGGATCTGGGGCAGCACCGGAGAGGCCCCGGCCCCCGCGGTGCTGCTGGCGCTGTTCCACACCGCCTTTAACCTGCTGGGCGTGGCGCTGATGGTCCCGGTCGCCCCGCCGATGATCCGCTTTCTGCAGACGCGCTTCCGCACCCGGGAGGAAGACATCGCCCAGCCGCGCTTTCTCGACAAGCACAGCGGGGGCGTCCCCGATCTGGCGCTGCAGTCATTGTTACAGGAAACCGAGCGCCTGGCCGACATCAGCCACTCCATGGCGCGCGAGGCCCTGCGCCCGGACCCGCCGGCCGCGGGCACCCTGGACGCGCGGCGGGCCGCGGTGGAACAGCTGACCGCTGCCATCAGCGATTTTGCCGCCCGCACGGCCAACCACCCGATGCCCGAGGCGGTCGGGCACGGCATCGCCGAGGCGGTACGTATCGCCCGCTATCATCGCGAGACTGCGGTGCTGGCCGACCAGATCGCCGAGCTTCGCCGCCACTCGACCGGCGAGGAACGCCCGATCGTCAGCGAACAGCGCCGCGCCTGGCAGGAGCAAGCGATCCGCGCCCTGGATCTCGCCAACCTGGAAAGCGAGAACGGCAGAGACCTGGCGGCCACCGAGGCCGTAAGCACGGTGGAGACGGCCTATGCCGAACTGAAGGCAGCCCTGCTGCGCGAAGGCACCTTCGGCTCGCTGAGCATGACCGAGATGGAACGCCAACTACGCATCATCAGTATGGCGCGACGCCTGGTCACCCAGGCCGACAAGGCCCGCCGCCACACCGAGGCCCTGGAGGACCAGATCCAGGGGCTGCGCAAGACGCTGGAACCGGAGAACGCATGATCGACGCCGAAGCGATGCAGGACGCCATCACGAACCACCGGGCCGAGCCGCTGATGTTCGACGGGCTGGAATACGCCCGGCTGCTGGAGCCGGTGAATCACTACCCGCGCGGTTCCGTGGTGCTTCCGGATGGCTCGGTGGTCCCCGGCTACCCGGCCATCGGGCGCATCCAGTCGCTGGAGGCCGGGCTGCCGCGCCAGTTCGATCAGCCGTTCTGGGCGGAGGAGAAGATCGACGGCTTCAACGTGCGCATCCTGCGCTGGGAAGGCCGGGTCGTCGCCTTCAGCCGGGGCGGGTTTGTCTGTGCATTCAGTACTGACCGGGTGCCGGATTTCGTGGACCTCGCGGTGTTCGAGGCGGAACCCGATCTGGTGCTCTGCACGGAAATCGCCGGGCCGGACACGCCCTATCTGGAGGGCTCCACCCCGCGCGTCGCGGACGACGTCGGCTTGTTCGTGTTCGACCTGATGCGGCTCGGCCAGCCGGGCTTTGTGCCGCAGGACGAAAAGTTTGCACTGATGGAGCGCCATGACCTGCCACCGGCGCCGCTGCATGGACGGTTCACGCCCGCAGACACCGAGGCCCTGGGCCGCTTGATCCGGCAACTGGATGCCGAGGGTGCCGAGGGCCTGGTACTGAAGACCGCGGATGGCGAGCACCGCGCCAAGTACGTGGCCGGCGGCTCCTGTATCAACGATATCCGCGTGTGTTCCGAGCAGCTGCTGGACCTGCCGCCGGAGTACTTCACCAACCGTCTGACCCGCCTGGCCATCTTCCTCGCCGAACACCCGCCCGCGGAGCGCGTCGCCGTGGAACGCGAACTGGGCGCGGCCCTGCTGTCCGGGCTGGCGACCGCGGTGGACAAGAGCCGGCGCGAGGGACGCGTCGGCCACACCTACCGCTGTCGGTTCCGCGAGCGTGCCGGGGCCCAGCGCTTCATCGATCACATGCAGGCCACCGGCGGGCGCCATGTGCGCTTCCTGCCGGACACGCCGCGCCAGGAGGCGAACGGCTACTGGCTGCTGGAGTTCGAGCGCCTGTTCGACCGGATCACCGGCACCCTGGCCTCGGCCCTGGCCGGTGACCGGCAGTACGACTGAACCCGGGAAGCGCTCAGAGCTCGCGCGAGTGGCCGCCGGACTCGGCCAGGTTCTCCATCACCCGACGCAGGTAGTCGGCGGTGACCAGCTTGATGCCCATGCGGTTGCCCAGCTTGCGCATGCCCTCGTCGGCGCTGGCCAGCTCGGCGTCCAGCTCCATCGCCAGCAGCACGGCATCGACGTCCTCGCGCGAATCCACCAGCCCCTTGCGCATCGCCTCGCGGAAACGCTCGCGCAGCTGGGTGATCAGCTCGGGCTTGAGCGATTCGGCCGCCCCCGCCTGGCGGGTATGCTCCTCCGCAATGCGCAGGCCGCGGTCAATCCGCGTACGCACCTCGTCGATGAATTCGTAGAGGATGTCGCTCGGCAGCATCAGGGCGAAGCGCCGCGGCGAACGCACCCAGACCACGGTCTCGAAATCGGCCGCCATGGCCTCGAGGTCACGCATGCCGCGAAACTCCTCGTACACCGACAACGGCATGTAGAACTCGGCGGGGCAATGGCGCGCCAGGGTGAGGAAGGTCCGCAGGATATCCTCGGGATCCTCGCCGAACTGCCCGGCCACATGCGGGTTGGTAAAGACACTGGTATCCAGCACGAATCGGCGCATCACGACCTCCTGTCGGCTCCCTTCATCATCGGCAGGGGCCAGCGGCCCGTCAACCGGCGCGGATCCCCCGTCCGCGAGGACGGGTATGGCATAATCGGCGCGTCATTTCCCAGCCGGACATGGATTGCCCTTGGCCACCCGAGCGGAAGTCGAAAAGTTTCTGGAACGCCTGCGCGAGGACCTCGAACGTCACCAGATCGAGATCCCGACCCTGCCCGATGTCTCGGTGCAGGCATTGTTCATCACCCAGGACGAGTCCAGCTCCATTGTTGACCTGGTCAATCTGATCTCGCGCGACACGGCCCTGGCCTCGCGTCTGGTGCGGCACGCCAACAGCCCGGCCTATCGTGGACTCACCCGCTGCGCGACCATTCGCTCCGCCGTCACGCGCCTGGGGATGGAACGTGCCCGCCAGACCATCATTGCGCTGTCGATGAAGGAGGTCTTCCAGAGCGGGAACGAGATGATCCGCGCACGCATGGAAGAACTGTGGAACCACAGCCTGGAGGTGGCGATCATCAGCTATCTTCTGGCCCGCCGGCACCCGCACCTGGACCCCGATACCGCGCTACTCGCCGGGTTGGTGCACGACATCGGCATGATCCCGATCCTGCGCCGCGCGGAGAAGACACCCGAGATCTACGAGGACCCGCGCGCCCTGCAGGCCGCGGCCGACGCCGCGCATGTCCCCATCGGCCGCGCGATGCTGAAAAACTGGAATTTCGAGCCGGAGATCATCCGCGCAGTAGCCGAACACGAGAACCTCAAGCGCGAGCCGGAGGATGGCGAACCGGTCAACTACAGCGACATCCTGCAGGCGGCCAACATCGAGAGTCACAACGCCACGCGGCATCGCCTGGCCTCCATCGACCGCAACGCGGTTGCCGCCATCCGACGCCTGGCCGCCAAGCCCGGCACGACCCAGCTGAACTGGGAAGACGACGCGATCGGTCTGGAACACGTAAACCAGATGATTGAGTGAACCCCACGCAGCGGGGGCGGTCTTCTCCTTACTTCCCAGGAAGGACGTCCGCATGCCCGCCATTCTCCAGCTCGTCTACGCCTCGCGCGCCACGTTTCGCGAAAACACGTCCAACCAGGGCATTGAGCCCGAAGTCAGTCGCATCCTGATGCAGTCGCGCCAGAACAACCCGCGCAGCGGGATTGTCGGCGCGCTCTATTACGGCGACGGGCACTTCTTCCAGTGCCTGGAGGGTGACCCGGATGCAGTGCGCGAAACCGTCGACCGCATCCGCCGTGATCGTCGCCACGAAGAGGTCCGGGTGCTGCGCGAGCAGTCACTGGATACCCCGGGATTCGGCGAATGGTCGATGAAATACGTCCCGGCGGCCGTGGACGTTCGCCAACTGCTGCAACGCTTCGGCCAACGCCGGTTCGACCCCTTCGCCTTCGACAACGACCGCATCGACGCGATGCTGGACCTCCTGCGCCACGGGCGGGATACCGCGCACGCCGAACCCGAGCGACCGGCGCCGGCCAGTCCCCAAGACGCCGCCCGCCGCACCAATCGCCTGTTGTTCGGCGTTGGGCTGGTCGCAGTCGCGATTCTGGCCGGCGTGATCGGGGCGGCCGCCTACCTGCTGCTGGCCACCTAGGGAAACACTCCGCGAGCGCTCGTCTCTCGCGACATGCGCGAATTCGCAACCCACCCCGATGGCGCCCTTCGCCCGGCCCTCATGCACCCCGCGCGCATACGCCCTCGGGTGGCGCACGCACCCCACCTGTTGCCAAAGCCCCCGGTCCACCTCACCACCGGCTCCCGACGTTCGAATACGCAATCTGCAAGCGCCATTTCCATGGTGCTTCACGCCCCCCTCCCTCCCGGGTACGTCCAGGTCCTGTCGTCCGACCCGCCACGCCAGGGCATCTTGACCCATCGCTTTTTTGGAACCGCCAATCCCTTCACATTTTCAACACTCAGCGACCACAAAGAACGCGAACGGCTCCCGTCAGTGTGCCAGCGAACAGACCCGTTAACGTCCTGAGCCTATCTTGAACCCTCATCCTGAATCCGCTGCAACGTGGCGATTCAGTCCCTTCCCGGCAATGTCGCTAGGAAGGACAGGTTTTGATGAAGCCGTTAAAACGGACATTTTTCCAAGCCGGGATATCCGTTTCGAAGGAGATTCACATGAACAAGCTACATTCATTTGCCTTTTACGCTTTGGTCACCCCAGCCATCACCCTCGGCGCAGGTTCTGTGCTGGCACAGCAGTACGATGAGCAGGACGTTGATCGCGACGCGCAGAGCACCCAGAGTGAACAAGGCCAGCGCGCCGGGCAGTCTGACTCGAAAAGTGCGGAAGATTACCGTGCCACCCGCGACGAGGCCCGCATGCAGAGCCGCGGCTATATGGACTCTTCACCGGCCAACAGCATGCACGCGAGCGAGCTGATCGGCACTGATGTCAAAACCACGAGCGATGAAGATCTCGGTTCGGTCGATGACCTGATCATTGACGAGAACGGCCAGGTCGTCGCTATTGTGATCGGTGTTGGCGGATTCCTGGGCATGGGCGAGAAAGACGTCGCCATTGGCTGGGGTCACGTGACCACCTCCGGCACTGCGGATGATCGGGAACTTCGCGTTGACGTAACCCGTGAAGAGCTGCGCTCTGCGCCGGAGTTCGAACGCCGCGATTGATCGTAAGCACAACCCAGATCTAGTGGGATGACTAGACGGCAGGGGCGAAAGCCCCTGCCTTTTTTTATGCCTGGACTCCGCATCTCCAGTACCGCATACCTGCACGGGACATTGTTCGCTGTATCGATTTCCGCCCGGCCGCGTTCTACTCGTCCTGTACTACACGGCCGAAAATGCTGCTGCCCTGCGCACCACCTCGATATCGTCCTGCAATGACATGGCGTGCTCGGAACGGGCCAGTGCCATGCGTGAATGCCTCTTGGCGACCGCGATCATCGCCGGGTCATCGGTCTCGGCCAACGCACGAAAAGCCTTCTGCAGTCGGATCGCAACTTCCACGAAACCGGCACCGTCACGAGCCAGAGCCGTAAATGCGTCGTCGAACAAGTCGTCGATCTCCAAGCTCGGCACGAATACCCGGCCATAGGTGATTTCCGCCACCCGGTCCTTCTCCAGCGGTGACACCCAAAGTGTAAACAGTCGGACCATTGACCCGATTACATTGATCGCGGTCCCCGGATCATTGGTGCCAGGCGACAGCGCCTTGTCGGCGATCTCCGACAACGCGACAAGCGCGAACCGCGGGTCATCATCAAACGCACGGTTGGGACAAATCTTGAAGGCGACAGCAAAGGCCTCCGGGTCGAACGACTCGCATCCTTCAATGCGAAGAAGAGGACGGCGCGCGCTGACGAACGTACCCGGCAGAGCCGTCACCAAAACGCGGCAGTTGGCATCTTCGGCGACCGACTGCAACGTCTCCAGATCAATATGCTGGACATAACCAACCGTTGGCGAGAATACCGGGGCCCCAAGGTCCCTGGTCGGATTCATGGGGCCTGCCAAAGCGCCCAGCGTGGGCGCATGACGACGCCGATCGAGTGCATCCGTGGCCGCCTCTTCCACTTTCTCAATGGTGTTGACCACCCGCCCCAGTCGGGCAATTCGGTCGACCCAGCGCACGAAGGTGACGATAACAATCACAAACACAAGAAGGGTCAGCGAAAAAATCGAAAACAGGCCAGCGTGGCCAAATATTTCGTTTTGCACGGATATTAGAGAAACAATACTAAAGATGAAGGCCCCTATAAACGCCGACAATGCGTTCTGGGTAACATCATCGGAAATCACGAGCGGGATGGATCGAGGGGTCGCACTGACACTGGCGGACGCATAAGCGGCGACCATGGCGCCTACTGCAAAGGTTGCAATAACCAGCATGCTGGACGCCATGATGGTCAACAAGGATTCGACAGAGTCCAGCTGGATGCGGGGCAATACCTTGGCAAGCCCCGTGCCGTCAGCGAGCCGGGCAACGAACGTACCGCCCACGGCAAGCACGCTAAGGAACAGTGGCCTGACCCATAAACGATCTTTGAGCCGACTGAAAAAGACGCGCAGCCGGTCGGTCGTCAACCGGCGTAACTGGGGCATGATTTCGCTCTCCGACCGCGAGGGAAACACGGGTTTTCGATGAAACGGCTACGTTGTATCGGGTCTGCGGCGGAGCCCCCACAACCAGGCGAGGCCCCACCCCGCTTTGGCGAGGCACGGTAACGTCTTCGGAAGACCGCGTAGTCGCGAGATCGCCGAAGGTTGGGTTGCATCACTTCGCGGGTGGATCGCTGTCGCGGGAGAAATGACGATGAGCGGTGAGCGCGTCGATGAATGTTGATGCGCCCTCGGTCACGCCGCCAGCGTCCGCCAACAGGATGCCCGGATCTTCTTGCATGGCCGGGCCAATGCCCGCCATTTCCAGAAGCTCGCGGCCAGCCCCCAAGGCCAGGATCGTCTTGCAGTGCCTGAACTGGTCCTTGATGAACTCCATGGTGTGCCCGTTGGCTGCGAGCGCCTGGACCGCATCGCTCCCATCGGGCAGCACCAATGCATCGAACAGGACGGCCGGAGAATTCTCCATGGACTTGTTGGCTTCGATCTTTTCGCCGGAATCGCCGACGAACGTGCCCACTCGTGAACCCACAAAATGCACGATGCCACCCGCGTCCGTCAGCGCGCCATGAAGATCGACGAGCGAGGCATGGTGGACGCCCTCCTCGACCAGTACCGCAATCTGGCGTGTGCGGATTCCGGTTTCGCCGGGCCGCGCCATCAGCGACAACGCTGGCGACTCGGTGATCTCCGGCGGTTCCGGATCGGTGATGGCCTTCGGCATGGCATCCGGCACCTCCATGCCCAAGCCAGTGGCGACCTCTGCGGCCAATTCCCGTGAAACATTCACCAGCGAGGACACCATCCGTTCGCGGATCGCGCGGACGTCGACCTTGCTCAGCTCGAAGCGGAATGCGGCTGCAATGTGCGCCTTCTCGACGTCGGTCTGACTCTCGAAGAACAACGTGGCTTGCGCATAGTGCTCGGCAAACTTCTCCGGCTTGCCACGGACCTTGTCCTCCGCATGGGCATCCGGGAACGACACGAAGCCGGCGGTCCCGGCCTGAAACGGGCAGCCCCCCGCCAGTGAGTTCGGCTCGTAGGCCACGCGCCCACGATGCACCGCCTGGCGGTGCATGCCATCGCGCTGGTTGTTCTGCACTGGAGCAAGCGGCGAATTGATCGGGATCTCGTGGAAATTGGGCCCCCCGAGTCGCGTGATCTGCGTATCCGCATAGGAATGGATCCGACCGGCGAGCAACGGATCATTGGAGAAGTCGATGCCGGGGACGACATGCGCCGTGCAGAACGCGACCTGCTCGGTTTCCGCGAAGAAGTTGTCCGGGTTGCGGTTGAGCACCATGCGCCCCACGGGCGTCAGCGGGACCAGCTCTTCCGGCACGATCTTCGTGGAGTCGAGCACGTCGAAGCTGAAGCCGTCGGCCTGTTCCTCGGTGAAGATCTGCACACCCAGTTCCCATTCCGGGAATTCGCCCGATTCAATGGCCTCCCACAAGTCACGCCGATGAAAATCGGCGTCGGCGCCCGCGATCTTCACGGCTTCGTCCCAGACCAGCGAGTGCGTTCCCTGGAGCGGCGTCCAGTGGAACTTGCAGAACACGGACTCGCCCTGCTCGTTGACCAGGCGAAAGGTGTGCACGCCAAAGCCCTGCATCATCCGGTAGCTGCGCGGTATCGCGCGATCCGACATGGCCCACATCAGCATGTGAGTGGACTCCGGCGACAGCGAGACGAAGTCCCAGAACGTGTCATGCGCGGACCCCGCTTGAGGCATGCCATGATGCGGTTCCGGCTTGAGGGCGTGGACCAGATCGGGAAACTTCATCGCGTCCTGAATAAAGAACACCGGGATGTTGTTACCCACCAGGTCCCAGTTGCCTTCGTCGGTATAGAACTTCACCGCGAAGCCACGGGCGTCGCGCGCAGTGTCCTTCGAACCGCGCTCACCCGCCACCGTGGAAAATCGCGCGAACACCGGCGTGATCTTGCCCTTCTCGGCGAACGGCGCCGCGCGGGTGTACTGGGTCAGCCCGTCGTAGGCTTCGAAATATCCGTGCGCCCCGGAGCCGCGTGCATGGACGATCCGCTCCGGGATACGTTCGTGATCGAAATGGGTGATCTTTTCCCGCAGGATGAAATCTTCGAGTAACGAGGGCCCGCGCAGCCCCGCTTTCAAGGTGTTCTGATTGTCGCCAATCCGAACACCTTGGTTGGTGGTCAACGGTTGATCGCCGGGATCGACCCGGACCCGGTCGAGCGGGGCGACCGTCGCGTTCGTTCCGAGCCGAGCCGGCCCGCCAGTTTTCGACGTACCGGGTTCCTCGGTCATCGTGCTCGCAGTCAACGCACTGGACCCCGGCTCCGTAGTAGGACCGGCCGGCGGCGCCACCGCGTTGTCGTGACCGTGGTCTTGCTCCTTGATGGTGTTGTAGGGCATCGCGGCGACGAAATCGTCGCTGGCTGCGGCTTGCTCCGCAACGATGTCGTTGGTTCTGAGCGCGGCTGGGGCCGATTTACCGCCTTTGCCTGACGCCTGTGATGAACGACCCGTTTTTTTCTTAGCCATGATTCTTCTCCAGGGCGTCGGGGGATGGACGCACCCTGGCATCGATACCACGGGGGACAGGAACGCTCTGTGCGGCAACAAACGCAGTGGCAAGAAATACCCGGAGACGTCGACGGAGGCGCAACTGGATCACTGGTCGAGCAGGTTTTCTCCCTTTTCCGGCATGGGCGCGAGCGCGGCCTGGTTGCGAATGACCTCGCCTTCCGGGCGGGTCTCGGCCTCGGACACGGTCATGGCTGCCCCCGATTCTTCCGCGGGACCGTCGGCAATCGGTTCCACGTATTGACGTTGTTCGGCCTGAATCGTCATGCCGGCCTCCATCAGCGCGCGCTTGGTCAGCCGGATGAGCGCCGAGCGCAACTGCTGGCCATTGGTTTTTCGTGAATCAAACCAGAATGACAGCTTGATGAGCACGGCCGCATTGCGAATCTCCTCGGCGACAACCCATGGCTCGGGGTTCTCCAGCACCGCCGGGTGACCCGCAAGTACGGCCAGGCCAATCGCCTGGGTGTCGGTGATGGAGTCGTTGAGACCAATCATCACGCCGAACTCCATGCGGTCATTGGGGTTGGCCGAGAAGTTGGTGATGTCGCTCTTGTAGATGGTCGCGTTGGGTACCTGCACGTGGTTGCCGTCCAGGGTCATCAGCACCGTGGCCCGAATCGTCATGCTTTGCACGAACCCGCGGGTTCCCCCGACCTCGATCAGATCACCGGTCCGAAAGGGGTTCTGTGCACTCAGAAAGATGCTCGCCAGAAAATTCTCGGTAATGTCGCGAAAGGCGATACCCAGCGCGATGCCGGCAAGCCCCGTACCACCCAGAACGGCCAGCGCGACGTTGGTCAGCCCGGCCACGTGGAACACGCTGTACAAGCCGGCAACGAACACCAGGACACCCCCGCCCCGGGCGACCACGTCCTTCAGCAGATTGTTCCGTTTACTGGTCTTTGTGGTCCAGCGCAGCAACCGCGTGACGAGCACGCCCAGAGACCAGGCCAGCGCGAGGAGCAACAAACTGAAAAGAACGTAAGGCAGGCTTCTCAGCACCGTTCTGCCGAGCTCGTTCAAACCACTGAGCGCCGGGCTCAGGTCCCAGATCGACGGCTCGATCAACTCGAGATGATTGACCACCGCGACCACGTCCTGGGTGCTGCGTGCCAGATCGCCGGCCCACTGGCGGTGCGTCTGGCGGCGGACCTGGCCATACAGGAATGCCACCCCTTCATCGACCGTGACCATCGGCTGCTCGTACCAGCCCGTTGCAACCAGAATCCGCTCCAGCCGGGCCGCGATGGCCTCGTCGGTCGCTTCCGGCACAATGCCGACACTCGCCGGGGCCTCCAGGCGTTCCTCCGACTCCGGTGGCGTCAGGACGAGCGGTGGCTCGGCCGCGATGACCCATCCCGGCAGGGCCATGCCTATAACAGCCAGGACAACGGCAATCCGCATCATCCCGAGACAGTAGCCACCCGACCCGGAACCGTTCCGTGCGGTACCGAACCCAGCCGGTTATTCCCCGGATTTCTCGGGAGCATGCATCAGCGGCTTGAGATAGCGCAGCGTCAAAAACGTCGCGATGCTGATGAGGATCGCAATCTCGAACCGGTGCGCGGCGACTGCCAGGCCGATCGCGCCCGTTGCCCAAAGGCTGGCAGCCGTGGCCGTACCTTCCACGCTACCACCGCTTTTGAGAATCGCTCCGCCACCGATGAATCCAATGCCGGTGATCAGGCCCTGCATGATCCGGGCCTGTGCGTCGGGCGACTCCAGCACCGAGAAGCCGATCAGGGCGTAGCCACAGGCGGCAACGGCGACCAACGGGAACGTCCGCAGTCCAATGGCGCGATCGCGAACTTCCCGGTCCCAGGCACTCGGGATCGCGAGCAGATAGGCCAACACAAGATCGCGCAGGTGACGGAGCATGAGGGACCCATCGAACTCCGGTATCAGCCATTCGAGCATGACGGCGGATTTCTGCGCACAACTTGAAAATCGATCGGCTTGAAGGAGAAATTATTCGACTGCCCGGCGGAACATGCGGACATCGCCACCACGAGGGGCATCTCGGCTCGCAAGCGAACGAAATCCCCGGCTTTGCTGAGCGGAGGAAGAACGCCGAACGCCCCCGTTGTGGCATCGATCGACACATGCATGAACGCATTGAATGCGATGGGAATGCGATCGACACCGATGTCGTAAGGGGCCAGCGCCGCCGCCAGATTGCCCTCGCAGCCCGGACGACCCTCGTGCTCCCCGTATATGATCCTGAAGGTGTCTTTCGAACAAGGTGTCAAAGTGAAGTCATGTCGACCGCAGGTATCCTCCATGATGGTGAACATTGGCCGGCTACGGTTCGAGTAGAGTACGTCGCCCGTCGTCAGCCAAAGTCGTGAGGCATAGTCAAGAGAGCGCCCTGAAGACAGATACTCCCCATGATCCGGATTCCCGAATGCGACCACATCGCTTACCTGCTGGCCTTCGGGATCGATCACCACCAGTTCGTCTCCAGGGCCAAGCTCGACCGCCTGCGCGGAGCAGGGAGATATTCTCACCGTCGGTACGTCCGTGTTCACGGCTTTTCCTTGAAATGGAATGGGCATGTCCAGTTGGCTTCGACTTCACGGCCACTGTACTGCCTGGCCTCACTCACTTCTCCAAAATCCGCCAGATTGGGATTCTGGGATCCTTGCAAGGCGATATCGCGTGCTCGAGTGGCCACTTGCATCTTCTCGAAACGTCCGTCCTTTCTTAGCTTCTCGAACTGGCGGTGGGAATTGAACACCAATACCGGGTTGGTAAACCGTCTGGCGAGGCGCGAAGCGTTCGCGTGAAGCCCAATGGCAAAGAACGGATGCCCCGCTATGCTCAGGCTGAACAGCGGGCTGTCACTATCGCTGTTGACATCGTCGGCGGGAGGATTGCCCGCCAGAATGTCCAGCTTGTGGATTCGCCACAACTGCGCCCACATCAAGGACTCGAAACGAAGCTCGCTCATATCGCCTGGGCCACTGAACAGGGCGACATAAGAGTGCACGATGTCCTCGTTGCAAGCACTGGCCTCGATCAGGGCAACGAATCGAGAAAGATCATCCAGCATCGGTCGATCATTGCCGGAGTCCCCTAGTGCGCCGAACTCATGAGTTTCGATCGAGCCACGGGCCAAAGCGGACTTGGCGCCCACACAGGGATATGTAGCCTCGGCGAGCAACGCCAGAAAGCGCCCGCCCAGGTCCGGAAAGGGCTGGAGGCCCACTTCGTTAGTACCAGGATCTCCAGGGTGTTTCATCCGCTTTTCGACAGGTCACCAATGGCCAACGGCGATCGGTGCTGGCCGGTAACCTCAGTGGTTCTTCCGCTTTCCAAGCGTACTGTCCAGGGAACGCCTCATCTTGCGTGCGGCACCGTCGACCGCCTGCCCCACGGTCGCGGCTTCATCGGTCACGGCTACGGGCTGGAGACCTTCGACCCTGACTTCCAGCAGACAGCGTATGTCGGCGTTGCCGGATTTCTTGTCACTGTTCTCGTCGCTGAGGTGAACCTCCACGCGCGTCACCTGATCCGCAAAGCGCTCCAGGACGTTTCTGATGGTGGCTTCGGTCTGCTCCGGCTGTGCACCGGACTGGTCGATGTTGTCATCCGTGTTGATCTGAATCTGCATGTCACTTGCCTCAGTAGCGGTAGATTGCGGCGATTCCCGTACCGGTCGGCATCCGTTCCTTCGGCACCACGACCACCTCGCCGCCCATCTTGAGCACCAGGGCGCCCAGGTCATCGAGCACGTCGTCCGTTTCGGGGTGGGAGAGATCGTCGAACTCAAGCTCGCCGGTCGTCGCATCGACCCGACCGGGGATTTCCCGGCGCGCTTCGATCAGCAGGGTCGCCACGCGCCCGCCCACGGCGGCCCGGGCCACCTCGGCCAGGTCGTCGGAGCCGAGGCCCTTCGGCTGGTTACTGCCGAAGGCATCCACCAGCCCGGCCAGGCGCTCGAGGTAGCGAGGTTCGATGGTTTGCCAGACCCGCTCGCGAAAGTCGTCGCTCGACGCAAGCGCATCCGGATGCACGTCCAGGCTCTCGGAAATCAGGAAAGGGTTGTGGCTGAGCGCGTGAAACATGTGGTGGTGCTCCGGCAGGGCGGCGAGTAGCAGCGGCAGGCCGGAGGGCTTGGAATGGTGTTCAAGGACCGCGCGATCGACTGCGCGGAAGAATCGCTCCGCGTCATCGTCCAGTTCGGCTTTTCGGCCCCCATGGCCATGGTGCATGGGGGCCTGGCCGCCGCCGCTGCCGCCATAGGCCGACACCGTCTGGCGGGAATCGGTGAGTTCGTCACCGAGCGCCTCGGTGATCGTCTGCGGCACGCCATCGGCAGGCGTGATCTCGTCCAGGGCATCACGGTTGCCCTCGAACACCTTCATCTCGTGCCGGCTCAAGGCGAGCACCTGATAGCGATCCGCCGATTGCAGGATGCGCAGCAAGGGCTTGGTGTGGAAGCTGTCCGCCACAACCGCCAATTCGGGGACCGGGCGCTGGAGCTTGTAGACCCGAAACCGATTCCTGTCGCGCAACACGGCCAGGCCGTCGAAGGTGCAGTTCCAGAACTCGCGATCGTCCGCGAGGGCCAGCAAGGGTTCGAGCAAGGGCTGGATCTCGTCGCTCGCAAACTTTTGTCGCAGCGAGTCCTCCAGCGCTTTCACCAGATTCTTGAAGCGTATTGGATCCTGCTCATTGTCCGGGTGGTCCCGATGAGTCGGTTGATAAAGCGAAAGGCACGGCGGGTCACAGTCATCCCAGAGGCCCGCCGCGGCGTCCTGGTCGACACGGTTCACTGACATTCCGGATCTCTCCAACAAGGCACACCATCCGTATAGCACGCCGGCACGTCCATTTATGTGCGGCGTCGCGCTTAGCTCCGCACGGCCGATGGCACAAGCGCACCCCGATTCCAGCTCATGCCGACATGGCTGCCCCGGGCTTCTGTTCGCGGGTCCAGATGATCAGAGTGGTGCGCCACTCGGTGTGGCAACGCACCGACACAACGGTCCCGCCCGGTGACTCTACGGAGCACATCCGCCCGAACTGATTCGTCAGGAATTGCCGAGGGGCCTCTACACGCCAATCGGTCACCACTTGGAGGTGACAGCATGGGGGAGACGAACCGCGGCAGGCCACGGCCCCGCTGGGCCACCCTCCGCCTAGGCGAGATCACGGTGGCGATGGGCATGGCGATGGCGGCCGGTCTGGGCGTGGGCCTGGCGGCGTTGGCCGTGGACACCGTATGGCTGTGGCCTCCACCCGTCGAGCTCGGCACTGTGGGTAGCGCACGGGTCCTGCTGGGGTCAGTGACCGGGGGCCTGATTACGGTCGCGGTGTTCGGCCTCTGGATGCGCACCGTCGTGGTTGGCCTGATGGCCGCGCACTTCTCGCCCCGGACGCTGCTGACCTTTCTGGACGACCGCTTCCAGCGGAATCTGCTCGCATTCATGTCGGCAGGCGTCGTGGCCGTGCTGGTCATCCTGGTAAGGATGCCCTCCGACGAACAGGCGGCCGCGCCCATTGTGAGTACGGTGCTGGCGGTGATCATCGCACTGGCCGCGATGGCGGGCGTACTGCTGGCGATCCAGCACGCCACGCGCAGTCTGTCGTTGTCGGAGCTGGTCAGCCATCTCGCCGATAACGCCCTCAAGGTACTCGATCGCCACCCCGGGGCACGGCTCGAGATCACCGGGGTGCCGCCACCCACGTCCGCAGCGCAGACGGTCCTGGCCCCGGGCACCGGCTGGGTTACCGCCATCGACATCGACCGGATGCGCAAGGCGCTGCCGGCCGGCGGGGTCGTACATCTCCGTTGCCGCGTTGGCGAGTTTGTCACCCCCCGCTGCACGGTCGCGCTCGTCTCCCCCGCCGATGCCAACCTCGACAGCGTGGCCGAAGCGATCAGCCTTGCCCGCACCCGCAGCGCTGACCTGGACCTCGCGTTCGCCGTGAGCCAGCTGGTCGACGTCGGGACGTTCGCGTTGCAGGCACACGCGGACACCGCGACCGCCCACGAGGTGCTGGTCCACCTGGAAGCCGTCCTCGTGGAGATCGTCGAGCGTGGGCTGCCGCGGCTGCACGACAAGGACCAGGACGGCCGTTGTATCTACGACGAGTTCGGCTGGGACCCTGCCGACCTCGTGCAGTTATGCGCGGAACGACTGCGGGAGCCCGCCGCCCGCGACCCGGAAACGGCCCGGCACCTGATGCACATGCTCGATCGGGTCCGCGAGGCCGCCGAGGAACGCGAGGCGTTCGCGGTCCTCTCGGAGGTCCGACGCCAGGTGGAGATGGTGCTGGCTCTGGCAGACGCCAACGGAATGCTGGCTCGCGACCGTCAGCGACTTGAGCGGGAGGCCGAGGCTTTTGTCGAAGGTCACTGACGGGGCTCGGAGCGACGTCTTGTGGGACAGCACATCATGCAATCGACACCCCCGCAAGCGACCCCGAAGAACGCCATGACCGGGCCGCAGCGCTGCTGGCGCACCCCCCCCTGCGGCGAAGCCCACGACGTCGGCGTCAGGGATACGCTGATTAACAGGCGAGCGCGGGACATCATGCAAAATAAAACTCATCAGAACCCGCGGCGGCATGATAACAAGTGCAAACCAGTTCAGACTTCTTGGGAAGTTATCTCGTATTCCTGACATGGCTCCAAAAACACCAATATCCCAACCCACACGAACGGCCCTGCCAAGCCCTTCTGTTATTATTACCAACCCAATCCATGAATACCCCTATGCGCCTCGCTGAATTTATCAGGAAAGAAATGGAGCCGATTCTTCAGGACTGGGAAGAATTTGCCGGAACCCTTCTTCATGCCAGCAAGATGGGGACGAGCGGACTGCGTGACCACGCCAGGGACATGCTGCTGACCATTGCCGACGACCTCGAGTCCCACCAGAGCGAGTTGCAACAGGCCGACAAATCGAAAGGCTGCGAACCGAAGACGGGGGACGAGTCCTGGGCAGAAATCCACGGCGGTGATCGACAGACCAGCGGCTTCAGCGTCATTGAGACCGTTTCCGAATTTCGCGCCCTGCGCGCGAGCGTGGTCTCACACTGGACGAAAGATTACCCAACGATCGCTGGCCAACAGCTTGAGGATCTCACCCGGTTTCATGAAGCGATAGACCAGGCCGTCGCCGAATCGCTGGAACAATATGCGACCGTCAAGGAGATGGAAACCCGACTGTTCGGGGCCATTCTGGTCGCGTCGCCAGATCCGATTCATGTGCTGGACCCCGAGGGGCGATTTGTTTACGCAAACAAGGCCACCGCCGATCTTTTCGCTCTCGCGCCCGAGGCGATCATCGGAAAGTCCGGCTTTGACCTCGGCTTCCCGTTCGCCCCGGCCTTCCAGCACAGCATCGACAAAGTCGTTGCCGACCAGTGCACGCAACGAGGAAAATTCGTCCACATGTTTCCCTCTGGTCAGGGTGATCGATTCGAGTATGTGCTTGCGCCCGTACTCGACGAGCATCGCAACACCGAAGCAATTGTCTGCACCTCTCGGGATATTACAAAACAAGCCGTCGCCGAGGAAAAAATATGGCATAACGCCAATCATGACCTGTTGACTGGGCTTCCGAATCGACGTCTTTTTCTTGATCGCCTGGAACAGGGCGTCAACCATGCGAAACGCAGCGGCCAGTCCCTTGCGGTCCTCTTCATGGACCTTGATGGCTTCAAGGAGATCAACGACTCGTTTGGACATGAAGCGGGTGACCGCTTACTTTCGGAGGTCGCCGAGCGACTCACGCATTGCATCCGGGAGGAGGATACGGTTAGCCGCCTGGGCGGCGACGAATTTACCGTCCTGGTGACGGGCGTCAAACAGCTCAAGGATGTCGAGCGTGTGGCCAGAACCATTACTCGGGAACTCGCCAGGGCCATCGACATCGGGCAAACCTCTGTCCACATCTCCGCGAGCATTGGCATCTCGTTCTACCCCAAGGACGCGACCTCTCCGGTCTCTCTGCTGGAAGCGGCCGACAAGGCCATGTATCAAGCCAAAAAGAGCGGTTCGCGCTGGATGTCTGCCTAGGTAAACACTGCTCACGAACGTCACTCGCTTCCAGCGACCGGGCGGATGGCATCCGCACCTTCGGGATGAACCATCCCCTCCCCGGCACGCTACGTGCGGTTTCGCACGGACGCGCGTCTACAAGCGTCGCATCATCCCACTTGCGCCGTTGGCATGGTTGGTGAGCTGACCACTTGCGCTCGGTCACCCCGCGCGTCGTGGACCGACCATGAAAGTGCCCCCCTGGCGTTTTTGGCGCCAGCCAGGGAGCCACTTCGCAATGCCTGGCCGCTACACCCGATTGGAGTACCTCCGCGATGTCACTGGCTGGGAGCCGACGATCGATGTTCTGGGTTATTGGCATCACCGCGCTCGCCACCACCCTGACGCTGGTCCTGTTGCAAAACTTCTCCACATCCGGGGAGGTGGTCGATCGCAAGATCGAACATCGCTACGCGGTCTCCGACCCGCAGTTTCGGCGCGAGATGTCCGTGATGCTGGGCCCCGCCATCGTGCGCGGCAATCAAGTGACCGCGTTGCAAAACGGCAACGAGATTTTCCCGGCAATGTTGCTGGCGATTCGCTCGGCACAAACCTCCATCACCTTCGAGACATTCATCTACTGGTCAGGCGAGATTGGAGCAGAGTTCTCGCAAGCCCTTTCCGAGCGTGCGCGCGCGGGCGTGCAGGTGAGCGTCATCATCGACTGGGTCGGTAGCGCCAAGATGGATCAGTCGCTGCTGGATTCCATGCAGGCCGCCGGGGTGCAGCTGCATCGCTATCGGCCTTTGCGCTGGTACAACCTCGGACGCATGAACAACCGCACCCATCGCAAGCTTCTGGTGGTCGACGGTCGCATTGGCTTTACCGGAGGGGTGGGCATCGCGGACCAATGGACCGGCGACGGAGGGGACCCCGAGCAATGGCGTGATACGCACTTTCGGGTCGAAGGGCCCGTAGTGGCGCAGTTGCAGGCAGCCTTCAACGATAACTGGATCAAAAGCACCGGCGAGGTGCGAAACGGCCCGAGCTACTTTCCGGCCCTGCAGGAGGAGGGCGAGATCGACGCGCACGTGTTTATCGCTTCGCCCTCCGGCGGCAGCGAGAGCATGCATCTAATGTACCTGCTTGCCATCGCAGCGGCCGAGGCGACAATCGACCTGGCCGCGTCGTATTTTGTGCCCGACAAGCTGTTGCTCGACGCCTTGGTGGCTGCGCGCGGTCGCGACGTCCGCGTCCGTATCCTGTTACCCGGACCACACATCGACGCGCTTACCGTCAAAATCGCCTCCAAGGCCGAATGGGGCGAGCTGCTGCGCGCGGGGGTCGAGATCCACGTCTATCAGCCCACCATGCTGCATACCAAGCTCCTGGTCATCGATACCGAGTTTGTCTCGGTCGGATCGACCAATTTCGACATGCGATCGCTTCGGCTCAATGACGAAGCAAGTCTGAACATCTACAACGGCGCATTCGCCAGGCAGATGACGGACGTCTTCGAGACAGACCTGCTGGCCGCAGAGCCGTATTCCCTTGGGCGCTGGAATAACCGCCCGCTGCGGGAAAAGCTCTCCGAGAAGCTCCTGCTACCGATCAAGTCCCAGCTCTGATCCGGCGATGCCTCCACGCGGCGTGCAGGCATCGCCATCGGAACCCGCCTCGCTCGTGCGGAAGCCCTCGCAGGCCCCCTGCGCGCCACGCCCCTCCCACCGCTCATGATCCCACTGCGCCTCCAGCATCCCTGCACGCGGGCTCTTGATCCCGAGGCCTTCCAGGGCTTCTGTATATGTTGGGCAGCGCACAGACCCACCCCCGGGCTTGCCCTAGTTTGGAAGCTTCAAGCTGCCTCTACTGACCGCGTGGAAGAGGCCGACAACGAGCGCTACCACTGCCTGGAGATTATCTGATGAACAAGGATCAAACCAAAGGTCATGGGAAAGAAGCCAAAGGGAAGCTAAAAGAAGTTGCTGGCAAGGCTACCGGCGACAAGAGCACCGAGGTCAAGGGTAAGGCCGAAAAGCATGCCGGCAAGGCTCAAGCCAAGTACGGGGACCTAAAGAGCGACGCCAAGAAGAAAACCGAATGATCGGCTCTGCACCCGGCGCGGAAAGTGGCCAAGAAGCCTCCAACGACACACATGTCGGACCCACGCTAGTGAGCGCCAGCACCATTACCGGTGACGAGGTCTGCAACCTTCGGGAAGAGAAGCTCGGCAAGATCCTGGACGTGATGCTTGACATCAGCGAGGGCGAAATACGGTACGCGGTCCTGGCCTCAGGCGGTTTTCTAGGCATGGGTGACCGTTTATTCGCGATCCCGTGGAAGGCCTTGAAGCACGACAAGGAGCACAAGCGATTTTTGCTTGACGCCGATCCCGAGTGGTTGAAGAACGCACCAGGGTTTCCCAAGGATGAATGGCCCAACATGGCCGACGCCACCTGGCATTCAACTGTGGATTCCTACTACGCCAGGGATCACGCTGCAGGGTGATCGCGCGAGGTACCGGTGGAACCTTGTGGCCGGCTTAACCGTGTAGGCGGCCCCATGCATGGTGGACACTCTTAACGGTCGCGGTTTCCAGCACCGCGACTTTTCCCGAACGCCATCATTGAATAACGGATTAACGACCCCTCATCCATTAGGACGATTAACCATGGCGACTAATGAAACTCTGGCACTGAACAAGATCCTCGCAGTTGTTCTGCTTGTTGTGGGCCTGATCCTGCTGTTCTTTGCGTATCGCTCCTCCCAAAGTCTCGGCGACCAGGTGACCGAGGCCGTTACCGGCCGTTTCACGGACTCCACGATTTGGTTTCTGGTCTTGGGCGCGGCTTCCGCAGCGGCCGGTGTCGGGTTGTTCTTCTTCGGCAAATCGTCAAGGACCTGAGCCAGGCCCCCCACAATGCCCCACGACACGGAGGAATCCCTCGATGAAGGGGGCGGGAGGGCTGCTCAGGACCGCGCCGGGTTACGCCCGCATAAACGACTGTTCAACGCCGCCGAGCTTCGCTTGTTCCGCTATACGGCGGTCTTGCTGTCCCTGGTGGCGTTGACCGCGCTGATCGCGATTGTTGCGTGGTCTCTAGGCTGGATACTGAGCACGTTCTACAACCTCCTCCTGTCGCTCTCGATCGCAGGCATCCTGGCGCTGGTGCTTCATCCAGTAGTGAATTTTCTCGAGACCCGGCTTCGCTTGCCCAGATGGCTGGCCATCATGCTGCTGATGGCGATCTTCTTTCTTGGGGTCGGCGCCCTGTTGTTCTTTCTTGTCCCCACCCTGACCGCCCAGATCGTTCAGCTGGTAACCGCCTTGCCCGAGACCCTGGCGCGCTGGGAGGATCATTTTTCGTTTTACTTTCCGGAAATTAGCGCCATGATTTCGGAACGCCTGGAAGCCGGCAATGGGGGGGAGTCCGAGTCTTCTCTGGAAGTCACCGGAGAGACCGTTATGTCCTATTTGGGGATATTGGCGGGTATCAGCTTCGTTCCGCTGTTTCTCTTCTTCGCGCTGCTCTCGGGTGACTCGCTGCGGGGAAAGGCATCGGAACTGTTATCCATATTCCAAGGGCGCACTCAGCAGAAAATACTCTATTTCATGGATGTTTTCGTGGGATACATCACCGCCTTCTTCCAGGGCCAACTGATGATCGCCATGATCATGGGGGCCCTGTATGCGCTCAGCTTCACGCTGATCGGCCTGCAATACGGCGTGCTTGCCGGGCTCGTGCTGGGACTGCTGAATATCGTCCCCTTCCTGGGAACCCTGATCGGACTGTTGGTGATTCTGCCCCTGGCCTACCTTCAGCCGGATGGCGGCATTGAGCTATTGATGCTGACCGTACTCGCGTTCGCAGTGATACAACTGATCGAAAGCTGGTTGCTGACGCCGAAGATCATGTCCAACCGCTCTGGCCTGCACCCCGCACTTGTCATCATTTCCCTGTTCTTCTGGGGCACCGCCCTGAACGGGATTATCGGGATGGTACTCGCGATTCCTTTGACGGCGTTCTTTGTGGCCATCTGGGGTGAAATCAAGTCCAGCCTGAAACACGCGCTGAGTAGCCGGGAGGACGCACGACCATGAAGGAAACAGATCCCAGTCAGGACGAGGATGGCGGTCACGACCGCAGCCAGGACATCACGCAAATCCTGAAGACCCTGGCGGCGGACATCGCTCGCCTTCTTGCGGTAGAGGCGCGGCTGTTCGGACACACGGTGCTGATGATGATCGGGCTCACCGTGATGATTGCGCTTCTGTTGGTGGGCGGCTGGCTGTTTGCCGGGGCGAGTCTGGTGGTCGCCCTGGCCAGCCTGCAGGCCTTCAGCCTGACGGGCGCGCTGCTGACGGTAACGCTGGCACATCTGGTGCTGGCGGCGCTGGCCTTCTGGCGACTCCGGCACATCACCCGCGACCTCACGTTCCGTGAAAGCCGGGCGAGCGTTAACAGCTTGCTCGTCCAGGCGAGATCGCTCGTTGACGCTGCAGAGCAGCAACCCCCGGAAGCAGAACCGCAGCGCCCCGAGAAATAGGTCGCGGTCAGCGAAGCGGCGAGCCGATCAGACTGGAGGCAATCCGCCAGGCTTTCATCTGGCCTGCCAGGATTCCATAGGCATATTTGATGCCGGGCATATCCAGGCGACCGGCCAACAGGCCACACCCAAAGGCAATAGCCAGCACAGCAGGCCGGCGGGCCAGGGCCCGTGCCCGGTGCAGCAAGCGGTCGATCCGCCAGCGAACAAGGCCGGCACCGTGATCAATTCGGCCGCGCAAGTGCGCGGCCTCCTGCCTTAACTGGTGGCCACGGAACACGATCAACGGCGCCGTAAAGCAGCCACCAAGGTCCCCGCCGCGAATGCGAGACCCAGGGAAAGCAAAGGATTTTCCCGCACGAAGCCACTAACCGATTGCAGGGCCTCTTCGGATTGCTCCTTGACCTTCGCCCCGGCCTCCTTGGCTTTCTCCTCCGCGCTCGCCGCCCCATGGCGGATCCGTTCTTCGGCCTTGCCGGCGCCCCTGGCGGCCTGGTCTACAGTCTCGTGAGCGCGCTCCGAGATGCGATCGGTGGTGGCGTGTTCGCTACTGCCTGGTGTATTCATGGCTATTTCCCGTTGCTGTGGTGGGATAAAGGTGGATGCCGATCAGCATCCACCGACAAGCAACGGAAAGTTTCTCGGAAATAGCTCCACCCGTCTGCGCGGTAGCGAACAAAGGCACAAAAGCTACCACCCTCACGGACCGGCACACTCAGCCGCCTAGGGAGACGCTAATTGAATCGCACGTTCGCGCTCGAGTCGCTTTGGCGTGCGAACAAGGCGCGGTGACCGCCGTGCAGTCATTCTGCACAAGGGCGGCGCAGCGCCCTGCGCGCGCCCGCTTCTGATAAACAAGGGGCGGCCGAGCCCACTCTTTCAATCACTTGTCGGGTTGGTGCCCCCCGTTTCAATGAGAATGGCCGGATCCTGCGTTGCGCCCCGAAGAAATCCAAAACGGGCGGGTAGAACCACTAACCGCTGCACGACGCGCCTGGTCTCGGAAAACCTGGGGTACCAACGCAAGCGTGTACCTTAATCAGTGTTTCCCTAGCCATGTGGGCATCGGAATATAGACTTTGAGGACACGCCTACGAGGAAGACGCGACGCCCAGCTCCACCATTTGGACGTGTATTGACCGCCACTAGGGGGGCCGGGTGCTGCCTGAGCAGTCACTGGTGGGCCTGGGATCCGGCGAGTGGTCGATGAAATAGTCGCTACAGCCATGGACGTTCGCTGGCTGCTGCAACGCTTCGGCTAGCGCCCGGTTGGATCCCTTCGCCTTCGACGACGACTTCATCGACGCGATGCTGGACCTGCTGCGCCACAGGCGAGATACCGCCTATTCCGAACCCGAATGAGCGAGTGTGCCCCCCGGAAGACGCCGCCCGCGGCACCAATCAACGGCTGTTCGGCGTTGGGCGGGTCCCAGCCGCGAACGTGATCCGGGTGATCGGGGCTGCGGCTCACCGATTGCTAACGGGGTAGGGTTCAAATGCAGCACGTCGTGCAAGTCGCCACATCGCACCCTGTTTAGTCCGTGACCTCGCGCGTGTGAGCCGGGACCCCCTGCTGGACCTGATTACGACCACCGCGCTTGGCCTTGTAGAGCGCCTCGTCGGCGGCGACCAGCAGTTCGGGGCCGTCCTGGTCTGGGTAGTCGGCCGAACACACCATGCCGATGGAGATGGTGCAACCGAAGCGCTCGCCCTTGCGGCCGAAATCCAGTGACGCAAAGTTCCGGCGGATATCCTCCAGCACCCGCCGGGCATGCTCCGCTTCGCATTCCGGCAGCACCGCGACGAACTCTCCCCCGCCGTAGCGGCCGATGATATCGGACTGACGCAGGCGCTGACGCAGCAAGGTTGCGATCGAGCTGATCACCACGTCCCCTACGGCGTGCCCGTATGTGTCATTAACCACCTTGAAGTGGTCAATATCGAGCATCGCCAGCGTGACCGGCCGACCGATCCGGCGGGCGCGCAGCACCTCCCGGTTGGCGGCCTCCTTGATACTGGCGTGCTTGAGCAACCCGGTCAGGCTGTCCTTGTTGATCCGCTCCTCCAGCTGGCGAGCCCGCGCGACCCGCGCACGCGCGGCCGCCACCAGCTGCAGGTCGGAGATCGGCTTGGTCAGAAAGTCGTCCGCGCCCCGGCCCATGGCGTCGATCTGGCGCTCGATATCGGTTTCCGCGGACAAATAGACAATCGGCAGATGGGTGTAGGCCTCGTGCTGGCGGATCACCCCCGCCAAGTCGGTGCCCGCGTATTCGGGCATGTACAGATCCATCAGCACCAGTTCCGGCCGGAACGCGGCGATCGTCTCCATGATCTCGCGCGGCGCGTCCAGCACCCAGGCCTCCATCCCGGCCGCGGTCAGTACCAGCCGCATATGCTCGGCAAGATCGGCATCATCGTCCACGATCAGCACTCGCTGCGCCGGCGCGTGGCGCTCCTGGAAGATTTGCGAGATGCGGCTTACCAGGCGGGGTACATCCAACGGTTTCAGGAAATACCCCTGCGCGCCCAGTTGTACCGCGCGCACACGCGACGGGAAGTCATCATTCGCGGAGAGGAAGATCAGCGGGCAATCCAGCGCCTGGACCTGCGGACAGTCCACCAGTCGCTCGGTCGCGTTTTCGCGCCCCTGTTCCAGCATTACGTCAACGAGCAACAAATCCGGCTGCCGGGATTCCATCGCCCCCTTGAGCTCATCGATGCTCCGGAACACGCGAACCTCGTAGTTGAAGGACTCGAGCTGTTGCTGCAGTTGCCGGCACAGCTCCGCGTTGTCCTCTACCAACCAGACTTCGAGCGTATTGTCCGAGGTTGTCCGGGCTTCCGGAGCCACCCGGAAAGCCGGGCGCTCCGGGCGCTCCGGGCGTTCGGGCACAGTACGAGAGAGAGCCTCGATCTCGTCCATCAGAGACCGGCGCGTCGGCGCATCCAGCGACAACTCCTTCGCCTCCAGCCAGGCTCCGATCCGCTGCTCCAGAGAGCGCGCCGCGATACTCAGCGACGCGCACCCAAAACTGCCGCCGGATCCGGCCAGCTTGTGCAGACGCTGCTGCAGCTCATCGAGCACGTCGCGATCCTGTTCCTGGCCGGACAGTCTGCCCTGGAGCGCGCTCAATTCGGCGAACTCGTCCGGGAGCCGCTCCAGATACCGGGATCGCAGTTCTTCCAGCCGTGTGGTCAGGGCCTGCTCGGCATCGGTCGGCGTCATGCGGCCCCCTGCCAGATACGCCGTACCTGATCCGAGAGCGCCATGGGATCGAAAGGCTTGGCAATCACGTCACGGGCCCCCAGCGACTTGTAGTGCTCGATCTCGGAGGGCTGAACCTTGGCCGTCATGAAGGCCACCGGCACTTCGGCCAGCGCCGGAATCCCGCGCAGCGCCTCTAGGGTCGACGGTCCGTCCATACCCGGCATCATCACATCCAGCAGGATCAGGTCGGGCGCGAAGGCCTCCGCATCGCGCACCGCCTCCTCGCCCGAGGCGCAGATCTTGACGGTAAAGCCGCCGACCGTCTCCAGGGCCAGTTCGGCGACCGCCTGAATATCCGGTTCGTCTTCGACATAGAGAATGCGTTGCAGCTCGGCCACGTTCGGCTCCTTCGGGTTGGATGGCTCCAGTGCTGTGCGCGTCTCGGCCCGCGCGCAGCTACCGTCCTGCGGTTAATGCAAAGGACCCCGAGTCCAGGGCAAGGGGCAATTCGAACCAGAAGGTGGCCCCCGCGCCTTCTACCGAGTCGAACCCTATGCGCCCACCCATATGTTCCACCAGTTCCCGGGTGATCGCCAGGCCCAGACCCGTGCCACCCTTCTGCCGCGTGTCAGAGGCATCGGCCTGTGCGAATTTCTCGAAGATGTACTCGCGAAAGTCTTCGGGAACCCCTGGACCATCATCCGCGACGCTCACCCGGACGCAGGCGTCCGGCGCGGACAGGGCCTGCGCTGAGACCCGAACCGAGCCGCCGGGGACCGAGAACTTCACGGCGTTCGACAGCAGATTGCCCATCACCTGCATCAGGCGCCGGCCGTCGGCCCGCACCACGATTCCGGGCGCGGTGGCTTCGAGCACCAGTTCCACCCGGTGTTGCTCGCCATAGCTCTGATGGCTCTCCAGTGCCTGCTCGAGCAGGGGCTTCAGCGGTTGCGGCCGCATCTCGAAGTGCAGCTTGCCCGCCGCGATCTTCTCCATATCCAGCAGGTCGTTGATCAACAGGGTCAGACGCTGGCTGTTGCGCTGGGCAATCGCAACCATTTCCCCCGCCTTTTCTGGCAATTCGCCGAGGGTCCCACTGGCAACCATGCCAAGGGACCCCGAGATCGACGTGAGGGGCGTCCGGAGTTCGTGGCTGACGGTGGAGACAAATTCGTTCTTCATGCGTTCCACCCGCTTGCGCTCGGTGATGTCGCGCACCATCCCCACGTAAAGGGGGTGACCATGCTGGGTAATCTCCGACACCGCCAGTTCCATGGGGAACAGACTGCCATCCTTGCGCTGGCCCTCCACCTCGCGACCAATGCCGATGATGCGTGCCACTCCGGTTCTCTGGTAGTTGCGCAGGTAACTGTCATGAGCCTCGCGGTGAGGACTGGGCATGAGCATGCGGACGTTGCGGCCCAGTACTTCGTCGGCCCCATAACCGAAGATGCGCTTCGCGGCGGGGTTGAATGACTGCATGATCCCGTTCACATCAATGGTGATGATGCCGTCCACCATGTTGTCGAGAATGGCCTGTGTGTGCTGGGCGTGTTCCACTACCGCCGTTTCGGCCGCCTTGCGCTCGGTGATGTCTTCATTGATGCCGATCACCCGTTCTGCGCGCCCTCCCGGGCCGGATATGGCCTGGGCTATGGCGCGAATATGACGAATCTGGCCATCACCCCGACGAATGCGGAATTCGGACTCATAGGGGGTTTCAGGGTGGGCCAGTCCATGCTCGAAGTCCGCCGTAGCCTGCTCCTGGGATTCCGGCAACAGGTTGCAGGTCCATTCTTCCACCGCATGTCCGAAATCCTGTTCTCCCAAACCGTAGATCCGGAACATCCCTGCATCCCAGTCAAGCCGACCATTGGCCAGATCCAGATCCCATACGCCCAGTTGTGCCGCCTCGGCAGCCAGTGTCAGCTGCTGGGCGGTATCCCGGAAGCGCTGTTCGCTCTCGCGCAGGGCTTGTTCAGCGGCCTTGCGCTCGGTGATATCCTCGGCGATACCCAGGTAGCCGGTGATATTTCCCTTTTGGTCGGTCTTGGGTGTCACCGTCAGGGAGACGGGGATGCGCACACCGTCCTTGCACACAAAAGTCCATTCCCTCGTTTCCGCACCGTCGCGATCCGCTACCTCGGTAAAGGCCCGGAAGCCCTCGACAGGCCGTCCATAGGCGGCGCTCAGTT
The DNA here is from genome assembly GCF_001999325.1 of Thioalkalivibrio versutus. Lineage (GTDB taxonomy): Bacteria > Pseudomonadota > Gammaproteobacteria > Ectothiorhodospirales > Ectothiorhodospiraceae > Thioalkalivibrio > Thioalkalivibrio versutus. Next base: position 43,428 of record NZ_MVAR01000024.1, read on the forward strand.
CGGCCGAGCGTGTTGCAATCTCCTCGGAGAGATGGAACAGGGCGGGTGATTGCTTGCCGACCAGGTCGTCGGCGGCATATCCCGTCATCTTCTCTGCACCCGGGTTGAACAGGGTGATCAGACCATCGCGGTCGGTCACCACAATGGCGAATTCCGACGCGGCCGCCAGAACCGCCTGCAACTGATCGGCTGTCTGCGCAAGCTCCGAGGTGCGCGCGCGCACCTCGGACTCGAGTTCACTACGTGCCTGTGCCTGCTGGCGGAAACTGGCCACCAGCTGCCGCGACATCTCCCGCAGGGTCCCGGCCAGGCCGTCGTATTCGAGAATCCGGCTTTCCGGCAGTACCGGCGAACGCCCCGCGGCAATGTCCGAACTCAGTCCTGCACTGACCGCATCCAGCTTGCGCAATGGACGGCTGATGGCATAACTCAAGGCGGCCGAGACCAGGATGGCCAGGGCCACGATTATCGTCAGCAGAGCAAACAGCTCGACGCGCTGCTGCTCCAGCGCCCGGACCACCGGCGCCGCCGGCATCTCCGCATACACCTGCCCGACATCCGGCACTGGGCCCACCGGCGCGTCAACGAAGTAGGAACCCTGTCCCCAGCGACCCACGGCCGACATCGAACCGCCCGGCAACCAGATCGAAAGCTCCCGATCCCGGGGCTCCACCTGGCCGTCCGACGCCTCCAGCACGCTGCGGACGTCGCCCCGACTGGCCAGCACCCGACCTTCCGGGGACACAATCGCAAGCCCCAGGTCCTCGCGCGTCTGCACCCGCCCCAGATGGTAGTCATAGCGGACCCGTCCCTCGCGGTAATCGGTTGCGAGCCGCTCGGACAGATTCTCGGCGCGTTCCTGCAGGCGCTCGACCATGAAGGCCTCGTGCCCGTCGCGCTGCTGATAGCCCTCGTGCAGGATAGGGACCAGGCCCGCCAGCAGGGTGACCGGCAGCATCGCGTGGAACAACAGACTCGCGAGCGACGGCCTGCCCAGCCGGGAGGCCTGCGCGCCGCGACCCGACAACCGCCACAGCATCACCAGCAAGCTGGCGATCAGTGTGTTGAACAGCGCATTCACCGCCTGCTTCAGGGCGATCATGGTGGTGGGTTCCCAGTCCATCCCGATCAGGCCGCGATAGGACAGCAATACCAGTGGAACGCCGATCACCAGCCAGTACAGCAGGTCCGCCACAACCACATTGTGCAGCCAGCGCCGGTAAACGAGGCCCACCACCAACGCCTCGATCACAAACACCACCATCGGATACGGAACGCCCCACAGGACCAGGGTGTAGAGCCCCCCGGCGATCGCGACAATCACCGCTGGCAGCGTCCCCAGCAGCAGCACCGCGAGCATCACAGCGATCGAACCGAAGATGAAGTCCAGACCGAACAGCAGCGGCAGATGGAAGTAATTGCCGGCCACCGCCAGCAGGGCCAGCGCCAACGTCGCAAGCCCACGGCCCACCGGCTCTGACCACAAAGGCCTCATCCGCGGGCCTCATCAAGGTGGCATCCCAGCTCGAACCAGAAGGTCGCCCCCTCGTCAGGGACGGAGTCGAACCCGACCTCGCCGTCCATGCGCTCCACCAGTTCCCGGGTAATCGCGAGCCCCAGACCACTGCCGCCCTTCTGGCGGCTGTCGGAGGCATCGGCCTGGGAAAACTTCTGGAAGATGCGTTCGCGGAACGCCTCCGGAATCCCCGGGCCGTGATCGCTCACCGAGACACGCACCCGCTCCCCGTCCCGATCCACCGCCAGCCTCACCTCGCTGCCCTCCGGCGAGAACTTGGCCGCATTGGAGAGGAGATTGGCCAGTACCTGCTGCAGACGGTCGGCGTCCACCACCACCCGGGCCCCATCGTCCTCCGCGTCCAGCACCAGGCGCACCTGGTAACGCTCGGCATATCCCTGGTTGTCGCGCACGCCTTGCTCCAGCAACGGGAACAGCGGCTGCTCGCGCCTCTCGAAGCGCATCTTGCCGGCCACCAGCTTTTCCATGTCCAGCAGATCGTTGATCAGCAGTTCCAGGCGCTTGCTGTTCTTGTGAGCGATCTCCAGCATCGCCTGCATCCGCTCCGGCAACGCCCCTGCCGCTCCACCCGTCACAAGGCCCAGGGAACCGGAGATCGAGGTGAGCGGCGTGCGCAACTCATGGCTGACCGTGGAGATGAACTCGTTTTTCATGCGCTCGATGCGCTTGCGCTCCGAGATATCCTCGATGATCGACCAGATCAGTTTGCGCCCGGTGTTGTCGTGGACCACCATCCCGTTGAGGACCACCGGATAGCGGCTGCCATCCTTGCGGATGTATTCCTTTTCGAACGGGCCGTAACGACCGGTCGCCTCCATGCGCTCCAATTGCTGGCGCTCCATTGGCTCGTACTCCCGCGGGGTGACGTCCCAGTAGCTCAGGGCAATAAATTCCTCGCGGGTATAACCGGTCGGGTGCAACAGGGCTTGGTTGAGGTCCACGAAGGCCCCGGTCGCGTAATCGTTCAGGGCAATGCCGACCGGCGATAGCTCGAACAACCCGCGCAGACGGGTCTCGCTGAGTCTCAGCGCGCGCGCCGCCGCGTCGCGTTCGATCGCCGAACCGATCCAGCGCGCCAGCAGACGCACGAACATGCGCTCGCCATCACTGAACCCAACCGGACGCGGCTGCACCGACGAGAAATTCAGGGTGCCATAGCGTTCACCCTGCACCTCCACAATCACGCCAATGTAGGCCTCCAGCCCGAATTGCTCGTAACACGGATGCCCACGATGCCCGGAGGCCGCCATGTGGTCGATGGCCACCAGTTCCCCTTTTGCGAAGATCAGGTCGCAATAGGTCCTGCTCCGGGAAAAGTGCTGTCCAGGCTCCAGAGCGGTACCGGGAGGTGCGACACAGGCGTGCACCTCGTAATCGTCACCCCGGATGCGGCTGACGATACCCAGTTCCAGCCCAAGGAAATCCGTTCCCAGCTGCAATGCCCGCTCGAGCTGTTCGCCGAGCCCCAGCGTGGTCATCGACGCGATGTCGTTGAGGGCCGCAAAGGCCTCCAGCTGGCGCTGGCGCTGCTCGCGGTTTTCCCGATCCCGGGTCACATCCAGGATGAAGCCATCGAGATAACACACCCGCCCCGCGTCGTCGCGAACCGCCGAGCCGCGCTCCTGGGCCCAGCGGATACCGCCGTCACGATGCCGGATCCGGTATTCGACGACCCAGTCGGTCCCGGCCCGCAGCGCCTGGTCGACCGCCCCCTTCACCCGTGCCAGGTCGTCGCCATGGATCACGCTGGCGTAGCTACGAACAGCGTTGTCGATGAACTCACTCGCGGGATAGCCTGACAGCGGGTCCACCTGGTCGCTCATGTAGAGCATGGTCCAGTCGTCGTCCGGCAGGCAGCGATAGGTAATGCCGGGGATATTGTCGACCAGCGAGCGAAACTGTTGCTCGCTTTCGCGAATGCGCTCCGCGTCCTCCTTTTCTCGGGTCACATCGGACTCGATCGCCATGAAGCCCTGCAACCTGCCGTGCTCGTCGCGCAACGGATTGCCCTGGATGCGAACCCAGTACGCTCGGTTATCCCGATGGTAGTTCAGCATGTCGACCTGAAAGGGATCGCCCCGCGCCACTGCCGCCCCGATCCGCGCCGCTACCTGCGGATCCGTCCCCTCGCCCTGCAGCAGCTTGCCCGGCTTGCGCCCGCGCAGTTCGTCCTGGGTGTAACCGCTCAGCCGCGTAAAACCGTCATTGACCCATTCGACCCGGCCCTCGGCGTCGGTAATGATCACGCCATTGGTGGTCTCGCTGGCCACCCGCGACAGCCGCGCCAGCTCCTCCTGGTCGGCACGGTGCTGGCGCCGTATCCGGGCCGCATCGGTCAACTGCCCCAGCGTGACCAGCAGCGGCTGCAGAAACTCCACCAGGCTGTCGTCGTAGCCACCGGGGCGATTGGCAATCCCCAGCATGGCGACCCGCTCGCCGCCATGCTCGATCGGGATGCCGAGAAAGGCCTCGAGCGGCGGATGTCCCTCGGGCAGCCCCCCGCTGCGCCGGTCGCGGGCGGGGTCGTTGGCGATCACCGGCCCGCCGCTGGTGAGGGCTGCACCGAACAGGGTCTCCAGGTTGTGAAACTCCATCCCCCGGGGCGCATTGGCCGCGTAGAAGGCCTGGGTCGCATCATCCCAGGCGATATTGGTGATGGCATAGGTTTTGAGATAAGGAAGCCCTTCCGGGTTGTACAGCACTTCCCCGATAAAGCCGTATTCGCTGTGGGTCAGCTCGAGGATGTCCGCAAGCAGTCCGTCGAAGGCCTGACTGCGGTCCTGCTCGGTATCGCGAATGAACTCCGACTGGGCACGAGTGATGACGTCGCCGAGCCGCCGCAGGTCGCCGAGGGCATCGCTTAGCGCCTGCTGTTCAGTGGAGTCGATTTCCGCCTCGACCGCATCGGCGAGGTCACGCAGGGATCGGCGCTCGTCCTCGCTCAACTGCCGCGGCTGGCCGTCAATCAGGCAAAGGGTGCCCACGCGGTAACCATCAGAGGTGACAAGCGGCGCGCCGGCATAGAACCGGATCTGCGGCTCCCCGGTAACCAGCGGGTTGTCGGCAAACCGGGAGTCCGCGCGCGCGTCGCGGATTTCGAGGATATGGTCCCCGAGAATCGCGTGACCGCAAAAGGAGATGTCACGCCCGGTCTCCGGGGCCTCGAGCCCCTGCCGGGACTTGAACCACTGCCGGTCCTCGTCGACCAGCGAAACCAACGCGATCGACACCCCGAACATCCGCCTGGCCAGACGCGTGAGTCGATCAAACCGCTCCTCGTCCGGGGTATCCAGGAGCCCCTTTGCCCACAGCGCTCGCAACCGTTCCTGTTCGTTTCCGGGGCGGGGAGGCGTTTTCAACCGGGTTTTCCGTGGTTAGGGGTCGATAGACCACGATACTGCCACGTCTCGCCCCCCATCCCAACAGGTGTAGTGTGCCACCCTACTGGGTACTTCCAGGGAAACACTGCATTCGTGTCCAGGCGGATGTTTACTCCCACTCGATGGTGGCGGGGGGCTTGCCGGAGGTGTCGTAGGTGACGCGCGAGATGCCGGGGATCTTGTTGATGGTGCGGCGCGAGACGTGGTCGAGGAAGTCATACGGCAGGTGCGCCCAGCGCGCGGTCATGAAGTCGATGGTCTCGACGCACGCCGTGCGACCACGTAGTCGTAGCGTGGGCCATCGCCTATCACGCCCACCGACTTCACCGTCAGGAAGACCGCAAAGGCCTGCAAGGTCTTGTCGTACAGGTCCGCCTTGCGGAGCCCCCCTGATGAAGGTCGCATCGGCCCGGCGCAGCAGGTCAGCGTATGCCTTCTTGACCTCGCCGCGGATGCGCACGCCCAGGCCCGGCCCGGGGAACCGGTGGCGATAAACCCTCCCGGTGGGCAGACCTAGCACCACAGGGCCATCGCCACCCAGCTCGCGGACCCGCTCGGCCATGTCACGGCCACTGATAGACGCCGCGGTTGAGCGCATCACGAATGGCCGAGATCAGCTTGTTGCCTCTCAGCGTCGCACCGGTAAAGGCGTCGATGTCCTCCACCACCTCCTCCGGCGCGTAGAGATCGAATAGGGCCGATAGCGGCCGCCCTTCGAGGTAATCGATGGCCTGACGGTGCTGGCGCATCACGGCATGAAGTTCCTCTTCCTCCTCAAGCGCCAGATAATCCACTCCCTGGTAGCTCAGGTACCGGAACCGGACGTTGTGGAAATGATGGTCCCGCAGATCGAACTGGATATTGACCTGCATCGCGCCCCGGTCCGAAAACACGCCTCGATAGCGCCCGTCCAGGTACGTCCCGGGCGACAGGCCGAGCAGCACCCGGCCCGGCGGATGGGTGGCGGGTTCCCGCGTGGGCGCTGAAGCCTCGGGCCGTGCCTGGGGTGCCGGTGCATCGGCAAGTTGCCCTACCCGGTACTGTTCCAGCATGGCGGCGGCCCTGGGGCTGTGCGGACGCCCGGGCGTCTTGTTGTACCAGCCTTCGGTGGCATCACGGCCGCACCACTCCAGTATCACGTCCTCGGAGGTGGGGTGGCGCGGAATATAGTCCGTCACGTCGTACACCTGGCCGTCGATGGCCTTCCAGCAGCTCTCGGCACTGTCGTGGGCCGCAAGCTCCTGTTCTGTAAACAGGCGCTGATCGTCGTCGGTCTCGCGGGTCTCCGCGACCAGCGCGCTGACGGCCCAAAGGGTGACGATCACGGCGCAGAAGGCCACGAACGCAGTGTAGGCAATCTTGTTCACGGTCATAGGAAATCAAACGCCTCCGTATGAATGCGGCCCCTGGGTACACCGGCGCGGCTTAGAAGCCCCATCAGGTGATGCACCATGCCGGGCGGCCCGCAGATGTAGATCTCCCGTTCCTCCAGGTCCGGGCAATGCGAGCGGATGAACGCTTCGTCCACGGGGCCGCGATCCTGGAAATAATGGATCTGTGCATCGAAATGCGGGTGCCCCTGCGCGATCTCCCGAAGCTCGTCCATGTAATAGGCGCGGTCCGGTCGATTGGCCAGGTAGATCAGGGTGACCTCCGGCCCGGCCCCGGGCTCCCGCTGGAGGGCCCGGGCGCCGGACACGAGGGGCGTAATGCCGATGCCGCCACCGAACCAGAGCTGCCGGCGTTGCGGCTCGCATCGCTCGAAGAACTGCCCGTAGGGGCCCTCGATCTGCACGGCGGTTCCCGGTGTCACCGTCTGCAATGCCCGGCTGGCGTCGCCCAGGGCCTTGATGCCCACCCGGACAACGTCCTCGCCTGGCGCCGAAGAGATGGTGTAGGGGTGCTCTTCCCCCCGGCCGGCTTCCAGGCCCGGGTCGTGGGGGGTGAGGTACATGAACTGTCCCGCGGCATGCGACATGGCCCGGCCCCTCGGGGCGAGGGTGATCTCCACCACGTTGGACGCAAGGGCGGTCACGGCATCGACGGTATAATCATGGCGCCCCAGCCGGGGCGACAGCACCTTGCGCCAGAGCACTGCGGCAACCGCCAGGGCCGCGAGCCCCCACCAGAGCAGCGCATGCTCCACGAGCATGACCGCGTGCGCGAACGCCAGCAGGAACGCGGGCACCGACAACAGGTGCAGACGCTTCCAGCGCTGGTAATGCGGCCTGCCGAAAAACTGAAAGGTGGGCGCGAGAAAGATCACCATCAGCGCCAGTGCGCCCCAGCCCATCCATACCGCCCCGTGTTCAAGGGGCGGAAAGATCACCCGGACGGCCGCTGCCGGAGAAATGGGCAGCGCCCCGAAGGCCAGCCACACCACGTGCAGCATGATCAGGATGAACGCCGTGAAACCCAGTATCCGGTGCAGGGCCCAGATACGCGGCAAACCGCCGAACCAGCGATCCAGGGCCGGCAGGCGCACGCTCAGCATTGCCCCGACCAGCAGCGCGCTCAGACCCAGCACCCCGGCCAGGTGACCAAGCGCCGAGAGCACCTCGGCCGCGCCGGCGCCCGGCCGCGGCCACCAACGCGGCCACGCCACCAGCACCGGCAGCAGCAGCAACACCACGACAATCCAGTCACCCGCTCTGATGCGTCTGAACATGGGATCCGTTTATTCCAGGAAGTCCACCTCGGCACAGTCTAGGTAACCGCCGATCAATGCACACGCTCGCGTTAGTGCACCGTGTCTTCCGAGGCAAGGCGTAGCCCCACGGCCGGTAGTCGTGCTACGGGCCGTGGGCTAAGCAGGATCCTGAAGCCTCCGCTATGACGCCGGTCAGCACCCGCCATTGCGGGTCTTTCCACTCACTCCCACTCGATGGTGGCGGGGGGCTTGCCGGAGATGTCGTAGGTGACGCGGGAGATGCCGGGGATCTCGTTGATGATCCGCCGCGAGACATGGTCGAGGAAGTCGTACGGCAGGTGCGCCCAGCGGGCGGTCATGAAGTCGATGGTCTCCACCGCGCGCAGGGCCACCACGTAGTCGTAGCGCCGGCCGTCGCCCATCACCCCCACCGACTTCACCGGCAGGAAGACCGCGAACGCCTGCGAGGTCTTGTCATAGAGATCGGCCTTGCGCAGCTCCTCGATGAAGATCGCGTCGGCGCGACGCAGCAGGTCGGCGTATTCCTTCTTCACCTCGCCGAGGATGCGCACGCCCAGGCCCGGCCCGGGGAACGGATGGCGATAGACCATCTCGGTGGGCAGGCCCAGCTCGACACCGATCTTGCGCACCTCGTCCTTGAACAGCTCGCGCAGTGGCTCGACCAGCCCCAGCTTCATGTTCTCCGGCAGGCCGCCCACATTGTGGTGCGACTTGATCACGTGGGCCTTGCCGGTCTTGGAGTCGGCCGACTCGATCACGTCCGGGTAAATCGTGCCCTGAGCCAGCCACTGCACGTTGTCGAGCTTTGCAGCCTGTTCGTCGAACACGTCGATGAACAGCCCGCCGATGATCTTGCGCTTGGCCTCCGGGTCCTGGATTCCCGCCAGGGCGCTCATGAAGCGCTCCTCGGCATCCACACGGATCACCTGCACACCCATGTGGCGAGCGAAGGTCGCCATGACCTGGTCACCTTCGCCCTCGCGCAGCAGCCCGGTATCCACGAACACGCAGGTCAGCTGGTCGCCGATCGCCTTGTGCAGCAGCGCGCCCACCACCGAGGAGTCCACCCCGCCGGACAGGCCCAGTACCACGTGATCGTCGCCGACCTGCTCGCGCACCCGCGCGGCCATGTCGTCGATGATGTTGTCGGCCGTCCACAACGCCGCACAGCCGCAGATATCGTGCAGGAAGCGCTCGATGATGCGCTGGCCCTGGGTGGTGTGGGTCACCTCGGGGTGGAACTGCACGCCGTAGAAGCCGCGATCCGGATCGGCCATGCCGGCGATCGGTGCGGAATCGGTGGAGGCCATCAAGCGGAAGCCCTGCGGCAGCTCGGTCACGTGGTCGCCGTGCGACATCCAGACGTCCAGCAGGCCATAGCCCTCCGGCGTAGTGTGATCCTCGATGTCGCGCAGCAGCGGCGTATGGCCACGGGCGCGCACCTGGGCATAGCCAAACTCGCGACGCTCCGACGGCTCGACCCGACCACCCAACTGCGCGGCCATGGTCTGCATGCCGTAGCAGATGCCCAGTACCGGAACCCCCAGCTCGAACACCGCGTCCTCGGCGCGCGGGGGCTGGTCGACATTCACCGACTCGGGGCCGCCGGAGAGGATGATCGCAGTGGGATTGAACGCCCGGATGTCGGCCGCCGGCATGTCCCAGGCATGCACCTCGGAGTAGACCCTGGCCTCGCGCACGCGGCGGGCGATCAGCTGGGTGTACTGGGAACCGAAGTCCAGCACCAGAATGCGGTGGGCGTGAAGATCCTGGGTCATGAGGTCATCCGGTATCCCGGCCTGCGGGCCGGGAGTATGTCAGGTAGGGATACCCGGCCATCGTGGCCGGGTCAGTCCATGCGGTAGTTCGGGGCTTCCTTGGTGATCGCCACGTCGTGCACATGGCTCTCGCGCATGCCGGCGGCGGTCACGCGGACGAAATGCGGCTTGGTCCGCATCTCTTCGATGTTGTGTGCGCCGACATAGCCCATGGACGAGCGCAGCCCGCCCATCAGCTGGTAGATGATGGCGACGATCGAGCCCTTGTACGGCACCCGGCCCTCGATCCCCTCGGGCACGAACTTGTCGGCCGAGCTGTTCGGGTCCTGGAAGTAGCGATCCGAGGAGCCCTGCTGCATCGCGCCCAAAGAGCCCATACCGCGATAGATCTTGTAGGAACGACCCTGGTACAACTCGACCTCGCCCGGGGCCTCTTCGGTCCCGGCGAACATCGAGCCCAGCATCACGCAATCGGCGCCCGCGGCGATCGCCTTGGCCAGGTCCCCGGAAAAGCGCACGCCCCCGTCGGCGATCATCGGCACACCCGTGCCCTTCAGCGCCTCGGACACATCGGAGATCGCCGTGATCTGCGGCACGCCGACGCCGGCCACGATGCGGGTGGTGCAGATCGAGCCCGGCCCGATTCCGACCTTCACGCCGTCGGCCCCGGCCGCGACCAGCGCCTTGGCCGCATCGGCGGTGGCGATGTTGCCACCGATCACCTGCACGTCCGGGTAGTGCTTCTTGACCCAGGCGACGCGATCCAGCACGCCCTGGGAATGCCCGTGCGCGGTATCCACCACCAGCACGTCCACCCCGGCCTCGACCAGCGCGGCCACGCGCTCATCGGTGCCCTCACCCACACCCACCGCGGCACCCACGCGCAGACGGCCCCGCTCGTCCTTGGAGGCATGCGGGTGCTCGGTGGACTTCTGGATGTCCTTGACCGTAATCATCCCGCGCAGCTGGAAGTCGTCGTTGACGACCAGCACCTTTTCGATCCGGTGCTTGTGCAGCAGCTCCAGCACCAGCTCGCGGTCGGCCCCCTCGGGCACGGTAACCAGGCGCTCGCGCGGGGTCATGATCTCCGAGACCGGGGCGTTCATGCGGGTCTCGAAGCGCAGATCGCGGGAGGTCACGATACCCATCAGGTCGTTGCCGGAAACGATCGGCACGCCGGAGATGTGATTGGCGTCGGTCAGCGCAACCACGTCGCCGATGCTCGCATCCGGGCCGATGGTGATCGGCTCGCTGATCACACCGCTTTCGTATTTCTTGACCTGCCGGACCTCGGCGGCCTGGGCCTCCGCCGACATGTTCTTGTGCACGATCCCGAGCCCGCCCTCCTGGGCCATCGCGATCGCCAGGTTGGCCTCGGTGACCGTGTCCATCGCGGCCGACACCACCGGGGCGGACAGCGTGATCTCGCGGGTAATCCGGGTACTCAGGTCGACATCACGCGGAACGACATTCGAATGCCCCGGGATCAGCAGTACATCATCAAAGGTAAGGGCTTCACCGAGTATCCGCATGCACCACTCCAGGCCAGGCCCGCCGGGACGCAAGGGGGAAAATCCCGGGGGCGGATAAATAGCCGTTCAGTATAGAATTCGGGCCCTTCCGGGACAAGCACAGACACACATGCAAGGGCCGTGCGCAGACGCCCGGACAGCACCCTGATAGGATGCGAATCCATCCCGAGCCCCCTGCCAGGCGAGACCCATGCCCGAGCGCGCGCCTACGGCCCGCATCACCCGACGCACCGCGCTGGCCCTGTTGCTGGCCCCCGGCCTCGGCCTGGCCACTGCGTCCAGCGCTCGCGCCGACTGGTGGCGCTTCGGTCAGGACATGTTCCGCTCGCTGATCACCCGGCCACCGGAATTCGCCGGGTTGTCGACCGCCGAGCTGATCGAGGCGGTGCACGAGGCCCTGGTCATCGCGACCCACGCCGCCTCCGAGACCCTCAGCCGGCGCAACGGCTTCTACGGCAACCCGGACGTGCGCATCCCCCTGCCCGAGGTGCTCGCCACCACACGGCGATCGCTGGGCCGACTCGGCATGGCCGCGCCGCTGGACACCCTGGAGGAGCGCATGAACCGCGCGGCCGAGGATGCGGTATGGCAGGCCCGGGAACCCTTCATCCGGGCGATCTTCGCGCTCGATCTCGACGATGCCCGCGGCATCCTGCTGGGGCCCGAGGACGCCGCCACCCGCCATCTGGAAACACAGATGCGGCCGCGCCTGACTGAGGCCATGCGTCCCGCGATCGAGCACAGCCTGGACGCCGTGGAGGCCATGACGACCCACCGCGAGCTGGAGTCGCGGATGCGCGACATCCCGTTTCTGGCAAACGTCCGCCTGGACCTGGCCGAGCATGTGCTGGACCACACCATGGACGGCCTGTTCCACGCCCTCGCGGAAGAAGAGGCCCGCCTGCGGGTCGACCCCGTCGGGCGCGGCACCGATGTCTTCCAGCGCGTCTTCACCCGTCTGTAACCATCGAGCCCCCCATGAGCGACGCCCCCGTCTTTTCCGTAACCGAGCTCAACCAGTGTGCCGACGGCCTGCTGCGTGACGGGCTTGGCCTCGTGCGCGTGGAGGGCGAGGTATCGAACCTGCGTCAATACGCATCCGGGCACCAGTACTTTTCGCTGAAGGACGAGAACGCCTCGGTGAGCTGCGTGCTGTTCCGCGGGCGCTCCCGCCAGGCCGCGCGCTTTGCCGACGGCGACGCCGTACAGATCCAGGGGCGTGCCGGGATCTACGGCGCCCGCGGGCAGTTCCAGCTGATCGTCGAGGCCCTGCAACCGGCCGGCGAGGGCCGCCTGCTGGCCGCCTTCCAGCGCCTGAAGGAAAAGCTCGCCGCCGAGGGGCTGTTCGACGCCGAGCGCAAGCAGCCACTGCCCGCCTGGACCCACCGCCTGGGCGTGATCACCTCCACCCAGGGCGATGTGCGCCACGACATCGAGCGCACCCTGGCGCGGCGCTTCCCGCTGTTGCTACCGGTCACGCTTTACCCCACCGCGGTGCAGGGTGCCCAGGCCGCCGGCCAGATTGTCGCAGCCCTGGAACAGGCTGCGGCCGAGGGCCGGGTCGACGTGCTCATCCTCGCCCGCGGCGGCGGCTCCCTGGAAGACCTGCAGGCCTTTAACGAGGAGAGCGTCGCGCGCGCCATCGCCGCCTGCCCGATCCCGGTGGTCAGCGGCGTAGGGCACGAGACCGACACCACCATCGCCGATTTCGTCGCCGATCTGCGCGCCTCCACGCCCACCGCCGCGGCGGAGGCTGTCAGCCCGGATGCCGCGACCCTGCGCCACCAGCTAGCGCGGGCCCGCGAACGCCTGAGCGGGCTGCTGGGCCAGCGCGTGGCGCGCCACCAGCAGACCCTGACCGCCCTGCATACGCGCCTGGAACGCCGCCACCCGCGGCAAATGCTGGAACGCGATGCCCAACGCCTGGACGACCAGCGCGAACGCCTGCAGCGCGCGTGGTCACGCCTCGAGGAACGCGCCCGGGTGCGGTTGCAACACGCCCGGTTGCGTCTGGCCGGCGCCTCGCCCGGCACCCGCCTGGCATCCGCCCGCATGCGCCTGGATCACCTGCGCCAGCGCCTGGTGCGGGTACGCCCGGACCACGACATCCTGCAGCGGCGCGAGGCCCTCGCCCGCCTGCAACGCCAACTGCAAACGGCCACCCACCAGGCCCTCGTCGCCCGCCAGCGGCAGCTGGACGCCACCGCGCGCCAGCTGCGTTCACTGGGCCCGGAGGCAGTACTGGAACGCGGCTACGCGATCCTGCAGACCACAGAGGGCGAAGTCCTGCGCGCCGCGGATCAGACCGCCAGGGGCGAACGCGTGCATGCACGTCTGGCGCGCGGGCGCCTGGACCTGGAAGTCACCGCCACACACGGCGAAAACTGAAGCGCGGTCTCCCGGCCTTTAACCACCGACGGCACACAGACAATCGCGTGTAACAGGAAGACGGGAAGCGCGCGAAGGGGTAAGAAGGAAGTGGGTAGCCTGGGGTCAGCACCTGCAAGGCCATCCATGCCGCAGCGCGGCGGAGAGCCGGGATGGCCTCCGTCACGCACACCCCCACCAACGTGCCCGCCCCCACCGCCGGGAACCCGGATACCTGGTCAGCACACCCCAAATCCCGTAGGAGCGTGCTTGCACGCGAAGCCCCTGCCCGCGTCAGACTCTGGCAGGGGCTTCGCGTGCAAGCACGCTCCCACAGCTGTGGTTCCACAGACCCACGCAGGACAGCAGCATCCGGTGGCGGTCAGGAGAGCAGGACGAGATTGTCCCGATGGATCAGCTCCGGCTCGAGCAGGTAGCCGAGCTCGGCCTCGATGCGATCGGCACGCTGGCCGCGGATACGCTGAATCTCGCTGGCCGCGTAGTTCGTGAGCCCCCGTGCCACGGCGGTCCCGTCCGGATCCACGCAGGTCACGACCTCGCCGCGGCGAAAATCCCCCTCGACGCTGACCACACCTACCGCTAGCAGGCTGCTGCCCGATTCGCGCAGCACGCGTGCGGCCCCGGCGTCCAGCTGCAACTGCCCGCGCGAGTGCAGCTGGTCCGCCAGCCAGCGCTTGCGCGCCGCCAGCGGTTCGCGGTCCGGCTTTAGCCAGGTGCCCAGTGCTTCGCCCTTCAGTACCCGCCCCATCACCTGCGCCTCGCGTCCGGAGGCAATCACGGTATGCGTGCCCGAACGTGCCGCGCGTTCGGCAGCCAGCAGCTTGGTTGCCATGCCACCCCGCCCCAGGCGACCGAAATCGGCTGCCACATAGCGGTGAAGCCCGGCATCCGAGGCCCGGCCCTCCTGGATCAAGCGGGCATCCGCATGCTTGCGCGGATCGCGGTCGAACAGGCCATCCTGGTCGGTCAGGATCAGCAGCAGGTCGGCCACCACCAGGTTAGCCACCAGCGCGGCCAGGGTGTCGTTGTCGCCGAGACGGATCTCTTCGTAGGCCACGGTGTCGTTCTCGTTGACCACCGGGATCGTGCCCATCTCGAGCAGGGCCAGCATGGTGCTGCGGGCATTCAGGTAGCGCGAGCGGTCGGCGAGGTCGTCGTGGGTCAGCAGGACCTGCGCCGCATGCAGATCGTGGCTGGCGAACTCGCGCTCGTAGGCCTGAACCAGGCCCATCTGTCCGACCGCGGCGGCGGCCTGCACGTGGTGCAACTGGTGCGGGCGCTCGGTCATGCCCAGCCGACGCATGCCCTCGGCCACCGCCCCGCTGGAGACCAGGATCACCTCCAGCCCGCGCCGGCGCAGCGCCGCGATCTGGTGCGCCCAGGACTCCAGCGCCGGGCGGTCGAGCCCGGCACCATCGGCGGTGATCAGCGCGCTGCCAATCTTGACGACGACCCGGCGAATGGCGGGGAGCGCCCGTGTGGCAGACGCTGTCACGCGGGGTCCTCCGGCTTGTCCTCCGGCGTCCCTGTCGCACCCCGCCGATCGGCCTCGGCCGCCGCCTGCGCGGCCTCCTCGACATGGCGCATCACCGCCTGCAGCAGGGCGTCCACGCCCTCGCCGGTCACCGCGGAGATGGTAAACACCGGATGCGCCTCGCCCTGGTCCGCACGCACGCGCTCGACCAGGGCCGCGAGTTCGTCGGCATCCAGCAGTTCCTTCTTGTTCAGCACAATCCAGCGCGGCAGAGCCGCCAGCTTGTCGCTGTGGTGCTCCAGTTCGGTGATCGCGGTGCGCAGGTCCACCAGGGGATCGGCCTCCGGGTCCGGCGGGGACACGTCCACCACGTGCAGCAGCAAGCGGGTGCGGGCCAGATGCTTGAGGAAACGTGTACCCAGACCCGCTCCCTCGGCCGCGCCTTCGATCAACCCGGGGATGTCGGCGATCACGAAGCTCTGGTTGACCCCGATGCGCACCACGCCCAGTTGCGGGATCAGGGTGGTGAACGGGTAGTCGGCGATCTTCGGGCGAGCGGCCGAGGCCCGCGCCAGCAGCGTGGACTTGCCGGCATTCGGCAGGCCCAGCAAACCGACGTCGGCCAGCACCATCAGCTCCAGCGACAGCTTGCGCAGGTCGCCCGGGGTGCCCGGCTTGCTCTGACGGGGCGCCTGGTTGGTGGAGGACTTGTACCGGGTATTGCCGAGCCCGTGGAAACCACCCTGAGCGACCAGCAGACGCTGACCCTCGTGGGTCACATCACCCAGGATCTCATCGGTCTCGGCATCGCGCACCTGAGTGCCGATCGGCACTGCGATCTCCAGATCCTCGCCGGAAGACCCCGTACGATTGCGCCCCTTGCCGTTCTCGCCACGCTCGGCATCAAACCGGCGCTGGTAGCGAAAATCGGCCAGGGTGTTAAGGCCTTCGTCGCCCACCAGCCATACGGAGCCGCCATCTCCGCCGTCACCCCCGTCGGGCCCGCCAAAGGGGATGTATTTCTCGCGGCGGAAGCTGACACAGCCATTCCCGCCGTCGCCGGCCTTTACGGTAATGGTGGCCTCGTCGATGAACTTCATTGCTTGCTTCCCGAAGTACAGAACAAAAAAAGCCCCGTCGAACGGGGCTTTTCGCGAACGCTTCGCTGTCCGGCCGGCTTACTGCTGCGGCTGGATGCTCACGAAACGACGGTTGTGCGGACCGCCCACCTTGAAGACGACCTGGCCGTCAACCTTGGCGAACAGCGTATGGTCCTTGCCACAACCCACGCCCTCGCCGGGATGATACTGCGTCCCGCGCTGACGAACGAGGATGTTGCCGGCGCGCACGACCTGACCGCCAAAGCGCTTCACGCCCAGGCGTTTGCTCTCGGAATCGCGCCCGTTGCGGGTACTGCCGCCTGCCTTTTTATGTGCCATGGTTCAGCTCTCCTGAATGCCTGCGGCGATCAACCGGCGATGCCGGTGATGCGCACGGTGGTGTAATGCTGGCGGTGTCCCATCTGCTTCTGGGAGTGCTTGCGCCGCCGGAATTTCATGATGTGGATCTTCTTGGCGCGGCCATGGTCTTCGACCTTGGCGGTGACCTTGCCACCGTCCACCAGCGGGGCCCCGACGCGGACATCGTCACCCGCACCGACCATCAGCACCTGGTCGAACTCGACCTCGGAACCGGCCTCGGCCTCGAGCTTCTCGATGCGAATCACGTCGCCTTCGGCGACGCGGTACTGTTTACCACCTGTTGCGATGATCGCGTACATTTCCCTGGGACTCCGTTGCGATACCTTGTGTGGACCAGCTGACTGGGAGCTGGTCTCGCGAAAGGGCGGAAATGCTAGCAGCGCTTCTCGCTCGGGTCAATGCCGGGAAGCGGCCAGGCCGCGGGAACGCTCATGGACGGGTACACGCGGACACCCCGTTTTTTCGATCCGGGGCGCACGGCAACAGCCCTTGGCCCACCCTGCCCGCAAACCGCTCCGGCGCGCGCCCGAACTTGTACATTAGGCAGCGTTTCCCTAGCATGCCTTCGCCCCTCACGACCACCTCACATGAGCCTGCTTGCCTACCCCCATGCCCATTGAAGCAATCCGAGAACTGGCGGCCGACGACATGCAGGCCGTCGACCAGTGCATCCGCGAGCGCCTCAGCTCGCCGGTGGTGCTGATCAACCAACTCGGACACTACATCATCCATTCGGGCGGCAAGCGCCTGCGACCGCTACTGGCCACCCTGTCGGCGCGGGCCTGCCACGTGCAGGGCCAGGACCCGGTGACACTGGCGGCGGTGGTGGAGTTCATCCATACCGCGACCCTGCTGCACGACGACGTCGTGGATGCCTCGGAGCTGCGCCGCGGCAACGAGACCGCCAACCACATCTTCGGCAACGAGGCCGCCGTCCTGGTCGGTGACTTCCTCTACTCGCGCGCGTTCGAGATGATGGTCGAGGTCGGCTGCATGCGGGTCATGGAGATCCTCTCCCACGCGACCAACGTGATCGCCGAGGGCGAGGTGATGCAGCTGATGAACTGCCACGACGCTGACGTTGACGAACAGCGCTACATGCACGTGATCCAGTCGAAGACCGCCAAGCTGTTCGAGGCCGCCTGCCAGCTGGGCGCCATTCTGGGCGAACGCCCGGAACACGACGAGCAGGCGCTGGCCCGCTACGGCATGCACCTGGGCACCGCCTTCCAGCTGATCGACGACGTCCTGGACTACTCCTCCGATGACGAGGTGACCGGCAAGCGCATGGGCGACGACCTCGCCGAGGGCAAGCCCACGCTGCCGCTGATCCATGCGCTGCGCGTGGGCTCCCCCGAGCAGCAGGCCGTCGTGCGCCGGGCGATCGAAGAAGGCGGCCGCGATCAGGTCGACGCCGTGCTGCAGGCCGTACACGGAACCGACGGCCTGGCCTACACCCGCTCTCGCGCCGAGGCCGAAACCGACGCCGCCATCGAGGCAATCTCCACGTTGCCCGATTCGCCCCAGCGTCAGGCCCTGATCGATCTCGCCCGTTTCGCCGTCGGGCGCAACCACTGACGCGGCGCGACCCACGCCGCATGGCGGGTCGACCGTTACCGATAGGATTTTCAGCGCCCGGGGCATGGACACGCCCCGGGAGGCTCGGCATAATAGCGGGCTCGGTTCGGAGTGTAGCTCAGCTTGGTAGAGCACTGCCTTCGGGAGGCAGGGGTCGAAGGTTCGAATCCTTTCACTCCGACCAACCTTCTTCTTGACCCTGGTCTTCCGGCCTGTGGCCCGATTCAAGCGGCCCATCCGGAAGCGGCCAGATCCCGATCACGTTCAGGCCCTGCGGACACGTCCATGACCGCCAATACCCCGGCCGTTCGCGGCACCCTCTATATCGTTTCCGCGCCCTCGGGTGCCGGCAAGACCAGCCTGGTCGCCGCCCTGCTTGAATCGGTGACGGCGGTGGAGGTCTCGGTTTCGCATACCACACGGACGCCGCGCGCCAGCGAGGTCGACGGACAGCACTACCACTTCGTCAGCGCCGAGACCTTCCTCGGGATGATCGAGGACGGCCAGCTGCTGGAACACGCCAAGGTGTTCGACAACTTCTACGGCACCGCGCTCGCCAGTGTCGACGAACGCCTGGACGCCGGCGTGGACGTGATCCTGGAGATCGACTGGCAGGGTGCGCGCCAGGTGCGCGCCGCCGTGCCGGATGCGCATTCCATCTTCATCCTGCCGCCCTCGCGCGACGAGCTGGAACGCCGCCTGCGCGGCCGCGGGCAGGACGAGGAAGACGTGATCCAGCGCCGTCTGCGGGATGCCGAATCCGACTGCACGCATTTCCGCGAGTACGACTACACCGTGGTCAATGCCGACTTCGACCAGGCCGTGCGCGATCTGGCCTGTATCTTCCGCGCCAACCGCCTGCGCACCGTGGAACAGGAGATCCGATCCGCATCCACGATCGGGAATCTGTTGGCGGGCGCGCATGGGTCGGCGTAACATGCAAGTTTCAAGAATTTACTGACCGGAGTATCCGATGGCACGCGTCACCGTCGAGGACTGCCTCGAAAATGTCGAAAACCGTTTCCAGCTGGTGCTGATGGCTGCCCGCCGGGCCCGCCACATTGCCCACGGGAAGGAAGCCCGCGTACCCGAGGACAACGACAAGCCCACGGTAATTGCCCTGCGCGAAATCGCCGCCGGCGTGGTCGGTATCGAGGTGTTCGACGAACACGACGAACGGCCCCAGAACCAGATGCTGGACTTCAGCACCATCCGTCATCTGGAACAGCTGGAAGCCGACGAGCGCTAGGAGATTTTCTGAATGGCCGCTGGGCAGCCAGCTTCGCCCGGGGCCCCCTCCTCGGTACCAGGCGACTCGACCCGATTCCTGATCAGCGATTTATGTTCCGAACTCGAGGCCTACCTCGAGCCGGAAGAGGTCGAGGAGGTCTATCGCGCCTATCTCCTGGGCGCGGAATCGCACGAGGGCCAGACCCGCAAGACCGGGGAGCCCTACATCTATCACCCGCTCGCCGTGGCTCGCACCATGGCCGAGATGCGGATGGACCACCAGGCGATCAGCGCCGCCATCCTGCATGACGTGATGGAGGACACCGCCACCAGCAAGGACCGTATCCGCGCCGAGTTCGGCGAGGAGGTCGCAGAGCTGGTGGACGGCGTGTCCAAGCTGACCCACCTGCAGTTCCAGTCGAAGGCCGAGGCGCAGGCGGAAAACTTCCGCAAGATGATGCTGGCGATCACCCGCGACATCCGGGTGATTCTGATCAAGCTGGCCGACCGCCTGCACAACATGCGCACCCTCGGTGTGATGCGCCCGGACAAGCGCCGCCGCATCGCCAAGGAAACCCTCGAGATCTATGCCCCGATCGCGCAGCGCCTGGGCATGAATGCCATGCGCCGCGAGCTGGAGGAACTCGGTTTCTCGGCCAAGCACCCCTGGCGCGCCGCGGTACTGGAACGCGCAGTACACCGGGCCGGCGGCAACCGCCGCGAGCCGATGAAGAACATCGAACAGGCGATCTGCTCGCGCATGGAGGCTTCCGGGATCATCGGGCGCATCTCCGGGCGCGAGAAGAGCCTGTACAGCATCTACCGCAAGATGCGCGACAAGCACCACTCGTTCGAAGACGTGTTCGACGTCTTTGCCATCCGCATCATCGTCGACGACGTGGACACCTGCTACCGCTCGCTGGGCGTGGTGCACAACCTCTACAAGCCGGTTCCGGGACGCTTCAAGGACTACATCGCGATCCCCAAGTCCAACGGCTACCAGTCGCTGCACACCATCCTGTTCGGTCCGCAGGGCGCCCCGATCGAGGTGCAAGTCCGCTCCACCGAGATGGATCGCGTGGCCGAGAGCGGGATCGCCGCACACTGGCAGTACAAGGCCGGCAGCGAATCCAGCCGCACGGCCCAGAGCCGGGCACGCGAATGGCTGAAGGATGTCCTCGAGATCCAGAACAGCGTCGGCAACTCCATCGAGTTCCTGGAGAACGTCAAGGTCGACCTGTTCCCCGACGAGGTCTACACCTTCACCCCCGAGGGCGACATCCTCGTGCTCCCGCGCGACGCCACCCCGATCGACTTCGCCTACGCCGTGCACTCGGACGTCGGCAACCGCTGCGTGGCCGCCAAGATCGATCGCCAACTCGCCCCGCTGTCGGTACGCCTGCAAAGCGGCCAGACGGTGGAGATCGTCACCTCGCCCGGCGCCCGCCCCAACCCGGCCTGGCTGTCCTTCGTGGTCACCGGCAAGGCGCGCACCGGCATCCGCCACTGCCTCAAGTCCATGCAGTCCGAGGAGGCCCGCACCCTCGGCGAGCGCATGCTGGAAAAGGCGCTGGAATCCATGGATACCAGCCTGCCCCGCATCTCGCCGGCCCGCCTGGACCAGATGCTGGACGCGATGCAGCTGGAAGACCTGGACGCGCTGCTGATCGATATCGGCCTGGGTAATCGCATGGCCTCGCTGGTGGCCCGCCAGATGGTCGGCAAGGAAAGCCCCGACCCGACCGCCACAGAGCCCGCCACTACGACCACGCTCGCGGTCAACGGCACCGAAGGGCTGGTGCTGAATTACGCCCGTTGCTGCCACCCGATCCCGGGCGACCCGATCATTGGCCAGTTGAGCGCCGGGCGCGGCCTGGTGGTCCACCGCGAGAACTGCCGCAACGTCCTGCACGAGAGCCGCGACCGGTCCGACCGCACCATCGCGCTGGAGTGGTCGCATGAGCCCCAGCTGCAATTCACCGCCGCCGTACGCACCCGCACCGCCAACCGCCGCGGGGCGCTGGCCGACATGGCCGCGGTCATCGCGGATCACGGCTCCAACATCGAGCACATCTCGTTCAACGAGCAGGACGGCCACTCCACCGCGATGACCTTCCTGCTGACCGTACGTGACCGCCAGCACCTGGCCCAGATCATGCGCGGCCTGCGGCGGCTGTCCGACGTCCTGCGCATCTCGCGCCAGCGCGGCTGACACGCAACGCCCCCGCTGATCCGCCACCCGGCGGGCAGGCTTCTTGCAGGCGCCCCGCGCGCAACGGAAGATCGGGGCATGATCGTCGACATCCTCAATGAAACACTGGGCGTCGCGCTCACCGCGGCGCCCTGGTTGTTGCTGGGTCTGCTGGCCGCCGGCGCGGTCAAGGCCCTGATCCCGGAGGCCGCCCTGCAGCGCTGGCTCGGCGGCGCCGGCCTGGCGGCCACGGCGCGTGCCGCCGTCGTCGGGGCCCCGTTGCCGCTTTGTTCCTGCGGGGCCATCCCCACCGCCCTGGCCCTGCATCGCGGCGGTGCCGGACGCGGGCCCACCACCGCCTTCCTGATCGGAACGCCGGGTGTCGGCGTGGACTCGCTTGCCATCAGCTACGCCCTGCTGGGCCCGGTAATGGCCGTGGCCCGCGCCCTTGGCGCCATCGTCACGGCCATCACGACAGGTTTACTGGTGGGGCGCACGCGCGCCGCGACGGACCCCCCGGAGGCGACCGGGGCCGAACCCGACACCTGCGGCGGATGTTGCGAAACCGACACGGGCTGCGCCACGCCCGAAGCCCCGCAACATCTCCCCACGCGGCTCCGCAGCGGACTGCACTATGCCTTCCACGACGTGCTCGACGATATCCGCCTGTGGCTGGTGATCGGCCTGCTGGTCGCCGGCGCCCTGCTCGCCCTGGTCCCGCCGGCCACCCTGGCCGCCTGGGGCTCGGGCCTGACGGCGATGCTGGTGATGGCCATCATCGGCATCCCGATGTACCTGTGCGCGACCGCCGCCACACCCATCGCCGTGGGTCTGATCGCGGCCGGCGTTTCGCCCGGCACCGTGCTGGTGTTCCTGCTGGCCGCGCCGATCACCAGCCTGGCGACGCTGGGCGTATTCCGCCGCGAACTCGGCACCCCGGCGCTGGTGCTCTACCTGGCCGGAATCGCGGCCACCACCATCGCGCTGGGGCTCGCCCTGGACGCCGGACTGGCCCACACCGGGGTCGACGTCGCCACCCAGATGGGCGCCGCCGGCGAGTTGCTGCCCGCCTGGCTCGAGTGGAGCACCCTGGTCATCCTGATCGTCCTGGCCACACCGGTCCTGCGCCGGTGGCTGGACCGCCTGATCCCTCACCCACAGCCGCGGAGCGCGTAAATGTCCAATCGTTCCATCGGACTCGATGAACCGCTGTACCACTACCTCCTCGAGCACTCGCTGCGCGAGCCCGAGGTACTGGCGCAGCTGCGCGCCGAAACGGCCGGCCTGCCGGAGGCGAACATGCAGATCGCCCCGGAGCAGGGACAGTTCATGGCGCTGCTGGCGAAGCTCATGGGCGCACAGCGCTATCTGGAGATCGGCACCTTCACCGGCTACAGCGCGCTGGCCATCGCCCTCGTCCTGCCGGAGGACGGCGAGGTCATCACCCTGGACAAGAGCGCGGACTGGACCGCCACGGCCCGGCGCTACTGGGAGCGCGCCGGGGTCGCCGGACGCATCCGGCTCGAGCTGGGCGAGGCGCGCAACACGCTGCAGGCGCTGGAGGCCGCCGGCGAGACCGGTCGCTTCGATCTGGCCTTCATCGATGCCGACAAGACCGGCTATCCCGACTATTTCGAACACTGCCTGCGCCTGGTACGTCCCGGCGGCCTCATCCTGACCGACAACACCCTGTGGCACGGAACCGTCGCCGACCCGGACGACCAGCGCGACGACACCCGCGCGATCCGCGCCTTCAATGACGCCCTGCATCACGACGAACGCATCGACCTCTCGCTGGTCCCCATCGGCGACGGCCTGACCCTGGCCCGCCGCCGCTGAACCAGAGGCTGCCCTGGATTCACCACAAAGCCTCCGGAACGCATGGAGAAGGGCCAGGTCAAGGGCGAATCCTCCACGAAGCCTTACCGGCAAAGGCCGCTGTCGCCTAGGCCACGGCGGCATATGGCACGGCGCTCCACTGACTGCACCACCCAGCCCGCCTCGACCTCGTCCAGCTCCAGGCGGAATTCGTAGGCACTGACGGCATCGTCGCGCAAGCCGGTCAGGCGGACCTCGGCGCGCTCCGGACGCGGCTGGTCGATCTCCAGCCCGGCGTAGTCAACCGCCAGTCCAGAATGCCAGGGGCTGGCCGCCAGCCACGCCATCACCGCGGCACCGGGCATCACCGAGGGCTCCTGCGAAGGCACCACCTGCGCCTCGAAGGCCGTAGGCGCCGGCTCCCAGCCGTCCGGCGCAGTGCTCGTGTCCGGGCCCGAAGCGGACGTGGCACAGCCCGCCAGCAGTACCGTCAGACACCCCCATGCAACCCGCCATCCCCATCGCATCCCGTGGTTCCTCTCGCAAAAATTTCCTTGCGCTCGAACATACCGGACCACCAAACGTCCTACCATGGCAGAAAGACCAGATCAGTCCGCCGCCCTGCGCGGACCGGGAGGAAGACACCATGAAACTGTTCAAGCTGCGCCACATCCTGATGACGAGCCTTTGCGCCCTGTTGCTGGCCGCAAGCCCGCTCCACTCCGACGAGCATGCGTCGGCCGCAGAGGACGACACCACCGCCAGCGAGATGGAAGAACTGCGCGAATCCTGGGCCGAGACCCGCGAGGAGATCCAGGAAGAAAGCACCGAGGCCGGTGAGGCCACCCGCTCGCGCACCCGCGAGACCCTGGACGCGATGGACCGCGAACTCGGCCGCCTGGGCGACAACCTCCGCGAGGGCTGGGATGACCTGAGCGACGCGACTCGCGAGCGCCGCGAACGCGCCTACGACGGACTGGTCGAGGAACGTGACCGCCTGGCCGAATGGTCGAGCGAGATGCGCGAGCGCTCCTCCGGCGCCTGGGGCGGTATTCGCGACGGGGCAAAGGACGCCTGGGGCGGCGTGCGCGACGGCTCGCGCAAGGCCTGGGGCTCGGTGCGTGACGCCTTCCGCGGCGACGACGAACCGGCCGGGAATGCGGGCGAGCCGGACGTTCAGGACTGATGCGGCGACACCCATCGCTCACCCCCTGGATCGGCAGCGCGGCGCTGATCCTCGCATCCGCCAGCCTGACCGGTTGCGACGGGTTCGGCGGCGCGCCCGGGACCCCCGACCACCTCGAGCGCACCACGGATCCGGAGGTCCTCCAGCGCGGTGAGCGCCTCTACCAGCAGCACTGCATCGCCTGCCACGGGGCGCAGCGCGAGGGCGCCGAGGACTGGCGCCAGCGCAACCCCGACGGCACCCTGCCCCCGCCGCCGCTGGATGGCAGCGCCCATACCTGGCACCACCCGTACTGGCAACTGAAGGACATGATCCGTTTTGGCGCCGAGGCGCGTGGCGGCGCCATGCCCAGCTTCGAGGACACGCTCTCGGAGGCGGATGCCGAGGCGATCATCGCCTGGCTGCAGTCGCACTGGCCGGACGAGATCTTCGAGGCCTGGACACGCTACGACCGCAACCACCCCACCCAGGCCGACTGGGAAGAGGCCATGGGCGAACCCTGGGTGACCCACCCCGACGGCTAACCCGACGCCGAGCCATACGCACACCGCCGCGCAGCCCCGATACAATGCACACGGAATGAGTCGGCCTGTACCGGCGTCATTCGAATGAGACGCTGCGCGGTCACCGCATGGCAGGGAATGCAGTAAAACAAGGACGGCCGGGAGGGGCCCATGCATGATGCCAAACAGCGCGCGTGTGACAGCGAGCACCGGGGGTGCGCGTGAATCGACGCGCCAACGACTTCGCGGCGGTTAGCGAACAAGCCCGTCTGCAAGGCCTGGTCGAGCAGGAACGCCAGGCAAGGCGCCGCGCCGAGACCCTGGCCGAGACCCGGCTGCAGGACGTCTACGCCAAGCAGAAACAGATCGAGCTGCTCAACACCATTGCCTCGACGGCCAACCAGTCGGACTCCATCGCGCATGTTCTGCGCTCGGCCCTCGCGGCCATCGGGCAGTACCTCGACTGGCCGGTGGGGCATGCCTATCTGACCCGACACGACGAAAACAGCGACTACAGAGAGCTGAACCCCACCGGCATCTGGCACCTCGCCGCCACCGAGCCATTCACCGAGTTCCGCGAGAACACCGACAACACGCCCTTTGCCAGTGGCCACGGGCTACCCGGCCGGGTACTGACGAACGGCGAACCGGCATGGATCGAGAACCTGGCCGCGGACGACAATTTCCCGCGGGCACCGCAGGCCGCCGCCAGCGGCCTGCGGTCCGGATTCGCGTTCCCGGTCATGGTCGGCCAGGAGGTCGCCTGCGTCCTCGAGTTCTTTGCCACAGAACCCACCACCACCGACCCCGACCTGCTGTGGCTGATGTGGCAGATCGGCGTGCAACTGGGCCGCGTGATCGAGCGCAACCGCCACGAAGAACACCTGCTCCACAACGCCTCCCATGACCAGCTGACCGGGCTCCCCAACCGCCGCCTGTTCCACGACCGCCTGGCCCATGCCATTGCCCGCGCCACCCGCGAACCCTTCAACCTGTTCGCCGTGCTGTTCGTGGATATCGACCGTTTCAAGGTCGTCAACGACAGCCTCGGGCACCCGGCCGGCGACGAACTGCTGGTGCGGGTCGGGCGGCGCCTGCTGAACGCCCTGCGCCAGAACGACACCGTCTCGCGGCCCAAGGGGGACGAGGCCAACCGCCCGGACGACACCCTCGCGCGCCTGGGCGGCGACGAATTCACCATCCTGCTGGAAGGCCTGCACGAGCCGGTGGACGCCCTGCGCGTGGCCGAACGCCTGCAGGCCGTGCTGCACGAGCCGTTCACCATCGCCGGGCAGGATATCTACGTCACCGTCAGCATCGGCATTGCCACCCGCCCCTACGGCCAGAGCTGCCCCGCCCGCGAGACCAACGCGGCGGACGACCCCGCGCGCCCGGCCACGCCGGACGACCTGATGCGCGAGGCAGACATGGCGATGTACCGCGCGAAGTCACTGGGCAAGGCCCGCTGCGAGTTCTGCGACCCCGGCATGCAGACCCAGGCGCTGCAAAGTCTGGCCCTCGAGACCGACCTGCGCCATGCGGTGGAGCGCGGCGACTTCATCGTCCACTTCCAGCCCATCGTGTCACTCGGCGAGGACTGCATCACCGGCTTCGAGGGCCTGGTGCGCTGGCAGCGCAACGGCGCGCTGGTCGCGCCGGACGACTTCATCCCCATCGCCGAGGACACCGGGCAAATCCACCTGATCGACATGCAGGTGCTCTACACGGCCTGCTGTCAGCTGGTGCAATGGGGGATCGACCACCCCGAGATGCCGCTGACCATCAGCACCAACCTATCCGCCCGGCAGCTCACGCGCCCGGGACTGGTCGACGAGGTGCAGACGATTCTTGCCGGCACCGGGGTGCCGGCCTCCCAGGTGCGCCTGGAGATCACCGAGACCGCGACGCTCGGCAATCTCGACGAGCTGATCGAGACCCTGCACCAGCTCAAGGCCCTGGGCATCAGCCTGGCAATGGACGACTTCGGCACCGGCTACTCGTCACTCAGCTACCTGCACCGGCTACCGCTGGACATTCTCAAGATCGATCGCAGCTTCGTCTCCGGGCTGGACCACGACGAATACAGCCAGCGCCTGGTTCAGACCGTAATCCACATGGCCCGCAACCTGGGTCTGGAGGCCGTGGCCGAGGGCGTCGAAAGCCATACCCACGCCGCGACGCTGCGCGCCCTCGGCTGCACCCTGGCCCAGGGCTACTACTATTCCCCACCGGTGGACGCCGCCAGCGCCACGGCCCTGCTTTCCGGCGATGCCCTGGTGGGCTGTCGGTAGAACGACCGACGGCTGCATGGACTCGGAAAAGCATGGGGGTGCGTGTCACACGGCCTGCGGTGCCACCCCACGCCGGCGCGCGATCACTTGACGCACCACCAGCTTTTCCAGCTCCACGATCACGAACACCGCCAGCCCGAAAGCCAGGATGCGCGCCCAGTCGTCCGCACCGATGGCGGTGGTCCCGAACAGCGTGTGCATCAGCGGGACATAGGTAAACGCCAGCTGCAGCACCACCAGCACCCCGATCGCCAGCCACATCGCGCGCGAGCGGAACAGCTCCCCGCCCGGTAGCACCGGCTGGTGGATCAGCCGCAGATTCAGCAGATAGAACGCCTGTCCGGCCACCAGGGTGTTGATCGCCACCGTGCGCGCGACCTCGTCGGCGACCCCGGCAAGACTCTCCATGTAGACGAAGTGCCCGAAGGTGCCGGCCCACAGCAGCAAGGCAACGAACGGGATGCGCCACAGCAGGAAGCCGGACAGCAACGGGGCATTCGGCGCGCGGGGCGGGCGCTGCATCACCCCCGGCTCGGCGCGCTCGAAGGCCAGCGCCATCGCCAGCGTCACCGAGGTCACCATGTTGACCCACAGCACCTGCACCGGGGTCAGTGGCAGGGCCAGGCCCATCAGGATGGCCATCATGATGGTCAGCGACTGCCCGGCGTTGGTCGGCAGCATGTGCAGGATGGCCTTGCGGATGTTGTCGTAGACCGTGCGGCCCTCCTCGACCGCATGGGCGATGGACGCGAAGTTGTCGTCCGCCAACACCATCTCCGAGGCCTCCTTGGCCGCTTCGGTACCCTTCCCGCCCATGGCCACGCCCACATCCGCGCGCTTCAGCGCCGGGGCGTCGTTCACCCCATCGCCGGTCATGGCGACGATCCGTCCGCCCGTCTGCAGCGCCTTCACCAGACGCAGCTTGTGCTCCGGCGAGGTCCGCGCAAAGACATCCGTGCGCTCCGCGATCTCCGCCAGCGCGGCATCGTCCAGCGCATCCAGCTCGTGACCGGCGCACGCCTCGGCCTCCCGCCCCAGGCCCAGCTGCTCACCGATCGCCCGCGCAGTGGCCAGGTGGTCCCCGGTGATCATCTTCACGTCGATCCCCGCCGCGCGACAGTCAGCCACCGCGCGGATGGCCTCCTCGCGCGGCGGGTCGATGATGCCCACCAGCGCCAGCAGGGTGAAGCCACCGGCCTCGACATCGTCGAAACGCAGCTCGCCACCATCCGCTTCGGCCTCGCGCACCGCGACCGCCAGCAGCCGCTGGCCGCGGGCCGCCACCGCCTCCATCGCCGCGTGCCAGTGATCCGGATCCAGCGCCTCGCGGGTCTCGCCATCCACCTGCTGCTCGCTGCAAAGCTCCAGCACGCGCTCCGGCGCGCCCTTCAGGAAGATCCACGCATGCCCCTCGTGGTCGTGGTGCAGGGTGGCCATGTAGCGATGATCCGACTCGAAGGGGATCACATCGGTGCGCGGCAACCGTTCGCCCTCCAGGTGCAGGTCGAGCCCGGCCTTGCGCGCCAGGGTAATCAGCGCGCCCTCGGTCGGGTCACCCTCCATCACCCAGTCGCCGTCCTTCTCGTAAAGCCGGGCGTCGTTGCACAGCAGACCCGCCCGCAGCACCTGGTTCAAGAGCGGGTCGTCATCCGGGTCGATGTCCCGCTCGTCCTCGGAGAACTGACCCTGCGGCGCGTAACCCACGCCACTGACGAGGATCTCGCGGGTGGCCGTACGCAGCGTCTGGGCGGTCATCTCGTTGCGCGTGAGCGTGCCGGTCTTGTCGGAACAAATCGTGGAGACCGAACCCAGGGTCTCCACCGCCGGCAGGCGGCGGATAATGGCATTGCACCGCGCCATCTTCTGCACCCCGATGGCCAGGGCAATGGTCATGATCGCTGGCAATCCCTCGGGGATGGTGGACACCGCCAGGCTGGCCGCAGCCAGAAACATCTCGTCCAGCGGATAGCTGCGCACCCAGTAGCCGAAGGCAAAGGTGGCCAGCGCAAGCACCACGATCACCGCGGCCAGCCAGTGGCCGAACTGCTCCATCTGGCGCACCAGCGGCGTCTCCAGCCCCTCGACTTCGCCGAGCATGGTGGAGATACGCCCGATCTCGGTGTGCTCGCCGGACGCCACCACTACGCCCATACCGCGGCCAAAGGCGACCAGCGTGCCGGAGAAGGCCATCCCGCGGCGATCCCCCAGGCCCGCCTCCGGCTCTACCGCGGCGGTGTCCTTCTCCACCGCCACCGACTCACCCGTCAGCGCGGCCTCTTCCAGGCGCAGATTCTTGGTCTCGAACAGGCGCAGGTCCGCGGGTACCCGGTCCCCGGCCTGCAGGTACACGATGTCCCCCGGGACCAGCTGCTCCGCGGGGATCTCGCGCCGCTCGCCGCCGCGCGCCACCAGCGCGCGCGGGGAGAGCATGCGGCGGATGGCATCCAGCGCCTTCTCCGCCTTGCCCTCCTGGACGAACCCGATCAGCGTGTTGATCAGGACCACGGCCAGGATCACGCCGGTATCCACCCAGTGACCCAGCAGCGCCGTCCCCAGCGCGGCTACCAGCAGGATGTAGATCAGAACATTGTGGAAATGGCGCAGGAAGCGCCGGAGAACACCCGCCCGTTCGGGCGGACGCAACTGATTGGGGCCGTAGTGCGCCAGGCGCTCCTCGGCCTGTTCTGCCGTCAGCCCCTCGCGCGAGGTCCCCCAGTGTTCGAACGCGGCATCCGCGTTCTGGCTGTGCCATGCCGGGACATCGCGATCCGCGCGGGAGGACTGGGGGTCGGAAAGTTCGGCCATGGGCAACCCATTCGCATGTCAGCGCTGCCCTATCGTCCCCCGGCACCCGGGGAACGGCAAGCCCCAGGGAAACCCTGATCGGTGTATCCCTGGATGCCTGCCTGCCGCATCGGCGAACGGATCAGAACTGCATCCCGACCTTGCCCATCACGCGCATGTTGTCGGCATCCGCGCGGCGGCCGTCGAAACGGTCGTTCTCGGTGAACTGGTAACGCGCCTCCAGCCCCAGGAACCACTGGCGATCCAGCTGGTACTTCAGGCTGCCGCCCACCTGGGCCGCCCACAGGCCGTTCGTCTCGTCGTCCAGCTCGGCCCGCACGTAACCGATACCCGGACCGAAGCCCAGCGACAGACGTTCGTTCGGCTCGAACATCCAGTGGCTGTTGATCTCCGCGCTGGTCATCTTCAGTGGGTCGTCGCTGTAGCGGGTCACGCTGAAGTGATGACGCAGCACCCCGGTGGCCGGCTGAAACAACTGGCAGTTGGCACCGATCTCGACGCCATAGGCCGCATCCGAACTGGCATCGGAGAGGTCCGGAGAAACCACCCCGCCCAGCAGGGCCACGCTGGGCTCCATGCCACGCTCGACCGCGCTGGCCTGCGCGAACGGCACCAGCACCAATGCACCCAGGGCCAACATCGACATCGTCTTCTTGTGCTGCATCGCACACCTCCTGATCAATATGAATAAGCAGACGCTAATGGTAGCCCAGCATGGCGTGATCTTCATCACGCGCTTACGGAACGCGTGGCCCGGAATGGAATTTTCCTCCCCGCAGTTGCATCTCTCAGCCGAAGCTCGACCCCGGACGGGGTTTCCTGATCCCTGAAACATTCAGGGGAACCCTCGGCGGCCGAAGGCCTCGAAGGGGGTGAACCCGCCCAACCCGAAAAGGCGAAGTTCGCTCTTCCAAGCAACAAGAAGAACCATCCACTCAGAAGCAAACGGAGGACCTCATGTCCGACCAACCGAATGCAAATCGTCGAAAGTTCCTGCGTCAGGCATCCGCGGCCGTGGCGGCCATCCCGGTGATCAGCATGGCTGGGATGTCCACGGCCAAGGCCGACAACCCCAAGGCCGAGGACGGCCATCGCCACGACTACGTGAACAATGCAGCAGACGCTGCCGGTCACGAGGACTACTCGGAAGGCGAGAAGTGCAAGAACTGCGCCTTCTGGGGCGGCGGCGACGCCGAATGGGGCCAGTGCTTCCACGCCGACTTCCAGGGTGTTCAGGTGAACGCCGCTGGCTGGTGTGACGAGTACGTCGGGGCCTGATCCTGACACCTCCGTCCGGTCCGGGTATCCGGGCCGGACGTTGCCTCCCGCAGCGCTCCCCCGCTGCGACTTGCATCCCCGCCGCACCTCCCCGCAAGCTAGACCCTCAATTCCGTAAACCGGCCTCACCCTTGCCGAACGTGGCCGAAAGGAATGTGCGTGCCTGACCACTCATCCCGGCCGTCTCGCCGCATCGCCTCCGGCGACCCACGCCCCGACTCGCGAGTCGGCCGCTGATGGACCTCTCGCCCGCCGCTTTCACCATCCTCTACCTGGTCTACGGCCTGGCATTTTTCTCGCTGGGCGTGGTCGCCCTGGTCCTGCCGCGGGGCGATGGCACGCTGCCGTTTGCCCGGCATTTCTGGCTCCTGGCCCTGTTCGGTCTGGTCCATGGCACCTACGAGTTCCTGCAGGCCGCAGGCCTGCACTATCCGCCCGCCCGGAACCTGTGGCTCAACGCCACCTGGCAACTGCTCTCCTATGTGCCGCTGCTGGAGTTCGGACGGCGCGCCCTGATCGTCAGCCACGCACGCATCCGCCTGGATGCCCTGTGGCTGTACCCGGTCATCGTCGCCGGACTGCTGCTCGTCATCGGGATGGCGGAGGATCCGGGCCGCGGCCTCGCCAATGGCGGGCGCTACCTGGTCGGCGTCCCCGGCGCACTGCTCGTCGGCCTGGCCTTCTGGTTCCTGCTGCGGCGCCCCGCCCTGCGCGCCCCGCAACCCGGCGATCATGGCCGCCACTATCCGGCCGTAGCCACCCTGGCACTGGCCTTCCTCGGCTATGCCCTGCTGACCCCGTTCCCGGGGACCGTCGATCCGGGGCTGCCCGGCTGGCTGCCAACCTATGGCGACTTCCTCGAGGCGACCGGGCTGCCGGTACAGCTGTTGCGCATGTTCACGGCCCTCCTCGCCGGCATCGCACTGATGAGCCTGACCCGCACCCTGGGCACCCAGCAGGGCGACGACCTACTGCGCATCCTCGACACCCTCAACGGCTTCGTCTATCGCTGCCGCAACAACCCGAGCTGGGACGTGATCAATGCCGAGGGCGCAATCGAGGAATTCACCGGGTACCCGCGCGGGGATTTTGTCGAGGGCGGCATGACGTTCGGCGACCTGGTCCATCCGGATGATCGCGAACGGGTATGGCGCGAGGTCTCGGAGGGCCTTCAGCGCTCCGGTCAGTTTCAGATCCAGTGGCGCATGATGCGGCAGGATGGGGGCGTATGCTGGGTATTCGAGCGTGGGGCCGGCACCTACGACGACCGGGGCCGGCTTCGGTACATCCAGGGCCACGTGATCGATGCCGACGAACTGGTCACCACCAGCGAGAGCCTGCGCGCCAAGACCGACGAACTGGAGGCCTTTCGCTCCACCCTCGATCTGACCCTGGACGCGGTCTTCCTGTTCGACGTCGAGACCCTGCGCTTCATCTACGTGAACCAGGGAGCAGTGGACCAGACCGGCATCGCGCGCGAGGACCTGCTGACCCTGCACCCCTTTGATATCAAGCCGGACTTCCCGGAAGGCCGCTTTCGTCAGCTGATCGAGCCGCTGCGCCGGGGCGTACGCGACCAGCTCCGCTTCGATACCAGCCACCGGAATCGCGACGGCTTCGATGTGCCGGTCGAGATCTCCCTGCAGATGGTGGCGCCCCGCGGCGAGACGGCCCGGTATGTGGCGATCTCGCACGACATCACCCAGCGCAAGCGCAACGAAGAGGCGCTGCTGCAGGCCCTGGCCGAGCTGGAGACCTCGCGCGACGAACAATCCCGCCTGCTGGAACTGACCCAGCGCGAACAGGGGCGCATGGCCGCTCTGCTCTCCGCGATGAGCATCGGCATCCTGTTCGAGGACCGCGACGGCCGCGTGGAATACGTGAACCCGGCCTTCCGCCGGATGTGGGCCATCGACAACCAACTGGAATTGGTGGGACGGGCCTCACGCGAGGTGCTGGAGCACTCCACCCACCGCTTCGCCCGGCCGGACCACGCCTCGCGCCATGTGCTGCACGTGCTGGATACCCACGAGATCAGCGAACGCTTCGAGGTCGACCTGTACGACGGGCGCATCCTCACCCAGGTCTCCTACCCGGTGCACGATACCGACGAGCGCACCATCGGCCGCCTGTGGCTGTACGAGGACGTGACCCACGAGCGCCAGACCGCCCAGCAGCTGGTCTATCTGGCCGAGCATGATGCCCTGACCGGGCTCTACAACCGCCATCACTTCCAGAAGCACCTGGAACACATGATCCACAGCGAACGCCGCCGCAGCGGCCGCTTTGCCCTGCTGTATTTCGATCTCGACGAGTTCAAGACCATCAATGACACCTTCGGCCACCGCGCCGGAGACACCGTGCTGGTACGCGCGGCCGGCGAGATCGCCGCGCTGGTTCGCAGCCAGGATATCTTCGCCCGCCTGGGCGGCGACGAGTTCGCCATCCTGGTCGATCGCGACTCGGAGCACGAGCCGATCGAGCTGGCCGAACGCGTTGGCCGCGCGATCGCCTCAATCCCGTTCCGCTTCCGCGGCCAGAACTACCGGCTCACCGCCAGCATCGGCATCGCCCACTACCCCGAGCACGGTGACAACGTGGAGGACCTGGTGGCCCACGCGGACACCGCGATGTACCAGGCCAAGGACCTGGGCAAGAACACCTGGGCGGTATTCGACCGCAGCCGCAACACCGCCGAGCACATGCTGGAGCGGATGTCCTGGAGCCAGCGCATCGCCTCGGCCCTGGAACTGGGCCATCTGGAGC
Source organism: Thioalkalivibrio versutus (assembly GCF_001999325.1). Taxonomy (GTDB): domain Bacteria; phylum Pseudomonadota; class Gammaproteobacteria; order Ectothiorhodospirales; family Ectothiorhodospiraceae; genus Thioalkalivibrio; species Thioalkalivibrio versutus. The sequence continues at coordinate 77,315 of NZ_MVAR01000024.1, forward strand.
TGCACTACCAGGGGATCTACGCCATCGATGACGGCCACCTGCACCACCTGGAGGCCCTGGTGCGCATGCGCGACCCGACCAAACCCGACGAGATCGCCATGCCCGGCCAGTTCATCCCGATCGCGGAGAAGACCGGCCAGATCCTGGATATCGACCGCTGGGTGATCCGCGAGAGCATCGCCCGCCTGGCCGGCGACCCGGCGATCGCCGGCATCGCGATCAACATCTCCGGGCGCAGCTTCGACGAACCCAGCCTTCCGCAGTACATCGCCCAGCAGCTGGCACAGCATGCGGTCGAGCCCCGCCGGCTGATCATCGAGCTGACCGAGACCGCCGCGGTGTCCGAGATGCAGGACGCCCAGCGCTTCATCGAGGCGCTGCAGCACACCGGCTGCACCGTCTGCCTGGACGACTTCGGCTCCGGCTTCTCCACCTTCGCCTATCTCAAGTACCTGGGCGTGCAGATCCTCAAGATCGACGGCATGTTCGTGCGCGATCTGCCCAACAACCGCGACAACCAGGCCTTCATCCGCGCGATGGTCGATGTCGCCCGCGGTCTCGACAAACGCACCGTCGCCGAGTGCGTGGAAGACGGCCCGACCCTCGCGATGCTGGCCGAACTGGGCGTGGACATGGCGCAGGGCTATCACCTGCACCGGCCATCCCTGGAGATCCCCCGCGAACGGGGTGAGCCGGACTAGACCCGGGGCTGCCTCGCGGGAGGCGCCTCAGCGCATCATCTCGACACGCTCAACGAGCTCCGCACCGCCCCCCTCGAAACGAAAGCCAACCGCATCCGTCGCGACCCGGAACTCGCCTTCCGCCTGTATCCAGCCCTGTTCCAGGACGCTCGCGTCGACCCGCTCGAACAGCCGCTGCAACGCCAACGCAGTGGCACCCCGGGCCGCGTATTCCAGGCCGTGGCGCTCCCATCCGGCACGGGCCGCATCCGCCAGTCTCCAGCCGGTCTCGACGAACCCGGCAATCCACAGCGCGCGCAGCACCCCATCACCCCACTGCTGGCGCAACTGCGCCATCCCGGAACGCGTATCCGCGGCGGCCTCCACCGTCGCGACCAGCGATGCGGGCAACAGCTCGCGCCAGTCATCGCTCTCGAAAGCGCCCGGCATCAAATCCTCGTCGATAATCTGAACGAAGTCCGGGACCGGGTCGGAACCCGTGCGCTGCGCCAGCTGGATCAATGCCCCGGCCTCGTCGCGATAACCGGACAGGGCAAACCCGCACAAGTGATGATCCACGATGTCGTGCACGAACACCGACGTCGGGATGCGCTCGCCGGCGAAGGGCGTCGCCGCGATCACGTCCGTGCCGCGTCCTGGCAGATCCAGCTTCCAGCCACGCACCCCAAAGCCATCCGCCCAGGATTCGGCGTAGTGCGCCGGGATGGCCACGCCACCCTCGTCCCCATCCTGCATACCCCGTTCGCGCGTCATTGGCTCGTCTCCGTACAAGGTGTCGTCCTTGCACTTTACCGACCGGTCAACTAGTGTGCAAAGACATGGAAGCCATCACACCCAACGACACCCGCGGTGCAAGCCGCAAAGCCCTGCTGCAGGCCGCCCGCGACCTCATTGTCACGCGCAGCTACGCCTCCGTCGGCATTGCCGAGATCTGTGCGCAGGCGGGCGTGCGCAAGGGCAGTCTGTACCACTTCTTCCCCGGGAAGGAGGCGCTCACCCTGGCGATGCTGGACGCGCTCTACGCGGACTTCGAGCGCGACGTGCTGATCCCCGGGCTGTCGGGCGCCAACGGGCTCCGCGCTCGCATCGACGCGTTCGTCCACGCGATCCATGCCTTCGAGGCGCGGATGCAGACGGAATCCGGACAGCTGCCCGGCTGCCCCTTCGGCAACCTGGCGGTGGAGATGGGTACCCACAACCCGGCCCTGCGCCAGGCGATCCGGAAGCACCTGGATGCGGTCACCGCACATTTTCGCGCCGTGCTGGACGCGGCCGTACAAAACGGCGAGCTTCCGCCCGAAACCGACACCGCGGCCGCCGCCGAACAGTGGCTGGCGCTGATGGAAGGGATCCTGGTGATGGCCAAGGCCGATCAGGATCCGGCCACGATCCTGCGCCTGGGCCCCGCGCTCGGGGCGCTCCTGCTCAACCCGACCCCGGAGGTCCACCATGAGCGATGAACACTTCCCCCTGCATGACGCCGCCAGCGCCCCCGACGCGAAGCCGGCCTTCGAGCAGGCCGAGCAGACCTTCGGCATGGTCCCCAACCTGATCCGCAAAATGGCCAGCGCGCCAGCCCTGGCGGAGGCCTATCTTTCCCTCAATACCCTGCTGCAGCAGACCTCCATGAGCCCGACCGAGCAGTGCACCCTGTTGCTGACGGTCAGCCGCTATCACGAATGCGACTACTGCATGGCCGCGCACAGCATGACCGGCCGCATGACCGGCGTTCCGGACGGCGTGGTCGATGCGCTGCGCGAGGACCGGCCGATCGACGACCCGAAGCTGGAGGCGCTTCGCCAGTTCACCCGCGCCATGATCGAACAGCGTGGCTGGGTCGACGAGGCCACCCAGCAGGCCTTCCTGGACGCCGGCTACACGCACCCGCAGATGCTGGAGGTGATCCTGGCGATCGGCCTGAAGACCCTGTCCAACTACACCAACCACATCGCCGGCACCCCGGTCGACGAGCCCATGGCCGGCGAGCGCTGGACGGCACCGGGCGCATAACCGCGCCGTCCCAACGTCCCCGAAGGAGAAACCCACATGAGCGAAGAAACCGCCGATCTTGTTGTCATCATGATCACCGGGCCGGAGAACAAGCGTCGTCTGCCGTCGGCCTTCTTTCTGGCGGCCACCGCCGCCGCAAGCGAACAGAACGTCATCATGTACTTCACCGGGCCGGCCACGGAACTGCTGAAAACCGGCGTCGCCGAGAACATCCATCCCATGGAGGGCGGCAAGAGCATCGCCGACTTCATGAAGAACGCCATGGACAACGGCGTCCAGATGATGGGCTGCCGGCAATCGCTTGAGCTGAACGGAATGGATGAATCGGATCTGGCCTACCCGGACCTCCCCTTGCTTACGCCCTCGCAGGCCTTGCCTTCGCTGGGGTCGGCCGGCAAAGTCCTGACCTGGTAATCACACGAGGGGCCGCACCGGTGGCCCCTCTCCGACCGGAGGCGTACAGGGGCGTGCCGGACCATCGCAAGCGCATCCTCCTGCTGTCCGCCTATCGCGCCGACAGCCACGCGGCCTGGGCGGACTGGTTAACCAGCACCTTCGATGCGTTCGACTGGCAGCTACTGGAACTGCCGGGGCGCCACTTCCGTTGGCGCATCCGCGGCAACCCGATCTCCTGGCTGGACGCACTGGCGACCACGGAAGTCGACGCAGTCATCGCCACCTCGATGGTGGATCTCGCCACCCTGCGCGGACTCCAGCCCCACCTCGCCGCCCTGCCCACGCTCTACTACGTGCACGAGAACCAGTTTGCCTATCCGCTGGGCCCGCAACAGGTGGATTCGGTGGACCCGCAGATGGTGCAGATCTATGCGGCGCTGGCCGCGGACCGCATCGCCTTCAACTCGGCGTTCAACCGCGACTCGTTCCTGGAAGGGATGGCGACCCTGCTCGGACGCATGCCGGATGCGGTACCTCCCGGGATACGGGACCGACTGACGCAGCGCAGCGCGATCCTCCCGGTGCCGATCCAGCCAACGGCCGTGGCCGGCGGCACTCGCGATCCGGGCCTGATCCTCTGGAATCACCGCTGGGAATACGACAAGGCCCCGGAGGTCTTTGCCGAGGCCATGCTGACGCTGGCCGGGTCGGGCGTGGATTTCCGTCTTGCCCTGCTGGGGCCGCGGCCGGCGAACGCCCCCGAACCCCTGCAAAAGCTGCGCGAGGCCCTGGGGAACCGGATCATCGCCGATGGCAAGCTGCCCCGCAGCGAATACGACGCGTTACTGGGCCGCGCAGGCATCGTCGTCAGTACCGCCCGGCACGAGTTCCAGGGCCTGGCAGTGCTGGAGGCCAGCGCCGCTGGTGCCACACCGCTGGTCCCGGATGCCCTGGCCTACCGCGAACAATACCCCGATGCCTGTCGCTACCCGCAAGGCGATGTCGACACGCTGACGCAGCGCCTGCAGGCATGGCTGCAACAAGGCGCCCCGCCCGCACCCGACGTCCGCGCGTGGACGCCGGGCCGATTGGAGCCGGACTGGAAAGGGATGCTGGACGACCTCGTTATGGGCGAGCGCAAGGGGTCACGGGTCAATCGCGGCTGACGACGACCCGATCCGACATCTCGTCCTCGGCCACGAACACCGGGCGGATCACGTCGCGGTAATTGCGGATGCGCTGCACGTAGTACACCGGCTGATACCCGCGCGCATAGCCGTAACGCAGATCCTTGTAGTAACGCTCCTCGGTCAGTAGCGGCAGGATCTCGCGCATGTCGGCCCAGCGATCCGGGTCCCGTCCCAGCTCGCGCGCCAGGCGGCGCGCATCCAGCAAGTGACCCCGGCCGATGTTGTAGGCCGCCAGCGCCAGGTAGGTACGATCCGGCTCGACGATGTCATCCGGCAGCAACCCGTGCTGACGCTGCAGGTAGCGGGCCCCGCCGTCGATGCTCTCCACCGGGTCCAGGCGATCCACGCCCAGCGACTCGGCGGTGCGACGGGTCAGCATCATCAGCCCGCGCACGCCCGTCGGGCTGCGCGCCTCCGGATCCCAGTGCGACTCCTGATAGGCCAGTGCAGCCAGCAGATCCGCGGGCAGATCCGTGCGCTCGGCCGCCTCCTCGAAGTGGGGATGGTACTGGGGCAGGCGATCCTCTATGCGCCGGTTCAGCGCGCGCAGGTCGACGAAGTCGAACTGGTTGATGTAGGCGTAATAGCGCTCGTCCACGAGGTCGCGCAGCTCGCGGCCACCGGCGCCCTGCATCCAGGTGGCGGCCAGCTCGGCGAGCTCGGCATGCTCCGGATCGACATACCACCCCAGCGCGCGCGGCGCGGACAGATCGAAGGCGATGTCGAGATGCGGGAAGGAGCGGCGGTTGTAACGCACGATGTGCGAATCAGCCACGGTGCAGCCGATCTCCTGCCGGGCGACCTGCGCCATCAGGCGCTCGGTGCCGATCTCGCGCACCTCGAAATCGACCGATTCCGGAAGCGCCTCATCCAGGGTTTCGACGTAGCTGCTGCCGGCCGAGACGACCAGATCGACGCCCTCCAGCTCGTCCGTCGAACCCGGCAAGCCGGACAAGTCGCGATGGCAGACGACCTGCTCGCTCACCTCCATGTAGTGCGGACCGCGGCGAAAGCGCTCATCGCGCGACGGCAGATGGGTCAGACCCGCTGCCGCCATGTGCGCCGCGCCGGATTCGAGCGCATCGAGGACACCGGAAACCGAGTCGGCCATGACCCATTCCACCTTCCAGCCATGCGCCAGGGCAAAGCCTTCGACCAGGTCGTGCTCGGTGCCGGACGTCTCCAGATGCTGGTCAAAGTACCAGGTGGTGGGTGCGTTGCGGGTCACCACGCGCAGCGTTCCGGTCTCATCCACGGAGGCCAGGCGATCGCCCGCAGCCGCGTTGGAAACCATCGTTCCGGATTGCCCGTTCTCCGAACCACACCCGGCCAGTAACGCCAGCAGGGCCGCCGGGATCAATGCCCGGAAGGCTCGCCCACAGCGCGCGGAGCGAGTGACCCGTCCCTTGCGCTTCGATTGTTCGGTCATACCGGTTTCCTTCCCGTCGGCAGCCGGCGTCAAACGCCAACCGATTCCATGACGGATCCATGAATGTCCGATACAGAGACTAGGGTTTTGCGGAATGGTTCTCAAAAATACCCACACTCGCGGGGTTGCAGAATCACCAAGTATCCGTTCACGGATGTTCAGCTCACCCGTGCCGGTGGGCACAAGGGCGACACGCCCTGTACAGTCGAAGTCCGGCCCATCGCCGAGCGAACGACCGCGGCCAGGAACAAGGCCAAAGGCTCCGCCAAACCCAGCGGGCATCCTTGAGGCCAGGGAGGCACTGATCAATTCGCACGCCCGTGCTCGAGTTGAGCAGTGCCTCCCTGGGGGAACGCCTCGACATCCGCGCGATCCAATCGCCCGTCACTTGCCAGGAGCGCGACAACATGCCCGTGGAATCCCTTCTCCTCCTCCTGCTCATCGGCGGCATTGCCGGCTGGCTCGCAGGCCTGCTGGTACACGGGTCCGGGCAGGGCATCCTGCTGAATATCGTGGTTGGCGTGATCGGCGCCTTCCTCGGCGGCTGGCTGTTCACCCAGCTCGGGGTGCAGGCAGCCGGACTGATCGGCAGCCTTGCCGCCGCCACCGTGGGCGCCGTGCTGCTGCTCGGTCTGCTTCGCTTGATCCGAAAGGCCTGATCCACCCGATCCAAGGAGTTCTCATGATCCAGATCCTCGGCATCATCCTGCTGGTTGGCGGCCTGATCGCCGCCCTGGTCGGTGTTCAGGACGCCTTCGGCATGCGCGAGCGCGCGGCGCGGCTGTTCCTTGGCCGCTTCACCCGGCGCACCCTCGCGCTGCTTATCGGTGGCGGCGTGGCCGCGCTGATCGGCCTGATCCTGATGACCTCGAAAATGTGATGCGGTTGGCGTGATCTTCCCGAGGCGGTAGGGTCCGCCTCGGGGGAGCCTGCGACCGACACCGGACGCGGCATCGCTGCGGCCCCCTGGAACAAAAAAAGAGGGGAGACCGCATGACTCTGACACCGTCGCGCCGCCTGGCGCTCTCGATCGCCGTTAGCTCCGCCCTGTTTGCCGCCCCCGCAACCCTGATGGCCGCCGGCTTCTACATCCAGACGCAGGGCGCGTCCGGCCTCGGCCGGGCCCATGCGGGGGATGTCGCCGTCGCCTCAAATGCCTCCACCATCTACTTCAACCCGGCTGGCATGACCCGCCTGAAGGGCAACGAACTCCAGGCCGGTGTGCATCTGCTGATGCCCAACTCCGAGGTCAATCAGCGCAGCACCCAGATCCCCGGGCGCGACAGCAGCAACCCCTATGACCCGACCCCGGTGCCCAACCTGTACTGGGCACAGCAGTACTCCGACCGAGTCTGGCTGGGCTTCGGCCTCAGCGCCCCGTTCGGCCTGAAGAATAAGTACAACGACAACTTCTTCGCCCGCTACGACTCACTGGAATCCGACCTGCGCGTGCTCAATCTGCAACCGAGCATCGCGTTCGAGCTGACCGACCGGATCTCCATCGGCGGCGGCCTCGACCTGCAGTACGCCGATGCCACCCTGCGCAGCGCGACACCGGACCCGGCCGGTCTCAATCCGGACACCGACGGGAAATTCGAACTCGAGGGCGACAACTGGGATGTCGGCTTCAACATCGGGATGCTGTTCGACCTGAGCGATGCGACCCGCCTGGGCATCCATTACCGTGAAGGCGTCACCCATACCCTCCAGGGCACAGCCACCGCGACGCTATCGACAAACGACCCCCTACGCGCCCAAGTAGGCGACACCATCGTTCAAGGTGGCCAGGCCGACCTGAAGCTACCCGATATCGCCTCGATTGGCATTCGTCATCGCTTCAGTGACCGCTGGACCGGCCTCGCCCAGTACACCTGGTTCAACTGGTCGAACTTCGACGAGATCCGGATCGAACTCGCGACCGGCGACCAGGTGCTGGAACAGAACTACCGCAACAGCTACGCCCTGGCGGTGGGGGCCGAGTACGCGATGAACCCGCGCTGGACCCTGCGTGGCGGCATCCAGTACGACCAGACCCCGACGCAGACCAACGGGCGCGGCACGCGCACCCCGGATGGCGACCGCACCTGGTTCTCCTTCGGCGCCAGCTACGCCCGCAGCGAGCGCTTCACCTTCGACCTGGGCTACAGCTACATCCACATCGCCAGCGAGGATCTCGACATCACGCGCAGCTTTAACGGGACCGACATCAACATGCAGGGCACGACCAAGGGTCACGTGCACGTCCTGTCGGCCGCCATGCGCTACCACTTCTAGCGCCGAATCCGGGGCCGGGCATACGCCCCGCCCCGTTCATCACCGCTCCAGCTCCACTTCGCAGGCCGCCGCCAGGGCGCGCCGGTCGGCGTCACTCAGATCGCGCCGCCCGGCGTTGGCCTCGCCCAGGATCGCGTGCATCACCGCGGTCGGGTCGTCCACATGCTCGATCCCCAGGGCGTGCCCCAGCTCGTGCGCCAGCGTCAGGCGCAGCTCGTCCGCGTCACTGGCCTTGTACACGGTGATGGAGCGCCGCGCGCCCTGCTGCTCGTAGACCGCCATATCGAAGGCCCCGGTCGCGCCGATCTCGCGGTTCAGTTCCGCGACCCGTTCGTTGAAGCCATCGATCTCGCCCTCGAGGTCGCGGATCTCGCGGTTGAGCTCGTCGCGCCGACGCTCCAGCGTGCGGCGGCGCTGCTCCAGGTCGTCCCGCGCCGCATCCAGCGCCCGGCGCTGCCGTTCCAGCCGCTCGCGGTTCCCCGCGCTGTGCGCCATGCGTCCGGCATTCCAGGCGGCCACCGCCTCTTCGTACTCGCGCTGGCGCGCCTGAAGGTCGTCCAGGCGTCGCTGATAGCCCGCGGCATCCGCCGCCAGCGCCGAGTGACGGTGATCCAGGCGCTCCTCGCGCTCGGCGATCCCCCGCTTGAGCCGGTCCAGCTCCGCGCGCGCCCGGTCGCGGCTCTCGGCACCCGCCTGGCGCTCGTCGAACACCAGCCGCACCGGCATGCCTTCGCCCTCGCGCTGATGGAAAAGTGTTTCCGGCGTCTGCCCGTCCCACATGCTCACGGCCGCATCCAGGGCCGCCTGCACCGCGTCACGCTCCAGCCGGAAGCGCGGGTCCACAGCCTCCAGATGCAGGGTGATGGGCACCTCGCAGCGCGGCGCGGCCAAGTGCGCATGCCCCGCGGAGCCGCCCGACAATTGCCCCTCCTGCCACAGGACACCGCCCAGCGCGAGCGCCCCGACACCGCCGACCAGCCATAACGGTATTGCCATTACAGTTCCTCCCTCCCACACACCCAAGGTACCAGCCAGCGGGCACCGCCACCCGCGTTTGCCCCGTCATGACGCGCCAGGCACCATTGGGCAAGACGCACTCACGCCCCTTTCAGGAGACAGCCATGCTGCGCATCCTTCTTGCCGCCCTGCCGCTCGTTGCCCTGCCGCTCGTCGTCCAGGCCGAGACCCCGAACATCCAGCCCGGTCTCTGGGAAAACCAGACCACCATGATCATGGAAGGCATGGGCGGCATGCCGGACCAGACCGAGACCACCACCGAGTGCGTCACCCAGGAAGACCTCGACCGCGGCGAGAACATCATCGAGGCGCCGGAAGGCTGCACCCTGGACCAGATGGACATGACAGCCGACCGCATGGACTACACCATGAGCTGCCCCGGCCCGCAGGGCGGACGCATGCAGATGGACGGCAGCATGCGCTTCATGGGCGATCGCACCGAGGGCGAAATGACCAGCGAGATGGATACCCCGATGGGCCGGATGAACGTGCGCATGGAGATGCGCGGCCAGCGCATCGGCGACTGCTGACCCCCTGTATTCACCACGAAACGCACGAAGAAAAGTCCGGGGGCTGAAGTTACGCAAGTCGCTACCCCTGCTTGTGCCTCTTCCCAGATCGTTTTTCTTCTCCGTGCCCTCTGTGACCTCCGTGGTGAATATTCTTTCGCTCTGGCCCTTCTTCGTGCCTTCGTGGTCGTTAAGCCCTGCGCCAGAGAAGGATCTGATTGTTGGCCGGCAGGTCGATGACCGCCGCGGGCTCGAGGCCGGCGGCCGTGGCGAGGGCATCCAGGTCGGCGCGGTCGCGCACGCCCATGCCCGGATCTTGCGCCCGCAGCATCTGGTCGAACCGGGCGTTGGACTCGGCGGTATGCGAACCGTCGTGGGCAAACGGGCCGTACAGCGCGAACAGCCCACCCGGCGCCAGTACCCGGGCCACGCCGGCAAACAGAGCCTCCACCGCCGGCCAGTGCATGATATGCACGGTATTCGCGCTGTAGACGTACTCGAACGGCCCCTCCGGCCAGGCATCCCGTAGCACGTCCAGTTTCAGCGGGGGCCGCAGATTGGGCAGGGCCGCGTCGCGTCGCCAGGCCTCCACGCCCGGCAGGTTCTCTGCCACGTCACTGGGATACCAGTCGAGATGCGGCAAAGCCGCGGCGAAATGCGCCGCGTGCTGCCCGGTGCCGGCGCCGATCTCCAGCACCCGTCCATGCGCAAGGAACTGCTCGCGCAGCTGGGCCAGGATCGGCGCGCGGTTTTGATCCGCGGCCGGGGCATAGGGCTTGTCGGAGGTCATCGCAGCGATCCGTTCACGGGGGACAAGGCGGTATTCTGGACGCCCCGCAACCGCACTGCCATGATCGGGATACACCCTATTTCCAGGCTGCCCTGATGACACCCCGCTTCCGGTTGTTCCTGCCCGCCCTGCTCGTCCTGTTGCTGGTCATCGGCGGCGAGGCGCTGGCCCGCGACATGGCGACCGACCCGGAGCGCCTGCTGCCGGTCGAACTGGCCACCGTCGGGGTGGATGCCGGCTCCGGCACGCCCATCGCGCTGTTGCGACACCCGGCGTCCGGCGAGGTGGTCCCCATCGTGATCGGGACCGACCAGGCCCGCGCGATCCTGCTGGCCATGCACGACATAACACTGTCGCGCCCGCAGACCCACGACCTGATGATCGACCTGCTGGAGCAGATGGATGCGCGCCTGGAACGGGTGATCATTGACGGCCTGGAGAACGGTACCTATCTCGGCTGGCTGGAGGTACGGATCGCCGGCGAGGCCGAACCCCGGTTGATCGACACCCGCCCCAGCGACGGGCTCGCCCTGGCGGTACGCAGCGGGGCCGCCATCCATGTCGCGCCGGAAATCCTGGAGGCCGATGTCGCCTTCGACTACACCCCGCCGGGCGAGGACGAGGTCGTCACCGCCCTCGGCATCACCGTTGTGGAGGCCCGCAACGACCTGCGCGAAGCCCTGCAACTGCCGGACGAATCCGGCGTGCTGGTCAGCCGTGCCGCGGGCCGCGCCGCCGCCGCGGGCCTGACCCACGGCGCCCTGATTCTGAAAGTGAACGAGCGCACGCCCACCACCCCGATGGACTTCCTCGAGGCGATCTCCGCGACACCGGAGGGCGAGCCCGCCGAAATCCGCTACTGGCTGGATGGCGAGACCCGCAGTATCACGCTGCCCACGGACGTCCCCGAGATCGAGGAGTCCGACGACGCCCTGACCGTCTGAGCAGAGCCGGAACGGACGCGGGTCAGTCCCGCGGCGGAAGCCGCGGGCGCAGCCAGTCGAGCGTGGCGGTGGTTGCAAGATCGTGCTCGCCGGCGGTCGCGCCGGGCGCCAGGTCCTCAAGTACCTGACCGGCCAGCTGCTTGCCCAGCTCCACCCCCCACTGATCGAAGGCGTTGATCCCCCACAGCGTGGCCAGCACGTAGATCTTGTGCTCGAACAGCGCGATCAACGCGCCCAGCGTGGCCGGATCCAGGCGTTCCAGCAGAATCAGCGTGCTCGGCCGATTGCCGGGGAAGGTCCGGTGCGGCGCCAGCGCATCAATCGCCTCCGGCGACTGCCCGGCCGCCGCCATCTCGGCGCGCACCGCGGCCTCGTCCTTGCCCATCGCCAGCGCCTCGGCCTGCGCCACCAGGTTGGCCAGCAGCAACGGGTGCTGCGCCGGCAGGTCGTGCTCGGGGCGGGCCACGCCGATGAACTCGGCCGGGATGAAGCGCGTGCCCTGGTGGAGCAACTGGAAGAAGGCGTGCTGACCATCGGTGCCCACCGCACCCCAGACCACCGCGCCGGTTGCGTCCGTCACGACCTGCCCGTCCAGCCCCACGCGCTTGCCCAGGCTCTCCATCTCCGCCTGCTGCAGGTACGGCGGCAGCAGCGACAGGCGTTCGTCGTAGGGCAGTACCGCGCGCGACTGCGCCCCCAGCAGGTTCTGGTTCCACAAATCCACCAACGCCATGCGCACTGCGGCATTGCTGGAGACCGGCGTCTGGAGCACGTGTTCGTCCATGGCATGGGCCCCGCCGAGAAACGCACGGAAGCCGTCCATGCCGAGGAGCAGCGCCACCGGCAACCCGATGGTGGACCACACGGAATAGCGCCCGCCGACCCAGTCCCAGAAGCCGAACATGTTGTCCGGGTCGATGCCGAACTCCGTTACCCGGTCGCGTGCGGTGGAGACCGCCACGAAGTGGCGCGCGACGGCCGTGTCGTCCGGCGCATGCCGCAGCAGCCAGGCGCGGGCCGCACGGGCGTTGGTCAGGGTCTCCTGGGTGCCGAAGGTCTTCGATGCGACGATGAACAGCGTGGTTTCCGGATCGGCCTCGCGCAACACGGCGGAGAGCGCCGCGCCATCCACGTTGGAGACGAACTGCACGGTCAGCGGCACGCCGTCGGCCGTCGCCTGTGCATGCGGCGCAAGCGCCCGGCAGACCATGCGCGGCCCGAGGTCGGAGCCGCCAATGCCGATGTTCACCACGCGACGGATCGGACGCCCGCTGTAGCCACGGTGGGCCCCGTCGTGGATCCGCCGCACGAACGTCTCGACCCGGTCGAGCTGCGCATGCACCTGCGGAACCACGTCCGCGCCATCCACTTCACAGTGGGCGTCGCGCGGCAGGCGCAGGGCCGTGTGCAGGGCCGCCCGCCCCTCGGTGGTGTTGACCCGCTCGCCGGCAAACAGCGCCCGCACCGCCTCCGATACCTCACAGGCCGCAGCGCGCTCGTACAGGGCATCCCAGGCCGCACCGTCCAGGCGCTGGCGCGTCCAGTCCAGGCGCAACCCGGCGACCTCCTGTACGTCGCGTTGCACTCGATCCGGATCGCGCGCGAACAGCTCGCGCAGGGGCTCGTCCGCCAGCCGTCGGGCCTCGACCCGCAAGGCACTCTCCATCACCGCACCCACTCCTGCCGCCATTCTTTTCCCTCGGTTGTTAGGAGTTGCTGATCAATGTACACATTCGCGTTCGTGCCCCATGTCCAATGGTCCCCCATTCTTTGGGTAGGGGCTGCACACCGGATCGAGGGCCACAAGGCATCAACGCAAAGTATATTGATCAGTGTCTCTCTAGACCTCCAGAGTGCCGCCCCGGCCCCTGCGTTACAATTAGCAGAAAGTCATCCGGCGCCGCCGGTTCCGCACTTGGGGATTTTTTGCATGCGCATCCTGTTCGCCAGCAGCGAGGCCTACGGTCTGGTCAAGACCGGGGGGCTCGCCGATGTCAGCGCCAGCCTGCCCGCCGCCCTGCGCCGGCGGCGCCAGGATGCCCGTCTGGTGCTACCCGGCTACCCCGAGGCCTGTCGCAACCTGGTGGATGCCACCCCGCGCCCGGGTCCGGACGGCGCCCCCTGGCAGATCATCGAGGGCCGACTGCCCGGGACCCGGCTTCCGGTCTACCTGATCGACTGGCCGGAATACTTCCAGCGCGCCGGCAACCCCTACAGCGCCAGCAACGGCATGGACTGGCCGGACAACGCCCAGCGCTTTGCCGGTTTCGCCCGCGCCATCGTGGCGCTGGCGCGGGACGAGGCCGGGCTGGACTGGGCGCCGGAACTGATTCACCTGAACGACTGGCAGACCGGTCTCGTGCCTCTGCTGCTGGATCCGGAGCGCACCGGCGTCGAACGCCCGCGGACGGTGTTCACCATCCACAATCTGGCCTACCAGGGCCTGTTCCCGGCGAGCACCGTGCAGGATCTGAACCTGCCCGCGGACCTGTGGCACCCGGAGGCCCTCGAGTTTCACGACCAGCTTTCGTTCATGAAGGCGGCCCTGATCTTCGCCGACGCGATCACCACGGTCTCGCCCACCTACGCCCGCGAGATCCAGGAACCGGTCCACGGCATGGGGCTGGACGGCGTATTGCGCGCCCGCAGCGCCGACCTGCACGGCATCCTCAACGGGGTCGACTACAGCGACTGGGATCCGGCGCGCGACCGCCACATCGCCGCGCGCTACAGCGCCGAGGACCTCGCGGGCAAGGCCGCCAACAAGGCGGCATTGCAGACCCGCATGGGCCTGGAGACCAACCCGGACATCCCGCTGCTGGGCCATGTCGGCCGCATGGTCGACCAAAAGGGTGTCGATCTGCTGCATGCGGCCTGCACGCCACTGCTGGAGGCCGGGCGCATCCAGCTGGCCCTGGTCGGCTCCGGCCAGAAGGACCTGGAACACGCCACCGGCGCCCTCGCGCGCGCTTACCCCGGCCAGGTCGGCGTGCACATCGGCTACGACGAACCGCTGGCCCACCAGATCGAGGCCGGATCCGACCTGTTCCTGATGCCGTCGCGCTTCGAGCCCTGCGGGCTCAACCAGCTCTACAGCCTGCGCTACGGCACCCCGCCGGTGGTCCACGCCACCGGCGGTCTGGCCGACACCGTCGTGGATGCCACGCCGGAGAACCTGGAGGCGGGCACCGCCACCGGTTTCAGCTTCACCCCGGACAGCGTCGCCGCCCTCGGCGCCGCCCTGGAGCGCGCCCTGGCGCTGTATACCGCCCGCGGCGACGGCCACTGGGAACAGCTGATGCACAACGGCATGGCACGCGACTTCGGCTGGACCGCCAGCGCCGATGCCTATCTCGCCCTGTACCGCGAACAGCTTCCGCGCCGCAGCCGGCGTGCGAAGGCGGCATCTGCGCTATAATCGCGTCCTTTTCGCGACCTCCCGAACCCCAACCGGCAAGCCCAGGCAGCGGCGATCGTCGTCCTGCGCGCACAGGCCCGATATGACTCGAAGCGATCAACACGACCGATTCCTCCCCAAGGACAAGGAACTGCGCGCCCGCGTGCGCCTGTTCGGGGAACTCCTGGGCAACGTGATTCACGACCTGGAAGGCCAGGCCGTGTTCGACGCGGTGGAGAAGCTGCGCCGCGGCTTCGTCAGCCTGCGCAAGGACGAGGATCCGGACCTGCGCCGCCAGCTGATGGCCGACATCACGCACTTCGACGCCTCGCTGACCGAGCGCGTGATCCGCGCCTTCAGCATCTACTTCAGCCTGGTCAACATCGCCGAGGAAGACCTGTTCTACCGCTGGCGCCGAGCCCAGGTCTCCAGCGGCGAGCCGCTATGGACCGGCTCCTTCGACCAGACCCTGCGCGAGCTGCATGGCGAAGGCGTCACCGCCGAGGAGCTGGAACGCCTGCTCAACGAGCTGCACTACCAGCCGGTGTTCACCGCCCACCCCACCGAGGCCCGCCGCCGGACCACGATGGAGAACCAGCGCCGCGTGTTCGAGACCGCCGACCGGCTGAACCAGCCGGGGCTGGGCGAGGAAGAGCGCCGCCTGATCACCGAGGAACTGGAGACCCAGATCCAGATCCTCTGGCGCACCAACGAGGTGCGGGTGAAAAAGCCGCAGGTTCAGGACGAGATCAAGTACGGCCTGTTCTATTTCGAGGAGAGCCTGTTCGAGGCCATCCCGCAGTCCTACCGCTTCCTCGAGAAGGCCATCCGCCGGATCTACGGCGTCAACCCGGACGGCAGCCTGCCGGTACGCATCCCGGCCTTCCTGCACTTTGGCTCCTGGATCGGCGGCGACCGCGACGGCAACCCGAACGTGACCCCCGAGGTCACCGAGCTGTCCTGCCGCCTGGCGATGGAACAGGTCCTGCGCGAGTACCTCAAGCGGGTCAACCACCTGCGCAACGTGCTGACGCACTCGTCCTTCATGTGCCAGCCGTCGCAGGCATTCCTCGACAGCCTGGACGCCGACTCCAATATCGCCAACGCGGTGTTCCAGGGCGCCTCCGACCGCTTCGAGAGCGAGCCCTACCGGCGCAAGCTCTACATCATGCGCTACCGTTTGCGCGAGACCCTGGACACCGTGGTGCGCCGGGTCCGCGGCGAGGCCGCCGTGCTGCCGACCAACAGCGCCTATGCCGACGCCCAGGCCTTCCTGAACGACCTCAAGCTGATCCGCGACTCGCTGGTCAGCCATGGTGATCGCAACATCGCCAGCGGCGCGCTGACCGATCTGATCCGCCTGGTCGAGACCTTCGGCTTTCACCTGCACCACCTGGACGTGCGCCAGGAGTCCACCGTCCACTCCGACGCGATCGCGGAACTGCTGGGCCAGTTGGCACCGGACACCGACTACGCCGCGCTGGACGAGACCGGCCGCCAGCAGGCGCTGAGCGAACTGATCGCCGTGGAGAACCTGCCCGAGGTGGACCGCAAGGCCCTGGGCGAGAGCACCCGCGAGACCCTGCGCGTATTCGAGGTGATCCAGAGCATGCGCCGCGAGGTCGGTCCGGACGGCATCGGCACCTACGTGATCTCCATGACCCACGCCGCCTCGCATGTGCTGGAGGTCCTGCTGCTGGGCCGCCTGGCAGGTCTCGCGGGCAACGACGAAGAAGGCAACCCGTTCTGCCATCTGCGCATCTCGCCGCTGTTCGAGACCATCGAGGACCTGCTGCATGTCGAGGACGTCCTCGAGGGCCTGCTGTCCAACCCGGTGTATGCACGACTGCTGGCCGCCTCCGGGAACATCCAGGACGTCATGCTCGGCTACTCCGATTCCTGCAAGGACGGCGGCATCCTCGCCTCCAGCTGGAACCTCTACGAGGCACAGAAGAAGATCGTCGGCATTACCGACCGCTTCGGCGTGCGCTGCCAGCTGTTCCACGGCCGCGGCGGCACCGTCGGGCGCGGCGGCGGCCCGACCCACGAGTCCATCCTCGCCCAGCCCCCGGCCACGGTGCAGGGCCGGATCAAGTTCACCGAACAGGGCGAGGTACTGTCGTACAAGTACTCCAACGTGGAAACCGCGGTGTACGAGCTGGGCATGGGTGCGACCGGCGTCATGCTCGCCTCGCGCAGCCTGATCCGGCCGCCGCGCAAGGATCGCGACGACTACCGCGCCACCATGCACGAGCTCGCGCAGGCTGGCGAGGATGCCTACCGCGAGCTGATCGACCGCACCGAGCGCGTGCTCGATTACTTCTACGAGATCACCCCGGTACAGGAGATCGGTTTCCTGAATATCGGCTCGCGGCCATCGCACCGGCGCAAGACCGACCGTTCCAAGAGCTCGATCCGCGCGATCCCCTGGGTCTTCGGCTGGGCCCAGGCGCGCCACACCCTGCCCGCCTGGTACGGCATCGGCACCGCGCTGGCACAGTGGCGCGGCGACGACCCCGAACGCCTGGCCCAGTTGCAGCGCATGTACCAGGAGTGGCCGTTCTTCCGCTCGTTGCTGTCCAACTGCCAGATGGCCCTGACCAAGGCCGACATGCGCACCGCCGCGGAGTACGCCCGCCTGTGCAGCGACCCGGAACTGGCCGAGCGCATCTACGTCCTGGTGCGCGAGGAACACAGCCGCACCGTCACCGAAGTGCTGCGCGTGGCACAACTGGACCGACTGATGGACGAAACGCCCCTGCTGGCGCGTTCGCTGCAACGGCGCAACCCGTACCTGGACCCGCTCAACAGCATCCAGATTCACCTGCTGCGCGAGTCTCGCCAGTTCGACGCCGAGGCCGACGACGACGCCGACGAAAACCCGTGGCTGTCGCCCCTGCTGCGCTCGATCAACGCGATCGCCGCGGGCATGCGCAATACCGGCTAAAGCCAACGGGCTCGCGGGCCTCCTACGGCGGGGGTCCGCGATCGTCATCCTGCCAGCACAACGGGGCGTCTACGCGCACGTGCAAATTCATCAGCGTCTCCCTAGAATCACGCCATGCGCCTGCTGCTACTGATCGTCGCCATCGTCGCCGTGTTCCTTGCGGTGCGCACCCTCGTGCGCTCCACCAGCAACCGCAAGCAGGTCCGCCAGGATGAACGGCCCGAACGCCTGAAAGAGGGCGGCGCGGTGATCCGCTGCGCCTTCTGCGGCGTGCACGTGCCGGAGGCCGAGGCCTACCGCGACGGCGACCGCCTCTACTGCTCACCGCAGCACGCCGAGGTCGACCGCAACCGCTCGGACGCCGACTCCCGCACCGAAGACGACTGACCCTCGTCCATGGATAACCAGTCCGGGGGGAACACGCCGATCGACGCCGACACCCGGCGTTCCGCCTGGCTTTTCGCGCTCTACCGGGTCTTTGTCGCGGCGGTCCTGCTACTGCTCGGGCTGTTCCCGGATACCCCGCTGGGGCTGCATCTCGTCACCCCCCAGTTCTACGCGGTCATCGCCACCGCCTATCTCGCGTTTGCGCTCGTCGCCGCCGCCTTCGCCTGGCGCTGCACCCACAATCCGGACACCACCAGCCTCACCCGTATCGCGTTGATCGGCGGCGCCGGCGACGGCATCGGCCTGATCGCGTTGCTGATCGTCTCCGGAGGGGTTGGCACCGGCATTGGCCTTCTGCTGGTCCCGGCCCTGGTGGCGGCCGTGCTGCTCTCCAGCGCACGCTTCGCCCTGACCCTGGCCGCGATCGCCACCCTGACGCTATTGCTGGCCGAGGGCGTGAGCGCACTATTCCTGCACCCCGCCGATACCGCCATCACCCAGGCGGGGCTGCTGGGTGCCACCCTGTTTGCGGCCGGCCTGCTGGCCCGCCAGTTCGCCCGCCGGGCCGGCGAGACCCGCGCCCAGGTGGAACGCCAGGAGGTGGACCTGGCCAACCTGGCCGAACTGAACGCCCAGATCATCGCGCGCATGAGCGCCGGTGTCATCGCGGTCGACCCGGACGGGTACATCCGCTCCATCAACGAGGCCGCGC
Organism: Thioalkalivibrio versutus; assembly: GCF_001999325.1. Taxonomy (GTDB): domain Bacteria; phylum Pseudomonadota; class Gammaproteobacteria; order Ectothiorhodospirales; family Ectothiorhodospiraceae; genus Thioalkalivibrio; species Thioalkalivibrio versutus. The sequence continues at coordinate 96,018 of NZ_MVAR01000024.1, forward strand.
GCCGTCTGCTCCCCCCGCGGCCGGGACGCCACCTGTCGTCCCTGTCGCCCTCGGTGGCACGCGTGATCCGCGACTGGCAGCGCAACGGCATGCCCACGACCAGCCAGCAGCTGCCGGGCGACCGCGACCAGCCGGCCCTGCGGATCCGTCTGGCCCCGCTGGGTGACCGCGGCGACCAGGGCAGTCTGCTGATCCTGGAGGACGCCGCCGAACTCCAGCGTCAGGCCCAGGCCGGCAAGCTGCAGGCCCTCGGCCGCCTGACCGCCAGCATTGCCCACGAGATCCGCAACCCCCTGGGAGCCATCAGCCACAGCGCGCAGCTGCTCGGCGAATCGCCGGATCTCAAGCCTCACGACCAGCGCCTGCTCGACATCATCAACAACCAGAGCAAGCGCGTGAACGAACTGATCTCCAACGTCCTCAGCCTGTCACGCAGGGACGCCGGAGGACGCGAGCGGCTGAACCTTCAGGAGACCCTGGATCGCTTCGCCGAGGAGTTCTGCGGTGCGCTGCAGTTGCCGCGAGAGACCCTGCATGCGCGCATCGAACCGGCCGATTCCGAGATCCAGTTCGACCCCTCCCAGCTCAACCAGATCCTGTGGAACCTGTGCAGCAATGCGCGCATCCATGGCGGCCACGATCAGCCCGACAGCCCGCCCATCGTGCTGCGCGGCGGCGCCGGCCAGGTCGCGCGGGTGGTCAGTCTGGACGTGATCGACGCCGGGCCGGGCATCTCTGCCGAACAGGAAAAGGACCTGTTCGAACCGTTCGTCTCCGGGCGTGCCGGGGGCACCGGCCTTGGCCTGTACATCTCGCGCATGCTGTGCGAAAACAACGGGGCGTCGCTGGAATACGTCCACACACCCATCGGCGGCTGCTTCCGGATCCTGTTCGCCCCCCTGGAAACCGATTCGCCAAAGGAACAAGGCGCATGAGCATCCGCCACGTGCTGGTCGTGGACGACGAACCCGACATCTGCGAACTTCTCGAGATCACCCTGGCCCGCATGGGCCTTGAGGCCACCACGGCCACCCGCCTCGAGCCGGCCCGCGCCCTGATCGCCGAGCACGACTTTGACCTGTGCCTGACCGACATGCGCCTGCCGGACGGCGACGGGCTGGACCTCGTCCGCCACATCCAGAGCGAACGCCCGGAGCTTCCCGTGGCCGTCATCACCGCCCACGGCAGCGTGGATACCGCCGTCCTGGCGCTGAAGCTGGGCGCCTTCGACTTCGTCAGCAAGCCGGTGGACCTGAAACAGCTGCGCGAACTGATCGACGCGGCCCTGCGCCTGGAGCCGGCTGCCTCGATCGCGGAAGAGCCCGGCGACGACGCCACCCCGGCTACCCCCGATGACAGCCCGCTGCTGGGCCAGTCCGAGCCCATGCAGCGTCTGCGTGCCACCATCCACAAGCTGGCGCGCAGCCAGGCCCCGGTGTTCATCTCCGGAGAGTCCGGATCCGGCAAGGAGCTGGTCGCGCGCGAGATCCACCGCCTCGGCCCGCGCGCCGAACGTCCGTTCGTGCCGGTCAACTGCGGCGCCATCCCCGGCGAGCTGATGGAGAGCGAATTCTTCGGCCACCGCAAGGGCGCGTTCACCGGGGCCACCCAGGACCATACCGGTCTGTTCCAGTCCGCCGACGGCGGCACGCTGTTCCTCGACGAGGTCGCCGACCTGCCGCTGCCGATGCAGGTGAAGCTGCTGCGCGCCATCCAGGAACGCGCCATCAAGCCGGTCGGTGGCACCCGCGAGATCCCGGTCGACGTACGCATCCTCAGCGCCACCCACCACGACCTGGAAAAGGCCGTGCGCGAGGGCCGCTTTCGCCAGGATCTCTACTACCGCCTGAACGTGATCGAGCTGAAGGTGCCGCCGTTGCGCGCGCGCCGCGGCGACATCGAACGCCTGGCCACGCGCATCCTGCAACGCATCGGCGAGCAGTGGCAGACCGGCGACCTGGAGCTGGCACCCGACGCCCTCGCGGCCCTGCAGGGGCACGGCTTCCCCGGCAACGTCCGCGAGCTGGAGAACATCCTGGAACGCGCCGCCACGCTGTGCGAAGGGCCGCTGATCCGCGCCGGCAACATCGACCTGCCGGCGAACGGTCTGGGCACCGAACCCACCCCGGGCGCGAAGTACGGCGAACCCGAGAACGGCTTCGACGGCGCGGAGAGCGCCCTGGACGACCAGCTCGCCGCGCAGGAACGCCAGGCCATCGCTACCGCCCTGCAGCAGACCGGCGGCAACCGCACGGCCGCCGCACGCCTGCTCGGCCTCAGCTTCCGCCAGTTGCGTTATCGCCTGAAGAAACTCGGGATCGACTAGGGAGACGTTGATCTACAGCAGATCGAACCACTCGTTCAGGGCAAACCAGATCACGTAGCCGCCGTACAGCAGCAGAAAGATGACACTGAGCACCGTGATCGGGCGAAACCCCTTCACGTCCACCTGATAGGACACATCCTCCCCCCGCGCACGGCGGCGGCGCACATCCATCCAGCGCGACACCCGCCACCAGACGAACAGCAGGATCAGGATCACGGTCAGAAACTTCAGCATCGGGGTTCGCTTCCTCGCACGGGACTCGCAACAGAGCTGAACGCGACACTACCGGAGAACGCCCTCCGCCGCATCGTCCACACCACCCGGCGCCCCAGGTGCTGCCTGGCACTCATCACCCCGGCGTCATCCCGGCCACAGCGCAGCGAAGAGCCGGGATCTCCGCGGCCATGGCCACCCCGACGCCCGAGATCCCGGATAACCGCTCCGCGGTTTCCGGGATGACGACACAGGGGGTCACGCGCGGCGTCCCGCGTTGTGCTGACCTCTGTGGGAGCCTGCTTGCAGGCGAAGCCCCCGCCAAACCTGGACTGCCTACCCACGCCGCTTCGCATGCCGCGTGGCCGGCGCATTCCACGGATCCTCCGGCCACGGGTGTTTCGGGTAACGGCCCTTCAGCTCGCGCCGCACCTCCGGGTAGCCGTTCTCCCAGAAACTCTTCAGATCCTGGGTGACCTGCACCGGGCGCCGCGCCGGCGACAGCAGGTGCAGCACCAGCGCCACGCGACCTCCGGCTACCGCGGGCGTTTCCGCCAGGCCGAACAGCTCCTGCAGCTTCACCGCCAGCACCGGCGGGTCCTGGGTGTAGTCGACCCGGTGGGCGGAACCGGAGGGCACCGCGATACGGGCCGGCGCGTCGCGCTCCAGTCGCTGTTGATGCTCCCAGTCCAGCCGCGCGCGCAGGATCGCAGCCAGGTCCAGCCGGTCCAGATCGCGCAGCCGCGTCATCCCGGCCAGGTACGGCCCCAGCCAGTCCTCGAGACCGGCGAGTAACGCGGCGTCACCCATGTCGGGAAAGCCCGCCTCCGGCATCGCCTGATGCAGCAGCTGGATGCGCGCGCGCAGCTGGGTCGCCGCGTCATCCCACGGCAGCAGCGCAAGCCCTTCGCGGCGCATCCGTTCACACCAGCGCGGGATCGTGGACGCGGGGTCGTCCAGCGCGACCATCTGCCGCTCGACCACCAACGTGCCAATGCGGCGGATGCGCGCGTTCTCCAGCCGCGCCCCGTCCTCCACCCAGTCGCAACGCGTCTCGCGGTGGAAAAGCTCCGGGGCCTCGCGCTCCAGCGCGGCGAGGTCCAGCGCCACCGCGCAGCGGATACGTGCCTCGCGTTCGGCGTCGGTGCAGTCCACCGCCACCAGGTACTCGGCATGCGCCAGGCGCTCGCGCTCCGACAGCAACGCCCCGCGGCCATTGCCCATCACGAAGCGCCCGGCCTGCCCGCCGCGTGGCCGCGCGATGCGTTCGGGCCAGGCCAGCGCAGCCAGCACCCCCAGCGCCACAGCCTCGTCCAGTACGGATTCTGCTGCGCCGGCGCGGTCGTCCAGCCGCGCCAGGGCCTGCTCCAGCCGCCGCAGCCCGGACTTCCAGGCGCGGCCGCCCGCACGCCGTGCCTGCACCAGGCGCTCCCCCAGTTCCAGCGGGGCACCCGGCCCGGCCATTCCCGGCTCCTCGACCACCACCGCCAGCTCGCAGGCCAGACGCGAGAGGCCCCGCTCGCGCGCCCGCAGCAGCATGTGCGCCAGGCGCGGATGCGTCGGCAGCCGCAGCAGGGCGCGGCCGTGACCGGTGATCCGCCCTTCGGCGTCCAGCGCGCCCAGCTCCGAAAGGATCGCCTGCGCGGCGGCCATGCCGTGCGCCGGCGGCGGCTCCAGCCAGTCGAGTTCGGCCACCGCCTCGCCCCAGCCGGCCAGCTCCAGGGCCAGCGGCAACAGATCGACCTGTTGCAACCCGGGCGTCGCGTAGTCCGGACGCTGCACCTCCTCGGCGCGCGCCCACAGCCGGATCGCGACGCCGGGTTCGGTCCGTCCGGCACGGCCGGCGCGCTGTTCCGCCGCGGCCTTCGAGGCGGCGACCGTCACCAGTCGCGACAGCCCGGTGGCGGCATCAAAACGCGGCTCACGGGATAGCCCCGCGTCGACCACCACGCGCACACCCTCGATGGTCAGGCTGGTCTCGGCAATGTCGGTGGCCAGCACCACCTTGCGTTCGCCTTGCGGAGCCGGTCGCACCGCACGGTTCTGCTCCTCCGCCGACAGCCGCCCGAACAACGGTGCCACCCGCGCGGGGCCGACCGGCGTCTCCAGGGTCTCCCCCAGGCGCGCGGCCACCTCGCGGATCTCGCGCTCGCCGGGCAGAAAGACCAGCACCGAACCCGGCTCGGCCTCCAGTGCCTCGCGCACGGCCTGCGCCACGGTGTCGGCCAGCGGGGCGCCCTTCCTCGGCGGCGCGTAGCGCACCTCCACCGGGAACTGTCGTCCGCGAGCCCGCAATACGGGCACGGGGTCCGCCTCCGGCCCCGCAAGCAGTCGCGCCACGGCCTCGTCGTCGAGGGTGGCGGACATCACCACGATCCGCAGCTCCGGGCGCAGCAACCGGCGCACCTGCAGCGCGAAAGCCAGCGCCAGTTCGGCCTCGGGCCGGCGCAGGTGGAATTCGTCGAACACGACCGCGGCGACATCCTCCAGCAGCGGGTCGGCCTGGATGCGGCGCAGGAACAGGCCATCGGTGACCAGCTCGACGCGGGTATGCGCCGAGACCTTCTGTTCGTCGCGCACGCGGTAACCAACCGTCTGCCCGACCGGCTCGCCGCGTTGCCCGGCCATGAACGTGGCCGCCATGCGCGCGGCCAGGCGGCGCGGCTGAAGCACGATGACCCGCCCCCCGGATACGGAATCCGCCAGGTGCAGCGGCACCCGCGTGGTCTTGCCCGCCCCCGGTTCGGCCACCAGCACGGCCGCACCGCGCGTGGCCAGCGCGGCATCCAGCGGACTCAGCAGGTCATCCAGCGCCTCGGGCGAGGCATTCGGGGTTTCGACCATGGGCAGGTCAGTTTTCGACGACGCGGGTACCGGCCTGCACGCGGTCGCCCGGACGGGTAACTACGCGCTCGCCTGCCTCCAGGCCCTCAAGGATCTGCGTGGTGAACCCGGAACGGCGGCCCACCTCGACCCGTCGCGGCTCCGCACGCCCGTCCTCGACCACGAACACCGACCAGTCGCCACGGTCGCGGAACAACGCACTGGTCGGCACCTGCAGCACGTCGTCACCCTCCCACAGCAGAAACTCGGCCTCCACGCGGTAGCCAACGGCCAGCCCGGCCAGGCGCGCCTCCACCGCATCCAGATCGAGGATCACCGGCACACGCTGTTCGTCCACGCCCAGCGCGGAGATCTTGGTGAAGCCGAAGGGCTGCACACGGCGCACCGTGGCGTCCAGCTTCGTGTCGCGACCCCAGTCGGTCAGGCGCACGCGCATCCCCGTTACCACGCGCACCGCATCCATCGACAGCAGGTCCACCTGCACCTCCAGGTCGTCCAGATCGCCGACGACCAGTACCGGCTCGCCGGCGCCGATGGTGCCCTCGCAGCAGCGGTAGCGCTCCAGCACCACGCCCTCGGCGGGCGAACGCACGGACAGGGTATCCGCCTCGGATTCCGGCATCTGGCCGCTCGCGATATCCAGCACCACCCGGGCACTCTCGATCTCGCTGCGGGCGACCTCCACCGCGGACTCGCCCGCGCGCACGGCGGAACGCGCCCGGTCGCGCATCGTCTCCATGCGCTCCATCTCGGTCGCGGACACCGCCCCGCGGTCGAACAACTCCTGGTGGCGGCGATACTCGGACTCGGCAAACCGCGCCTCGGCCCGCAGGTTCTCCAGGTTCGCCTCCGCGCTTTGCAGCCGCGAACGCGCGGCGGCCAGGTTCTCGCGCGCCTGCTCGCGCGAGCGCGCATCCAGCGCTGGCGTCGGCAACGGCTCCAGGCGGAACAGCGTATCGCCCAGCGCCACCGCGTCGCCCTCCTCCAGCGCCACCCGATGCAGATAGCCGGCAATCGGCGCCGACACCGTGTAGGTGTCGCGCAGCCGGGTACGCCCCTCCTCGCGCACGGTCTCCTCGAACGCCCCGGCCCGCACCTCGCTCAGCGACACCGGCACCGGCTGCGGCCGCAGCGCCCACACCAGTGCGGCCACCCCCGCCAGCACCACCAGCCCGATCGTGATCCGCTTTTTCATCAACATGCCATCAGTCTCGCAAATCCCGCCTCGACGCGCCCAGGGCCACCCCCGAGCAACACGCCCCCCACACGTAGGATGCGACGAGCGAAGCGAATCGCATCAAGACGGCGCCGGGAAGCCGCGCGAATGGCCGGTATCCACGGTTTTGCCACCTTTTTGCATCGGTGGATTCCCGTGGCTTCCAGATGATGCGATTCGCTCCGCTCATCACATCCTACGTCGCTGCCCCGCGCCGCACCCACCCAAATCCGTACCCGTCATTGCGAGGAGCGCAGCGACGAAGCACAAAAGCGCGCAGCGCGTTGAACGGCCGCAGGCCGACCTGAAAGGCGAGCGCAGCGAGTAATCTCCGAAAGCTGGGAATGCGTTCAAGATCCGGCTGTGGTGGTTCCGGATGGAGATTGCCGCGTCGCCTTCGGCTCCTCGCAATGACGGCCGGCCTGCTCGAATGTTGGGCGGTCCTCCGGAATGTCATTCCGCGGCCTTCAGGGCCTGCACGCGGTCAAGGCTCTGCAGGCGGCGCCAGGCGAGGAACGCGGTCAGGCTGGCCGCCACCAGGATGCCCAGCGCGGCGAAGCCGTAGGCCTGCGGCGTGATCACGAACGGCACGCGCAGCAGGTCCATCGCGAAGGCCTGGTTCAGCAGCCAGGCGAAACCCGTACCGGTGAGCCAGGCGACCGGGATCGCCGCCAGCGTCAGCACGGCGATCTCGCCCAGCAGGATCCAGCTCACCTGTCCGCGCGAGTAGCCGAGCACCTCCAGCGTCGCCAGGTCACGGGCGCGTTCGGCATAGGTGATGCGCGCGTTGTTGTAGGTCACGGCGAAGGCGATGGACACCGCCAGCGCCACGAACACCAGGGCGAACACGATAATGGTCTCGCCGATGTATTCGCGGATGTTGCGCTCGGCTTCCGCGATCAGACCGACGCTGGCAACGCGCGGGCGATCCGACAGCCGCGCGAACAGCGCGTCCTCCTGCGCGCGGTCGGTCAGCAGCCAGGCTCCGGAGACGGCCGGCCCCTCGCCGATCAGGCGATTCAGCGCCGGGCGGTACATGTAGGCGCCAACGCCGATCGGCTCCTCTACCACCCCGGCCAGCGGCACCGAGACCGTGCGCCGGCGTCCCTCCAGGATCTCCAGCTCCACCGGATCGCCGACGCGCAGCCCCAGCTGCTCCGCCAGGTAGTCGGTCAGCAGGATGCCTTCGTCCGGCAGGCGGCCGCGCCCGCCCGCCATCGGCAACTGACGCAGGCGCGGTTCCGCGTCCAGACCCAGCAGGCGCACGCGCTCTTCGCGGTTCACGCCGACCAGCCGCACCGGCACCGCGCGGAAGGTCTCCACCGCCAGCACACCCGGCTCGTGGCGCAGCTCCCCGGCCACGCGCGACGGCACCGGGTCGGTGAACTGCAGGTCGATGTCCATCTGCAGGACCTGGCCGTACTGGGTATCCAGCATCTGATCCACGGCGTTCAGCTGGTAGGCGCCCATCAGCAGCAGTCCACCGGACAGACCGATGCCGATCACCGACAGCACGGACTTGAGCCGGTGGCGCGCGAGGTTGCGCAGGATGATGCGGGTCGGCTGATCCAGCCCGCGCCACGCCGCCGTGCGCTCCATCCAGCCGCGGTGAAAACGTTCCGGTGCCGGTGGGCGCATGGCCTCGGCCGGGGCCATGCGCACCGCCTGCCAGACCGCGCGGAAGGTGCCGAGCATGGCCGCGCCCATCGCCACGGCCACCGCCAGCACCATCACCCAGGGCTGCAGGCGAAAGCTCATCTCCGGGAAGCGGAAGTACTCGGCGTAGATGCCGGCCAGGCCCTGCGCGGCCCAGGCCCCGAACGCGAGCCCCAGCGCACAACCCACCAGCACGATGCCGCCGGTCAGCAGGCCGTAGTGCGCGGCAATCGCGCCATTGCCGTAGCCAAAGGCCTTGAGCACCGCGATCGGCTCGCGCTGCGAGCGGATGATGCGTCCGACCACGACGTTCAGCAGAAACGCCGCCACCGCCAGGAAGATGGTCGGCAGGATCGCCGCCTGGGCGCGCAGCTGGGTCAGCTCCTCGGACAGGAAGCGGTGCGAGAACTGGTCCTCGCGCCCGTAGGCGCCCAGACCGCCGTAGCGGGCCAGCGCGCGGTCCATGGTCTCGATCACGGGCTCCGGATCGGCGCCCGCTTGCAGACTCACGGTGACGGAGTTGAACGCCCCCTCCATGCCGTAGGCGGCCGCCAGCGCACGGCGGTTCATCCACAGGATGCCGTAGCGCTCGTAGTCCGGCAGCAGGTCGGTGGGGCTGATCTGGTAGACGAACTCCGGCGACAGCGCGATGCCGCTGATCTGGAGATCGGTCAGGCGCCCGTCGATGATCGCGCGCAGGGCATCCCCGGCGCCCAGCCCGTGCGCCTCGGCGAAGGCCTCGCTGACCACCACCTCGCGCTCGCGCCCGGGCTCCGGCAGCCGGCCCTCGCGCAGGTAGAGCCGGTTCAGCAGCGGCTCGCCCCCGTCCGGCAGGGAAAGCATGGTGCCCCGGATCGGGTCGTCGAAGCCGGCGACCTCCAGACGCACCGGGGCCTGCACGCGGGTCTCGATCTGGTTGATGCCCGGCGCATCGCGGAAGCGCTCCACCGCGCTCTCCGGCGCGCGCGTGATCTCCGCGAACACATCAGCGAACTGGTATTCGGAGTAGAAGCGCTCCTTGGTGATGGTCAGGGCATCTAGGCTGGTCACCGCGATCACCAGCGTCATCACCCCGCTGGCGATCACCAGCGCGATGGCCGCCGCCTGGCCCTTCAGGTGGCCGAGATCGCGCAGGATCTTGCGGTTCAGGGCGCGCACGAGACGGGACCGGCGCCGCTACCAGTGCAGCGAGGCAGGAGACTGCCGGCTGGCATTCTCGTGGATCTCGCTCACGCGGCCGTCACTCAGGTGGATCACGCGATCGGCCATCTCGCCGATCACCGCGTTGTGGGTGATGATCGCCACCGTCGTATCCAGGCGCTCGTTGATATGCTGCAGCACCTCCAGCACGCGGATGCCGGTCTTCGAGTCCAGCGCGCCAGTGGGCTCGTCGCACAGCAGCACCGCCGGCTGCTTGGCGATCGCGCGGGCGATGGCCACCCGCTGCTGCTCGCCGCCGGAGAGCTGCGAGGGAAAGTGGTCCATGCGGTCCTCCAGCCCGACCAGCGCCAGCGCCTCCTCCGGTGGCATCGGGTCGCGCGAGANNTCTCGCGCGCGGTCAGGCTGGAGATCAGGTTGTAGAACTGGAACACGAAGCCGACATGGTCACGGCGAAAGGCCGTCAGCGTGCGCCCGGAGGCCTGTGCCAGGTCCTGGTCGCGGTAGCGCACCTCGCCCTCGGACGCGGTATCCAGCCCGCCCATGATGTTCAGCAGCGTCGACTTGCCGGAGCCCGAGGCCCCCAGCATCACCACCAGCTCGCCGGTATAGAGCTCCAGGTCCACGCCGCGCAGGGCGTGGATCGTCACCTCGCCCATGCGGTAGACCTTGGTCACCCCGGCGGCGCGGAAGATCACTTCGCGCCCGGCGTGCGGCGCATCCGGGGCGGGCGCCGTGGCTGTATTCATGCCGCCCGGGGCGCAACCGATCCTGATCCATCGGCCAGGCGCTCGGCCGCCGGTGCCGCACCCGTATCGGGCGCGCCGGGCAGGATGCCCCCGTCGCCGTCCAGGCTCATGGACCACAGGCTCAGCAACAACAGCAGGATGATCAGGATCGGGATCAGTACACGCGGATTCATCAGTCACGCCCTCGCTCGCGGGAATGACCCCATGCTGCCACAGGCCAGCCCCGGGGACTCTGGCCGAAGGGGAAAAGGCCCCGGCGGAACTGCCAGAACTACTGGGTGTCACATTGAATTCCCACCCAGAACGAAAGGATTTACCATGAAACGTTCACTGCTCGTGATCGCGATCGCCGGAACAGTCCCGGGGCTCGGCCTGGCAGAACCCCGCATGGTCGATACCGATCGCAACGTGTACATCCCCTCCGAGGAGGACGGGAGCGCCGTACTGAGCGTCGGCGCGGTGTACAACGACGAAGAGTTCCGTATCCATTACAAGTACGAGACCGACGATCCCAGCTGGTATCACCAGGTGTGGCGCTACGAGGATGGCGACTGGGTCCGCTACGGTTCCGGCGGCCCCGGCCCTGACGAACATGGCCTGTACGAAGACCGCATCTCCATGATGCTGGATGACGGCGCGGTCGACGGCTTCGATCGCCTGGGCGGCTGGATGACTGCCCACGAGGGCATGCGCAGCCTGACCTCCGAGGTGGACTCCGAGGCCGTGACCGAGCATCCCAAGCTGGGTGAGGAACTGGGCCGCAGCGACGTGCGCAAGTACCTGCCCCAGACCCGCACGACCGAAGACCCCACGGAAAAGTCCTGGGACCAGATCAAGGACGACGGGGCCCTGGAGGAGCTGCAGAAAGCCGGGGGCTTTATCGATCTGTGGCAGTGGCGCTCGCATCGCAGCCACCCCATGGGCTACGCCGATAACAACTACGTGCTGCACTACCGGCTGTCCTCCGAGGGGGACAGCATGTTCACCGACAACTGGGACGACGAGCAGGACCAGCCCGCCTGGATGTTCGACCCCGAGCAGACCGGCTCACGCTCCCTCGACTGGGAGGCCCTGCTGGATCGCCAGTACGATCAGGATGACCACTACTACATCTCCGAAGACAATGCGGTCCCGTTCGACCCCGACCACGACTGGGAAGAGGGTGACGTCATCCCGCAACGCTTCCTGCAGGAGCCGAGCGGCAGCCGCGGGGCCATCAGCGCCTCGGGCGCTTACGAGGACGGTGCCTGGCGCATCGCCCTGACGCGTTCGCTGGAAGCCCCGAACGAACGCGACAGCAAGACGCTGGAACACGGCGGCACCTACAACGTGGCCTTCGCCGTCCACAGTGCTGCGGGCGCCCGCTGGCATCTGGTCTCGCTGCCGCAGACCCTGGGTCTGGAGAACGAGGACGCGGACATCGTGGCCCGCCGGGTGGACGGCAACCTCGACGACGCGGAACCGGAGTGGACCGAGATCGAGGTATTCTATCCCGGCCAGATCACCAATCAGTTCCTCCACAGCGAGAAGCACCCCGGACAGGCGCTGGTGCTGGAAGGCGAGCTCGGCGTCCGCGACGAGCACGACCTCGACACCCTGCCAGACTTCATCGTCGACATGGAACGCCACCTGCTCGAACAGGACGACTGAGCCGAACCGCCCCGGAACCTCCGTCCGGGCACGTCTTCAGGGGGCTGCGGACGCACTCGACGGGCGTCGTGCAGCCCCCCTGATTTGTTGTTTTGCGCCCAAATACTTACCCTATGCACATCGCACGACCCGTGACCGGCGCGCCATTCGGGCTTCCAGCGCGCGCCACGGGACGTCCTGTGCCGGCTTCAAAGGCGCGCACGACAACGATTTCAGCCAACGCTAAGGAGCAACAATGTCCGCACTGATCTGTGGGTCCATGGCCTACGACACCATCATGGTGTTCCCCGATCGCTTCAAGAACCACATCCTCCCGGACAAGGTGCACATGCTGAATGTGTCCTTCCTGGTCCCGGACATGCGCCGCGAGTTCGGCGGCTGCGCCGGCAACATCGCCTACAACATGAAGCTGCTGGGCGCGGACCCGACCATCATGGCCACCGTGGGCGGCGACTTCACCCCGTATGCCGACTGGATGGACAAGCACGCCATCTCGCGCAAGTTCGTCAAGGAGCTGAAGGACACCTACACCGGTCAGGCCTTCATCACCACCGACCAGGACGACAACCAGATCACCGCCTTCCACCCGGGCGCGATGGGCTTCTCGCACCAGCAGAAGGTCACCGACGCCGACGGCATCAAGGTCGGCATCGTCTCCCCGGACGGCCGTGACGGCATGATCGAGCACGCCCAGCAATTCGCCGACGCCGGCATCCCGTTCATGTTCGACCCGGGCCAGGGCCTGCCGATGTTCGACGGCGACGACCTGAAGCGCTTCATGGAGAACGCCACCTACGCCGCGTTCAACGACTACGAAGCGCAGCTGACCGCCGACCGCACTGGCCTGAGCCTGGAACAGCTGGCCGAGATGGTCGACGCCATGATCGTCACGCGCGGTGGCGAGGGCTCCGACATCTACACCGGCGGCAAGAAGATCACCATCCCGTCGGTCGAACCGGCCGCGATCAAGGATCCGACCGGCTGTGGCGACTCCTACCGCGCCGGCATCCTGTTCGGCCTGGAAAAGGGTTTTGATTGGGAGACCACCGGCCGTATCGCCTCGCTGATCGGCTCGATCAAGATCGCGCACTCCGGCACCCAGAACCACCACTTCACCGCCGAAGAGTTCGCCGACAAGTTCGAAAAGGCCTTCGGCTACCGCTACTAAGCACCCCGCCGCCCCGGGCACTCGCCCGGGAACGCAAAAGGCCCGGACCGAGTTCGCTCGGCCCGGGCCTTTTTTGTGACTGGATGGCGCCAACAACGCCGCCACCCCCTGCCCGCACCAACCGCACCCCCCGTCATCCCGCCCGCAACGCCATACCCCGTCATCCCGG
>NZ_MVAR01000025.1 GCF_001999325.1 Thioalkalivibrio versutus
CCGGCGCCGAGCTTCTCCAGGTCCTTCTCGTCGAGCACCGTCGCCTTCAGTTTCTTGTGCTGCTTGGCCAGTTCGCGGGCGGTGTCGGCCAGGCTCTCCGGGTAGCAGACATTCGGCGGGGTGTTGCCCAGGTCCTTGGCACGATTGACGCCGGTGGCGATCGCCGCGGCCTCGCTGCAGGCCTTGTTGGCCGTCTCGGCCTCGTCGCGCTCCACGCTGAGCTGGATCTTCTCCAGCTTCACCGGCGGGGTCTTCTCCTTGCCCTTGAACGGGGTGAAGCGGTAGGCGGCGTCCGCGATCGCCGCAACCAGGGTGTGCACCGTCCAGGCAATGTCCTTGCCGCGCGGCTGGAAGTCCGCCACCGCGATCACCGCGCTGGTGGCGGGGCGTTCGACCAGGGCGGCCGCCAGCGTCTGCGCCGCCTTGCGTGCGGCGCGGGCGTCGAAGTCCTTCTTCGCACCCAGGCCGATCAGGAGTGCGCTACCCTTCCCTTGATTGCCTGGGCCCCCACCGCCGGGCAGCAGCAGTTGGCTGCCGGCCTCGCCGTCCATCTCGCCGGCCTTCAGCAGGGCGGTGATCTCGCCGTCGCGCGCGGCATCCAGGGCGGTGGCGCCCGCGGCCGGCTTGCGTTTGTGGACGATCCCGGCGGCGCGGATGCCGGCGCGGGGTTTGTCGAGGGTCGAGGTGGTGACGGAGAATTGCATGAATGCCTCCCGAAAATGAGTTCGATCATGGTACCAGCGCCAAGCGGCGTCCGACCACGCGCCGCGCGGGCCGCGGGGTAATGCGCGCATGATCCTGCGCCGCGCCGAGCGTTTTATCGCCCGCGAACTGCTGGTCACGCAGACCGCGGTCACCGTCGTGCTGTTGCTGGTGATCATCGGCGGTGTATTGGGGCGGGTGCTGCGCGATGTCGCCGAGGGCAGTATCCCCGTGGATTTCCTGCCGGGCATGGTCGCCTTCGGCGCGTTCAAGGGCATTGTCTTCCTTTGGCCGGTGGCGCTGTTCCTGGCCTTCATGCTGGTGCTGGGCCGGTTGCAGCGCGACAGCGAGCTGGTGGCGCTGCAGGCCAGCGGCATGTCCTTCGCCGCGTTTTATCGCGCGCTGTTCTGGGTGGCTGCGCCAGCCACGCTGCTGTTGCTGGTGCTGATGACGCTGGTGGTGCCACGCACCGAGGCCCAGATCGATCAACTGCGCGACCTCGCCGAGACACGCTCCGACCTGGTCGGCATCACGCCCGGGCGCTTCCTGCGCTCGCGGGTTGGCGAGCAGGTCTTCTTCGCCGAGCGCTTGAGCGAGGACCGCGAGGCCCTGCTGGAGGTGTTCATCTACCGCGAGGTCGACGGCGAGGCGCAGGTGACCGTAGCCGAGCGGGCGATCCCCGATCCGGGGGCCGAGGGCAGTGGCTTCCTGATCCTCGAGAACGGCTATCGCCATGTCGGCGTGCCGGGCGAGGGCAGCTTCCGCATGCTCGAGTTCGAGCGACTGCGGACCCAGATCACCGAACCGGATGCCGGGGCCGGGCGGCGCTCGCTGAACGCGATGTCGACGCTCCAACTGTGGGCGGAGCGTGATCGGCCGGAACACCGTGCGGAGCTCGAATGGCGCATTGCGATGCCACTGTCCATCCTGGTGCTGACCCTGATTGCACTGCCGCTGGCCCAGGTGCCGCCCCGTTCCGGGCGTTATGCCCGCATCCCGGCGGCCATCGGGGTCTACGTGCTGTACGCGAACTTCCTGATCCTGGGGCAGGGGCAGCTGGCGGACGGCCGCACGCCACTGGCCCTGGGGCTTTGGTGGACGCACGGCCTGATGCTGGTTCTCTGGCTGTGGCTGGCCTGGCGCAAGGGCATGCTGGGCCTTGGCCGGGGCGCGGGTGGCGGCCCTCGCCGCGTCGAGCGTGACGAGGTGGCTTCGTGACGACCGTGCTGGGTCGCTACATCATGCGTCAGGTCCTGATCGGGACGGCGCTGGCCGTGGTCCTGCTGGTGGCGCTGGATGCGGTCTTCGCGCTGATTGACGAGCTGCGTGACACCGGGCGTGGCAACTATGGCCTGACCGAGGCGCTGCTGTATGTGGCGCTGACCCTGCCGCGGCGGATGTACGACATGCTGCCCCCGGCGGCGCTGCTGGGCGGACTGCTGTGGCTGGGCAATCTGGCCGCCAACAGCGAGCTGACCGCGATGCGAGCCGCTGGGATGACGCTTGGGCGCTTCATCGGCTGGGTGATGCAGGCCGGGCTGGTGGTCGTGGTGGTGATGGTGGTGGTCGGCGAATTCTTCGCCCCGGCCGCCGAGAGCCGCGCGCAGAACCTGAAGGCGAGCGCCTTCGATGAGCAACTGAGCGTGAGCCCGATCGGCCTGTGGGCGCGCGATGGCCAGCGCATGGTGCAGGCGGATGCGGTGCTGCCGGGCAATCGCCTGATCGGCGTACGCATCATCGAGGTGGATGCGAACCGCGAGCCGCGCGAGATCACGCGCGCCCAGAGCGCGCAGTACGAGGACGGGGCCTGGCGGCTGCAGGGCGTGGAGCGTTCGCGGTTGTCGCTGGAGCGCGTCGAGGCCGAACGCCTGGAGGAGGAGACCATCGAGCGCCTGATCGCGCCGGAGTACTTCGACGTACTGGTGGTCGAGCCGAGCCAGATGGCGGCGCAGAACCTGGCGCGCTATATCGACTACCTGCAGGAAAATCGCCTGGACTCGGCCCCCTACGAGGTCGCGTTCTGGCAGCGACTGACCCTGCCGGCCAGCACCTTCGTGATGCTGCTGCTGGCGATCCCGTTCCTGTTCGGCTCGCAGCGCGAGGGTGGTGCCGGGCGGCGCCTGTTCATCGGCATCGCCATCGGCGTGTCGTTCGCCATCGTGATGCGCGCGATGACCCATCTGGGGCTGGTCTACAACCTGCCCCCGGTGGTTGCGGCGAGCCTGCCGGTGGTGCTGTTCCTGATCCTTGCGCTGGTGGCGCTGCAACGCATGGGGCGTCAGACATGAGGGGCTGGCTGCGCGGCGGGTTCCTGATCCTGCTGGCGGCCCTTCTGGCGGCCTGTGGTGGCGCGGGCCCGGGCGACTTCGAGCCACTCCCGCGCCAGGCCACGGTGCTCGCCTTCGGCGACAGCGTGACCCACGGGACCGGGGCGGGCTCGGGCGAGGACTATCCGGCGCGGCTGGCGGCGATCACCGGCTGGACGCTCATCAACGACGGGGTGCCGGGCGACCGCGCCAATAGCGCCCGCGGGCGCCTGGAGCCCAGCCTGCGCGAACACCAGCCGGACCTGGTGCTGATCTGGCTGGGCGGCAACGACTTTCTGCGCCAGCGCGATCCCGCCGCGGTCAAGGAGGATTTGCGCGCCCTGGTGGCAGCGGTGCATGAACACGGGGCCCAGCCATTGCTGCTGGGGGTGCCGCGGGCCTCGGCCCTGGGGGCCGCCACCGGGCGCCTGCGGGACGATCCGATCTATCGCGAACTCGCCCGCGAGGAACAGGTGGCCCTGATCGAGGGCGTGCTCTCCGGCGTGTTGTCCGAGCGCGACCTGCGTGCCGACCCCGTGCACCCCAACGCCCGTGGTTACCGTCGCATCGCCGACGAGATTGCCGAGGCCCTGGACGACCTCGGCCTCTGGCTCGCCCCCTGAGGGTTGTTCAATTAGCAACGAGCTTCAGCCCATTGCAGGGAACGTTCTCCCAAAGGCAGGCTCCTTCCGCCGCGGTAGGGTGCTGTTGAGCGCAGCGAAACGCACCATTTCCCGCGTTGTGCCCGTTCCTTGATGGGATTCGCTGCGCTCATCCCATCCTACGCCCCTACGATCCGGCGGCTGGTTGAACGTGATCGCTCATCAGGACGGCTTTTGACCTTGCCCGTCTTCGTGTGCTTCGTGGTGAAATAAAAAACCGGCTCGGGATCAGCTCTTGCGGTTCTGTTTCCAGCGCGGCTTGGCGAGACCCTGGATGCGTACCAGTTCGGTGCTGGAGAGCCAGTCGTGCAGCATCCAGCGGCGCGGGTGGAACTGCGACAGGCCGAGCGCGAACAGCGCCGCCGCCGTGACCACGGTGATTGCCACGGCGCCGTGCTCGCGCACCGCCCAGATCGCCATCAGGATTACTAGCCACTGGGCCACCGCGACCAGGTAGCGCAGGGTGGCCTGCCAGGCATTGACCGCGTGGCCCCCCTCGGTGCGCAGCTGGATGTTCCAGGCCTGCATGCCAAGTGTCTGTCCGGTGCGGGTCCAGAACCAGTAGAAGAAGCCCCAGGCCACGATCAGGTTGAGCACGAAGTGCACACGCGGCGAGTACAGCCCGGTGGTATTGCCGAGGACAACCACCAGCAGGCCAAGGACCATCCAGATCGCTACCAGCAGCAGGGCATCGTAGACGATGGCGGCCAGGCGGCGGAGCAGGCTGGTCGGCTGGCCGTCGGCGGACGAGGCGGCGGTTTCGGTCATGGGATTCCCGGATGGTTCTGGATTTGGCCGCAGGCGCGGAGTGGGCGTAGTCTTGCCGTATGGAGCGACGCTTTCAACGTATCCCTCTGGAATTTCCGGCTACCCTGCTCACCGACGGCGGGGACTGCGCGGTTCGCGTGGAGGATATCTCCCTGAAGGGGGTGCTGCTGGAGGGCGCGGATCTTCCGGTCCTGGCCGATGGGGACGAGGTCAGCGTCGATATCCCGCTCAGCGGCGAGGCGCGCATCACCGTCGAGGGCCGCGTGTGCTGGCATGAAGGCCTGTGGCTGGGCGTGGAGATCGAGGCGATGCCGCTCGAATCCGCCTCGCACCTGCGGCGCCTGGTCGAGCTCAACCTGGGTGACGAGGCCCTGCTGGAGCGGGAATTCGCCGCGCTCGTCCAGTCCCCCTGAGCGCGGCCGGCAACCCGGATCACACCTCCGGGAAGATCTCCCGGAACGGCAGCACCTCCACCCAATCCCCCGCCCGGGCCCCGCTGGACTCGCGGGGCAAAACCACGTAGGCGTTGGCCTCGCTCATCGCGCGCAGCTGGTGCGAGCCCTGGCCGCCGGCGGCGCGGACCACCCAGCCGCGGTCGTCAGTCTCGAGTAACGCGCGCTGGAAGTCCTTGCGGCCCGGGGTCTTGTACAGATCCTCCAGCAGGCGGGCGTTCAGGGTCTGCGGCTCGGTCGCGTCGCGCCCGGCCAGCTGCAGCAAGGCCGGGCGTACCAGCAGGGCGAAGGTGGTCATCACCGCCACCGGGTTGCCGGGCAGGCCGAAGAAATGCGCGCGGCCGAACTGTCCGAATGCCAGTGGCCGTCCGGGCTTGATCGCCAGCTTCCAGAAACCGACTTGTCCCGAGGCCTGCAGTACGCGGGTCACGTGATCGGCATCGCCCACCGAGACGCCCCCGGTGGTGATGATCATGTCCGCGTCCGCACCGGCCCGGGTCAGGGCTCGTGAGACCTCCGCCTCGGTGTCGCGGATCACGCCGTAGTCCAGTACCTCCACCGGATAGGCGCTCAGCAGCGCGCGCAGGGTGTGGCGGTTGCTGTCGTGGATCTGTCCCGGGCCCAGCGGTTGATCGACGGGGACCAGTTCGTCCCCGGTCGAGAAGAAGGCCACGCGCGGCCGGCGCAGCACGCTCACCCGGGCGATACCCTGACTGGCCAGGACCCCGATCTCGGCGGCGCCGATGCGCTGCCCGGAAGCATATAGCGGGCTGCCGGCGGCGGTGTCACTGCCCGGTCCACGGATGTTGTGTCCCGGTGTCAGGCCGCCGTTTTGCAGGGTGATCGATTCCCCGTCCCGCTGCACCTGCTCCTGCATGATGACCAGTTCGGCCCCGGCCGGGACGACCGCGCCGGTCAGGATGCGCAGGCACTGGCCGGGCTGCAGCTCGCCATCCCAGGGATGCCCGGCCGCCGATGTGCCCACCAGTGCGAGACAGGCCCCGTCCGTTGCGTCCGCGGCGCGCAGGGCGTAGCCATCCATGGCCGAGACCGCCGCCGGTGGCACGTCGATGCGTGCGTGAATCGGCTGGGCCAGGGTGCGCCCGAGGGTCTCTTCTAGCGTGACCTGTTCGCTCTGGGTGATCGTCCGGCAGGCCTCCAGGATCGCGGCACGGGCCTGTTCCAGGGTCTTGGCGCTGGGGTCGAATTCGTCGCAACCGGGGGCAGCCTCGGGCATGGGATGTCTCCGCTTCAGGGATGGATATTCAGGTAGTCGATGATGAAGGCAGCCACTGCGTCGGGGTCGTTGACCGGCAGCAGTGGGCCGTCGAAGTCCAGGGTCGGGGCATCGGTGGCCACCGCGATCACCCCGGCGACCTCGCGGTACAGCGGCGGCTTGCCGACCGACGGGCGGTGCACCTCGATCTTCGGCAGGTCCCACTGCTTGAAGCCCTCGACCAGGATCAGGTCGGAGCGTCGCGGGTCCAGCCGCGCGCACAGCATGTCCAGATCCGGCACGCGGCCGTCGTCGGTCTCCGGCGTCTCCACCATCAGGGCGTAGCGCCGCCCGGAGGCGACCAGCATCTGGTCCGCCCCGGAGTGGCGCAGCTCAAAGCTGTCCTTGCCCGGCTTGTCCACGTCGAACTCGTGGTGGGCGTGCTTGATCATTGCCGGGCGCAGGCCGCGGGCGCGCAGGGCCGGGATCACGCCCTTGAGCAGGGTGGTCTTGCCGCTGCCGCTCCAGGCGGCGAAGGCGATGCGGGGCAGGGGCGAGGGGATGGTCGGCTGGGTCATGGGCGTCGTTCCCGGGCACTGCGGTTCGGGATCGAAAGTATAGCGATCATGATCAGTCCCTCCCCAGGTCATCCGGTGTGTTGATGTTGGCGAACGCCTGCGGCTGATCGGAGAAATCGACGGGGATTGCCCCCATGTCGCGAAACCAGCGTCCTGCGGCCAGGGACCCGCGCTCCAGGTCGTCCAGCAGGGCCTGCGCCAGGGTCGGGCGCAGCAGCGCGAACAGCGGCTGCAGCCGTTCGCCGTCGTGGGCGACCGCGGCCGGGGCGTGTTCCCGGTCCACGGCCTGTTGCAGGCGTTCGCCGAGATCCCGCGGGCAATGCGGGGCGTCCACCGGGGCGCACAGGAGGTTCTGGCCGGGGAAGGCTGCGAAGGCCGCCGCGATCCCGGCCAGCGGGCCGCGGTAATCCGGGTGCCGATCGCACAGACAGGGAAACCCCAGCGCCCGATAGCGGTCGATATCGGTATTGCTGCTGATGGCCAGCTGTGCGGCCTGGGGCTGCAGGCGCTCGATCGCGTGTTCGATCAGCGGGCGCCCGTGGTACTCGACCCAGCCCTTGTTGCACCCGCCCATGCGGCGGCCCTGGCCGCCGGCCAGGATCACGGCGGTGAGGGTTTCGGGCGGGGTCTGCATTGCCTGCGTTTCCATGCGGGTCTGCGGGTTCGGCGCCGGTCCGGGCTTTGGTTTATCGTGGTGGTGTCGGCTGTCGCGTGTGCGCACGCAGTGTACGACGAATCCATCCTGACGGGAGAGGAAGCCCATGCGGGTTCCATTCGGGCGCAACGCGGGACAGGGCGGATGGCGCCCCTGGCGACATCTGTTGTGGCTGGCCTTGCTGGTGCTCGGTGCGGGCTGGCTGGTCGCGGCGAGTATGGCCGATACCGGGGATCGCCACGGCCTGATGCTGACCGTGGAGGACGCCATCGGCCCGGCCACCGGCGATTACATCCGTCGCGGCATTGAACGCGCGGAGGCGGAAGACGCCGAGATCCTGATCCTGATGCTGGATACCCCCGGCGGACTGGATTCCAGTATGCGCAGCATCATCAAGAACATCCTGCAATCGGACGTGCCGGTGGTGACGTATGTCCACCCGGCCGGCTCGCGCGCGGCCAGTGCCGGGACCTACATGCTCTATGGGTCGCATGTTGCGGCCATGACCCCGGCCACCAATCTGGGGTCGGCCACGCCGGTGCAGATGGGGGGCGGTGGGCTCCCGGGCATGGATCCGCCGGAAGCGGGCGAGGACGCCCGCGACGACGAGGACGCCGACGAGGCCCGTGGCGACGAACGCAGCGACGACGATGCGGACGAGGCGCCAGCGGGCGAAAACGGAGCGCCTGACGGCGAGGTGGAGCCGGCCAGCGAGGAAGAGCTGCTGGAGGACGAGGCGGCCCCGCGGCGTGGCGACGATGCGATGGGGCGGAAGGTGCTGGAGGACGCGGTCTCGTACATCCGCGGTCTGGCCGAGCGTTATGATCGCAACGCCGACTGGGCGGAGGAGACGGTACGCGAGGGTTCCAACCTGACCGCCTCCGCGGCGCTGGAGCAGAACGTCATCGACTTTGTGGCGGACAACCTGGAGGACCTGCTCGCCCAGATCGACGGGCATACCGTGCGCATGCACGACGGTGAGCGCACACTCTCCACCGAGGGACTGGAGATCGTGCGCATGGACCCGGACTGGCGCACCCAGTTGCTGTCCGTGATCACCAACCCGAACATTGCCTATATCCTGATGCTGCTGGGGATCTACGGCATCATCTTCGAGCTGGCCAATCCGGGCGCGATCTATCCCGGCGTGATTGGCTCGATCGCGCTGATCCTGGCGTTCTTCGCGCTGCAGGTGATGCCGGTGAACTATGCGGGTCTGGCGCTGATGCTGCTGGGGATGATCTTTATGGTCGCGGAGGCCTTTGTGCCCAGTTTCGGGGCCCTGGGCATAGGAGGAATCGTGGCGTTTACAACCGGTTCGATCATTCTGTGGGACGACCCCAACCTGAATGTGGCCCTGCCGCTGGTGATCGGCACGGCCATCGCCATCGGCATCCTGTCGGTCTGGGTGCTGGGGCGTCTGTTCAGTCTGCGGGGCAAGAAGCCCGCCACCGGCCATGAAGAGATGATCGGCATGCTTGGCGAGGCGCGCGAGGACTTTGAACGCAGTGGCCGGGTCTGGGTCCACAGCGAGCAGTGGAACGCGGAGACCTCGGCACCCGTGCGCGAGGGGCAGAAGGTGCGGGTGACCGCCATCGACGGACTCAAGTTGCAGGTCGAACCCGCGACCGAAGAGGACACCCCGGGCACTGCATCGACCGGCTGACCGGTCGATGCAGTACTCACAACGTAGAAGGAGCAGGACATGAACGATCTCGGTTTCTTTGTCGTTCCGCTAGTCATCCTGATCGCCATCATCGTGATGTCGATCAAGGTGCTGCGCGAGTACGAGCGTGGCGTCATCTTCTTTCTGGGGCGGTTCCAGGCAGTCAAGGGTCCGGGCCTGATCATCGTCATCCCGGGCATCCAGCAGATCGTGCGGATCGACCTGCGCATCATCACCCTCGATGTGCCCAGTCAGGACGTGATCTCCCAGGACAACGTGACGGTACGGGTCAACGCGGTGCTGTACTTCCGCGTGGTGGATTCGGCCAAGTCGGTGATCCAGGTGGAGGACTACTACGCCGCGACCAGCCAGCTCGCGCAGACCACATTGCGCTCGGTCCTCGGCAAGCATGATCTCGATGAAATGCTCTCCGAGCGCGACAAGCTGAACAACGACATCCAGGAGATCCTCGACTCGCAGACCGACGCCTGGGGCATCAAGGTCACCAACGTCGAGATCAAGCACGTCGACCTGGACGACTCGATGATCCGTGCGATCGCCCGCCAGGCCGAGGCCGAGCGCGAACGCCGCGCCAAGGTCATCCACGCCGAGGGCGAATTGCAGGCGGCCGAGAAGCTAGTGCAGGCCGCGCAGAAGATGGAGGCGAGCCCGGCTGCGCTGCAGCTGCGCTACCTGCAGACCATGGCCGACATGTCGACCAACGGCACCGCCAACAGCATCTTCTTCCCGCTGCCGCTGGAACTGACCAAGGTGTTCGAGAGCCTGGCCGGAAAATTCCGCGCCGAGACCCCGGGGGCACCGGGCAATCCGGGCAATCCCGGGGGCGGCCAGCCGTAACGCGTGACCAGCGCCGAGACGACCTCGTCGCCCCTCGATCGTTTCCTGGACGAGCTCTGGGCGGTCGAGGGGCTCTCCGATCACACCCTGGCGGCGTACCGCCGCGACCTGGAGGGCCTGGCGCACTGGCTGGAGCCCAGGGGCGTGGACCTGGAGACCGCCGGGGCGCCCGACCTGCTGGGGTACATCAGCGCGCGCATGCAGGCCGGGGCCCGGCCGAAGTCCATTACCCGGGCGCTGTCCAGCATCCGGCGTTTCTATCGCTATCGGGTCTATCAGGGCGAGCGCGAGGATGACCCCAGTGCCGGGATCGAATCGCCCCGCGCCGGACGCCCGTTGCCGGCCAGTCTGTCCGAGGCCCAGGTGGACGCCCTGTTGCAGGCGCCCGATCTCGAGACTGCGGTGGGCCTGCGTGACCGCGCGATGCTGGAGCTGATGTACGCCACTGGCCTGCGCGTGTCGGAACTGGTGGGCCTGGAGCAGTCGGAGGTGAACAGCCGTCAGGGCGTGGTGCGCATCACCGGCAAGGGCGACAAGGAACGCCTGGTGCCGCTGGGCGAGGAGGCGGCGCACTGGCTGGCCCGTTTCCAGCGCGAGGCGCGGCCGGACCTGATGGATGGCCACCCGCCCTGCGAGGCGGTGTTTGTCACCCGCCGCGGGCGCGGGCTGACGCGCCAGGCCTTCTGGTACCGTATCAAGGCTCATGCACGGAGTGCCGGCATCGAATCGCCATTGTCGCCGCATACCCTGCGCCACGCCTTCGCGACCCACCTGCTCGACCACGGGGCGGACCTGCGCGTGGTGCAGATGCTGCTGGGCCACAGCAGCCTCTCGACCACGCAAATCTATACCCACGTCGCACGCGCCCGTCTGCAAAGCCTGCATGCGGAACATCATCCCCGCGGCTGACGTCTATTACGCACTCTTGCCAGCTTTCGCAGGTTCCCCGCGTGGGGGCTGCTAGACTGGCTCCGTTTTCTGTACTGACACGAGAGAATCCATGCTCCTGAAACGCGTTCTTCCCCTTGCCGCGGCCCTGGCCGTGTTCAGCACCCCGGTCATGGCGACCGATGCCATCGAGGAAACCATGGCCCGGGTGATTCCGGATGCCGAGGCCGACAGCATCCGGGAGACCCCGATGGCTGGCATCTACGAGGTGCGCTACGGCACCGATATCCTCTATGTGTCCGGGGACGGCCGCTATTTGATTCAGGGCAGCCTGGTCGATCTGGACACCCGCGAGAACCTGACCCAGGCCGCGCTCAGCGGGGTGCGCGCTGACATGTTCGCCGCCATCGGCGACAGCGAGCTGGTGACCTACTCGCCGAACGGTGACACTCGCGGTGTGCTGAACATCTTCACCGACCCGAACTGCCCCTACTGCCGCGAAATGCACCAGGACCTGCCGGAGTATCTGGCGGCTGGCATCAAGGTGCGCTACCTGATGTTCCCGGTCCTCGGTCGCGATTCTCCGGAGATCATGGATCGCATCTGGTGCGCGGATGACCGCGAAGACGCGATGGACCGTGCCAAGGAAGGCGACAAGCTGAACGACATCGACGGCAGCTGCGCCACGCCGCAGGATCAGCACATGGCCATGGGCCAGCAACTTGGGCTGCGCGGCACCCCGGCACTGATCACGGAGAGCGGACAACAGATGTCCGGCTACCAGGAACCGCAGGCGGTGATCGAGCGCATCCTCGGCAGTAACTGATATCCCGGGTTGTCCGGATCGCGCATTGCGATCCGGCTCCTGGATGGAGATGACATGCTTGAGTATCAGCTGAACGTCGAACGGGTGGACGCGCACGGCAGCCTGGCACACGCCAAGCAGGCCGAGGTCACCCTGGACACCGACATGGACGGGCGCGACGATGCCCTGAGTCCGCCGGAGCTTTTGCTGGCGTCACTCGGTGCCTGCATGGTGCGCGGCATCCAGCGCGCCCTGCCGATGCTGCGTATGGAGGTGGACAGCATCTCCATCCAGTTGCGCGGCTGGCGCCAGGACGACCCACCGGCCATTGCGAAGATCGAGTATCGCGTCGAAGTCGGCACCGATGCCGATGAGGAAATGGTCGAGCTGCTGCACCGCAACGTGCAGAAGGGCACCATCTACTCCACCCTTGCCGCCGGCACCCAACTCACCGGCGAGGTCGTCGCCAGGCAATAGGTCGTGCAACAGGTGGGAAGCCCCCTGTGGGAGCGAGCTTGCTCGCGAAGCCTCCGCCCGCGCCTGCGGTTACCTCCGCAGGGAGGAAGCTCGGGCCGATGGGCTTGGCCACGGCCCGATCACCGAAGGGGCTCGGCTCCGGGGGTGCCGACGTGTAGGAGGCCAGCCTCTGGCCGATGGGGCGTGGTCGAGGCCGTAGCCGGTTGGAGGGATGCTGCGCCGGCAACCGGGCCCTGTTCAGTAGAGCAGCGACGCCATCTGCCGTCGATACTGCCCGACCAGCGGGTGGTCATCCCCCAGCACCTTGAACGCGGCCAGCAGGCCCTGCTGGCCGGCCCCATCGTTATAGGCGCGGTGCTGCTTCATGAGTTGCAGGTATAGCCCCAGCGCCTCCTCGGCGCGTCCGGAGAGCATCGCGTAGGCGGCCATCTGCTCCAGCGCCTCGGGGCGCGGGTCGCCTGTCTGCAGTTCTTTCGCCAGCGCCTGCGGGTCGACGCCGGCCGCCGTCTTGGCAAACACCAGGCGGGCGCGCAGGGTCTTGGCCTCTTCCTTCTCGCTTTGATCCAGCGGCAGTTTGGCGAGTTCGGTCTCGGCCGCCTCGGGATCGCCGGACTGGGCCAGGGCGCGCGCCAGCTCGATGCGCAGGTCGCCGTTGTCGGGGTCCTCCTCCAGTGCGGCCTTGAGGGTCGCCAGGGCGCCGTCCACGTCGCCGGTCTTGGCCTGCTCGCGCGCCTGTTCGATCAGCTTGTCGGAGGGCTTCTCCAGGTACTGGTCGATCATCGCGCGGATGTTCGGCTCCGGCTGCACGCCCATGAACTGATCCGCCGGCTTGCCGTGGCGAAAGATCATGACGGTCGGCAGGCTGCGCACACCGTATTGCTGTGCCAGGGCCTGCTGCTCGTCGCTGTTGACCTTGGCCAGGCGGAACTTGCCGGCGTACTGCGTGGCGAGCTGCTGAAGTAGCGGCATCAACTGCTGGCACGGTCCGCACCAGGCGGCCCAGAAATCCACGACCACCGGGCGCTGGTGGGACTCGTCCAGCACCGCTTGCTGGAAGTTTTCCTGCGTGACGTCGAGGATATCGTCGCCGGTTGCGCTTGCGGCTTCTGCCATGGGAACCCTCCTGAAACACTTGAATACGAAATCTGCACAGCATTGTTGGGATCATGGGGGCGATTGCAAGCAGCCCTGATTTGCTACCCTTCGCGCATCCGCGAGTGCGCAATCGACACAGGAACCATCACGTGAGCTATTCCGCATCCGATATCGAGGTCCTCGAGGGGCTGGACCCGGTGCGCAAGCGCCCGGGCATGTACACCGACACGACCCGCCCGAACCACCTGGCGCAGGAGGTGATCGACAACTCGGTGGACGAGGCGATCAGCGGCCACGCCAAGCGCATCGATGTGATCCTGCACAAGGACGACTCGGTCTCGGTCAGCGACGACGGCCGCGGCATGCCGGTAGACCTGCATCCGCGCGAAAAGCGCCCGGGGGTCGAGGTGATCCTGTCCACCCTGCACGCGGGCGGGAAGTTCTCGGACAAGAACTACCAGTTCTCCGGCGGCCTGCACGGGGTTGGCGTGTCGGTGGTGAACGCGCTGTCGAAGTTGCTGGAGATTCAGATCAAGCGTGACGGGCGCGAGTACCGCATGGCCTTCTCCGGCGGTTACAAGACGCAGGACCTGGAGGCGGTCGGCGACGTCGGCAAGCGCAATACCGGGACCACGCTGCATTTCTGGCCGGACCCACAGTACTTCGATTCGCCGCGGTTCTCGGTGCCCCGGCTCAAGCACATCCTGCGCGCCAAGGCCGTGCTGTGCCCGGGCCTGACCGTAACCTTCCGTGACGAGACGACTGGCGAGGCCTGCGAATGGTGCTACGCCGCCGGGCTGCGTGACTATCTGGTGGAGGCCCTGGATGGTCTGGAGCGCCTGCCGGAGGAGCCGTTCATGGGTTCGATCGCCGGGGCGACCGAGGCCGCCGACTGGGCCGTGACCTGGCTGCCGGAGGGCGGCGAGGTGGTCAGCGAGAGCTACGTAAACCTGATCCCGACCACCCAGGGCGGTACCCATGTGAACGGCCTGCGCACCGGTCTGACCGAAGCGGTCCGCGAGTTCTGCGAGTTTCGCAGTCTCCTCCCGCGCGGCATCAAGCTGGCCCCGGAGGATGTCTGGGAGCGGGTGGCCAGCGTGCTGTCGTTCAAGATGCAGGACCCGCAGTTCGCAGGGCAAACCAAGGAGCGGCTGTCCTCGCGCCAGGCCGCGCCGTTTGTTTCCGGCGTGGTCAAGGACGCCTTCAGCCTGTGGCTGAACCAGCACCCGCAGCAGGGCGAGCGCATCGCGGAACTCTCGATCCAGAACGCACAGAAGCGCCAGCGCGCCGGCCGCAAGGTGGTGCGCAAGAAGATTACCCAGGGCCCGACCCTGCCGGGCAAGCTGGCCGACTGCGCCAGCCAGGACCTCGAGCGCACCGAGCTGTTCCTGGTCGAGGGCGACTCGGCTGGCGGCTCCGCCAAGCAGGCGCGCGATCGCGATTTCCAGGCGATCATGCCGCTGCGCGGCAAGATCCTGAATTCCTGGGAGGTGGACCCGGACCAGGTGCTCGGCTCGCAGGAGATCCACGACATCTCCGTGGCCCTGGGCGTGGACCCGGGCCAGGCCAGCCTGGACGGGCTGCGCTACGGCAAGGTCTGCATCCTGGCCGATGCCGACTCCGACGGCGCGCATATCGCCACGCTCCTGTGCGCGCTGTTCTTGAAGCATTTCCGGCCGCTGGTGGAGCGGGGGCACGTGTATATCGCCATGCCCCCGCTTTATCGTGTAGACGTCGGCAAGCAGACCTTCTACGCCCTGGACGACGACGAGAAGGCTGGCGTGCTGGAGCGCATCGAGGCGGAGAAGATGAAGGGCAAGGTCTCCGTGACCCGCTTCAAGGGGCTCGGCGAGATGAACCCGCTACAGCTGCGCGAGACCACCATGAACCCGGACACCCGGCGCCTGGTGCAGCTCACCCTCGACGCCGCCGACGACACCATGCAGCTGATGGATATGCTGCTCGGCAAGAAACGCGCCTCCGAACGCCGCTCCTGGCTGGAGGGCAAGGGCCACCTGGCCGACGTCGCCGTCTGATATCCGCACTTCAGCGATAGACTTCACGGCCGTGGCCTATTTTCACCACTGTGATGATCAGCTGGTCGTCCTTGATCTCGTAGAGGATGCGGTAGACGCCCTGCCGCACACGGTATCGCTCCTTGGGCGGACAGCTTCTCGCTGCCCGGTGGGCGGGGGGCATCCGCCAGTGACGCGATGCGTTCCAGGATGCGGCGTACCTCCTTGTCGTCAATCCGTCGCAGATCCTTGGCGACGGATTGACGGACGACAACCTCAAAGCTTGCCATGCGCCTTCAGGTCGTCGAGGAGTGCCTCGTAGGTCATGGTTGGCTCTGCGACGCGATCTTCGAACGCCTGCAAATCCTCCTGATCCTCGATCAGTGTCTGGCGCACGGCACGATTGACCAGATCGGAGACCGAACATTGCGTGGAGGCGGCCTTCAGGCGCAGTGCCCGGTGCAAGTCGGGTTCGAAATAGACGGAGGAACGTTTGTTTGGCTCGTTCATCGGGGCCTCCGTGATGCTTGCTACCATGGCCATCATAATGCTGTGACGTCATGACGTCACAGCGATTGGTCCGAAACGGCGTCAGGCCCGCGCCGACGGGCGCGAGCGCAGCCAGTGGTACAGGGCAGGCAGCACCAGCATGTTGAGGGCGGTGGAGCTGAGCAGGCCGCCGAGGATTACGATGGCCATCGGGGCCTGGATCTCGGTGCCGGTCTCGCCCAGGCCCAGGGCCAGCGGGATCAGCGCCAGCGCGGCGGTCAGCGCGGTCATCAGGATCGGGGTCAGCCGCTCCAGCGCCCCGCGTTCCACGGCCTCGTCCAGCGGCACGCCTTCGGCCGCCAGGCTCTGATAGCGGCTGATCAGCAGCAGCCCGTTGCGCACGGCGATGCCGAACAGGGTGATGAAGCCGACCAGGGCCGCGATGGTCATCACGCCGCCCATCGCGAACACCGCGATCACCCCGCCGATCAGGGCCAGCGGGATGTTGACCATCACCAGCAGCACCAGGGTCAGCGAGCGCAGGGCCAGCTGCAGCACCAGCAGCATGGCGACCAGGACGCCGGCGGATACGATGGCGATGGTCCGGGTGGCCTGTGCCTCGGCCTCGAACTGGCCGCCCAGCTCCACGCGATACCCCTCGGGCAGCGCCACCCGCTCGTCGATGGCGGTGCGAACCTCGCGGGCGGCGCCATGCAGGTCGCGGCCCGCCACGTTCGCACTGACCACCAGGCGGCGTTCGGCATTCTCCCGGTTGATCTGGTTGGGGCCGCGTTCGATCCGGGGTTCGGCGACCTCACCCAGACGGATGTGGTGTCCGGTCGGCGTGCGGATCGGGATGTCCGCCAGGCCGTCGATCACCCGCTGTTCCGCCGGCAGGCGCACGACCAGGTCGAAGCGTCGTTCGCCCTCGAAGATCTGCGCGACGCGCGCGCCACGCCAGGCGGTCTCGACGGTCTCGGCGGCGTCCGCCACGGTCAGGCCGTAGCGGGCGAGGGCGGTGCGGTCGGCATGCAGCCGGACCTGGGGAACCGCCGCGACGGGCTCGACCGCCAGGTCGACGATGCCGTCGATC
Source organism: Thioalkalivibrio versutus (assembly GCF_001999325.1). Taxonomy (GTDB): domain Bacteria; phylum Pseudomonadota; class Gammaproteobacteria; order Ectothiorhodospirales; family Ectothiorhodospiraceae; genus Thioalkalivibrio; species Thioalkalivibrio versutus. Next base: position 16,726 of record NZ_MVAR01000025.1, read on the forward strand.
CCGTCCAGGGTCGCCTCGACCTGCTTCGCCAGGCGTTGCAACTCGCCCAGCCCGGGGCCGAAGACCTTCACCGACAGGTTTGCGCGCACGCCGGTGAGCATATGGTCGATGCGGTGCGAGATCGGCTGGCCGATGTTGAACTGCCCGGGGAAGGCGGCCAGTCCCGCGCGCAGCTCTTCGAGGAACGCCTCCTTCCCCTGCGACAGAGGGCCCAGACGGACATCCAGTTCGCTGAGGTGGGGTGGTTGGGTATGCTCGGCCCCCTCGGCACGTCCGGTGCGGCGGGCGGCGGACAGGATCGCATCCTGCTCCAACAGCCAGCGCTCGACCTGGCCGGCCATCTCCGCCGAGGTTTCCAGGCTGGTTCCGGGCGGCGTGGCCATCTCGATGGTCAGGCTGCCCTCGTTGAAGTCGGGCAGGAACGATCGCCCCAGCAGCAGCGTGGCCGCCAGCGTGGCCACGGCGAGGATGGTGGAGAGCGCGAGGATGCTGCGCCGGAAACGGAGCGTGGCGCGCAGCAGCGGGCGGTAGCCGCGTTGCAGCAGGGCGGCCACCGGCGGTTCGCGCCCGGCATTGCGGCGCGCGATCGCGGGCAGCAGCCAGCGGGCGAGCACCGGCGTCACGGTCAGGGCCACCATCAGCGATGCGGCGATCGCGATCAGGTAGGCCACCCCCAGCGGCTGCAACAGGCGACCCTCTACCCCGCTCAGGAAGAACAGCGGGGCGAACACCAGCATGATGATGACGGTGGAGAAGACCACCGGATAGCGCATCTCCGAGCAGGCCTGGCGCACGGTCTCGTCCAGGCTGGCGGGATCGCGGTCGCCGCCATTCTCGCGCAGGCGGCGATAGATGTTCTCCACGAAGATGATGGCGTCGTCGACCAGCGCGCCGATGGCGATGGTCATGCCCCCCAGGGTCATGGTGTTGATCGTGATGCCCAGTGCCTGCAGGGCCAGCAGGGCGATGGTCAGCGACAATGGAATGGCGAGGACCGAGATCAGCGTGATCCGTACGCTCAGCAGGAACACCAGCAGGATCAGCACCACGAAGATCGCGCCGTCGCGCAGGGCCTCGGCGACGTTGGACACGGCCGTCTGGATGAAATCGGCCTGACGGAACAGGTTGGGTTCGAGGGTGATGCCCTTTGGCAGCCCCGCTTCCAGCCGCGCAAGTGTTTCGTTGATCGACCGGGTCAGTTCGAGGGTGTCGGCATCCGGTTGCTTGGAGACGGCCACGACCACGCCGGGGTGCCCATTCACGCCGCCATCACCGACCGGGATGCCCGGACCCATCGCGACCTCCGCGACATGTCGCACCAGGATCGGCATGTCGTCGCGTACGGCGACCACGGCCTGCTCGATCTCATCCAGGCGTTCGGCGCGACCGAGAAAACGGATCAGGTAGTCCTGCCCGCCGTCGCTCAGCCGGTCGCCGCCCGCATTGCGGCTGGCCTGCTCCACAGCGTCGCGGACCTCCACGAGATTCAGGTTGAACGCCGCGAGGCGCTCGGGGGATACCTGCACCTGGTACTGGCGGACCTGGCCGCCCAGGGTGGTCACCTGGGCCACACCGGGGATGGCCTCCAGCTGGCGCGCCACTACCCAGTCCGCGACCTCGCGGGCGCGCATGCCGTCCTCGCGCGCCTCGTCGCGTACGCCCAGATAGGCGATCTCGCCCATGACCGAACTGATCGGCCCCAGCTGCGGGGCGGCGACCCCTGCGGGCAGTTGCGTTTGCACGCGGCCCAGGCGTTCGTTGACCACCTGCCGGGCCTGGTAGATCGCCTCGCCCCACTCGAACTCCACCCACACCAGCGAGAATCCGGCCACGGACTGCGATCGCACACGGCGCACCCCGGCCGCGCCGCTCACCGCGGACTCGATCAGGTAGCTGACCTGTTGTTCCACCTCCTCCGCGGCCAGGCCGGGAGCCTCGGTCATCACGGTCACGGTGGGCGCGGTCAGATCGGGGAACACGTCGATGGGGGCCTGGCTTGCCTGCCAGGCCCCCAGCAGCAGGATGCCCAGGGCCCCGGCCATCACCAGCAGACGGTTGGCGAGGGACCATCGAATCAGTCGATCCAGCATGTCGCCGTCCCCTTAGTGCGCGTGGCCGTGGCCAATCCCATCGGAATCCCGGCCCGCCAGCAGGACCGCATAGGCGCCCCGGGTCACCACGCGCTCATCCGCCTCGATGCCGGAGAGGATCTCCACTCGTCCGGCGGAGCGGGCCCCGGTATGGACCGGGCGTCGTTCGAACGATTCGCCCCCGGTTTGCACGATTACGATCGGCACACCGTCGTCGTCGATCAACGCCCCGACCGGGAGCGTGACGCGATGGCGGGGCGTCCCGGCCGCGAGCGAGATCGTCACCGGCATGCCGGGACGGTACCGGGCGTCTGCGGCTTCCAGGGCGAAGGCGACCGGAAGCGTTTGCCCCGGGCCATCGAAGGCCCCGCCTTCCCACACCGGTTCACCCCCGACGGCCCGCCACTCGCGACTGCCCGGTTGGCGCACGGCTGGATCGGCCAGCGACGTGACCCGCGCAAGATCCGCCGGATAGAGGTGCGCCACCAGCCACAGATGTTCGCCGTCCAGCAGGCTGGCCAGGCGTTGGCCGGCCTGTACGATCTCCCCGGGGCTGATATCCAGGGATTCCACCCGGCCGCCAGCCGGGGCGCGCAGGGCAAGCGTCCCGGAAACGGCGCTGCCGTCGAGCCGTTCCTGGCGATCGCGGGCGTCGTCCAGCTCGGCCCGCGCGGTGTTGCGCTCGCGACGGGCTTCCACTACCCGGCTGTCGGCGATCACGCCCTCCTCGGCAAGACCCGTCAGACGTTCCAGGTCGGCCTCGGCCGCGGTCAGGCGTTCCTGTGCCCGGGCGAGTTCCAGGGCCAGGCCGCTGGAGGTGCCGCTGTCCGGCAACACCGCCAGGCGCATCAGGCTGTCGCCGGCGTGCACCTCGCGCCCGGGCGCCGGCCAGTCCCCGTCCGCCGTAATGATCCCATCGGCTGGTGCGACCAGTCGGGTGCGTTGGCTGGGTACCTCGCGGATCGTCCCGGGGACCTCGATGCGTTCGGCGAACGGCTCGTAACGGGCTGGGGCCGTGGCAAACCGCATACGCCACTGCGTCTCCTTGAGGAAGGTAATGGTGTCGTCGGCATCGTGTGCGTGTCCCTCGTCGTCGTGCGCGTGCCCGTGGTCATCCTCGTCGTGGGCGTGCCCCTCGTCGCCGGGGTGCGCATGGTCATCCTGGTGGTCATGGCGGTGCCCGCCGGGGACCGTCACCTGCCCAAGGGTGCTTTCGCGGAGGCCGTCGGCATCTTCGTGCACGCCGGTCAGGTAATAGCGCCCGGCTTCCGGCAGTTGCAGGGTGACGGCGAAGATGCCCTCGCGGTCGAGATGGGCAGTGGCTTCGCTGAATACCTCCCCGTAGCGGTTATGCATCTGCAGGGTCAGTTCCCCGGTGGTGACTGGACGGAAGTCGTCCAGCCAGGTGGCGTGGACCAGGAAGGTCTCCGAGGCCCCGGGCTCCAGGGGCCCGGCCTCCACGAACCATTCCAGTCCCGCATCCCAGTGGGTGATCTCGAGGTCCTCGGCCAGGATGGGGCCGGTCGCCAAGCCCAGGACCAGCAGGGTGACGAGACGTGCGATCCGGTGGGTGATCGGGTGTGTCATCGGGTGTGTCATCGGGTGTCCTCCACGAGGCCGAGCCCCGCTGCGATGCGCAGTTCGCGCCACTCCGCCCAACTCTGGGCGAGCAGATCCTGTTCCTGCTCGATCGCGTTGAAATGGGTGTTGTAGGCCTCGAGCACTTCCAGCAAAGAGGCTTCGCCGCTCTCGTAGCCTCGGTAGGTCAGGTCGCGTACCCGCCGGGCGGGCGCCAGCGTCTGGTTGCGGTGGCGATCGAGTTCGTCCAGCAGGTGCGCCAGGTGCACGCGGCCGACCTCGACCTGTCGGGTCAGGTCGCGGCGCAGGGCCCGGACCTCGGTCTGGCGCGTGTAATGGTCCGCCACGGATTCGCGGACGCGTCCCTGGTTGCGGTCCCATAGCGGCAGCTCGAGCTGCAGCGCCACGCCGGTGGAGGTCTCCCGGCGGCCGTCGATCACGTCGCGCTCCTGAAACAGCCGGATGCCGATATCCGGGCGCCCTTCGGCACGTGCGCGGGCAATCTCCAATTGCGCGGCCTGTTGCTGTTCGGACGCGGCCCGCAGGGCGGGGTGCTGGTCCACTACCGTCTGTGGTTCGATCCTGGCGGGTGCCGGGGGCGGGTCGTCGAAGGCGGGGGCGCCGCCCAGCAGGGCGGGGGGC
>NZ_MVAR01000026.1 GCF_001999325.1 Thioalkalivibrio versutus
CCCGGTCATCTTGACGCCCTGGACCAGTGGCTTTTCGACCTTGCTGCGGCGCTCCTGATGCGGATCGCTCTCGTCCTCGGTGGTCTCCACCAGTTCGTGCGAGCCGCGGTCGCTGATCGCCTCTTCGCGTTCGTCGCCGCGCACGCGGCGGACCTCGAAGCGTGGAGTAAGGTACTGCGGGTTGGGGATGATGCTGATGTCGACCTTGTGACGCTCCTCGATGTCGTTGATCGATTCGCGCTTCTCGTTCAGCAGGAAGGTGCCCACGTCGACCGGGACCTGACCCATCACCAGGCCCGTGCGGTCCTTCATCGCCTCTTCCTCGATCAATCGCAGGATCGACAGGGCGAGGGATTCCACGCTACGGATCTGGCCGTGACCCTGGCAGCGCGGGCAGGTGTTCTGGCTGGATTCCCCCAGCGATGAACGCAGGCGCTGGCGCGACATCTCCAGCAGGCCGAAGCGGCTGATGCGCCCGACCTGGACCCGGGCGCGATCCATCTCCAGCGCTTCGCGCAGGCGGTTTTCGACCTCCCGCTGGTGCTTGTTGGCGTTCATGTCGATGAAATCGATCACGATCAGGCCGCCCAGGTCGCGGATGCGCAACTGGCGCGCGACTTCTTCCGCCGCCTCCAGGTTGGTGTGGAAGGCGGTCTCCTCGATGTCGCCACCCTTGGTCGAGCGCGCAGAGTTGACGTCGATGGAGATCAGGGCTTCGGTGTGGTCGATGACCAGCGCACCGCCGGAGGGCAGGGTGACGTCGCGGTCGAATGCGCTCTCGATCTGGCTCTCGATCTGGTAACGATTGAACAGCGGGACCGGGTCGTCGTAGCGCTTGAGCTTGCGCAGGCTGTTGGGCATGACCAGACGAACGAATTCCTCGGCCTGCTGGTAAACGTCGTTGTCATCGATGATGACCTCGCCGACGTCGTTGCGCATGTGGTCGCGCAGGGCGCGGATGATGACGTTGCTTTCCTGGTGGATCAGCGCCGGGGTCTTGGCCTTTTCCGCCGCTTCGGTGACCGCCGCCCACAGGGCAGTCATGTAATCCAGATCCCACTGGAGCTCTTCGGTGGTACGCCCGACGCCCGCGGTACGGGCGATTACGCCCATGCCGTCGGGCATCGTCAGTCCGGAGAGTGCGTCACGCAGGGAGGCGCGGTCTTCGCCCTCGATGCGGCGCGAGACTCCACCGGCCTTCGGGTTGTTGGGCATCAGGACCAGATAACGGCCGGCCAGGCTGATGTAGGTAGTCAGCGCGGCACCCTTGTTGCCGCGCTCTTCCTTTTCCACCTGGACGAGGAGTTCCGTGCCTTCCTTCAGGAAGTCGCGGATTGGCTTGTCGCTGTCGGCAGGGGCGCCAACCGCGGAATGAGCGATCTCCTTGAACGGGAGGAAGCCGTGGCGATCAGCACCAAAGTTGACGAACGCGGCCTCCAGGCTCGGTTCGACGCGGGTGATCTTGGCCTTGTAGATGTTCGCCTTTTTGCGTTCGCGCGAAGGCAGTTCGATATCCAGGTCGTACAGCCGCTGGCCGTCGACCATGGCGACCCGCAACTCTTCCGGCTGCGTGGCATTGATCAGGATGCGTTTCATGCATTGGACTCGGTAGGGCGTCCTGGCGTCCGGCGGGGAAGATCGGGGTCCGGGGTGCGGCGATCGAGCGGCGGCACGGCAACGCTTGCGCACGCGTGCTCGCAGCGGCGGCGCGTAGCACAAGCCAACGCGCCAGCCAGGTGTTCACCAGCAACCACGGGATCAGTCGCCTGCGGGAGGCGTAGCCGGGGAGACAGGACTGGGTTAGAAGAAATAGCGTCACAGTGTCGCTTTGTGGCGATGGCCCTTCGACCGGAGGCTGCGTTCAGCCTGTGGATCGAAGCGGCGGGTGATTCGAGGCGCGTTGCAGGCGTAGCACAGCAACGTACCGTGGGCCAATGTAGGGCATAACCCCCCGTCCGGGCAAGTTTTTCCGCCCGCAAGGGGGATGGGTGCAGTAGCCCGGTGAGCGCGGCTCCGGTAGCATCCCGCGCCATGAAAGCAACGCGCGAACCCTCCGGCCCACGTACCTTCCAGGTCACCGAGCGTGGTGACGGTCAGCGGCTCGACAACTTCCTGCTCCGCGAACTGAAGGGCGTGCCCAAGGGCCTGATCTACCGCCTGGTCCGTCAGGGTGCCGTGCGGGTGGATGGGCGCCGGGCCAAGGCCCACAAGCGCCTGGCGGTCGGCAACGAGGTCCGGGTGCCGGATCTGGATCGACCGGAGGTGGCCAGCAGCGAGATCCCGCCGAAGGTACTGGACCGGTTGCGTCGGGCGATTATCCACGAGGATGACGATGTGCTGGTGCTGGACAAGCCGTCCGGCCTGGCGGTGCACGGCGGGAGCGGGCTGGCGTTTGGCATTATCGAGGCGATGCGCCAGTTACGGCCGGATATCGAGCTGGAACTGGGGCACCGCCTGGATCGCGAGACCAGTGGCTGCCTGCTGCTGGCCAAGCGCCGCTCGGCGCTGCAAGAGTTCCATGCCGCGTTGCGTGAAGGGCGGGTCGAGAAGCGCTACCTGGCGCTGCTGGTGGGGCAGTTCGCGGGCGGACAGACCATCGAATGCGATGCCCCGGTCGCCAGTGGCCGACAGGAAGACGGCCGCCGCCGGATGCGTGCGGGCGAGACCGACAGCGACGGGCCGCGGGCACGGGAAGCCCGGAGCGTCTTTGTGCCGCTGGAGGCGCACGGTGCCTTCCAGTTGGCGGGGGTGAAGATCGGGACCGGCCGCACGCACCAGATTCGCGTCCACGGTCAGTCGATCGGCCATCCGGTGGGGGGCGATCACGACTACGGCTTGCCGGATGCCAATCGCAGCCTGCGGCGCCATGGGCTGAAACGGCTGTTCCTGCACGCACAGGCACTGGCATACCAGTCGGCGGACGGCGAGCGACATATCTTCTCCGCCCCGTTGCCGGACGAGCTGACCGCGGTGCTCGCGAGCCTGGATGCCGGAGGCGAGGACGACGCATGATGACCCCGTTGCTGCCACCGGAGGAGGGCGACCTGCGCCTGGTTGTGTTTGACTGGGATGGAACGCTGATGGACTCGCCTCGCCGGATCGTGCACTGCCTGCAGCGTGCGGCGAAGGATACCGGTGCCCCGGTGCGGGACGAGGCGACGCTGCGCAATATTATCGGGCTCGGGGTTCAGGCAGCGGTCCGCGAGCTCTACCCGGACGCCGATGATGCCTTCGTGCAGCACTTTTCCGACACCTATCGCGAGTGTTATCTGGCGGCTGACGATGCCCCGGAGACCCCGCTGTTCGCCGGCGTGAGCGACCTGCTCGACTGGCTGGATGCGCGCGAGATCCTGCTGGCCGTGGCGACCAGCAAATCGCGACGGGGACTGGACCAGGCCCTGGAGGCGACCGGTCTGGGCAGGTACTTCATGGCAACCGCCACGGGCGATGAATACCCGTCGAAGCCGAATCCGTCCATGCTCCAGTCCGTGATGGGGCGCGCGGGGGTGGAACCGGCCCGCACGCGCATGGTCGGTGATAGCGTTTATGATCTCGAAATGGCGCGGCATGCTGGAGTACCGGCCGTGGCTGTCACCCACGGGGTGCATTCGCCGGAACGCCTGAGTGACGAATCCCCCCTGGCCTTGCAGCCGGATCTGGAATCGCTGCTTGAGGCGTTCCGGCGGGCTGAAGGTACAACTTAGAAAAGGAATGACGATGGGCTGGGCGAACGAGAACAAACCGGGCTGGGAACGCGAGGCCCTGGAGAATCTGGTCCAGGCACAGGTGATCGAGCAACGCCGGGCCCGACGCTGGGGCATCTTCTTCAAGCTGTTGTTCTTCTTCTACCTGGTCGCGCTGCTGATCCTGGTGCGCGGCGGCGATCTGGGGCTTTCGGGGATGTTCGAGAGCGAACGCGAGCCCACCGAACACGTGGCCGTGGTCGAAGTCGAGGGGCTGATTGCCTCCAGCGCGGCGGCCAATGCCGAGGACATCTCCAAGGTGCTGAAAGAGGCCTTCGAGGCGGCTGGCACCCAGGCGGTAATGCTGCGTATCAACAGCGGGGGCGGAAGCCCGGTGCAGGCCGCCAACGTGCACGACGAGATCCTGCGGCTAAAGGAGAAGCACGCGGATATCCCCGTGTATGCGGTCATTGGGGATGTGGGCGCCTCGGCGGCCTATTACATCGCGGTAGCGGCGGACGAGATCTATGCCAGCCAGGCCAGCATGGTGGGTTCGATCGGCGTGCGCATGGACAGCTTCGGGCTCGTGGATCTGATCGACAACATCGGTGTGGAACGACGGCTGTTTACCGCCGGCGAGAACAAGGGGTTCCTGGACCCGTTCCTGCCCTTGGACGATGACCATGTGAATCACCTCGACGGGGTGCTGCAGGGCGTGCACGAGCAGTTCGTGGACGTGGTGCGTGCCGGTCGTGGCGATCGCCTGGTCGAACGCGACGATCTGTTCAACGGCCTGATCTGGACGGGCGATCGATCGGTAGAGCTCGGCCTGATCGATGGCATCGGCACGGACCGCAGCGTGGCGCGCGACGTGATCGGTGTGGAGAAGATGGTGGAGTTCAAGCCGCGGCGCAGTGCGCTGCAGTTGCTGTTCGAAGACCTCGGCATGGCGGCCTTCCAGCAATGGATGAGCTGGGAGACCACGCCGCAGTGGCGCTGAGGCGCGCTGCCCGGCCTCCCAGTCTGCGGGTCAGCTGCGATCGATGCGGGTGACGCGGGCGATCATGCCGATCACCGGATGGTCCAGGTAGAACAGTTCGTCGCCGGAGTTCATGCGCTGGCTGCCGCGTACCGTTATCGCGCGCGGCGGCTGGTCCCCCTGCGGATCCTCGACGTGGTAGATCAGGTCGGTCTCCAGGTGCAGGAATCGCCCCACCCAGATACGCAGTCGGCCCTCCAGCTCGAAGCGTTCGTCCTGTTCCTCCATCAGCGGACGCGGCATCCGGTCGGCCTCGTCGCGCAGAAGATCACGCGTACCGATTCGCCGTCCCTGCTGCACGCGCAGCCAGGGGGCGGAGGCGTGGTCGCGTCCAGTCTGATCCCAGGCCAGGCTCGCCAGGATGCGCCCGGCGCCGGAGTCCTCCACCCGGCGTACCACGCGCTGCAGTTCAAAGCCCCTGCGTGAGTCGCGATAGATCCGCCCGCCCAGTTCGGATTCGCCGAGCATGGCCTCGCGCGGCGCGGCGAGCTCCATCTGCAGCCGACGGCTCTCGTCCGTGCGATGCTCGAAGATCACCAGTTCGATGCGATACTGGCGTCCGGCCTGTGCCAGGGCCGGTCCCGTGGCGCCAGCCAGGGGCAGGGCGGCCAGCCCGCCCAGCAGGCGGCGTCGAAGGGGGTTGTGGGGTTCGGATGGGTCGTTGCGCATTCAGGCGGCCTGTTGTTCGGGGCTGATGGTGTTCAAGAGGCGCAGGACGGCCTGCGCCCGAGCCTCCAGTGTCTCCATCGGCGCAAAGAAGCGGAAGGCCTTCTGGCCATCCAGTTTGTACATTTGCGGATCGGATTGCACCAGCTGGATCAGGGCCGCGATGTCCAGATTGGGACTCGGGCCAAAAACCAGGCGTCCGCCAGCAGGGCCCAGTTCCAGCTTGCGTATCCCGAGCGGGGTCAGCTTCAGCCGCAGACGGGCGGCCTCGAACAGGGCCTTGGCCGGGTCCGGAAGCAGGCCGAAACGGTCCACCAGTTCGACTTCAAGCTCGCGAAGGGCATCGGAGGTCGGTGCGCTGCTGATGCGCTTGTAGAGGATCAGCCGGGTGTGCACGTCGGGTACGTAGTCGCCCGGGAGCAGGGCGGGAAGGCCCAGTTCCACCTCGGTCCCGGTAGCCGCGGGCCCTTCGAGTTCCGGCATATTGCCGGAGCGCAGGGCATTCACGGCGCGGTTGAGCAGGTCGTTGTACATCGAGAATCCGACCTCGTGGATCTGCCCGCTCTGCTCGTCGCCGAGCAGCTCGCCGGCACCCCGAATCTCCAGGTCGTGGCTGGCCAGGGTGAAGCCCACGCCCAGGTCCTCCAGCGATGCGATGGCCTCCAGCCGTTTCTTGGCATCGGCGGACATGGCCTTCTCAGGCGGGGTGATCAGGTAGGCGTAGGCGCGGTGGTGTGAACGCCCGACGCGGCCACGCAACTGGTGCATCTGTGCCAGGCCCAGCTTGTCCGCACGGTTCATTATGATGGTGTTCGCGGTGGGGACGTCGATGCCGGTCTCGATGATGGTGGTGCACACCAGGATGTTGTAGCGCCGGTGATAGAAGTCGAGCATCACCTGTTCCAGTTCGCGTTCGCGCATCTGCCCGTGGGCAATGCCGACCCGTGCCCCGGGCAACAGCTCCTGCAGGCCCTGGGCAGTGCGTTCGATGGTGTTGACCTCGTTGTGCACGAAGTACACCTGGCCCCCGCGCCGGATCTCGCGCAGGCAGGCCTCCTGGATGATGGCGTCGTTCCATTCGTTGACGAAGGTCTTGATCGCCAGGCGGTCGCGCGGTGGTGTGGTGATCACCGACAGATCGCGCAGGCCGGCCAGGGCCATGTTCAGGGTGCGCGGGATCGGCGTGGCGGTCAGCGTGAGCATGTCGACCTCGGCGCGCATCTTCTTCAGCGCCTCCTTGTGGCGCACGCCAAAGCGCTGTTCCTCGTCGACGATCACCAGGCCGAGGTTGGAGAAGTCCAGGTTGGCCTGCAGCAGCTTGTGGGTGCCGATCACGATGTCGACCTTGCCGTCTTTCAGGCCCTCCAGTACCGCGGCCTGCTGCTTGGCGCTGCGAAAGCGTGACAGCGACTCGATGTGGACTGGCCAGTCGGCGAAGCGGTCGGTGAAGTTCTGGTGGTGCTGCTGGGCGAGCAGGGTGGTCGGGACCAGGACCACGACCTGCTTGTTGTTCTGCACCGCGACGAAAGCGGCGCGCATCGCGACCTCGGTCTTGCCGAAGCCCACGTCGCCACAGATCACGCGATCCATGGGGCGGGTGTCGGCCATGTCCGCGAGCACGGCGTCGATGGCCTGTTGCTGATCCAGGGTCTCCTCGAACGGGAACCCGGCGGCGAAGGCGTGATACTCGGCGGTGTCGGTAGCGAAGACCGTGCCCTGTTTCGCCGCGCGCCGGGCATGAATATCGAGCAGTTCGACGGCCACGTCCCGCGCCTTTTCCGCCGCCTTCTTGCGCGCCTTGCCCCATTGCTCGCTGCCGAGCCGGTGCAGGGGGGCGTGCTCGGCATCCGCGCCGGTATACCGGCTGATGAGGTGCAGCGAGGACACGGGGACATAGAGCTTGGCCTCGTCGGCGTACTCGAGCGTCAGGAACTCCGAAGGCTGGCCGTTGAAGTCCAGGGTCTGCAGCCCGAGATAACGGCCGACGCCCTGTTCCTCGTGGACCACCGGTGCACCGATGGTCAGGTCGCTGAGGTTCTGGATGACCGCGTCTGCGTCCCGCGTGGTGCGGTTGCGTCCGCGGGTCTGGCGCGCGCGTTCTCCGAGCAGGGCGGCCTCGGGGGCGACGGCCACACCCTCGGGCAGCACAAAGCCCTCGCCGAGCGCGGCCACGGTGACGTACAGGCCGGGTTCGGCGGTGAGGAAGGCGTCCCAGTCGTCCACGGCATGATGGGGTACGGCCTGGTCCCGCAACAGCGTCAGCAGGGCCTCGCGGCGACCGGCGGATTCCGCGGTCAGGAGCACGCGCTGTTGCCCCTCGACAAAGACCTTCAGGGGCTGGGCTGGATCGTCGCGGCCCTGCTGCATGCCGAGTTCCGGCAGCGCGTCGCAGGCAAATGCGATGTCCGCGCCGCGTCCCGCGGGGAGCGGGGCGGCCGGGTCGCCCAAGGCAATGCCGGAGTGCTCGCGCAGTGCGCCGGCCAGGCCGTCGACGTCCAGGTAGAGCCGTTCGGGCGGCAGCAGCGGTCGATCATACTGATGGCTGAGCTGTTCAAAGCGGTCATGGATCTCCTGGGCGAACTCCTCGGCTGCCCCGGCGATGTTGCCGACCTGCACCATCTGGACCTCGGGGCAGTAGTCGAACACCGTGTCCATGCCCTCGAAGAACAGCGGCAGGTAGGCCTCGATACCCGGCGGGACCAGGCCCTCGCTGATGTCGCGGTAGATCGGGTGCTTGGCGGGATCGCCTGAGAAATGCGCCCGGTAGCGGGTGCGGAATTCGCTGATGGAGGTATCGTTCAGCGGGAATTCGTGGCTGGGCAGGATCTCCAGTCGCTCGACCTTTTCGGTGGAGCGCTGCGACTCGGGGTCGAAGCGGCGCAGGGAGTCGATCTCGTCATCCAGGAACTCGATGCGCACGGGTTCGTCCGCGCCCATCGGAAACAGGTCGAGAATCTCCCCGCGGGCGGCGAATTCGCCATGGCTGATGACCTGCTGAACGGCGCTGTACCCGGCCTCGGTGAGGTTCTCGCGCAGGGTCATGCGGTCCAGGCGCTGGCCGGTTTGCAGCGAAAGGCCCTGGGTGGTCAGCCAGTCGCGCGGCGGCAGGCGCTGCATCAGGGTCGAGACCGGCATCAACACGATCCCGCGTTCCAGCCCCGGCAGGTGGTACAGCGTGCGCAGGCGTTCGGAGATGATGTCCTCGTGCGGGGAGAAGACATCGAACGGCAGGGTCTCCCAGTCCGGCAGGCGCAGCAGCGGCAGGTCGTGGTCGCCGGCGAAGAACTCCCACTCTTCCTGCCAGCGGTCGGCCGCCTCGTTGGATTCCGTGATCACCAGAAGTGGCCGGGCGAACTCGCCGGCGTTCCGCGAAAGTGCGAGCGTCGCCGCCGAGGCATTGAGCCCCGACCACACCTCGAAGCCGGAGCCGGGGAGGCGGCCGGGATGGAGCGGGTTGCGCCGTTGTTCGGACATGGGCCTGTTGTTCGGTCGGGAGGGGCGGAAAGGGCCGCGATTATACGGATTCCGCCTGACGGGTGCGCGTGAGCCAGAGGACGCCCTGACGAATCGGTTTGTGCTGTGTGAGGCTGAAGGGCGTTTTTGCGGCGGAGGGCATGGAGATCACGGAGAAGGCCGGGGATTACCTGGGGCGGATCGCGCTAGTGGGTGTTGATCACCTCAGGTGGGATCGATGTAGCGTTGCAGGATCGGGCCGTAGGCATCGATGCGGCGATCGCGGAGAAAAGGCCACTGGCGGCGTACGGCCTCGGTCCGGCCGCGATCCAGCTCGACGGTGAGGATCTCCGGCTGCGCTTCGCCGGCGCGGGCCAGGATCTCGCCCTGGGGCCCCGCGACGAAGCTTGTGCCCCAGAAGTTCGCCCCGGGCGCGTGTCCGGAGGGGTCCGGTTCGTGCCCCGTGCGGTTGCAGGCGATCACCGGCAGGTTGTTGGCAACGGCGTGGCCGCGCTGGACGGTCATCCATGCGTCCTGCTGCCGGGCCTGTTCCTCGGGCGTGTCCTGCGGGTCCCAGCCAATGGCGGTGGGATAGATCAGTAGCTCGGCGCCGGACAACGCCATGATGCGGGCGGCCTCCGGGTACCACTGGTCCCAGCAGACCAGGACCCCGAGGCGACCGACCGAAGTGTCGATGGGGACGAAGCCGGTGTCCCCCGGGGTGAAATAGTACTTCTCGTAATAGCCGGGATCGTCCGGGATGTGCATCTTGCGGTAGGCGCCAACCGGGCGGCCGTCGGTTTCGAAGACCACTGCGGTGTTGTGATAGAGGCCCGGGGCGCGACGCTCGAACAGGGAGCCGACCAGGACCACGCCGTTGTCCCGTGCCATTGCGCCCAGGCGCTCGCAGCTCGGGCCCGGGATCGCCTCGGCAAGGTCGAAGGTGGCGAGGTCCTCGGTCTGGCAGAAGTAGGGGCCGGTGTGCAACTCGGCCAATACGACCAGGCGGGCACCGTTCGCGGCGGCCTCGGTGACCGCGGCCGCGGTGGCGTCGAGATTGGCGTCGACGCTCCCGGCATCGCGGTGCTGGATCAGGGCGACGGATAATGGGTCGTTGGGCATGGCGGGTGCTCGGTGCAGAAGGTTATTCCTGCGGGATGCCGAGGGCGGCCGCAGGGTATTGCATGGTCAGGCAGTGCAGGCTGCCCCCCTGGCGAATGATCGCCCGGCAGTCGATCTCCACGATCTCGCGTCCCGGAAAGGCCCCGGCGAGCCGGTCTCGGGCGACGGCATCGGCGGGATCATCGTAGACCGGAAGGAGCACCGCACCGTTCAGAATCAGGAAGTTCGCATAGGTGGCGGCCAGCCGTCGGCCGTCCTCGACGATGGGGGCCGGCCAAGGGAGCGGGATCAGGCGGTAGGGCTCTCCGGAGGTCTGGCGCAGGGCCCGGAGTTCCTGTTCCATCGCCTGCAGTTCGGGGTGATGGGGGTCCTGCGGATCGTCGCACTGGACGTAGGCGATCGTATCGCGGGCGCAGAAGCGGGCCAGCGTGTCGATATGGGCATCCGTGTCGTCGCCCTCCAGCTGCCCGTGTTCCAGCCAGAGGATCCGTTCGGCACCCAGCCATTTGCCGAGGCGCTGTTCCAGCCCGGTGCGATCCAGATCGGGGTTGCGGGTGCTGGAGAGCAGGCAGCGCGTTGTAGTGAGCAGTGTGCCGGCGCCGTCGGATTCGATCGACCCGCCTTCGAGGATCAGCCCGGTGGGTTCCGGTACACAGCTGCCGAATACGCCCTGGCTGGCCAGGGCCCGAGTGATCGCATCGTCCAGATCGGCGGGGTATTTGCCGCCCCAGCCGTTGAAGGTAAAGTCCAGCAGGCGTGGCTGATTGCCGTCGAATACCGTGACGGCGCCATGGTCGCGCGCCCAGGTGTCGTTACTCGAGGCCAGGGCAAACCACAGCCGGTCGGGCCGGATGGCGGTCTCGGTCAGGAAGCCGGAGATCTCCTCGATGTGCTCGGGATCGCGCGCGACGATGATGACCGGCTCGTACTGGCTGATGCTCGCGGCAATGGTGGCAAATACCGGGTGCACCTGATCCAGGACGGGTGCCCAGTCCGTGGCGTCATGCGGCCAGGTCAGCTGGATCGCACCCTGGGGCTCCCACTCGGCGGGGAGGCGGCGTTTGGGCGGCACCGGGGTGGCGTCCCCGGTACTCATGGACGGTCGGAGCGGGATCCGTTGCGCACTGCGCTGTGCAGGACGTACTCGCCCTCGAAGAACACTGAGAAGTCGGCATAGTCCCAGCGTGTGATCGGCGGATCGCCCACGGTGGCGTGGCGTTGTTCCGGCTCGCCGTGCTGGCGGATGACCGCTGACTGGCTTTGACCACGGGTTGGGGCCCCTTCACGTTCCTTTACGGTGAACCCCCCTTCGGGGCTGCGCAGGATGTCGGCCGAGGCGGTGGCCAAGGCCCCGGCGAAAAGCGCCAGTACAAGGGCGCTGGCCGCGGCGCGCACGGTGCTGCCCCGGCGTGCGCCGGACTTCAAGGTGGGGTTCGCTGCGTTGCATTTCCCTGGCATGACCAACTCTCCGTTTGCTGGATGGCTCCATGGTAGCGTCAACCGCGACGCCATGCCTCCCCCGAGGCTTCCCCTATAGGCGCGACCCGGTATCTCTGGCATGCTTTCGCGATGTTTCGCCCCCTGACCCTTGCCATCGGCCTGCGCTATACGCGTGCCAAGCGGCGTAACCACTTCATCTCGTTCATCTCGGTGGTGTCGATCATCGGGCTGGTGCTCGGCGTGATGGCGCTGATCACCGTGTTGTCGGTGATGAACGGGTTCGAGCGCGAATTGCGCGAGCGCATCCTGGGGATGGCCTCGCATGCGACCATCGGTGAGGCCAACGGAGGGCTGCGTGACTGGGAGCGCCTGCAGCGCGAGGCGCCGGAGATCGATGACCGGGTGGTGGCCGCGGCCCCTTATGTTCAGGGCGAGGCGATGCTGAGTGCGCGCGGGAACATCTCCGGGGCGTTGATCCGCGGTGTGGAGCCGGAGGCGGAAGAACGGGTTGCGCGCATCGGTGAGCACATGATCCGCGGCGAGCTGGGGAGCCTGGAGGGCGGTCGCTATCGCGTCGTGCTCGGGCGCGAACTGGCGGCGGAACTGCGTGTGCAGGTCGGAGATTCGATCATCCTGATGGCTCCCCAGGCCTCGGTCTCGCCGGCCGGGGTGATGCCGCGCATGCGGCGCTTCGAGGTGTCCGGCCTGTTCGAGGTCGGCATGTATGAATACGACCGGGGGACTGCCTTCATCCATCTGGAGGATGCCCAGGCGGTGTTCCAGATGGGCGATCAGGTTACCGGGCTGCGGCTGCGGCTGACCGACATGATGCAGGCCGGGGTGATTGCACGCGACGTCGCGGCGCAGCTGGACGGGCTTTTCCGGGTGTCCGACTGGACCCGTCAGCACGCGAATCTGTTCCGCGCCATCCAGATGGAGAAGATGGTGATGTTCATCATCCTCTCGCTGATTGTGGCGGTGGCCGCCTTCAATATCGTCTCGACCCTGATCATGCTGGTGACCGACAAGCAGGGGGATATCGCGATCCTGCGAACGCTCGGGTTGTCGCCCGCAGGCATCATGGTGATCTTCATGGTCCAGGGGGTCGTGATCGGGGCGATCGGCATCCTCCTGGGTACCGCGGCCGGGGTCGCGCTGGCGTCCAATATCGATGTCGTCGTGCCCTTTATCGAGCGGCTGGTGGGCGTCGAATTCCTGTCCGCCGAAGTCTATTACATCAGTGACTTGCCATCTGAACTTAAACTGTCGGATGTTCTCCGGGTCGGCATTCTGGGCTTCCTGCTGACGGTCGTGGCCACACTGTTCCCGGCCTGGCGCGCGGCCCGTACCCAGCCGGCGGAGGCGCTGCGCTATGACTGACCACGAGACCCCGGTCCTCGAGGCCTTGGGCGTGGAACGCCGTTTCCGCGACGGCAAGCTGGATGTGGCCGTGCTGACCGGGGTCGATTTCGCCCTGCAGCCGGGGGACCAGACCGCGATTATCGGCGCCTCGGGTAGTGGCAAGAGCACGCTGCTGCACCTGCTCGGTGGTCTGGACCGCCCGACGGCCGGCGAGGTGCGCTTGCTGGGCACGGACTGGACCCGCATGAGCGAGGCGCGGCGCGGGCATCTGCGCAACCAGCATCTGGGGTTCGTTTATCAGTTCCACCACCTGTTGCCGGAACTGACGGCCGCCGAGAATGTGGCCCTGCCACTGCTGATCCGGCGGATGTCCAACCGCAAGGCGCGGGAGGAGGCCCGCCACTGGCTGCAGCAGGTGGATCTGGGCCACCGCCTGGAGCACAAGCCTTCGGAGCTCTCCGGTGGCGAGCGTCAGCGGGTCGCGATCGCCCGTGCGTTGGTCACCCGACCCTCGGCCATCCTGGCGGATGAGCCGACCGGGAACCTGGACCAGGAGCGGGCAGCGCAGGTGTTCGAGCTGCTGCGCGCGATGAATCGCTCCACCGGCACCGCGCTGGCCCTGGTTACCCACGACATCACCCTGGCGCGCGAGCTGGACCGCTCGGTCCAGCTGGTCAAGGGACACCTCGAGCCGGAGGTCTTCGACGGCCAATTGGCGGCGGTCCACGAATAGGCCCCCGTGCAGCGCGCATCCGCGCGCCTGGCAGCATCGGACCCTGAACGGGCTCGGTTGATCAGTCCAACGGCGGTTGCTTCTTGTTCGATTTTTCCTCTTCGCTGCGTTCCGCGGCTTCGCGTTCCGCCAGTTCCTTGCGCAACCGCCGCAGATAACGGCGGCTGCGCACGCGCTGGACCACGTTCAGCCGCCACAGGAAGCGGACGAGCAAATAACCCGACAGGCTCGCGACCGAGCCCAGCAGGACGCTCCCCAGGAGCAGGGGCTGCCAGATGGTCAGTAACTCCGTGCTGAACCACTCCCAGCTCCAGTCCAGGCGGATATCGCGACGGGGTTCGTCCAGAAGCTTGCGCCCGATCGTGTAGGCCGTATACAACATGGGCGGCATGGTGATCGGGTTGGAGATCCAGACCAGGATCACCGAAATCGGCAGATTGACGCGGACGATAATGGCCACGGCCGCCGCGATCAGCATCTGCATGGGCAGTGGCAGGAAGGTCACGAAGAGCCCCACGGCAAACGCACCAGCCACGGAGCGGCGGTTCAGATGCCACAGATCCGGCGACCCCAGACGCGGCCCCAGCGGGGCGAGCGCCTTGTGCCCACGCATGCGCTCCATGCCTGGAAACATCTTCTTGATGATGTGTCTTGCCATGTTCCGGGTTGCCGATGGTGCGCCTGGCGCGGGCTCGCGACCGCGCATGTGGGTTCCATTCTCGCTGATTTGGGCCGGCGAATGCCCGTGTCGCCCGGCACGTGGGTCTTGGGCCACGCGGTTGGCCGGGCGTTCAGGGCCTCAACGTGACCGCTTTCACCCTCGGACTTCTGGTCACGGCGTGGTGGCTACACCGGGTACCGGAGCCGCTTCCGATGGCCCCGGGTCTGGTGCTCGCGCTGCTCGTGGTCACCGCAGGCGCTAGCGCCGGCCTGCGACGATACGGCTACCGGGCCACTGTGCCATGGGCGATGGCGCTGGGTGTGGTGGTCGCCTGGGGGAGCGTCTCCATGACCGCGAACCTCTGGCTCGAGGAGGCCTTGGCGCCTTCGCTTGCGGGAGAAGAGGTCACCGTTCTTGCCACGGTCACCAGTTTGCCGGAACACGCCGGGCATCGCAGCCGGTTCCGGGTCACGGTGGAGGCGGTCATCGCGGGGCCGGAAGAATTCGCTGCCCGTGAACTCCTGGTGACGGCGTATCCGGCGCGGCCTGAGGTCGAGGCAGGCACACGCGGCCAGATGATCCTGCGCCTGCGCCCGGCCGAAGGGCCCGCGAATCCTGGCGGATTCGATCGCGCGGGGTGGTTTTACCGCGAGGGCCTGCATGGCTCCGCGACGTTGCTTGATCTGGAGTCGATCGGGAACGGAGTGTCGGCCGCACCGGCACGGCCCTGGCGGGCCGACTTGCACCGCGTCCGCGGCTGGCTGCGCGGGCGGCTGGAAGTCGCGGCCCCGGAGTTGCGCCATCCGGGGCTGGTGCAGGCCCTGGTCATTGGCGACCGTCAGGGGATGACCGCGCCGGAATGGCAGGCCTTTCTGCGCACCGGAACCAACCACCTGATGGCGATCTCCGGCTTGCATGTAGGGCTGGTTGCCGGTTTTGTCGGGTTGCTGTCGGGGTTGGTCTGGAGCGGTTTGTTGCCGCTGCAACGGGGTCTGCGGAAGGCGGCCTTCATGGCGCTGGCCGGTCTGGCGGGGGCTGCGGTGTATGCCGCGTTGGCCGGCTTCAGCATCCCGACCCAACGGGCGTTGATCATGCTCGCGGCCTTCATGGCGGCCCTGTTGTGGCGCCGCGAGGCGTTCGCCTGGCGAGGTCTGATGCTGGCCGCGATCGCGGTCGTGCTGTGGCAGCCGACGAGTGTACTGGCCCCCGGTTTCTGGTTTTCGTTTGGCGCGGTCGCGGTCATTCTTCTGTTGTTGCAGGGGCGCTCGGGGCGTCCGGGCTGGCGCGAGGCGGGGAGTATCCAGGTGATGCTGGCACTGGCGATGCTCCCGCTCAGTCTCGCCTGGTTCCAGTTGGGTTCGTGGGTCGCGCCGGTGGCCAACCTGGTGGCAGTGCCCGTGATCAGCCTGCTGGTGCTGCCGGTGTTGCTGGTCGGGGCAGGGCTGGCCGCCTTGTGGGACCCCTTGGGGCAGCCGTTCCTGCACGCGGGCGACGGCGTACTGGCTCTGCTCGTCGGGTTGCTGGATCTCCTGTCCGGATTGCCCGTGCTGGTGGACGAGCGGCGGGTCCCGCTGGCTGCGAGCCTGCTGGGCGGGCTCGCGGTGCTCGTGGCCTTGCAGCCGCGGCTGCGTCTGGGTGCCCTGTGGGTCGTGCTCGCAGGCATGCCGCTGGCCTTGCCCATGCGACCGGATATCGAGCCGGGTGCCGTGCACGTGCTCCTGATGGATGTCGGGAACGGGCAGTCGGCCTTGCTGCAGACGCGTAACCACAACCTGTTGTTCGATGCGGGTCCCGGGCGTGCGGGTGGCTACAGCGCGGGTGAGCAGATTGTGGTCCCGACCCTTCGGGCCGAGGGGGTGCGCCGGCTGGATCGCATGATCCTCAGCCACGAACACGCCGCGCACGCCGGAGGCAGCGCCGGGGTCGGGGATTCCATACCCGTGGTCGAGACCCTGCGACGGGTGCCGGCAGAGGCCGATGAGCGGGCGTGCGAGGTCGGAGAGCGCTGGGAATGGGACGCGGTGCGATTCGAAGTGCTGCACCCGCCGCCCGGATGGGATGGCAGCGCCTCGGCCTCCTGCGTGCTGGCGGTGGAGACGGCCGGTGGCGTCCGTCTGCTGCTGACGGGCGGGCTCGGAGGACTGGGCGAGGCAGTGCTGATGCGTGATGTGCCGGACGGGCGTGCCAGTGATCTTCTGGTGCTGCCGCGCGGGGCTGGCACGGGCAGCTTGAGCCGGGGCTGGCTGGTGGATGCGCCGCCGCGCATCGCCTGGGCGAGTACCGATGGGCGCGGGCGCGGTCTGGAGGCCGCTGTCCGCGAACGTCTGAAGGCGGCCTGTGTGCCACTGCAGGAGACCGGGCTGCATGGCGCCTTGCGCCTGGAAGCGAACTCGGAGCTGGAGGTGGGGCCCGGTCATCGGGCCCGCCACCGGAGGCTCTGGCAGCCTGCGCCCTTGCCACCCTTGCGCGGGCAGGAGGGTTGCACCCCCACGCCGACGGACGAGACACGCTGGTAGAATGACTGGATGAATCGCGAACATTCCGACACCATCCGTCCCATCCGCTTCCGCGAGGGCGCGCTCCAGTTGCTGGACCAGCGCCGCCTCCCGCAGGAGAGCGTCTGGCAAACCTATCAGGACGCGCCCGCCGTCGCCGTGGCGATCCGCGACATGGTCGTGCGCGGGGCGCCGGCGATCGGCATCACTGCGGCATTCGGTGTGGTGCTGGCTTGCCAGCGCGTGGCAGGTCAGCACGACTGGCGTGCGTGTGTAGCCGCCGATATCGAGACCCTGCGCGGTTCGCGCCCGACAGCGGTGAATCTGTTCTGGGCGCTGGATCGCATGCAGGCGGTCGTGGCCGCCAGCCAGTCAGTAGATGCGGCCGTGAGCGAGACCCGGGCGGTAGCCGAGCGGATGCTGGAGGCGGACATTGCCGGCAATCGGCAATTGGGCGCCCTGGGTGCGCAATTGATCGAGCCGGGTCGCGGCGTGCTGACCCACTGCAATACGGGTTCGCTGGCAACCGGGGGCTATGGCACCGCGCTCGGTGTGATCCGGGCCGCCTGGGATGCCGGGCGTATCAAGGAGGTGTTTGCCGACGAGACCCGCCCCTGGCTGCAAGGCAGCCGACTGACCGCCTGGGAACTGGTGCACGACGGCATTCCGGTGCAGGTGCTGTGCGAGGGTGCGGCGGCCAGCCTGTTGCGCTCCGGCCGGGTGGGCTGGGTGATCGTCGGGGCGGACCGAATTGCCGCCAACGGCGATACCGCCAACAAGATCGGCACCTATGGCCTGGCGTTGCTGGCGCGGGCCCACGGGGTGCGTTTCATGGTTGCGGCGCCCGTGGCGACCATCGACTTCGAGATGGCAGACGGATCGGGCATCCCCATCGAGCAGCGCGGCGAGGACGAGGTGCTGGCGCTGGCCGGCCAGCGCGTGGCCGCCGACGGTGCGCGGGGATACAACCCGGCCTTCGACGTGACCCCGGCGGACCTGATCGATGCCATCGTCACCGAACGTGGTGTGGTCGAGACCCCGACGCGGGAGCGCCTGGCCACACTGCGCGAGCCCGCTGCCGCGGAATCCACCACGACCGGGGCCTGACACCCGGGAAAATGGGGCCGGCACCGGCCGCCCTCGGGCCTGAGAGCCTCGGAGAACCGTTTTGAGGGGAGAAAAGGGCGCCCCCAGTGGTTACCCCTGTGGTATCATCGCGAGCTTGTTCAGACGGACGGCGTAACCCTCGATGGCTGAATTTGCCAAGGAAGTTTTTCCGGTCAATCTCGAAGACGAGATGCAGCAGTCTTACCTCGATTATGCGATGAGCGTAATCGTGGGCCGGGCCCTCCCCGATGTCCGTGACGGCCTCAAGCCGGTCCATCGCCGCGTGCTCTACGCGATGCGCGAGCTGGGCAACGACTACAACAAGCCGTACAAGAAGTCGGCGCGTGTGGTCGGTGACGTGATCGGTAAATACCACCCGCATGGCGACTCCGCTGTCTACGACGCCATCGTGCGCATGGCGCAGCCGTTCTCGATGCGCTACATGCTCGCAGACGGGCAGGGTAACTTCGGTTCCATCGACGGCGACTCGCCGGCGGCCATGCGCTACACCGAGGTGCGCATGGCGCGCATCGCGGCCGAGCTGCTGGCCGATATCGAAAAGGAAACGGTCGACTTTACCGACAACTACGACGGCTCCGAGAGCGAGCCGGCCGTGTTGCCGAGCAAGTTTCCCAACCTGCTGGTCAATGGTTCCGCCGGGATCGCGGTGGGGATGGCGACCAATATCCCGCCGCACAACCTGCGCGAGGTCGTCAACGCCTGCGTGGCGCTGATCGATGACCCCGACATCTCCATTGATGGCCTGATGGAACACGTGCCGGCGCCGGATTTCCCCACCGCCGGCATCATCAACGGCATCGATGGCGTGCGCGAGGCCTATCGGACCGGTCGCGGCCGGGTCCTGATCCGGGCGCGCTCGCACGTGGAGCCGCTGGAAGGCGGCCAGCG
Organism: Thioalkalivibrio versutus; assembly: GCF_001999325.1. GTDB lineage: Bacteria > Pseudomonadota > Gammaproteobacteria > Ectothiorhodospirales > Ectothiorhodospiraceae > Thioalkalivibrio > Thioalkalivibrio versutus. The sequence continues at coordinate 18,671 of NZ_MVAR01000026.1, forward strand.
CGAGGCGATTGTCGTCACCGAGCTGCCCTACCAGGTGAACAAGGCGCGTCTGACCGAGAAGATCGCCGAGCTGGTGAAGGAAAAGCGCATGGAGGGCATCTCCGAGCTGCGCGACGAGTCGGACAAGGACGGCATGCGCCTGGTCATCGAGCTCAAGCGCGGCGAGATGGCCGAGGTGGTCCTGAACCACCTCTACATGCACACCCAGATGCAGAATGTCTTCGGCATCAATATGGTCGCGCTGGTAGATGGCCAGCCGAAGGTGCTGGATCTGCGCCAGGTGCTACGGGCCTTCCTGCGTCATCGCCGCGAGGTGGTGACCCGGCGCACGATCTTTGATCTGCGCAAGGCGCGCGAGCGCGCCCACATCCTGGAAGGCCTGGCGATTGCGCTGGCCAATATCGATCCGGTGATCGAACTGATCCGTGCCGCGCCGAACCCGGCCGAGGCCAAGGCCGGGCTGCTGGCGCGCGCCTGGCCGCTGGGCGTGGTCAGCGACATGCTCGATCGCGCCGGGGCCAGTGCCTCGCGTCCCGAGGACATGGCGCCGGAATATGGCGTGAGCGAGGATGGTTATCGGCTGTCGGAGGCCCAGGCCCAGGCGATCCTGGATCTGCGTCTGCACCGCCTCACCGGGCTGGAACAGGACAAGATCCTCGACGAATATCGCGACCTTCTGGAGCTGATCGAAGACCTCCTGGATATCCTCGGCTCGGGCGACCGCCTGCAACAGGAAATCCGCAACGAACTGCTGGGGGTGGCCGAGCAGTTCGGCGACGAACGCCGTAGCGAGATCCGCGAGCGCCAGGCCAACCTGACGCTGGAGGATCTGATTGGCGAGGAAGACGTGGTCGTCACGCTTTCGCACGCCGGCTACGTGAAGTACCAGCCCGTGGCCGACTACCGTGCCCAGCGCCGGGGCGGTCGCGGCAAGGCGGCGACCAGCTTCAAGGAAGAGGATTTCATCGACCGGCTGGTGGTGGCCAATACGCACGACACGATCCTGTGCTTCTCCAGCCGCGGCCGGGTGTACTGGCTGAAGGTCTACGAGTTGCCGCAGGGGTCGCGGGCCGCGCGCGGCAAGCCGATCGTCAATCTGCTTCCGCTGGAAGCGGATGAACGCATCAGCACGATCCTTCCAGTGCGCGAGTACGACCCGGATCACTATGTATTCATGGTGACCGCGCAGGGAACGGTGAAGAAGACCCCGCTGACGGATTTCTCGCGTCGTCGTACCTCCGGCATCATCGCGGTGGATCTGCGCGAGGGGGATCATCTGGTCGATGTCTCCCTGACCGACGGCACACTCGACGTGATGCTGGTGACCACGGCCGGCAAGGCCGTGCGTTTCCACGAGAGCGACGTGCGCGCCATGGGGCGGACGGCCTGCGGCGTGCGCGGCGTGCGCATGGAGGATGACCAGCGGGTGATCGCGCTGCTGAATGTCGACGAGGGATCGGCGCTGCTGGCGACCGAACACGGTTACGGCAAGCGCACCCGTTTCGACGAATTCCCGGTGCATCGCCGTGGTGGCCAGGGCGTGATCGCGATCCAGACCGAGGGCCGCAATGGCCTGCTGGTCGGGGCAGCACGGGTGCTGGACGACGACGAGGTCATGCTGATCACCAATGGCGGGACGCTGGTGCGGACACCGATCGACCAGATTCCATTGATCGGTCGCAACACGCAGGGCGTGCGTCTGATCCGTCTCGATGAAGACGAAAACCTGGTCGAGCTCGCCCGGGTCGCCCAGTTGCAAGGCGAGGACGGCGTCGAAGACGATGAAGAGCCCGGTCAATCGGAAATCGGGACGGACCCGGACCCGGAGACGGGTCCCGAATCCAGTGACGATGGAGAACAGGCATGACGCGAGTGATGAACTTCAGCGCGGGGCCGGCGGCCCTGCCTCAGGCGGTGCTCGAACGGGCGCGTGACGAGCTGCTGGACTTCCGCGGGTCCGGGATGTCCGTGATGGAGATGAGCCACCGCGGCAAGCCCTTCATGGCCGTGGCCGAGAAGGCCGAGCAGGACCTGCGCAGGCTGATGGACATCCCCGACAACTACTCGGTGTTGTTCCTGCAGGGCGGGGCGACCGGGCAGTTTGCCGCCATCCCGATGAACCTGGCGAATGGCCGGGGTATGGACTACATCGATACCGGGGCCTGGTCCGGCAAGGCCATCAAGGAGGCTCAGAAATACGGGCCGGTGAATATCGTGGCCAGCTCGCAAGCGAGCGGGTACGACTCGATCCCGGATCGCGCCTCGTGGAAACTGGACCCGAACGCCGCCTACGTGCACTACACCCCGAACGAGACCATCGGCGGGGTCGAGTTTCCGGAAATTCCGGATGTGGGCGACGTACCGCTGGTGGCGGACATGTCCTCCACCATCCTGTCGCGTCCGATCGACGTCTCGAAGTTCGGCGTGATCTATGCCGGGGCGCAGAAGAACATCGGTCCGGCCGGCCTGACCGTGGTGATCGTGCGCAATGACCTGCTGGAGCGCGACAAGGGCAACGTGCCGGCGGTGCTGGACTGGGCGCTGCAGGCCAAGAACGATTCGATGTACAACACCCCGCCGACCTTTGGCTGGTACCTGGCCGGGCTGGTGTTCGAATGGTTGCTGGAGCAGGGCGGCCTGGAGAGCATGGGCAAGACCAACCAGCGCAAGGCCGCCAAGCTGTACCAGTACATCGACAACTCCGCCTTCTATCGCAACCCGGTCGAGCCCACGGCCCGGTCGTGGATGAATGTGCCGTTTATCCTGGCGGACGATTCCCTCGACGGGACGTTCCTCAACGAGGCGGATGCGGCCGGCCTGTCCTCGTTGAAGGGACATCGCTCGGTGGGCGGGATGCGTGCAAGTATCTATAACGCCGTGCCGGAAAGCTCCGTGGATGCCCTGATCGATTTCATGGCGGACTTCGAGAACCGCCACGCCTGATCCTGTTGAATCGTGGTCGCCGGGCGTAACTACCGGGCCAGGAGGTCGTGATGTACCGAATTCAGACCTACAACAACATCGCCGTGCGTGGGCTGGACCGCTTCCCGCGCGACCACTATGAGGTCGCGTCGGACATCAACCAGCCAGACGCCTTGATGCTGCGGTCGTTCGACCTGCATTCGGTGGAGATCCCGGATTCCGTCCTGGCCGTCGGGCGCGCCGGCAGCGGGGTGAACAACATCCCGGTGGAGGCGCTGTCCGAGCGCGGGGTGGCGGTGTTCAATGCCCCGGGCGCCAATGCCAACGCCGTGAAGGAATTGGTGATTGCCGGTCTGCTGTTGGCCGCGCGCAATCTGTTGCCGGCGGCAGGCTACGTGCAGGGGCTGGACCCCACCAAGGAGGACTTCATGTCCTCGGTGGAGCACGGCAAGAAGAAGTTCACCGGCTTCGAACTGCCCGGCCGGCGCCTGGCCGTGCTCGGCCTGGGTGCGATCGGTGTGGGTGTGGCCAATGCCGCGCGGGCGCTCGGCATGGAGGTGGTGGGCTTCGACCCCAAGGTGACGGTCGAGAACGCATGGCGTCTGGACTCCGGCATCGAGCGCGCGCGCTCGGTGGAAGCCGCGATGGAGGGGGCCGATGCGGTCACCGTGCATGTGCCACTGACCGAGAACACCGCCAATCTGGTCAACGCGAAGAACCTGAGCGGGATGAATCCCGGGGCGATGGTGCTGAACCTGGCGCGCGAGGGCATCGTGGACGACGCCGCTGTGCGCGAGGGACTGGACGCCGAACGCCTGCACGCCTACATCACCGATTTCCCGGTGCAGGGCATGATGGGGCACCCGCGGGTAATCACCCTGCCGCATCTGGGGGCCTCGACGACCGAATCCGAGGAGAATTGCGCAGTGATGATCGCGGATCAGCTGCGTGACTACCTGGAAAACGGCAACGTGGTCAATTCAGTGAATCTGCCGACCCTGGTGCTGGATCGCAAGGGGGATACCCGGATCGCCGTCGTCAACCGCAACCTGCCGGACCGGGTCGGGCGCATCTCGCATACCCTGGGTGAGTCCAACATCAACATCCTGCACTTGATGAACGACTCCCGCGGCGACATTGCGTACACCCTGCTGGATGTGGATGGCCAGCCGGACCAGGCGACCCTGGATGCACTGCATGAGATCGACGGCGTGCTGCGGGCGCGGGTGCTGTAGATCGTGGCCGGGGACCCGCATTCGTCGCAGCCCGCCGACGGCCAGGAAGATCTGGCTGCCCTGCGGGCGCGCATCGACGCGCTGGATGCCGAGCTGCTCGAGCGGCTGAGCGAGCGTGCCCGCTGTGCCGAGGCCGTGGCCCGGGTGAAGCGCAGCCAGGAGAGCAATCCGGTGTTCTATCGTCCGGAGCGCGAAGCCGAGATCCTGCGCCGGGTGCGTGAGCAGAACCCCGGCCCGCTATCCGGCGAAGCGATTACCCGGCTGTTCCGCGAAATCATGTCCGAATGCCTGGCGCTGGAGCATCCGCTCCATGTGGCCTATCTGGGACCGGTGGGCACCTTTACGCATCTGGCGGCGCGCAAGCATTTCGGCCATGCGGTCGAGACCCAGCCGCTGGCCTCTATCGATGCCGTGTTCGACGCCGTAGAGACCGGTCGCGCGCAGTTCGGCGTGGTGCCCATCGAGAACAGCTCCGAGGGGGTGGTAACCCACACGGTCGACTGTTTCATGGATTCTTCGCTGCAGATCTGCGGTGAGGTCGTGACTCCGATTCATCACCATCTGCTGACGCACGCCGAGGATCTCGGTCAGGTCCGGCGCGTGCTGGCCCACGCCCAGGCGCTGGCGCAATGCCGCCAGTGGCTGGACGCGGAGCTGCCGAACGCCGAGCGCGAGGCGGTCTCCAGCAACGCCCGCGCAGCCGAGATTGCGGCGCAGGACCCGACCGTGGCGGCACTCGCCAGCCAGGCCGCGGCCGACCATTACCAGATCCCGGTGCGGGCGCCGCACGTGGAGGATCGCGCCGACAACACCACACGTTTCCTGATTATCGGTTCCGGCACCACGGAACCCAGTGGCGCGGATCGCACCTCGGTGATGCTGACGACCGCCAATCGCCCGGGATCGCTGTATTCGCTGCTCAAGCCGATTGCCGAGTCGGGTATCAGCCTGACCCGTATCGAATCGCGTCCGTCGCGCTGCACGCCGTGGAACTACGTGTTCTTTCTCGACCTGGTCGGCCACCAGCAGGATCCGCTGATCCGCGAATGTCTGGAGCAGCTGCGCGCAAGCGCCGATACCGTCAAGGTGCTGGGGAGCTATCCCCAGGCCGCCACCTGAATCCCCGAGGTTTCCGCATGGCATCCAATCCTTCCGTATCCGCTACGGCCGGCCCGGCGTTTGATCCGGTGACTCTGGCGGTTGCTGGCGTCCAGGGGCTTAGCCCCTACCAGCCGGGCAAGCCCGTGGCCACGCTGGAACGCGAACTGGGGATTACCCAGGCAGTCAAGCTGGCCTCCAACGAGAATCCGTTGGGCCCGTCGCCCCTTGCGGTGGAAGCCGGGCGCGCGGCGTTGGCCGATGCGCATGTCTATCCCGACGGCAATGGCTTCGAGCTGAAGGCACGTCTGGCCGAACGCCATGGCGTGACCCCGGAGCAGATCACCCTCGGCAATGGCTCCAACGAGGTGCTGGAGTTGGTTGCACGGACCTGGCTGGCGCCGGGGCGTGCTGCCGTGTTTTCTGCCCACGCGTTTGCGGTCTATCCGCTGGTGACCCAGGCGGTGGATGCTGTGGCACGAGTGGCCCCGGCGCTGCCCGCCGACCATCCGAAACAGCCCTTCGGGCACGATCTTGACGCGATGCAGGCGCGGGTGGATGGCGATGTGCGGGTCGTGTTCGTGGCCAACCCGAACAACCCGACCGGCACCTGGTTGGATGCTGCGGCGCTCGAAGCCTTCGTGGCCGCGATGCCGGTCACGACCGTGGTCGTTATCGACGAGGCCTATTTCGAATATGTCGAAGAGGCCGAGTATCCGGACACCACGCAATGGCTGGATCGCTATCCGAACCTGATCGTCACCCGGACTTTCTCCAAGATCCAGGGCCTGGCCGGACTGCGCCTCGGCTATGCGGTTAGCTCGCCGGCCATCGCGGACCTGCTGAATCGAGTGCGCCAGCCGTTCAATGTGAATGCGATTGCCCAGGCGGCCGGCCTGGCCGCGCTGGACGACCACGAGCATGTGGAAAAGTCGGTGGCCATCAATCGGGAGGGGGTTCGCCAGGTGAGCGCCGCCCTGCGCGAGCTGGGCTTGCGTGTGATTCCGTCGGTGGGCAATTTCGTGACCTTCGATACCGGCCGCGACCCGGGCCCGGTATATGACGCCATGCTGCGCGACGGCGTGATTACGCGCCCGGTAGAGAATTACGGTCTCCCCGGGCATCTGCGCGTCACGGTCTCGACCCGTGCGGACAATGACCGCTTTCTCGCGGCCCTGAAAAAGGCCCTGGCGTGATCGAACGGCTGGTCATCTTCGGCGTTGGGTTGATCGGCGGTTCGCTGGCCCTGGCCCTGCGCGAGGCGGGGGCCGTGCGCGAGATCGTGGGTTGTTCGCGCAATGCAGACAACCTGCGCGAGGCGCAGCGCCTGGGCGTGATCGATCGCTGGACCACCGATGTCGCCGAGGCCGCCGAGGGCGCGGACTTGGGCGTGCTCGCCGTCCCGTTGGGGGCGATGGAGCCACTGGCGCGCGACCTGGCTGCGGCGTGGCCCGAAGACAGCCCGCTGACCGATGTGGGCAGCAGCAAGCAGGCCGTAATCGATGCGGTGGGTACCGGCTTCGGCAAGGTCCCGCGCGCGTTTGTCCCCGGCCATCCGATTGCGGGGACCGAGAAGAGCGGGGTGGGGGCGGCCTTTGCCACCCTGTTCCGTGAGCGCCTGGTAATCCTGACACCGGTCGATGCCACGAATGCGCTGGCGACCGACCGAGTGGCCGCGATGTGGCAGGCCGCCGGGGCGCGGGTCGAGTACATGACTCCGGCGCACCACGACCGGGTGCTGGCCGCGACCAGTCATTTGCCCCATGTGCTGGCCTTCACACTGGTGTCGTCGCTTGCGAACATGAGCGAGCGCGACGAGATCTTTCATTACGCCGCCGGGGGCTTTCGCGATTTCACGCGCATCGCCTCCAGCGATCCGGTGGTCTGGCGGGATATCTGCCTCGCCAATCGCACCGCCATCCTCGAGGTGATCGGCCAGTACCAGGCCGATCTGGAGGGTTTGCGCAGCGCCATCGAGCACGGCGATGCCGCGACCATCGAACAGAGCTTTGAACACGCCAAGGAAACCCGCGATCGCCTTTGCGACCCCGCGGACGCACAACTGGATACCTGAAAATCGATGAATACCTTTACCGTACAGCCCGGAGGGCAGCTTTCGGGCCGCGCCCGCGTGCCGGGCGACAAGTCGATCTCCCACCGGGCGATCATGCTGGGTGCGCTGGCCGAGGGCGAGACGCGTGTGACCGGATTCCTCGAGGGGGCCGATTGTATTGCGACACTGGAGGCGTTTCGTGCGATGGGCGTGGCGATCGAGCGGACTGGGCCAGGCGATGTACGCATTCAGGGTGCTGGCGTGCACGGGCTCAAGGCCCCGGCGGCGGCGCTGGACATGGGCAACTCGGGGACGGCGATGCGGCTGCTGTGCGGCGTACTGGCCGGTCAGGCGTTCGACAGCGAGCTGATCGGTGATCGCTCCCTGAGCGGGCGGCCGATGCGCCGAGTCACCGACCCGCTCGCGCACATGGGTGCGCACATCGATACCAGCGCGACCGGAACGCCACCGTTGCGGGTACACGGCGGGGCCCCGTTGCGGGGTACGGACCATGTATTGAAAGTCGCCAGTGCCCAGGTGAAGTCGGCCCTGTTGTTGGCAGGTCTTTGGGCGGACGGCAGGACCTGCGTGACCGAGCCGGCGCCCACCCGCGATCACACCGAGCGGATGCTGGCCGGATTCGGCTACCACGTGGAGCGCGACGGCCCCCGTACCTGTGTCGAGGGCGGCGGGCGCCTGGTCGGAAGCCCGGTGGATGTGCCCGCGGACATCTCGTCGGCGGCGTTTTTTCTGGTCGGTGCCTCGATTGCCACCGGCTCGCGCATGCGCCTGGAACATGTGGGGATCAACCCGACGCGCACCGGCGTGATCGACATCCTGCGTCTGATGGGCGCCGAGATCCGCGTCCTCGATCAGCGCGAGGCCGGCGGCGAGCCCGTGGCCGATCTCGAGGTCGAGGCAGCCACTCTGAAGGGGATCCAGATCCCCGAGCATCTGGTGCCACTGGCAATCGATGAATTCCCGGCAATCTTCGTCGCCGCGGCCTGCGCCGAGGGCGAGACGGTCCTGACCGGCGCGGAGGAGCTGCGGGTCAAGGAAAGTGATCGTATCCAGGTGATGGCCGATGGTCTGGCCGCGCTGGGCGTGGACTGCGCGGTGCAGTCGGATGGCATTCGCATCCAGGGCGCTGACGGTTTCACTGGGGGCGAGGTCGACAGCCATGGCGATCACCGCATCGCCATGTCGTTCGCGATGGCCGGGCTGCGTGCCCGAGCGCCGATCCGTATCCGCGATTGTGCAAACGTGGGGACCTCTTTCCCCGGCTTCGTGACGTTGGCGCGTGAGGCCGGTCTGCAACTGGAGGCGGCATGAGCACGGCCATTCCGGTACTGACTATTGATGGCCCCGGCGGTGCAGGGAAGGGCACGGTCTGCATGCGCGTGGCGGCGGCGATGGGCTGGCACCTTCTGGATAGCGGTGCCCTCTATCGGCTGTTGGGGCTGGCTGCGCGGCAGCACGGCGTGGAACTGACCGACGAGGAGGCACTGGCACGCCTGGCCGCGGGTCTGGATGTGGACTTCGAGGTCAATCGGGATGCCACGGCCGTGACCACGCTGCTGGAAGGCGCACCCGTGGACCAACTGCTGCGCACGGAGCAGACGGGCAGTGACGCCTCGCAGGTGGCTGCGATTCCGGCGGTGCGCGAGGCGCTGCTGGAGCGTCAGCGTGGTTTTGCCAAGGCCCCGGGGCTGGTCGCCGACGGGCGCGACATGGGCACGGTCGTGTTCCCCGAAGCGGACCTGAAGATCTTCCTGACGGCCTCGGCCGAGGAGCGGGCCAGGCGGCGATACATGCAGTTGAAGGAACAAGGACTTAGTGCTAATCTCTCCGCCCTTCAGGACGAGATGGAGGCCCGCGACCGGCGTGATCGCGAACGCAGCGTGGCCCCCCTCAAGCCCGCCGAAGATGCCTGGGAAGTGGATACCACGGACTTGGACATCGTCGGTGTGGTGGAGATGATCCTGGAACGCCTCCGGGACGTACTCCCGGAACAAAGCCCCCGCCCCGCGGAATAAGCCGTCGGAAGCGGGATCATAAACGTCTAGAACTGGTTGCAGGAAGTATCTGCAAGCATTTGTTAAACCACAGGTTCACAAATCCATGAGTGAAAGTTTCGCGCAACTGCTCGAAGAGAGCATGGCCTACACCCAGATGCAGCCGGGTGCCATCCTCAGTGCCACCGTCATTGAGGTCACCCCGGAAGTCGTCGTGGTGAACGCCGGCCTGAAGTCCGAGGGGGTCATTCCCACCGAGCAGTTCATGAACGAAGAGGGTGAGCTCGAGGTCAAGGTCGGCGATGTCGTCGAAGTGGCCCTCGAAACCCCGGAAGACGGTTTCGGCGAGACGCGCATGTCGCGCGAGAAGGCCAAGCGAGCCAAGGCCTGGGACCGTCTCGAAGGTGCGATGGAAGAAGAGCAGTACGTCACCGGCAAGATCTCCGGCAAGGTCAAGGGTGGCTACACCGTCGAGCTGGGCGATATCCGGGCGTTCCTGCCGGGTTCACTCGTGGATGTCCGTCCGGTGCGCGATACCGCGTATCTGGAAGGCAAGGAGCTGGAATTCAAGCTCATCAAGCTGGATCGCCGTCGCAACAACGTGGTGGTGTCGCGTCGCGCCGTGGTCGAGCAGGAATACAGCGCCGAGCGCGAAGAGCTGCTGAAGAACCTGCAGGAAGGCGCGCAGGTCAAGGGCATCGTCAAGAACCTGACCGACTATGGTGCGTTCCTGGATCTGGGCGGCATCGACGGCCTGCTGCACATCACCGATATGGCCTGGAAGCGCGTCAAGCATCCGTCCGACGTGGTCGAGATCGGCCAGGAAGTCGAGGTCAAGGTCCTGAAGTTCGACCGCGAGCGCATGCGTGTGTCGCTGGGCCTGAAGCAGCTGGGCGAGGATCCGTGGGAAAACATCACCCGTCGTTACCCGACCGGCACCCGGATCTTCGGCAAGGTCACCAACATCACTGATTACGGCTGCTTCGTGGAGATCGAAGACGGCGTGGAAGGTCTGGTGCACGTGTCCGAGATGGACTGGACCAACAAGAACGTCAACCCGGGCAAGATGGTTGCCATCGGTGACGAGGTCGAGGTAATGATCCTGGACCTGGACGAAGAGCGCCGCCGCATCTCCTTGGGCATGAAGCAGTGCCAGTCCAACCCGTGGGATGACTTCGCCGCCAACCACAACCGGGGCGAGAAGGTCAGTGGCCAGATCAAGTCGATCACCGATTTCGGTGTGTTTGTTGGCCTGGAAGGCGGCATCGACGGCCTGATCCACCTCTCCGACCTGTCCTGGCACGAGGCCGGCGAAGAGGCGATCCGCAACTTCAAGAAGGGTGACGAGGTCGAGGCCGTGGTCCTGTCCGTGGATCCCGAGCGCGAGCGCATCTCCCTGGGTCTGAAGCAGCTGGACCGCGATCCGTTCGCCAACTTCGTGGCCGAGCACAGCAAGGGCAGCATCGTGTCCGGTACCGTGAAGGAAGTGGACGCCAAGGCCGCGGTGATCGAACTGGCCGACGGCATCGACGGCATCCTGCGTGCCGCCGACATCTCCCAGGATCGTGTGGAGGATGCCAGCACCGTGCTGAAGGTCGGCGAAACCGTCGAAGCCCGATTCATGGGCGTTGACAAGAAGACCCGCGCCATCAGCCTGTCGATCAAGGCCAAGGATCGTGCCGAGGAAGCCGAGATGGTCTCCGATTACGGCAGCAATGCCGGTACCGGTACTACCCTGGGCGATCTGCTCAAGGAGCAGATGGACAAGAACGACTAAGTCCGTTCTGCAGCGGCCCACGGTGCCGGAAGGTGCCGTGGGCCATTTTGTTCCGGGAAACCGGGTTTCCTTCCTGTCTGTGACGAGTGCCAGATGACCAAATCGGAATTGATCGAGAACCTCGCCCGGAAATCGCCACATTTGCCTGCCAGGGATGTCGAGATGTCGGTCAAGGCATTACTCGAACGGATGAGTCATGCGCTGGCCAATGGGCAGCGGGTAGAGATTCGGGGCTTCGGCAGTTTTTCCCTCCATTTCCGGCCCCCAAGGCTGGGACGCAACCCCAAGACCGGTGAAGGTGTTGCCTTGCCCGGTAAGCATGTCCCCCATTTCAAGCCCGGCAAGGAATTGCGCGAACGGGTAAACGGCTCCATCGACGGAAACGACTAGGGACCGTCCGTGGACGACCGACGTCGACAGCAGATTCGCAATGCCGTGGCCTTTGCCGCGCTTATCGTGATTTCGTCCGCTGTTGGCATTCTTGTTGTATTGAACGAAGACCTGGTGACCCTTGCGTTACCCGGTGTGCAGATCGAGGCGCCGCTCGTGGTGTTCCTCGGGATTGCGGCCCTGTTCGGGGTCGTTTTGGCTTCGCTCGTACTCTGGCTGCGGCTGCGCCGGTTGCGTCAAAAGATTGCAGACCTGCGCGAACAGAACCATGCCCTCAAGGTCGAGGTCGAGCAGTTGCGTACCGCACCCATGCGGGATTTCTACTAGTCACGTGGCGCGCATGCGGCCACTGACGCCCCGCACGTTCCTTTTCTCATCCGGGAACCATTCTCGCTCATGATCGACGACTGGTTCTGGTTGCTGCTACCTATTGCGGCTGCGAGTGGCTGGTGGCTCGCGCGTTACGGCGTGCCGGAAGACCGTGAGGAACGGGAGCCGTCACTGGATCGCTACCTGGAAGGTGTGCGCCACCTCCTCGACGACCGCACGGATGATGCCCTTCAGGCCTTCATCGAAATGGTGGAAGTCGATCACGAAACCTTCGAGACCCATGTAATCCTGGGCCGGCTCTTCCGGCGTCGGGGCGAGGTCGATCGCGCCATCCGTATCCATCAGAACCTGGTCGCGCGGCCCACGCTGCCCGCGGCGCAGCGGGCGCAGGCCCTGTGCGAACTGGGCGAGGATTTTCTCCTGGCCGGCGTATTGGATCGGGCGGAGGCGGTGTTTCGTGAATTGGCGGATTCGCCGCATCAGGCGGTCGCCGCACTGGAAGGCCTGCGTCAGGTCTACGAGACCCAGCGGGAATGGGAGCGTGCGATCGAGGTGGGCGACCGGCTGAAGGAACATGGGGTCGCGCACGAGCATCAGAGGATCGCGCATTATCATTGCGAACTGGCCCAGATCGCGCTGGACAAGGGTGACTGGGAAAGCGCCAGAGCGCGCGCGGAGCAGGCCGAGGGCCTGGTGCCGGGGCTTTCGCGGGCACTGCTGATCCAGTCGGAGATCGCGGCACGCAAGGGCGAGATCCGCGAGGCGATCGGATTCGGACGCGATGCGGTGGCGCGTACCCCGCAGCTGGCGCCCTTGCTGGTACCGCGTATCGAGCGGTTGCATCAGGAGCTGCCTGGGGAGAATCGTCTAGGTCAGCTGGAGGAGCTCCTCGACGATCTTGCGCGCAACCGTGGGATCACGATGGCGCGCATCGCCCTGATGCGTCTTTATCGACGCACTGGCCGACTGGATGCCGCGCTGATGGAGCTGGGTTCGATCCTGGCACAGCGCCCGGTGCCGACCTCGGGATTGCTGGAGGCGGTGCGCTGGATGAAGATTCTCCCGGCGGTCCAGCAATACAGCACGGAGTTTGCAGCATTCGAGAAGGCCCTGGCGGACCAGCTCGGGAGCCAGCATCTGTACCAGTGCGTGAACTGTGGCTATCAAGGGCGTGCGCATGTGTGGCAGTGCCCAAGCTGTCGTCGCTGGGATACGCTGCGCGGTCTCGACTTCGACATTGACCAGACGACGGAGGCCGCCGAGGAGGCGCTAATCCGCGAAGGGAGTCCCCGTTCATGAATCCGATTCCGGAACCTGCAACGCGCCTGATTGTGGCGCTCGATTTTTCCGAAGCCGAAGCCGCACTGGCGTTCGCCCGAAAGCTTGATCCAGCCCAGTGCGCGCTGAAGGTCGGGTTTGAGCTGTTCGTGGTCGCCGGGCCCGAACTGTTGCACCGTCTGCACGGCCTGGGTTTTCGCGTCTTTCTGGATCTGAAGTTCCACGACATCCCGAATACGGTGGCGGCGGCTTGTCGGGCCGCGGCGCGGACCGGTGTCTGGTTGATTAACGTGCATGCCAGCGGCGGTGTGGAGATGATGCGCGCCGCGCACGCGGCGGTGCGCGAGACGAATGACACGACGGCACTTCTGGCCGTAACGGTGCTGACCTCCAGTGACGCCGGTACCTTGCGTGAGATCGGCGTGAATCGCGAACCGGCCGAGCAGGTGCGTCTGCTGGGCGAACTGGCGGTGCGCAAGGCGGGCTTGGAAGGGCTGGTCTGTTCGGCGCAGGAGGCCGCCATGCTGCGCCGCCTGCTCGGCGAGGATCCGTTGCTGGTAACGCCCGGAATTCGGCTGGAGGACGCGGGCGGGGACGATCAGAAGCGGGTGATGACCCCCGAGCGGGCGATCTCGGCCGGGGCCAGCGCCATCGTGGTCGGCCGGCCGATCACGCGTGCCGCGGACCCGAGCATGGCCATGGAGGCCTTCATCACACGATTGGGGAAGAGGGAATGACGGCGTGGATTGGAGGGGTTTTCGCAGGGCATCAATCCCGCTAGGATGCCGTTGGTGCATGGATGCACCGATCGTTCAATGAAGATAAGGAGCGTTTTCATGAAGAAGCTTTTTCAATGCGCGAAGTGCTGGGCCCTGGCGGGCCTTTGCGTCCTGCCGTTGGTGATGGTTACGGCCTCGGGAGGCCAGCCGCTCAACGTGAATGGCGCATCCGCCGAAGAGCTGGCCGCGCTGCTGGACAACGTCGGTCCGGTGAAGGCCCAGGCGATCGTGGAGCACCGCGAGGTACACGGTGAGTTCGCTTCGGTGCAGGCACTGACCGAGGTCTCCGGAATTGGTGAACGCACCGTGGAGATGAATCTCGACCGCATCGTCGTCGAGTAACGTTGTAGCGTAGTGGGTGGCAGCGCGTGCTGCCACCCGGTTCCAGCCCCTGGTCAATGGGTCCGTGAGGACGCGTGGGCCAGGGGTTCGTTATTGAGCGCCCAGGAGATGGAATGAGCCAGAATCACCCACCGATCCGTACCGCCGTGTTCCCGGTTGCCGGCATGGGTACGCGCTTTCTGCCGGCCACCAAGGCGAATCCGAAGGAGATGCTGCCGATCGTGGACAAGCCGCTGATCCAGTACGCAGCGGAGGAAGCGGTGGAAGCGGGGATCGAGACCCTGGTGTTCGTGACCGGGCGCAACAAGCGCTCCATTCCGGACCACTTCGACAAGGCTTACGAGCTGGAACATGAGCTGGAGGAGCGCGGCAAGACAGAGCTCCTGGAGCAGGTGCGCAATATCGTTCCGCCGAACGTGACCTGCGTCTATGTGCGCCAGTCCGATGCGCTGGGTCTCGGCCACGCGGTGGCCTGCGCCCATCCGATTGTGCGTAACGAACCCTTTGCCGTGATCCTGGCGGACGACCTGATCGAGTCAAGTAATGGCGGGGCAACGCGGCAGATGGTCGAGCAATACGCCGAGCACGGGTGCAGCGTGCTCGGGGTGGAAGAAGTGCCGGGTGACCGCACACATCAGTACGGGATCATCGATCCAGTGAAGACCGGCCCGCGCAGCTGGGATGTGAAGGGGATCGTCGAGAAGCCCGATCCGGACCAGGCCCCGTCGAACGTGGCGGTGGTGGGGCGTTACATCCTGACCCCGAGAATATTCGAGATGCTGGCCACACAAAAGCCAGGGGCCGGCGGCGAGATCCAGCTGACCGATGCCATCGCGCGGTTGCTGGAGCTGGAGCGGGTAACGGCCTTCAACTTCGAGGGGCGCCGCTTCGATTGCGGTTCCAAGCTGGGCTATCTGGAGGCGACCGTGGAGCTCGCTCTGAACCACCCGGAGCTGAAAGACGACTTCGCCGAGTATCTTCGCAACCGCTAGGGAGACGCCGAGCCTCTGCGGGTCCTGTCACCACCAGAAACGGCGCTGACGCGGCCGGATCGGCAGGCGCCCGCGCCAGTACTGGATCAGCAGGAAGCCGAAGGCCATCCCGCCCAGATGAGCGAAATGGGCGATGCCGGCGAGCGTGCCGGAGATCCCCAGGTACAGCTCCAGCGCACCGTAGCCGATCACGAAATACTTGGCCTTGATCGGGATGGGCAGGAAGATCAGGAACAGGCGCTGGTTGGGGAACATCATCCCGAACGCGAGCAGAACCCCGAATACCCCGCCCGAGGCCCCGATGGTCGGGTAGATCATGTCACCGTTGCCGTGGGCAGTGATGACCAGCTGCACCAGCCCGGCGCCGATCACGCACACCAGAAAGTAGGTCCCGAAGGTGCGTGAACCCCACGCGTTCTCGATCTGCACGCCCAGCATCCATACGGCGAACAGGTTTACGAACAAATGGACTGGACCGCCGTGCAGAAAGCCGTAACTGACCAGCTGCCAGAGCTGGAAGTCGGGCACCCGCATCCAGCTGCCGTCCTGATGGACGGTGGCCGGCGTGCCGATGGGCCAGAGCCCGAAATGGGTGATCAACCAGTCACCCAGCCACGGCATGGTGAGGAACAGGCCCACGTTGGCGATCAGCAGGAAGCCGATCACCGGCGGCATCATGCTGAAGTCGGGGTGGCGGGGGTCCGGGTGCGTCATCGGACTCTTTTGCTCCCCGCCGTCAGGTGAAATCGTCGGTTACGGCACCGCGACTGGCCGAGCCCACGATACGCGAGTATTTCGCCAGGACCCCGCGGTCAAAGCGGGGCACCGGCGGCTCCCAGGCCGCGCGGCGGTGTTCCAGCTCGGCTTCGTCGACCTGCAGCGTGAGCCGGTTTTCTCCGGCATCGATCTCGATCGTATCCCCGTCCCGGACCAGCGCAATCGTGCCGCCGGTCGCGGCCTCGGGGGCAACATGTCCAACCACCATTCCGTACGTCCCGCCGGAGAAGCGCCCGTCGGTGATCAGACCAACGGAATCGCCCAGGCCCGCACCGATGATCGCGGCGGTCGGCGCGAGCATCTCGCGCATGCCGGGACCCCCACGCGGCCCCTCGTAGCGGATGACGAGGATATCGCCGGCCTGGATCTGGCCGTCGAGGATGGCATCCAAGCAGGCCTCCTCGGAGTCGAAGCAGCGCGCGGGGCCGGCGATGGCGGTCCGCTTGAGTCCGGTGATCTTGGCCACCGCGCCCTCGGTCGCGAGATTGCCCTTGAGGATGGCCAGGTGCCCGTGTGGGTACAGGGGCCGCTCTAGCGGGCGGATGATTTCCTGATCCGGGGAGGGCGTATCGGGGATCTCCGCCAGGGTCTCGGCCAGGGTGGCCCCGGTAATCGTCAGGCACTCACCGTGCATGAGCCCGGCATTCAGGAGCATCTTCATCACCTGGGGCGTGCCGCCCACCGCATGGAACTGGGTGGTCACGTAGCGTCCGGAAGGCTTCAGGTCGCACAGCACGGGGACCTTGCGGCGGATGCGCTCGACGTCGTCGATGTCCAGGGGGACCTCGGCGGCATGCGCAATCGCCAGCAGGTGGAGTACTGCGTTGGTGGAGCCCCCGATGGCCATCACCACGGCGAGGGCGTTCTCGAAGGCCTCGCGGGTCAGGATGTCGCGCGGGCGCCGGTTCGCGTGGATGGCCGCTACCAGGACCTCGGCCGACCGGGCGGCCGAATCGCCCTTTTCCGGGTCCTCGGCGGCCTGGGTGGACGAACCGGGGAGGCTCATGCCCATGGCCTCGAAGGCACTCGACATGGTATTGGCGGTGAACATGCCGCCGCAGGAGCCGGCGCCGGGGCAGGCGTTGCGTTCCACGCCCTGAAGGTCCTCGTCGGACAGATTGCCGGCACCATGCTGGCCCACGGCCTCGAAGGCGCTGACGATAGTCAGGTCCTGACCCTTGTAGTGCCCGGGCTTGATGGTTCCGCCGTAGACGAAGATGCCCGGCACGTTGAGACGGGCCAGGGCAATCATCGCCCCGGGCATGTTCTTGTCGCAGCCGCCGGTGGCGAGAATGCCGTCCAGGCTCTGGCCGTTGACTACGGTCTCGATGGCGTCGGCGATGACCTCGCGCGAGACCAGCGAGTACTTCATCCCCGGCGTCCCCATGGAGATGCCGTCGGAGATGGTGATGGTACCGAAGGTCTGTGGCATGCCCCCGGCTTGGCGCACCGCCTGTTCGGCGCGGGCGGCGAGGGCACCAATGCCCATGTTGCAGGGCGTGATCGTGCTGTGCGCGTTGGCAATGCCCACGATCGGGCGCTGAAAGTCGTCGTCGCCGAAGCCGACTGCGCGCAGCATGGCGCGGTTGGGCGTGCGGCGGGGCCCTTCGGTGACGACGCGGCTGCGGCGGTTGTCCTGTGCCATGGTCTTCCCTGCAGTTGTGGGTTAGTGGGCGCCGGGCTCGCCGTGGCGCGAGTAGCGGCCGTTCATGAAACGATCGAAGAACTGCCCGAGGGCGGGGTGTTCGATCTGTTCGCCGCGAGTATCCGGCTCCAGGTGGCGTTCGGCCACGTAGGTGCTGTGCGAATAGCCGTCCACCAGCACGTGATACCACGGCTGGTCTTTGGGTGGGCGGCTCTTGGCCACGGTTTCGTACCATTCGTCCGACCCGGCGTACACCGGATCCACATCGACGATCACACCCCGGTAATCGAACTTGGTATGGTGAATGAGCTCACCAACGGTAAAGCGTGTGCGTGTGGTCATGTTCGCCTCTGTACTGCCTCGGTGCGCAAGCCTCTATTGTGGACCGCGGCCACCGGCGCGTGTTCGAGCTCGGCTCTCGGGTGCACCGCATGGCACTGTACGACTTTGTATTTAAAGCTATAACGCCCCTAACGGTACCGCCATGAGTCGCAAGCAAAACAGGCTGGACGCCAGCTTCCACCACCATATCCCCGAAGGCGATGATCGCGAACGGCGTGTCTGCGACCATTGTGGCTTCGTTGACTACGAAAACCCGCGAATCATCGTCGGCAGCGTGGCCATCTGGGAAGACCGCGTATTGCTTTGCCGAAGGGCCATTCAGCCGCGTCGTGGTTTCTGGACCCTGCCGGCGGGGTTCATGGAAAAGGGGGAAAGCCCGGCCGAGGGGGCCCGCCGCGAGGCCTGGGAGGAGGCACGGGCCGATCTGGAAATCGAACAGTTGTTGGGCGTCTATAGCGTCCCGCACATCGGGCATGTGCAGATGATCTATCGGGCGCGTTTGCTGAGCGATGCGATTGCCCCGGGCCCTGAATCGGAAGAGGTCGGCCTGTTCCGATTCGATGAACTGCCGGAGGAGCGCGCCTTCCCGTCGGTGACCTGGGCCCTGCAGCACTATCTGGAAACCCGAGACCGGGTCGATTTCGCCCCGCGCTCGGCCCCGCTGGCCAATGGGGAAGGTGTCACCCCCGGCCTTTGACCGTGGCGCTGTCTGCGCGCGCCTAATCCCGGTCGCGCTGCGGCCCGTAGTGGCGAAACTTTTCCAGGACGCGATCCATCTCCGCGTCATCCAGCAATTGCGGCCCTCCGATCTGCAGGCTCAGCACATATTGCCGTGCCAGGAGTTCAACCTCCTCGGTCAGCCACAAGGCGCGCTCCAGGTCCGTCCCGGTGGCAATCATCCCGTGATTCGCGAGCAGGCAGGCCGTGCGGTCCCGCAGGGCCGCCACCGCGAGCCGCGAGAGGGTCTCCGTTCCAAACGTGGCGTACGGGGCGCAGCGGATGGAGTTCCCGCCGGCGGCGGCGATCATGTAGTGCAGCGCGGGGATGTCGCGTCCCTGGATCGCCACGACACTGGCATGGACGGAATGGACATGGACGACCGCTCCCAGCTCTGGTCGCGCCTGCAGGATGGCGCGGTGGAAGTGCCATTCGCTGGAGGGCTTGCGACCCGGCACCCATTGTCCGTCTGCATCGATATAGACCAGGTCGTCCGGCTGTAACGCCTCGTACGCGATGCCCGAGGGCGTAATCAGCATGCCGTCGCCGCAGCGCACGCTGATATTGCCCGAGGTGCCCTGGTTGAGCCTGCGACGATTGGTCTCCATGCCGGTGTGTATGACGGCTTCGCGAAGGGCCGTCTGGTCGGCGGGGTAGTCGGGGTTTGCGATCATCTTTTTTCGCGCTGAGTGGGGGTAACTCGATTGTACCGGCTTTGTCCGGGAACCCCGCGCAAGGATTGTGGTCAATCGGAAAAAGCCCGCATCCGCCATGGGTGATCATTTTCGTTCATGGAAATTGGGCCGTTCGGCCGTCTATAGTCACCGTGAATATCCGGTTCGCCCGATATCGGCGAATTCTTGTTTGTTACAGGGAGGAAGCACCATGAAAAACGTCGCACGCCTGATTACCGCCACCTCCGTGGCCGCCGCACTCACCCTCGGGCTGGGTGCCGGCAGTACTGTTCACGCTTTCGATGAACACGAGGCCACCATCGATTACCGCCAAGGCGTGATGCGCGCCATTGGTGGCAACGTGGGCGCCATTGCCGCCGTGGTCGTGGACGGCGCCGAGTTTGGCGACAACCTCAAGATGCATACCAGTCAGCTGGTGGCGCTCAGTCAGGACATCCCGAGCCTCTTCCCCGAGGGAAGCGACTTCCCGGACACCGATGCCAAGGAAGAGATCTGGGGCGACTGGGAGCGCTTCGAGGAGCTCTCCAATGACACCGTCGAGGCCGCCGAGGCCTTGCACGCAGCGGTGGAAGCCGGTGACGAAGACGAGTACGCCATCCGTTTCCGCAACCTCGGACAGTCCTGCCAGGCCTGCCACGACGACTTCCGCCGCGAGTAATCCGCAGTGGTAGCAGGTAACAAGGGGCTGACAGCCTGCCTGTCAGCCCTTTTTCTGGTTGGATCGGCGGCCACGGTGCAGGCAGGGGTGCAGATTGGCGAGCACGACCCGTCCGCGGGCACCGACGAGCAGATCGCCTACGGTGAGTACGTCTTGCGAGCCGGTGGCTGCGTGACCTGCCACACGGCAGAAGACGGGGAATTCCTGGCCGGCGGGCGTGCGATCGAGAGCCCGTTTGGCGTGTTCTATGGTCCGAACATCACCCCGAATGCGGAGGACGGTATCGGGGGCTGGTCGGAGGAGGACTTCAAGCGCGCCCTGCTGGAGGGCCGCAGCCCGGACGGACGGCACTACTATCCGGCCTTTCCATATACGTCGTACACCCAGATGCAGCCGCGAGACGTGGAAGCCCTGTGGGCCTTTCTGCAATCCGAGGTGGAGCCCGTCGCTCGGGAAAACACCCCGCATGACCTGGTCTGGTATGCCCGGTTCCGGTCATCCCTGATGGGCTGGAAGTGGCTGCATTTCGAACCGGGCACCTTCGAGGCGGACCCCGAGCAGTCGGACGAATGGAACCGTGGGGCCTACCTCGCCAACGCCCTTGGACACTGCATGGAGTGCCATACTCCGCGCACGCGGACCGGTGGTCTGGACCTCAAGCGCATTGGGGCCGGCGCCCGACTGCCCGACGGGGACGTTGCCTCCAATATCACCCCGGATCGCGAAACCGGCATCGGACGCTGGGGGGAGCGGCATATCGCGCGCTATCTGGAGATGGGCCTGACCCGCGACGGCGATTTTGCCGGCGGCGGCATGGCCGACGTGATCGACCACGGTACTGCCCACCTGACCGATGCCGATCGCCGCGCCATCGCGATTTATATTGGTTCTCTGGAGCCCATCGAACACGATCCCGAGTAATCGGCACCCGCTGTACGCACCACGAAAAAGGGCCAGGTCGCAATGACCTGGCCCTTTTCCTGTATCTGGCTCCCCGGGACGGGCTCGAACCGCCGACCTAGTGATTAACAGTCACCCGCTCTACCAACTGAGCTACCGGGGAATTGGGCGCAAATGCTAATGGGGCGGGGCGGGGGCGTCAAGGAAAATCTGGCCGCCCTTCGCGTTTTACCGCCGTTCGCGGCCTCAGCTGTGGTTGGCCACGAACTGGCGCAGGCGTTCCAGGGCCTTGTCGAGCTGAGCGACGCTGGTGGCGAACGAGACGCGAACATGGCCCGGGGCCCCGAAGGCGCTGCCCGGCACCAGGGCCACCCCCACCTCGTCCAGTAGCTGCTTGGTCAGGGCCACATCGGTATCGATGTCCGCGGCCTGCATCAATCCGGTGACGCGCGGGAAGCAGTAGAACGTACCGTCTGGCATCAGGCACTCGATGCCGTCGATGGCATTGAGGCCGTCGACCACACGACGTGCCCGCTCGGCAAAGGCGGAGCACATGGCGACCACGCAGTCCTGATCGCCATCGAGTGCGGCCTCGGCCCCGGCCTGGGCAATGGAAGTCGGGTTGGAGGTGCTTTGCGACTGGATCTTCTTCATCGCCGCGATCAGGTTCTTCGGTCCACCGGCGTAGCCGATACGCCAGCCGGTCATCGCGTAGGCCTTGGAAACGCCGTTCAGGACCACGGTACGGTCCAGCAGGTCCGGGGCCACGTTGACGATGTTCACGAACGGCGTGGAGCCGAACAGGATGTGCTCGTACATGTCGTCGGTGGCGATGACGACGCGCGGATGGCGCCGCAGGACCTCGGCCAGTTCCGTCAGTTGCTCGGCCGAATAGGCGGCACCCGTGGGGTTGGACGGGCTGTTCAGGAACACCAGGCGGGTGTTCGGGGTGATCGCCGCTTCCAGCTGTGCGCCGGTGATGCGGAAGCCGGCTTCCTGCTCTGCGCTGACGACCACTGGCCGGGCACCGGCGAGCAGGGCGATATCCGGGTAGGAGACCCAGTAGGGGGCTGGGATCACCACTTCGTCGCCCGGGTTCAGCAGGGCCTGGCAGAGGTTGAAGATGCTCTGCTTGCCGCCGGAGGAGACCAGGATCTGGTCGGGGGTGAACGTCAGGCCGTTGTCGCGATCGAATTTCCGAATGATGGCGGCCTTGAGACTGACCGTTCCGTCCACCGGAGTGTACTTGGTTTCTCCGCGGGCAAGCGCGTCGACCGCGGCCTGCTTGATATGCTCGGGGGTATCGAAATCCGGTTCTCCGGCCCCCAGCCCGACAATATCCCGACCCTCGGCTCGCAGCTGGGCGGCCAGGGCGCTGACGGCGAGAGTGGGGGAGGGCTGGATGCGCTGGACGCGGTCGGAGAGCTCGATTTCCAAGGTGGGGCCTCTGTGTGATCGGGGCGAAGGGCCGCGCGGGCGGTCGGGTGCGAAATGATACTGAAATCAGGCGCGGAGGATAAGGTGCAGCCAGGCGAAGGCGAACAATTCCAGGTGGTGTCCGAATACCAGCCGGCTGGCGACCAGCCCGCGGCGATCGCGGCATTGACCGAAGGCCTCGAGGCGGGCCTGGCACATCAGGTCCTGCTCGGGGTCACCGGGTCGGGCAAGACGTTCACCATCGCCAATGTGATCGAGAATATCCAGCGCCCCACCATTATCCTGGCACCAAACAAGACCCTGGCCGCCCAATTGTACGGGGAATTCAAGGAGTTTTTCCCGAACAACACGGTGGAGTATTTCGTTTCCTACTACGATTACTACCAGCCGGAGGCCTACGTCCCATCCTCGGATACCTATATCGAGAAGGACGCGTCGATCAACGACCACATCGAGCAGATGCGCCTGTCGGCCACGCGTGCGTTGCTGGAGCGCCGCGATGCGATCATCGTGGCCTCGGTCTCCGCGATTTACGGCCTGGGTGATCCGCGCAAGTATCTCTCCATGGTGCTGCATCTGGAGCGCGGCGAGCGTATTGACCAGCGCGACTTGCTGCGGCGCCTGGCGGAGTTGCAGTACACCCGCAACGATGCGGAGCTGCGCCGTGCGACCTACCGCGTCCGCGGCGAAGTCATCGACATCCACCCGGCGGAATCGGACATCGAGGCCGTGCGCATCGAGCTGTTCGACGACGAGGTGGAACGCCTGTCGTATTTCGACCCCCTGACCGGCGAGCAGCTGCGCACCGTCCCGCGTCTGACGATCTACCCGAAGACCCACTACGTGACGCCGCGCGAAACCCTGTTGGGGGCGGTGGACCACATCCGCGACGAATTGAAGGAGCGCCTGGACTTTCTGCGCAAGGAAGACCGGCTGGTCGAAGCACAGCGGCTGGAGCAACGCACGCTGTTCGATCTGGAGATGATCCTCGAGATCGGCTACTGCAACGGCATCGAGAACTACTCGCGCTACCTCTCCGGCCGCGCCCCGGGCGAGCCGCCACCGACCTTTTTCGACTACCTGCCCAAGGATGCGCTGTTGGTGATCGACGAGTCGCACGTGTCGGTCCCGCAGGTGGGCGGGATGTACAAGGGCGACCGTTCGCGCAAGGAGACGCTGGTGGAATACGGCTTTCGCCTGCCATCGGCGCTGGACAACCGGCCGCTGCGTTTCGAGGAGTTCGAGGCCTTGCAGCCGCAGACGATCTACGTCTCCGCCACCCCGGGGCCCTATGAGCGTGAGCATGCCGACGCGATCGTGGACCAGGTGGTGCGCCCGACCGGGTTGCTGGACCCGATCCTGGAGATCCGCCCGGCCGGTACCCAGGTGGACGACGCACTCTCCGAGATTCGCGATCGTGTCGAATGCAATGAGCGCGTCCTGATCACCACGCTGACCAAACGCATGGCCGAAGATCTGACGGATTACCTGTCCGAGCACGGGGTACGCGTGCGCTACCTGCACTCGGATATCGATACCGTCGAGCGCATGGAGATCATCCGCGACCTGCGCCTGGGCGAGTTCGATGTGCTGGTGGGGATCAACCTGCTGCGCGAAGGCCTGGACATGCCGGAGGTCTCGCTGGTGGCGATCCTGGATGCCGACAAGGAGGGCTTCCTGCGCTCCGATCGTTCGCTGATCCAGACCATCGGCCGCGCCGCGCGCAACGTCAACGGCAAGGCGATCCTGTACGCCGACAAGGTGACCGGATCCATGCGGCGCGCGATCGACGAGACCGAGCGCCGCCGGGCCAAGCAGATCGAGCACAATGAGGCCCACGGGATCACGCCCAAGGGCATTCGCAAGAACGTTGCGGACATCCTGGAGGCGCGCAACGCGATGCCCGGCGCCGGTGGCCGACGAGGCCGGAAGGTGGCGGAGGAGGGCGCCGATTACGTGGGCGCGCCGGAGAATGCGACCAAGGAGATCGAGCGCCTGGAACAAGAGATGTTTGCCAAGGCCCGCGACCTCGAGTTCGAGGAGGCCGCCCGCATTCGCAACCGCATCGAAAAGCTCAAGGCACTCGCCTTTCTCCCCGAAGCCTCGCTATCCTGAAAAGATGGCTCCCGCGGGAGCGCCGAATCGAGCCCCTGAGTAATGTCCAAGAACGACCCCTTGCCCCTGGGTCCGGTGATGCTCGATGTCGCCGGTACCGAACTGACTCCCGAAGACCGTGAACGCCTGCGTCATCCCGCCACCGGCGGCGTGATCCTGTTCGCCCGCAACGTCGGCGCTCCGGAGCAGGTGAGCGCGCTGGTCGCCGCCATTCGCGCCGAGCGCCCCGGCATCCTGATTGCGGTGGACCAGGAGGGCGGGCGGGTGCAACGGCTGCGCGATGGCTTCACCGCCATCCCGCCGATGCGTCAGCTGGGCCATGTCCACGATTACGACCGCAACAAGGCCTGCGAGCTCGCGCATGCGACCGGCGAACTTCTCGGGCGCGAGCTACGCTCGGTGGACATCGACTTCAGCTTTACCCCCGTGCTGGATCGCGACCTCGACATCAGCGAGATCATCGGTGATCGTGCCTTCCATTATGACCCGGACGTGATCGCGCGCCTGGCCGGCGAGTTGATCCGGGGCCTGTCCGCGGCCGGCATGGCGGCCGTGGGCAAGCATTTCCCGGGTCACGGGGCTGTTGCCGCGGATTCGCACGTGGCCTTGCCGGTCGACGACCGTCCACTCTCCGAGATCGAGAATCAGGATCTGGAGGCATTTCGCCCGGTGCTTGGGGACCTCGAGGCCATCATGCCGGCCCACGTCGTATACCCACAGGTGGATGAACATCCCGCGGGCTTCTCGCGCGTCTGGCTGCAGGACATCCTGCGCCGCGAACTGCGCTACCGCGGGGCGATCCTCAGCGACGACCTCGCCATGGCTGGAGCGGAGGGCATTGGCGGGCCCGCCGAGCGCGCTGCGGCCGCACGTGCGGCCGGCTGCGACATGGTGCTGATTTGCAACCAGCCGGAACAAGCCGACATCATCCTTGCCGCCCAGGCGGATCAGCCGCTGCCACCTGAATCGCGGCGCCGACTGGAACGCTTGCGCGCGCGCCCAGTGGAGCTTGATCCACAGCGTCTCGTCGCATTGCGCGCGCAGTTGACGCACTGGATTCAAGCTAGCCAGATCGCCACGGCATAACCCCATGGAAAGGGCGCATTGGCACCCGCGTGCCGAGCCGCCTATAATGCGCCACCGGTTTGCAGTTGAGCAGCTAGTAATATTCACACTCACCACTGAAGTTGGAGATCCAAAATGGCCGATAAGCTCATGATCGTCATGGTCAACACCGACCCGAGCAACGCTTCCGAACTGGGTGCCCCGTTCTTCCAGGCCACCGTGGCTGCCGCCATGGAATACGACGTTGAAATCGTGATGACCGGCCGTGCTGGCGAGCTCGCCAAGAAGGGCGTTGCCGAGAACCTGTTCGTGCAGGAAGGCTCCAGCAAGAGCGTCTACGACTTCATGAAGGACGCCCACGAAGCCGGCGTCGTAATGAAGGTCTGCACCCCGACGCTGGATCTGTGGGGCAACGACCTGATTCCGGAGATCGAAGAAACCGTGGGCGGCGCCTACGTCATCTCCGAAGCGATGGACGACGACACGGTCACCTTTACCTACTAAGGTTATCGACGTTCGTTTTCAGCCGGCCGGCCCTTGTGCCGGCCGGTTGCGTTTCAGGGCTCCGAAAAGGCGAGGCCAACCTTGCCGAATCTTCGGCGCTCGGACATGATTTCCCCGCATCGACACCCTCAGGACATGCCATGAGCCCGGAACAGGCCCGAGCCACGCTGCGCGACGCCGACTGCCTCTTCAGCCGCGATGCCGTCGAGACGGCGATCGACCGCCTGGCGGAACGCACGGCCGCCTCGCTGAAGGACCGCAATCCGTTGGTCATGGGCGTAATGAACGGGGGTGTGGTGCTGATGGGCGGGTTGCTGACCCGCTGGTCGTTTCCCATGCAGGTCGATTACCTGCACGCCACGCGCTATCGCGGTGGCACGCGCGGCGGCGATCAGCTGCACTGGTTGGCACGTCCGCAGGCGTCGCTCAAGGACCGTACCGTCGTCGTCGTTGATGACATCCTCGACGGCGGGATCACCCTGGAGGGAATCAAGACGTTCTGCGAGGAGCAGGGTGCGGCGCAGGTGATCTCCATCGTCCTGGTGGACAAGCACAACCCGGAGCGGGACCCGGCGATCACCGTCGACTACGCCGCCCTGGAGGCCCCCAACCGCTACCTGTTCGGGTACGGTATGGATTATCAGGACTATCTGCGCAATGCGCCCGGCATCTTCGCCGTGGCCGACCAATAAACCACTGACGTCCGAGGCGCTCATGTCCACACCCCGTATCGCCGTCATCGGCGGCACCGGCCTGACCCAGCTGAAAGATCTGGAGATCACCCGGCGCCAGGTAATGCACACGCCGTATGGCGAACCCTCGGGGCCGCTGGTGTTCGGCCGCCTGAACGACACCGAGATCGTGTTTCTGCCACGGCACGGGGCCCGGCATACCATCCCGCCGCACGAGGTGAACTACCGCGCCAATATCTGGGCGCTTAAAAATGCCGGGATCGACAACGTGGTGGCCGTGGCTGCAGTCGGCGGGATTGGCGAAGAGATGAAGCCGGGTATGGTCGCGATCCCCGATCAGATCATCGATTACACCTGGTCACGGGCGAATACCTTCTTCGAGGGGAAAGACCTGGAAGAGGTCACCCACATCGACATGACCTGGCCCTATAGCGACAGCGTCCGCCAGACGCTGATCCGCGCGATTGACGACCTGAGTATCGAGGCCGTGGAGCACGGGACCTACGGGGCCACGCAGGGACCGCGCCTGGAGACGGCCGCGGAGATTGATCGCCTGGAACGCGACGGCTGCGATCTGGTGGGCATGACCGGCATGCCCGAGGCGGCACTGGCGCGTGAACTGGGGCTGAACTACGCCTGTTGTGCCGTAATCGCCAACTGGGCGGCCGGACGCGCCGAAGGCGAGATCACCATGAACGACATCGCCGCGAATCTTGATGTCGGCATGGCCCGGGTGAAACAGATCCTGACGCGCGTGATCAGCAGTCTTTCCTGACTCCAAGGCGTTAACAATCCGGAGTCCGGCCGGGGAGAGAACCCGCGCCGGGCTACCGCACGTGCATGGTCCAGGGACTCGCTAAGGCGACCAACACGGTCACTTATCCACGATTTAACATAATATGTATTATGCGACATTGAAGATGGGCGTGTCTCGAGCGGAATGACCGGGATGTTCCCGCCGAAGTCATGAACGCGGCCTGGCCTGCGCCAGGCCCAATCCCGTTCCCGTTTAGGCCTGATCCCGCACGTCAGGCGCGCACGGCCTTTTCGATCCCCTCGGTCATCACCTCGACGAGGAAGTCGATCTGTTCCTCGGTGATCACGTACGGCGGCATCAGATAGCTCACGTTCCCCAGTGGTCGCAACAGCGCACCGCGTGTCAGGCCGTGGCGATAGATGTGCAGTCCGCGACGTTCCTGCCACGGATACGGGGTGCGCCGGGACTTGTCCTGCACCAGTTCCACCGCTGCAATCATGCCGTGCTGACGCACGTCGGCGACATGCGGATGTTCCCGCAAGGATTCAAGTCGTTTCTCGATATGGGCGGCAAGTTCCCGGTTTCTCTCAAGAACGGGATCGGAATCGAAGATGTCCAGTGTGGCAAGTGCGGCCCTGCACGCGAGCGGATTCCCGGTATAGGAATGCGAATGCAGGAACATGTTGAGTTTTTCGTAATCGTCGTAAAACGCCTGGTAAATGGTATCTGTGGTCAACACGGCTGCCATGGGCAGATAGCCGGCGGTCAGGCCCTTGGACAGGCACATGAAATCGGGCGTGATTGGCCCCTGTTCGCAGGCGAACAGCGTGCCCGTGCGCCCGAAGCCGACTGCGATCTCGTCGGCGATCAGGTGGACGCCGTGACGGTCGCAGGCTTCGCGCAGTAGCCGCAGGTATTCAGGGTCGTACATGCGCATGTGGCCGGCGCACTGGACCAGGGGCTCCACGATGACCGCGGCGGCCTCATCGGCATGTTTCGCCAGCGCCTGTTCCATGTGGTCGAACTGGCGACGCGCCACATCGGCGCAGGTTTCGCCGTCTTCGCGGTCGAAACAATCCGGTGCCGGCACGGTGATGACGTCCAGCATCAGCGGTTCGTAGGTTGCGCTGTACAGCGGTACATCGCTCACGGACAAGGCGCCCAGGGTCTCGCCGTGGTAGCTGTTGGACAGGCGAATGAAGCGGGTCTTCTGCGGGCGATCGACGTTGCGCCAGTAGTGAAAGCTCATCTTCAGCGCGACCTCGACCCCGGCGCTGCCGTTGTCCGCCAGGAACACCCGGTCCAGGCCTTCGGGGGTGATGTCGATCAGGCGTTCGCACAACTCGACCACCGGCTCGTGGGTGCAGCCGGCGAGGATCACATGCTCCAGCCGGTCCAGCTGGTCCTTGACCGCATCACCGATGCGCGGGTTGGCGTGACCGAACAGGTTCACCCACCACGAACTGATGGCATCCAGATAGCGATTGCCGTCGAAATCGTACAGCCAGACACCCTCCCCCCGCTGGATCGGAAGCAGCGGGAGGGTCCCCTCCTCGCCGTAGTCCTTCATCTGGGTGCAGGGATGCCAGAGGGCGCGCAGGTCGCGGTTCTTGAGGGTGTTGTTATCCATAGGGCGCATTGTGCCAAACCCGTTCAACAAAGGCGGGCTCAATGAGCGGATTCCGCCCTCATCGTGGCCAGCTCGTTCTCGAAGAAGAAGCGATCTTCGCCGAAGGCGGGTTTGAGCTGATCGAGCCAGGTGGCCTGGTCATCGTAGCGCGCAAAAAACGGCCGCTGGACCCAGTCGGGGTTGCGTGCCTGGATGAAGCGCAGGACGAAGACCTTTTCACCTTGGATCTCGGCAACGCCCTGGATCTCCACCTTGCCGGGCTCGGCGCTCATTGAGGGGCCGCGGGCGGTGCGCCCGAGCCCCGAGACCTGTTTCATGGCTTCGCGGTAGATTTCCCAGGCGCGCGCCAGCGGGACCTCGAAGTACCGCCGTGCCCCGGTGTCGCGTTCGACAAACATGTAGTACGGGATGATCCCGAGGCGTACCTGTTCGCGCCACAGCTCGGCCCAGGCCTCGGCGTCGTCATTGATGTGCCGGAGCAAGGGCCCCTGGGCGCGAATTTCGGCGCCGGTGTCGCGCACACGGCGGATGGCCTCGTGGGCAATCGGGGTGCGCAGTTCATTCGGATGGTTGTAGTGCGCCATCAGGGCCACGTGCTTGCCCGCCTCGACCAGCCGTTCCAGTAGACGCAGCAGTTCGTCCGCATCCGAGTCGGTCACGAATCGGTAAGGCCAGAATGTCAGGGCCTTGGTGCCGATCCGTACGGTCTGTATGTGGGCCAGCTCCGGCTCCAGCAAGGCCTCAAGATAGGCCTTCAGGTGCTTGGTTTTCATTACCATCGGGTCGCCACCCGTCATCAGAAGGTCGCTGATCTCCGGATGGCCGCGCAGGTAGTCGTGCAGCAACGCGGCATCGGTGCTGGCGATGCGCAGCTCCTTGTCACCGACGAACTGGGCCCAGCGGAAGCAGAAGGTGCAATAACTGTGGCAGGTCTGGCCCTGGCCGGGGAAGAACAGCACGGTTTCACGGTACTTGTGCTGGAGGCCGTTGATGACCTCGCCCGCTTCCTCGCTCGGGCGGTTGAGCTCCATCTGCCCGGCTGGATGCGGGTTGAGCTCCTCGCGCAGCTCGCGCGCGAGGGCCTGGATCTCGGCCCGCCCTGCCCCTTGGCGATGCAGAACCGCCATACGTTCGAAGGCCTCGGGGGCCAGCATGTCCCGTTGCGGAAAGGTCAGCTGGAAGATTGGGTCGTCGGGAACCCGGCTCCAGTCGATCAGCTCCTCGATCACGTAGTCATTGACCCGGAACGGAAGAACGCTGGCAACGACCTGCATCTCGAAGCGTATGGCCTCGGGCAGGCTGGCCAAGGCCGGGATGCGTTCGATCGAGCGTTCATTAAAGACGCGGAACTCGCGCGGCTCGACCGCACCAAGCTGGGGATCACGATAGAACTGGACAACGGAATTCATCCGCGACTCCTGTGCCGACAAACTGAAATTGGAGTGCCTCGCCGCAGCGATGGGCGAGGATGCGCGTGTATCCCGGGACGTTCGGGGCGCTCAAGCTCTAGGAATACGGGATGACCATTCGCACGCGAACGGCGTCCGGAAGAGCTGCGAGTAAGATGCTGACCCGTGCCGCTGTCGATGGGCGGGGTAGCGGGACCTTCAGAAGCCGTTAAATTAACAACTTGAGCGCATTTTCACAACCAGTTCCCGGGCGCGGCTGATGCGCCGGGTGCGCAGGCGGGCTCCTTCGGCTGCGTCTCTCCGGGTGTTCTAAGCCTCGCCTGACTGGGTTACCCTTTGGCTCCCGCCAAGGAGGATCGCATGCACCCGGAGTTTCCACAGGAAGGGATCATCCACCTCAATCATGCCGCCGTGGGCCCCTGGCCCCGGCGCACCGAGGACGCGGTCTGCCGCTTCGCCCGGGAGAACGTGGCCCATGGCTCGCGTGACTACCTGCAGTGGCTGCAGCAAATCGACGCGACGCGGGAACTCGCACGGGCGTTGATCGGGGCGCCGTCCGCAGAGGACATTGCCTTCGTGAAGAACACGTCCGAGGCGCTGTCGATGGTGGCCTTCGGCCTGGACTGGCAGCCGGGCGACAATGTGGTGTTCCCGGCGCACGAGTTCCCGTCCAATCGTGTCGTCTGGCTGGCCGCCGCAGAGCGTTTCGGCATCGAGGCGCGCGAGGTCGCCATTGGCGAGGAACCGGAGCGCGACCTGCTGGCCGCATGTGATGCGCGGACCCGCCTGGTGGCCACCAGTGCTGTGCGCTACGACTCCGGGCTGCGGGTCGACATCCAGGCGCTGGGTGCGGAACTGCGCTCGCGGCGCATCCTGTTCTGTGTTGATGCGATCCAGCACCTGGGCGCCCTGCCCTTCGATGCCCCGGGTTGCCATGCCGACTTCGTGATGGCCGATGCCCACAAGTGGATGCTGGCGCCCGAGGGAATCGGGGTGTTCTACGTAAACCCGGAGATCCGCGAACGGCTGACGCTGCAGGAATATGGCTGGAACATGCTGGCGCATGCCGGCGATTTCTCGAACCCGGGGATCGAGCCCGCCACGAGTGCACGGCGTTTCGAACCGGGCAGTCCGAACATGCTCGGGATTCACGCCCTGCACGCCAGTCTCTCCCTTCTGCTGGAGGTCGGGCTGGACAGCATCGACCACGAGATCCGCGAGCACTGGCTACATTTGGAAGAAGGCCTGCGTGCGCACGGCTGCCAAATCCTGACACCGCGCGGCCGGCGTGCCGGCATCCTGACGTTCCGACCGCCGGTGGATGACCTGGAAGCGCTATACGCGAGGCTTCAGGGGCGCGGCATCCTGTGTG
This sequence comes from Thioalkalivibrio versutus, assembly GCF_001999325.1. GTDB lineage: Bacteria > Pseudomonadota > Gammaproteobacteria > Ectothiorhodospirales > Ectothiorhodospiraceae > Thioalkalivibrio > Thioalkalivibrio versutus. Next base: position 50,597 of record NZ_MVAR01000026.1, read on the forward strand.
CCATGCGAGGCGGCGGGATCCGCTTTGCGCCCCACTTCTACCTGACGCGGGCGCAGATCGACCAGGCGCTGGAGTATCTGGGCGAGGCCATCCGAGAAGCCGGCGCGGCTACGGTACGCTGAGAGGTACGGCGGAGAACGGCCGGTGGTAACGCGCGTGGGAGCGCGCCCCAAGGGCGCGAGGCGTCGTCCGCAAGGACGTCTCTTCTAGAAGGTATGGGTCTTCCGGTCGGAGTTCAGCATGCCGCCCAGGTGTTCCTCAATGCGGCGGTGGGTCACACCCTTGTCCGACTTGTTGAACTGCACGCCGATGCCCCGCAGCCGGTTGCCCTGGGCGCGCGGTGGCGTAATCCAGACCACCGTGCAAGGGGTCGGAAGGCGATCCGAATCCTCCAGGAGTGACAGCAGCAGGAAGACCTGGTCTCCGAGCTTGTAGGCCTTGTCGGTCGGGATGAATAGACCGCCATTGGTCACGAACGGCATGTATGCCGCATACAGCGCGGGTTTTTCCTTGATTGCCAAGGTGAGCATGCCCTGCCCGGCCATAGACCCTCCGTGTGACCTGAAATCGTACTGGGTCTGGCAGTATCGCCCATCGCACCGATACCGCGCCACCCCGACTGTACTCGTGGCGTGTGACGCCTTACTGCTCGAGGAAGCTCAATGCGATGTCTTCCATGCGCAGCTGCGGGTTGAGCTGGCGCGAGGCCTGGCGTTGCCAGCCGAGCGCTTGATTCGAAAGTTCGGCCAGCCGCCGCGGTCCCATGCGGCGCGCGAAGTCCTCGAGTCGATCGCGCGGGAACTGCCGGCCAAACGCGTCCGGCTCGCCGTTCACGAGCAGGCGCTGGGCCGCAACCAGCAGGGCCTGGATTCGTGGGATCAGGGATTCCGGCAGGCTGCGTTGCATGGCACTGGCCATCGGTGTCACCCCGGGGCGCCGCAGTAGCAGGGTCAGGGCCTCGCGGTCCTGTTCCCAGCGCGCCATACGGTCGGGGTCGGTCAGGATCTCGCGGGCGGCCAGCGGACGCCCGAGACTGGCGGCATAGGCCTCGTCCACTGCCGCAGGGTCATCGGCGGCCCCGCGCAGCCAGTCCGTTGCTTCGGCAGGCCCCGGCGTGGCGATCTCGACCATCTGGCAGCGGCTGCGGATGGTCGCTGGCAGGCGCGCCGGCTGCGCTGCCTCGAGAATCAGCATGGCCCTGGGCGGGGGTTCCTCCAGGGTCTTCAGCAGCGCATTCGCCGCATTCGTGTTCAGGGCATCGGCCGGGCGGATGATCACGCTGCGCAGCCCGCCCGAACCGGATAGCGAGAGAAACTCGATCGCCTCGCGGGCCGCCGCGATCAGGATTTCCTTGCCCGCCTCCTCCGGCTCCAGCGTCATCACCTCGGGGTGTACACCACCAAGGAAGCTGCGACAGCCGTTGCATTCGCCGCACGGCGGCTCGGTGCCCGTCGCGCGCTGGCACAGTAGGGCCTGGACCAGCGCCCGCGTCAGCAGTGCCTTGCCAACGCCCGGAGCGCCATGAACCAGCAGACCGCTGGGCAGGCGCCCTTCGCGCCCGCGCCGCGCCAGCGCCTCCCACGGCTTTTGCAGCCAGGGCGGCAGGGTATCGTCGGTGACTGGCGCAGCCATGGCCCCCTTAACCCTCCAGCGCGTGCAACGGCAGGCGCTCGCGCACGCCCGCGAGGATGCGCTCGGCTACCGTGTCCGGGTCCGCGGATGCATCCACGACCAGATAGCGTCCCGGCGCTCGCTTGGCGCGTTCCCGATACGCCTGGCGTGCGCGCTCGAAGAAGTCCAGCGCCTCGCGTTCGATGCGGTCTCGCCGGCCGCGCTGGACGGCTCGATCGAGCCCGGTCTGTGGGTCGATGTCCAGCAGGATTACCAGATCCGGGCGGAGATCGCCCTGCAGCCAGTCCTCCAGCTGCGCGACCCGCTGGGAGCCGAGTCCCCGCCCAGCCCCCTGGTAGGCAAACGAGGCATCGGTAAAGCGGTCGCTAAGCACCCAATCGCCGGCCTGCAGAGCCGGCCGAATCACCTCGTGCAGGTGCTGGGCCCGCGCGGCGAACATCAGCAGCAGCTCGGACTCGGCACACATGCCCGGCAGATCGGGGTCCAGCAGCAGGCCGCGCAGGCGTTCGCCGAGGGCGGTCCCGCCCGGCTCCCGGGTGTTGCGCACCGGGTGTCCGGCAGCGCGCAGCGCGGTGTCCAGACGCTCGATCTGGGTGGTCTTGCCCGAGCCCTCGATGCCTTCGAGGACCAGGAAGTGGCCGGGATGGGGCGAGCGTTCCATGTGCAGGGCGTCTCCAGTTACCGGTTGCGTATGCCGTAGCGGCTGCCATCCCCGCCCAGCTGGTAGCGGATCACGGCCTCGCGATGTTCACGATAGGTCTCGGAGAAATGATGACTGCCGTCGCCGCGCGAGACGAAGAACAGGTCATTGGTTGCGGCCGGACGTGCCGCCGCCTGCAAGGCCGCGCGCCCCGGCAGGGCGATGGGCGTTGGCGGGAGCCCGGCACGGGTATAGGTGTTGTAGGGATGATCGCGGTCCAGTTCGGCGCGCGTCAGGCGTTGTACGCCGGGTTCCTGCGCGTACAGCAGGGTGGGATCGGTCTGCAGGCGCATGCCGCGCTTGAGCCGATTCACGAACACCCCGGCCACCCGGTCACGCTCGTCCCCGCGCCCGGTCTCGCGTTCGATGATGGAGGCAAGGATCAGCAGCTCATAGGGGGAATTCACCGGGTGGTCCTCGATTCGGTCCTCCCAGGCGCGGTCCAGGTGCAGGCGCATCGCCTGGTGGGCGCGTTGCAGCACCGTCAGGGCCTCGGTTCCGGAGCCGAAGAAATAGGTGTCCGGAAGAAACCATCCCTCCGGGTGTGCCAGGTCCTCGAGCCCCAGTGCCTCCAGCAGGTTGTCGACCCCGACCGATTCGGCGGGCCCGATGAGTTCCGGGTGCTCGCGCAGCGCGGCCAGCGCCTGGCGGATGGTCCAGCCCTCCGGGAACGTGAGGCGATGCTGTACCACCTCGCCGCGAGCCATCGCATGGATCAGTTCGCGCGGGGTCATGCCCGGCGTCACGGCGTATTCTCCTGCCTGGAGACGCGGTGCAATGCCCTGACGCCGTCCATAGGCCTCGAGCACCCAGGCAGAATCCACCCAGCCGCGTTCGGCAAAGGTCCTGCTCACCGAACGCAACCCCTGCCCCGGTTCCAACTGAAAGCGTTCCGAGGCGTCCAGCGCCATCGGCGTATCCAGCTGCGCCTGGTAGTGTTCGCTAAGCCACCAGGCGGCGCCCAGGGCCAGAACGACCAGGAGCGCCAGGACAGCGAGGCTAATCCGCTTCATGCAATGCAATTCCCATTGAATACAGCGGATCATCCTGCCACGCAGGCCCCCGCTTGTCCCCTTCGGACAGCACGGCCGGGGTCATCCCGATACGCGCGTTGCTGACATAGAGCGCATCGGCGCGCCCGATACGCGCGCGCTCCGGATACGCCTCGATCACCTCGAACCCGAACCGTTCGGCATGCTCGAGGACCCAGGCGCGTCGCGTACCGGCGATCCCGGACTGATCCACCGGCGGGGTGAGCAAGGTACACCCTTCGCGCAGCCAGAGATTCCCCTGCGTGGCGCTGACCACGCGCCCCAGCGCATCGTGGAGGATTGCCTCGTCCCAGCCCGGTTGCCAGCTGCGCCGGGCCATCACGTGCTCCAGGCGACTGGTGTGCTTGAGACCCGCGAGCGCCGGGTTTACGCCGATCGGCACTGCGGCCCAACCCAGGCTCAGGGGTTCGCGTTCAGTGGGGGCGGTGTCGTCCAGCGCCGGACCGGCACTGACGATCCGAGTCAGTGCCGGTGCCGCGGGCGGCGCGTAGCCCCTTGGCCCCTCACCCCGGGTCACCGTCAGGCGCACCATGCAGGCTGGCAGGGTCGCCACTCGGGCAATCTCGTCCAGCACCTCGGTCTCGCCGAGTTGCGGAAACCCGAGGTGCTCCAGCCCGCGCGTCAGGCGGGCCCAGTGGTAGGGCCATAGCTGTGGTCGGCCCTGTCGCACCCGTAGCGTCTCGAACAGGCCGTCGCCCAGGAGTAGCCCGCGATCCAATGGCGATACCCGCCCCTCGCGCTCGCCGTTCACCAGGATCATGGGCTCTTCTCCCCCGCCCCCTGCAGCGCCTCCAGCAGGCCGCGTGCCTTGTGCCGGGTCTCCTCCAGCTCGCGCTCGGGATCGGAGTCCGCGACGATGCCGGCTCCCGCCCGAAAACGCAGTTCGTTCCCCCGAACGACGAGGGTCCGGATCAGGATATTGGTATCCATGCGGCCGTGGCGGCTGACGTACCCGCAGCCGCCGGTGTAGGCCCCACGCGGGGCCTGTTGTTCCAGTTCCTGGATGATCTGCATGCTGCGGATCTTCGGGCAGCCGGTGATGGTGCCGCCCGGAAAGACCGCGCGCAGGATGTCGGCCGTGGTGGTGCCCGGGCGCAGGCGCCCGACAATGCTGGAGACGATGTGATGCACCCGGCGATAGCTCTCGATGGTCATCAGCTCCGCCACGCGCACGCTACCGATCTCGGCCACGCGCCCGACATCATTGCGTTCCAGATCCACGAGCATGACATGCTCGGCGCGTTCCTTGATGTTGAACGTCAACTCACTGAAAAGACGCCGGTCTTCTTCCGCATCCGGATCGCGGCGACGCGTCCCCGCAATCGGCCGGGTCTCGACCATGGCGTTTTCCACCGACACCAGCCGTTCAGGCGAGGAACTGATCACGTGAGCGCCGGGGAGTTGCAGCCATGCGGCAAACGGCGCGGCATTGGCCTCGCGCAAGCGGGTGTACAGCCCCGCCGGATCCAGCGGCTGCGTGGCGGTGGCACGCCATTCGCGGGACAGATTGACCTGAAAGGTGTCGCCGGCCCGGATGTACTCGAGACCCTTCATCACTGCGTCGCGATAGCGCTGGGCGTCCTCCTCCTGAAGGGCCAGGGCGGGCAGCGGCTCGGATGCGGGACTCGGCTGGCCCCGGACTGTCGCGCAGTCCGACTCCACCCGCTCCAAACGCGCGTAATCGCCTGCCTCGTCGACGAACCAGGTCGTCCCCTCGTGGTGATCGTGGACCAGTGCCGCCGGAAAATAGGTCACCAGTGCATCCGGAAGCCAGGGGTCGGATCGGCAGTCACCCAGGGCCGGCTCCATGCGCCAGGCCAGTTCGTAGCCGGCGTACAGGAACCATCCCCCGAGGAACGGGAGATGGGCATATGCGGCGTCTTCGGGGTCGAGTGGTGGTGTGCTCGAGAGATCCTGGTCCAGCACGCCAAGCACGTCTTCCCCGGCCGCACTGGACAACGTGCGGCCGGGGAAGGCGAACAGGATGGAAAAACGAGCGGGAGCCTGCCCGATCAGGGCCGACTCCAGCAGGTGGGGATAGCGCTCTGGGAATCGCCGCGCCAGGGCCGCGAAGTCGACCCCGGCGGCCAGTTCATGGACCGCCATGGCGGCGCCGCAACGTCAAATGCTGCGGAACACCAGGGTGCCGTTGGTGCCCCCGAAACCGAAGGAGTTCGACAGGCCGACCTTGGTCTTCATCTCGCGTGCCTCGTTGGCCACGTAGTTCAGGTCGCACCCTTCGCTCGGGTTATCCAGGTTGATGGTCGGCGGTGACACCTGATCGCGCAGCGCCAGGGCGGTAAACACACCCTCGATCCCGCCGGCGGCACCCAGCAGGTGGCCGGTCATCGACTTGGTGGAGTTGACCATGAGCTTGTAGGCATGATCGCCGAAGGCCTTCTTCAGGCCCTGGGTCTCCGCCAGGTCACCCGCGGGGGTCGAGGTTCCGTGAGCATTGATGTACCCAACCTCTTCCGGATTCACACCGGCATCTTTCAAGGCACGATGCATGCACTTGGCGGCACCGGAACCATCCTGGACCGGCTGCGTCATGTGGTGCGCATCCGCATTCCAGGCGAAGCCGGCCACTTCGCAGTAGATGTGGGCCCCGCGGGCCTTCGCGTGCTCGTACTCCTCGAGCATCATCACACCGGCGCCATCGCTCAGCACAAAGCCATCGCGATCCTTGTCCCAGGGACGCGAGGCGCGCTCGGGATCATCATTGCGAGTGGACAGCGCGCGGGCGGCAGCAAAGCCGCCAATGCCCAGTGGCGTGGTGGCCATCTCGGCCCCGCCGGCGACCATGGCATCGGCGTCGCCATAAGCGATCATGCGAGCGGCGTCGCCGATATTGTGGGTGCCAGTGGCGCACGCCGAGACGATGGAGATATTCGGGCCCTGCAGGTTGCGCATGATGGACAGATTCCCCGCCACCATGTTGATGATCGCACTGGGCACGAAGAATGGGGAGATCTTGCGCGCCCCGCCCTTCAGATACGCGCCGTAGGAACGTTCGATATAGGGCAGCCCGCCGATGCCGGAGCCAATGGCCACCCCGATCCGCTCGGCGTTCTCCTCGGTGACTTCCAGCCCGGAGTCATCCAGGGCCTGAAGCCCCGCCGCGATCCCGTAAAGGACGAAGGTATCCATCTTCTTCTGGTCTTTCGGCGGGACGTAGTCATTGGCCTCGAAGTCCCGGACCGCGCCGGAAATCTTCACCGGCATGTCCGAGGCATCGAAGACATCGATGGGGGAAATGCCGCTCTTGCCGGCCTTGATGTTGCTCCAGGCCTTGTCGATAGTGGATCCGACCGGGGAGACGATCCCCAGTCCGGTAATCACGACACGTCGCTTAGCCAATGTGTTCTCCTCGAAAGACTGAAATTACGCGCTCAGCGCAACGACGAAGGGCCGCCCTGCGCGCAGGAAGGCCCGTTCGCGTCGTCCTGATCGGCGCCCGGAGGCGTCGAATCAGTCCTTCATGTGCTCGTTGATGTAATCGATCGCCTGCTGCACGGTGGTGATCTTTTCCGCCTGCTCGTCGGGGATTTCGGTTTCGAATTCCTCCTCGAGCGCCATGACGAGTTCCACCGTGTCCAGCGAATCCGCACCCAGGTCGTCGACGAAGCCGGCCGCGTTGGTCACGTCCTCTTCCTTGACACCCAGCTGCTCGACAACGATTTTCTTGACGCGTTCTTCAATGCTACTCATGGTTCAGAAATCCCCTTCAGTGTGAGGCGGCTTCGTTGAAAGGTCCGCCATTCTAGAGAAAAGCCCCGCCGCGATCTAGCGATCCGCGCAGCGGGCCGTGCGGGCGGCCTGCAGCCGACCCGTCGTGATCAGTGCATGAACATCCCGCCGTTCACATGCAGGGTCTCGCCGGTGATGTATCCGGCCTCCTCGGAGGCCAGGAAACCGACGGCCGCGGCGATCTCTTCCGGCGCCCCCAGGCGCCCCAGCGGAATCTGTCCGAGCAGGGCCTGTTTGGTGTCATCGCCCAGTTCCCGGGTCATGTCGGTATCGATGAAACCCGGTGCGACCGTGTTCACGGTGATACTGCGGCTGCCGACCTCGCGCGCCAGGGAGCGGGCAAATCCCGCAAGGCCGGCTTTTGCGGCGGCGTAGTTGGTCTGGCCGGCGTTTCCGGTGGAGCCCACGACCGAACCCACCAGGATGATGCGGCCGCGGCGCAGTTTCATCATGCCTTTCAGCAGGCGCTGTGTCAGGCGCACGGCAGCGGACAGGTTGGTGTCGAGGACCGCGTCCCATTCCGCGTCCTTCATGCGCATGAACAGGTTGTCGCGGGTAATGCCGGCATTGTTGACCAGCACCTCGATCGGACCCTCCTGTTCCTGGATCGCCTGCAGGCCGGTCGCGACGGAGTCCGCGTCGGTAACGTCCATCGCAATGCCGCGCCCGCCCCATTGCTTCAGGGTTTCGGTGATCCGCTCGGCGCCGGACGCACTGGTCGCGGTACCCACCACCTGCAGGCCCTGCTCCGCCAGACGGCGGGCAATGGCCGCGCCAATTCCGCGGCTTGCACCGGTTACAAGGGCTACACGTTTGCTGTCGGACATGGTTGTGCCTTTACTTCAAATGAGAGGAAGCCGCCGTCGCGATCGGTCGATCAGCCTGCGGCCAGACGTTCGAGCGTGACCTTCAGGGTATCGCGGTCGGCGACATCGAACAGCTCCAGTTCGCGGTCGATGCGTTTGGCAAGACCGGTCAGGACGCGTCCCGGCCCGCATTCAACCTGAACCGCCACGCCCTGCCCGCGCAAGCCGCGAATGGTCTCGACCCAGCGCACCGGGCGATACAGCTGCGCGGCCAGATTTTCCTTGATGGCCGCGGCGGCATCGGTCGGCGCGGCAGTCACATTCTGCCAGACCGGGATTGTGGGGGACTGAAAGCTGGTGCCGTCCAGGGCCGCCTGCAGGCGTTCCGCGGCCGGGCGCATTAGTGCGCAATGCGACGGGACCGAGACCGGCAGCTTCAGAGCGCGCTTCGCACCAGCATCCTTGGCGGCGCTTACGGCCCGATCCACCGCAGTGGCATTGCCCGCAATCACGACCTGCCCCGGCGCGTTCAGATTGACCGCCTCCAGGATCTCGCCTCCGGCATGCTCGAGGCAAAGCGCGTGTACCGCGGCATCGTCGAGCCCAAGGATGGCCGCCATCGCGCCTTCACCTTCCGGCACCGCAGCCTGCATGGCCCGGGCGCGCTCGGCGACCAGGCGTACTGCATCCGGGAAGCGCAGGACGCCGGCGGCGACCAGGGCGCTGTACTCGCCCAGGCTGTGGCCCGCGACGGCCTGCGGGCGGGCGTCCGTTTGTTCGGTCAGGAGGCGCCAAGTGGCGACCCCGGCAGCCAGCATCACCGGTTGTGTCCACTCGGTCTGGTTGAGTTGTTCCACCGGACCATGCTGGCAAAGGCTCCAGAGATCCGCGTCGAGGCAATCCGACGCTTCCTGAAAGGTGTCGCGGACAATGGCGTGGTCATCGCCCAGATCGGCCAGCATGCCGGCGGACTGGGACCCTTGCCCCGGAAATACGGCGGCCCAAGAAGTTGTCATTCGTTACAGATCTCGCGCGTGAAAGCGCGCGTAGTGTAGGCGGTCACGTACACCCCGGCAAACCCCGCCCCATCCGCAGGGACCGGTTCTGGTCCGTCGCCGGGGGGTGCAATGTCCCCCCGAAAGCCGCCACGTGACTTGTGTTCCGCCGGTGCATCCGGATAATGTCGCACCTTGATTCAATACGAGAGGGACCGTATGGCGAAGGAAGACGAAATCGAGCTGGAGGGCACTGTAGTCGAAACGCTCCCCAACACCACCTTCCGGGTGGAGCTCGAAAACGGGCACACGATCACGGCGCACATCTCCGGAAAAATGCGCAAGCATTACATCCGGATCCTGCGCGGTGACAAGGTGATCGTGCAGATGACGCCCTATGACCTGACCAAGGGTCGTATCGTCTACCGCAACAAGTAAATTCCCTCTCCAACGAAGAAGCCCCGGCCGGACCGGGGCTTCTTCGTTTGCGGGCCCTCCCGGGGGCCCGGTAACGCCGGATCGGCGAGCCGCGTCAGGACGGCACCGCGGTTTCCTGGATGTCCAGCTCCAGACCAGCCTCGCCCAATCGGACCACCACTTCGCCACCGTGGGCCAGTCGCCCGAACAGCAGCTCGTCGGCCAGCGGCTTTTTGATGTACTCCTGCAACGTACGCGCCATCGGGCGCGCGCCCATCTTGACATCGTAGCCGTGCTCGGCCAGCCAGGCACGCGCCTCCGGCTCGACCGTCATATGCACCTTCTTCTCGTCGAGCTGGGCTTGCAGCTGGATCAGGAACTTGTCGACCACGCTGAGGATGGTGGCCTCGTCCAGCGGCCCGAACTGAATGGTGGCATCCAGGCGGTTGCGGAACTCCGGCGTGAACGTGCGCTTGATCGCTTCCATCGCATCGCTGGAATGATCCTGCTTGGTAAAGCCCACCGATGGACGGCTGGCCTGCTCGGCCCCCGCGTTGGTGGTCATCACCAGGATCACGTTGCGGAAGTCGACCTCGCGCCCATTGGCATCGGTCAGCGTGCCGTGATCCATCACCTGCAGCAGCACATTGAACACGTCCGGGTGGGCCTTCTCGATCTCGTCCAGCAGCAGCACCGAATGCGGATGCTTGAGGATGGCATCGGTCAGCAACCCTCCCTGTTCGTAGCCCACATAGCCCGGCGGCGCCCCGATCAGGCGCGATACGGTATGCCGCTCCATATACTCGGACATGTCGAAGCGGGCCAGATGGATGCCCATCTGCTGCGCCAGTTGGCGCGTGACCTCCGTCTTGCCGACACCGGTCGGCCCGGCAAACAGGAACGAGCCGATCGGCTTGTCCATGTCGCCCAGCCCGGAGCGGGCCATCTTGATCGCGGTGGATAACGTCCCGATGGCCTCGTCCTGTCCAAAGACGGTCATCTTCAGGTTGCGATCGAGGTGGCGCAGGGTCTCCTTGTCGGAACTGGAGACGGACTTCGGCGGGATGCGCGCGATCTTGGCCACGATCGTCTCGATGTCCTGTACGCCGATGGTCTTTTTGCGCTGGCTGACCGGCTGCAACTGCCGGCTGGCCCCGGCCTCGTCGATCAGGTCGATGGCCTTGTCCGGCAGGAAACGGTCGGTGATGTAGCGATCGGCCAGTTCCGCTGCCGCGCGCAGGGCCGGCTTGGTGAAGCGCACGTTGTGGTGCGTCTCGAAGCGGGACTTCAGGCCGCGCAGGATCTGCTCGGTCTCGTCCACCGTCGGCTCCGGCACCTCGATCTTCTGGAAGCGCCGCGCCAGGGCCCGGTCCTTCTCGAAGATGCCGCGATATTCCTGATAGGTGGTGGATCCGATGCACTTCAGTTCGCCCGAGGCGAGCATCGGCTTGATCAGGTTGGAGGCGTCCATCACCCCGCCGGAGGCCGCGCCGGCCCCGATGATGGTATGGATTTCGTCGATGAACAGCACCGCGCCCGGCTCTTTCTTGAGCTGGGCGAGCACGCCTTTCAGACGCTTCTCGAAGTCACCGCGGTACTTTGTGCCGGCGACCAGCGCGCCCAGATCCAGCGAATAGACGGTGGCAGACGCGATCGCGTCCGGTACCTGTTCATCGACGATGCGGCGCGCCAGACCCTCGGCGATCGCGGTCTTGCCCACGCCGGCCTCGCCCACCAGCAATGGGTTGTTCTTGCGGCGGCGGCAGAGGATCTGGATGGTGCGTTCGATTTCGTGATCGCGCCCGATCAGCGGGTCGATCTCGTCCTTGCGCGCCTTGTCGTTCAGGTTGGCGGCGTAGAGCTGCAGCGCGTTGGTCTTTTCTTCGCGCTCACCCTCCACCGGCTCAGCCTGGGACTCGCCCGGGTTGGGCTGGGCCCCGAGTTCGTCTTCGCCGACCTTGGAGATGCCGTGGGAGATGAAATTCACGACGTCCAGACGCGAGATGTTCTGCTGACCCAGCACGTACAGGGCCTGGCTGTCCTGCTCTCCAAACAGGGCCACCAGCACGTTGGCGCCGGAGACCTCCTTGCGCCCGCTGGATTGCACATGGAATACCGCCCGCTGCAGCACTCGCTGGAAGCCCAGGGTTGGCTGGGTCTCGCGCGAATCGCTCGGCGGGATGCGCGGCGTGTTTTCGTCAATATAGGCCGCAAGCTCGTCGCGGATGCGATCGAGATCGCCCCCGCAGGCCCGCAGCACCGTGGCAGCGCTGGGGTTTTGCGCCAGCGCCATCAGCAGATGCTCAACCGTCACGAACTCGTGACGCTTTTCGCGGGCCTCCTTGAAGACCATGTTCAGGCTGAATTCGAGTTCCTTGTCGAGCATGGGAGTCAGACCTCCTCCATCGAGCAAAGCAGTGGGTGCTGATGACTGCGGGCATAGTCGTTCACCTGCGCCACCTTGGTCTCGGCCACATCCCGGGTAAAGATGCCGCATACGCCTTTGCCACGCGTATGCACGTGCAACATGACCCGGGTGGCCTTCTCGCGATCCATGCTGAAGAAGGTCTCCAGTACTTCGATCACGAACTCCATCGGCGTGAAATCGTCGTTGAGCAACACCACCTTGTACTGTCGCGGTGGCTTGAGCTCCGGCCTCGATTCTTCGACCGTTACCGAGTCGTCTCGATCGGGGGATTGGGGCTTGTCATTACTCATCGGTCGAAATTACGCCTTCAGCGGTTACTCGTTTGTTAGTCGTCATCCTCGATTGGTTCCGGGTTCAGGCCAAGTGCCCTTACGGACACTCCGACCACCCGACCCTCACATGTGCTTGATCATCGCCTCGCCGAAGGCCGAGCAGTCGATCGGCTCGACGCCATCCATCTGCCGCGCAAAGTCGTAGGTGACCTCGCCGGCACTGATCGCTCCACCCATGCCCTTGACCACCAGGTCTGCCGCTTCCGACCAGCCCAGGTGCCGCAGCATCATCTCGGCAGACAGGATCAGCGACCCCGGGTTCACCTTGTCCTGACCGGCATACTTGGGCGCCGTGCCGTGCGTGGCCTCGAACATCGCCGTGCTGTCGGACAGGTTCGCCCCCGGCGCGATGCCGATACCACCCACCTGGGCCGCGAGGGCGTCGGAGATGTAGTCGCCGTTCAGGTTCAGGGTCGCGATCACCGAGTAGTCCTCCGGGCGCAGCAGGATCTGCTGCAGGAAGGCGTCGGCGATCACATCCTTGATCACGATGTCACGCCCGGTCTTCGGGTTCTTGAAGGTCTGCCACGGACCGCCGTCCAGATCCTTCGCGCCGAATTCCTCGCGTGCCAGCTCGTAGCCCCAGGCCTTGAAGGAACCTTCGGTGAATTTCATGATGTTGCCCTTGTGCACCAGAGTCACCGACGGGCGATCGTTATCGATCGCGTATTCGATGGCCTTGCGCACCAGGCGCTTGGTGCCTTCGCTGGAGACCGGCTTCACACCGATCCCGGCGGTCTCCGGGAAGCGGATCTGGGTGACACCCATCTCGTCCTGCAGGAAGTCGATGACCTTCTTGACCTCCGGGGTCCCCGACTCGAACTCGATCCCGGCGTAGATGTCCTCGGAGTTCTCGCGAAAGATCACCATGTCGGTCTTCTCCGGCTCCTTCAGCGGGCTCGGGGTGCCGTCGTAATAGCGCACCGGGCGCAGACAGACATACAGATCCAGCTTCTGACGCAGGGCCACATTCAGGGAGCGGAAGCCGCCACCGACCGGGGTGGTCAGCGGACCCTTGATCGACACGCGATAGTCCTTCACCGCCTCCAGGGTCTCGTCAGGCAGCCCGGAGTCGTCATCGTAGACCTGCGTCGCCTTCTCGCCGGCGTAAACCTCCATCCACTCGATGGCCTTCTTGCCGCCGTAGGCCTTTTCCACCGCCGCATCGGTCACCCGGCGCATCACCGGGGTGATGTCCACACCGATCCCGTCACCTTCGATGTAGGGGATCACCGGATGATCCGGCACCTGCAGCTTCCCCTGGTCGTCGACGGTGATGCGTTCGCCCTTCTCCGGGACCTGAATGTGCTGATAGGCCATGCCAACTCCTTGTGCGGATCTCGTAGATGAATCGTTAATCACGTATGACCTGATTATACATGCCGGGCCGGGTTTTCCGGTGACCGAACCAGTGCGCGATTGCGCGTTCCCGTATGGCAGCCCGACCGGCAGCCTGCGTTATCATCCGTGGCATGACCGACCGCCTCCCCTGTCATATCACCGTGGCCGCCGTAATCGAGCGCGAGGGCCGTTTCCTGTTCGTCGAGGAGACCGACGCCGGCCGCCGGGTGCTGAACCAGCCCGCAGGCCACCTGGATGCCGGCGAGGACCTGATCGGGGCCGTGATCCGCGAGGTCCGCGAGGAAACCTGCCTGGAATTCGTGCCCGAGGCGGCCCTCGGCTGCGACTTGCTGCAAGTGGCCAGCGGCGCCGTGATCCTGCGCGTGACCTTCTGCGGCCCGGTGACACCGGTTCAATCCCCTGCCCCCCGCGACCCGGCGATTCATGCCCTGCACTGGCTGGCGCCCGAACAGGCCGAGGGCGACTGGCCGTTGCGCAGTCTGCTGGTGATGCGCAGCATCCGCCGGTATCAGGATGGCTTGCGTCTGCCGCTTGCGGCGGTGGGCGATCTGGTTCGGGCGCCGGGCGCATGATGCGCGGCGAGCGCGTCATCGTCGGATTGTCCGGTGGGGTCGATTCCGCTGTCGCGGCCAGCCGCCTGCTGGAGGCCGGCTATCGCGTCGAAGGCCTGTTCATGAAGAACTGGGAAGATGACGACGACGCCGAGTACTGCGCCGCCGAGGCCGACTATGCCATGGCCCGTGAGGTGGCGGACTGCCTGGAAATCCCGCTGCACAAGGCGAACTTTTCCGAGGACTACCGCCAGCGCGTTTTCGCGCAATTCCTGCATGAGTACGAGGCCGGACGCACCCCGAACCCCGACATCCTCTGCAACCGCGAGATCAAGTTCCGCTCGTTCCTCGATCATGCCCGGGATCTCGGGGCGCGCTGGATTGCCACCGGTCACTACGCCCGGGTGCGCCATCACGCGCACTACAGTGAGCTGTGCCAGGCGGCCGATGCCAACAAGGACCAGACCTACTTTCTGCATACCCTGACCCAGGAGCAACTGCGCCCCGCCCTGTTCCCGCTCGGAGACATTCCCAAGCATCAGGTCCGCGAACGCGCCCGGGAACTGGGTCTGCCGAACCATGCGCGCAAGGATTCCACCGGGATCTGCTTCATTGGCGAGCGACGCTTCCGTGACTTCCTCGCCCAGTACCTGAAAGCGCCCGAGGGAGCGATGCGCACCCCGGAAGGCCAGGTGGTCGGTCGCCACCAGGGTCTGATGTTCTACACCCTCGGTCAGCGCCAGGGCCTGGGGATCGGCGGGGTCGACGGCTTTGCCGAAGCCCCGTGGTATGTCGTCGACAAGGACCTGGACAGCAACACCCTGGTGGTCGCCCAGGATCCGCAGCACCCGCTATTGATGAGCCCGTCACTGACGACCGAGGTGGTGCACTGGATCCACGATGTACCGGTCCCCGGTGAGCCGCTGCAGGCCCGGTTACGCCATCGCCAGCCCTTGCAGGAATGCCGGGTGCAGGCGCTGGACGCGGCCGGCGCCACCGTGGTCTTCGACACACCCCAACGCGCGGCGACGCCGGGGCAGTCCATCGCCTTCTACCGTGGCGATGTCTGCCTGGGCGGGGCGGTGATTGCCACACGAACCACGAATGCGCCGTGAGTCTGCCAGGCCACTTCCGGTATAGTGGCCGCTGCCCGGCGACCCGACTCCGACCCACCCAAGGAACCGACTGGTTTGGACCGCTCCGATCACAACCGCACCCTGGCGCTGGCCGCCCTCTTCCAGTGCGCGAGCCTGGTCAAGGATCTGGCCTGGCGCGGGAGCTGCGACGACTACGAATTCGAGGTCCTGGTCGGGAGCCTGTTCGCCTTCGACGCGGACACCCCGGAAGCGGTCTATCGCGAGGCGGTCAGCCTGCGCAGTGGCCTGGAGCGTATCGAGAGCCAGCTGCAAAATGGCAGCAAGCCGCCGGACATGGAGATCACCCGCTACGCCATCGGGCTGATCTTCCTCGAGCGCAAGCTGCAAAGGCGCGACGACATGCTGCAGAAGCTGACCGACGGCCTGCAGGGCGCCCAGCGCCAGATCGACTACTTCCACATTACCCACGAAAGCGTGATTGCCCGGCTGGCCGAGATCTACAAGGAGACCATCTCCGAGCTCGGCCCGCGCATCATCGTGCAGGGCGAACAGAACAACCTCTCCAATCCCGACACCGCCGCGCGCATCCGTGCGTTGCTGCTGGCCGGGATCCGCGCGGCGGTCCTCTGGCGCCAGGCCGGTGGATCGCGCTGGAAATTGCTTTTCGGCCGCAAGCGGCTGATTCGCGAAGCGCATGACATCCTCAATCGACTCAATACCTGAACGCGGAAGACGCACATGAGCCACGCTGACCCCAAGAACACCCGGACCCTCACCGCTGGCGGCCGCGAATGCCGCTACGTGCCGATCACCGACGACGCCCGGGCGACCGACCTGCCGTTTGCGCTGAAGGTGCTGCTGGAAAACCTGCTGCGCTTCGAGGACGAGCGCACGGTGCGCCGCGCCGACATCGAGGCCTTGCTGGACTGGGATCCGAAGGCCGAACCGACCCAGGAGATCGCGTTCCGTCCGGCGCGCGTGCTGCTGCAGGACTTCACCGGCGTGCCGGCGGTCGTCGACCTCGCCGCGATGCGCGATGCGATGGAGGCCCTGGGCGGCGATCCGAAAAAGATCACCCCGCTGCAGCCAGCCGAGCTGGTCATCGACCACTCCGTGCAGGTGGACGCCCACGGCAACGCCAACGCGATGAACCTGAACGCGGAGCTCGAATACTCGCGTAACCGCGAGCGCTACAGCTTCCTCAAGTGGGGCCAGCAGGCGTTCGACACCTTCAAGGTGGTGCCGCCGGACACCGGCATCGTCCACCAGGTAAACCTCGAGTACCTGGCGCGCACGGTGTTCGTGGACGAGCAGGCCGAGGGTGGCTGCATGGCCTACCCCGACACCCTGGTCGGGACCGATTCCCACACCACCATGATCAACGGCTTGGGCGTGCTCGGCTGGGGCGTGGGCGGCATCGAGGCCGAGGCCGCAATGCTCGGCCAGCCGATCTCCATGCTGATCCCGCAGGTCGTGGGCTTCCGTCTGACCGGCAAGCTGGCCGAGGGCGCGACCGCGACCGACCTGGTGCTGGTGATCGTCGAGACGTTGCGCAAGAAGGGCGTGGTCGGCAAGTTCGTCGAGTTCTTCGGCGACGGCCTGGCCGATCTGCCGCTGGCCGATCGCGCCACCATCGCCAACATGGCGCCGGAATATGGCGCCACCTGCGGCATCTTCCCGATCGATGACGAGACCCTGACCTACCTCCGCCTGACCGGGCGCGACGCCCAGCACATCGAGTTCATCGAGGCCTACGCGAAGGCCCAGGGCCTGTGGCGCAACGACAACGCCCCGATCGCCCGCTACAGCGACATGTTCGAACTGGATCTGTCCACCGTGGAGCCGAGCCTGGCCGGGCCCAAGCGCCCACAGGACCGCATCCCGCTGAGCCAGGCCGGCGCGACCATCAGCCGTCACCTCGACACCATGCTGAAGGAGCGCGCCAGCGGCGCCGACGAGCCGGACGACGCCGAGCGCTTCGCGGCCGAGGGCGGGCACACCGCGGTGGGCGTGGAGCATCAGGCGGAGGAGCCCCACCACACCGCCATCGAGATGGACGGCGAGACCTTCACCCTGGATCACGGCGACATCGTGATCGCGGCGATCACCTCCTGCACCAACACCTCCAACCCGTCGGTGATGCTGGGCGCAGGCCTGGTCGCGCGCAAGGCGCGCGAGGCCGGGCTGCAAGTGAAGCCCTGGGTCAAGACCTCCCTGGCCCCCGGATCCCGCGTGGTAACCGATTACCTGGAGAAGTCCGGGCTGTTGACCGATCTGGAGTTTCTCGGTTTCCACGTGGTGGGCTATGGCTGCACCACGTGCATCGGCAACTCCGGCCCGCTGCCGGAGCCCATCTCCGAGGCCATCATCAAGGACGACCTGATCGTCAGTTCGGTGCTCTCTGGCAACCGCAACTTCGAGGGGCGGATCCACTCCGAGGTGCAAATGAACTTCCTGGCCTCGCCGCCGTTGGTGGTCGCCTACGCCCTGGCCGGACGCAGCAACATCGACCTGTACAGCGACCCGATCGGGGAGAATGAACAGGGCGAGCCGGTCTACCTGAAGGATATCTGGCCGACCACGCAAGAAGTGCGCGAGGCGGTCGCCAGCCACGTCGGCGCCAGCAGCTTTACCAGCGCCTATGGTGACCTCTATTCCGGCGAGGAACGCTGGCGCAACCTGGAGGCCCCGCAGGGTCAGCGCTTCGACTGGCAGGAGGATTCCACCTACGTGCGCAACCCGCCCTACTTCGAGGGCATGAGCATGACGCCTACGCCCTGGACCGATGTCCAGGGCGCGCGCGTCCTCGCGCTGCTGGGCGACTCGGTCACCACCGACCACATCTCCCCGGCCGGCTCCATCGCCAAGGACAGCCCGGCCGGTCGCTACCTGGAGTCCCAGGGCGTGAAGCCGGCCGACTTCAACTCCTATGGCTCTCGTCGCGGGAACCATGAAGTGATGATGCGCGGGACCTTCGCCAACGTGCGCCTGCGCAATCTGCTGGCGCCCGGGACCCAGGGGGGCGTGACTCAGCACCTGCCGGATGGCGAGCAGATGTCGATCTACGACGCGGCGATGCAGTACCAGGCAGAGGACACCCCGCTGATCGTTATCGCCGGACAGGAATATGGGACCGGCTCTTCGCGCGACTGGGCCGCCAAGGGCACCCTGCTGCTGGGCGTCAAGGCGGTCATCGTCGAGACCTTCGAGCGTATCCACCGTTCCAACCTGGTGGGGATGGGCGTACTGCCGCTGCAGTTCCTGCCCGGCGAGAACGCGGCCAGCCACGAACTGACCGGGCGCGAGACCTACAGCATTACCGGCGTGGAGAACGGCGAGTCGCGCGAGGCCACGGTCACTGCCGTGGCCGATGATGGCCACCGCAAGACCTTTGCCGTGCGTGTGCGGCTGGATACCCCGCAGGAGGTGGATTACTTCCGCCACGGCGGCATCCTGCCCTACGTGTTGCGCCAGCTCGCGGCTTCCGCATAAGGTTTGGCCATGGGACGGCGGGTATCCACGGAGGTGATTCAGTCCGGTCAGACGCTGGCAACAGCCGTGCATGACCGTTCCGGCCGTCTCCTGATCCCCGCCGGCATGGTGCTCCAGGACAAGCAGATCCGCGTGCTCCTGTCCTGGGGCATCAGCACTGTCGAGATCGTCGAGGACGAACATGCTGCAGCCAACGATTCCCGGGACGACGCGGTCCCGGACCTGGCCGCGGATGCCCGGCCCACGCCGGAGATGGAGGAGCAGGCCGATGCCATCCTGGCCGAGCGCTTCCGTCACTGTGACTTGACCGGCTATCCCATGGACGGCATCTACTCCATCGCGCGTACCCAGCTGCTCGACGAGCTCATGCGCCGCGGCCACAAGGCCCGGAGCGCATGATGACCGTTGCCGAGTTTCTCGAGCAGGATGACTCGTTGTGCAGCTTTTCCGGGAGTTACAACACGATCTTCTCGCGCCTTAGCGACCCGACCGCGAACGTGGCCGGGATTACCGAAGCGGTGGAACTGGACCCGGCCATTGCGGCGAAGACGCTGCGCATGGCCAACTCTTCGCTGTACGGTTTCCCCGAACCGATCGATACCCTGCACCGGGCAGTCTCCATCATCGGCCTGCAACAGATGCGGCAGATCGTGCTGTCGACCATCGTGATCGAGCACTTCCGCGGCCTGCCGGTCATCGGCGTCGACATGGAATCGTTCTGGCGCCACAGCATTGCTGTCGGCGTGCTCAGCCGCTCGATCGCCCGCTTTCGGCGCGAAGCGAACATCGAACGTCTGTACCTCTACGGGATCATGCACGACCTCGGGCGGCTGCTGCTGTTTCTCCGGCTGGGCAGCCGCACCGAGGAGCTGATCAACATCCGCGAGCGCGAGCAGTGCCTGTTGTACGAGGCAGAACGCGAGCTGCTGGGTTTTGACCACGCCGCCATCGGGTCCGCCCTGCTGGAGGAATGGGGCATGGCCCCGGCCCAGGTGGAAGCCACGCGCTACCACCATGCCCCGGAAGATGCCCGCGCGTTTCCCGTGGAGACGGCCATCGTGCACGTCGCCGACAGCATCGCCAACTCCTTGCGCCTGGGATCCTCCGGGGAACGTTTCGTGCCCCCGGTTGCCCCGGAGATCTTCGACCGCATTGGCCTGGAGATGGCGGTCTACGAGGACATCATCGGCCACGCCCGCAAGCATCTGGATCAGATGCAGACGATCCTCCTCGACTGAGCCTGTATGCAAGCAAAGGACGCTGTTGCATGAGCCCATCGTACCGCACGCCCGAGGAGGTCAATGCCCTCCATGAGCGCATCCGCTTCCTCGAGGAAGCACTGGAAGCCAACGCCTATGCGATGGATGTGCTCGCCTCGACCACGGCGATCTTCGGCGACACTGACCGTAACCGCAGTCCCGAACTGATCATCCAGAACACCGTCGAGTCCATCCGGCGCCTGCTGCCGACGCAGGACATGGCCGTGTACGTCCTGGACAACGACTGCTCGTTCAACCTGGACTATCAGGAACGCCCCGGGGAACTGGCGCCGGACCTGTCGGAGACTGTCGAGCAACTGATCCAGGACGGCCAGTTCTCCTGGGCGCTGCACCAGAACCATCCGGTCTGTCTGCCCTCCCCGGTCGAGGGCGAGAGTGTGATGCTGCACGTGATCTCGACGCGCACCCGGATTCGCGGGATGTTCGTCGCCCGCTTCCGGCAGGCGGAGCTGCAACGCTACGAGATGATCCTGTCGACACTGACCATGGTGCTGTTCAACACGGCCTATGCCCTGGAGAGTGCCGACCTGTTTCAGATGATGGACCGGCGCCAGAAGGCACTGCAGCGCATCACCGAGCGCCAGTCACGCGAGCTGCTGCACCACATGTCCCATGACTCGCTGACCAACCTGCCCAACCGCATGCTGTTCAGCGACCGGCTGTCGCAGGCGATGGAACGCCACGCGGGTGCTGCGGCGGGTCATGTGGCCTTGATCCTGCTGGATCTGGACAACTTCAAGCGCACCAACGATTCGCTGGGTCACCGCGCCGGCGACGAGCTGATCCGCAAGGTCGCCCAGGACCTGTCCGCTCTGCTGGACCATGCCCGAGAACGCTCGGGACGCCACCTGCGAACCACCCTGTCGCGTCTTGGCGGCGACGAGTTCGGCATCCTCGTCGAGGACACCCATGGACTGGAGGGCGTTGTCCGGCTGGTCACCGATGTCGTGCGCAAAACGGCGACCGAGCGGCAGATCTTCGATCAGCCCGTGGTCAGCAGTGTCTCCTGCGGGATTGCCGTCTACCCCTATGACGGCGAGGATGCGGACACCCTGCTTGGCAATGCCGATGCGGCGATGTACGAGGCCAAGCAGCGCGGTCGCAACGGGTTCCGGTTCTACACTCAGGACCTCAACGCCCGCACCTTCCGCCACTTTGAGCTGGAAAACGAACTGGGGCAGGCAATTGCCAATGATCAGCTAAGACTGCATTACCAGCCCAAGATCGACCTGGACAGCGGCCGAATCATCGGCGCGGAGGCATTGATTCGCTGGCAGCACCCAACGCTGGGTCTGCTGCCCCCCAGCCATTTCATCGAACTGGCGGAGGACATGACCCTGATCGAGGAGATTGGGGAATGGGTGTTGCGCCAGGTCTGTCGGGACCTGCAGTCCCTGCGCCTGGCCGAAGACGAACTGCCGCGTATCGCCATCAATGTCTCCGCGCGCCAACTGCGCCAGCCGGATCTTGCGGGGACCTTCCACCGCATTATCCGCGAGGCCGGCATTCCGCCCCGCTGTATCGAGCTGGAGCTCACCGAGACCGCGATCATGGACGACCCCCAAGGGGCGGCGCGGGTCTTCCAGCGACTGCGTCACGCCGGCATGTCCCTGGCGGTGGATGATTTCGGAACCGGTCATGCGTCCCTCGTGCAGCTCAAGCAGATACCGGCCGACACCCTGAAGATCGACCGCTCCTTCGTGAAGGATCTCGACCAGGGCGAGGAACATTCGCAGATCGTCCGCGCGATCGTCTTGATGGCCCATACCCTGGGGCTGGACGTGATTGCGGAGGGCGTGGAGACCGAACGCCAGGCGGAGATTCTGCAACAGCTGGATTGCCACACCGCCCAGGGCTTCTATTTCTCGCACCCGGTGGCGTTCGATGCGCTTCGGGGTCTGCTCCGCGACCGGACCCAGCTCCCAGCCGCGACCGCCTGACACCGTTCGTCACCCCGGACGCATGGGCCCGGGCGGCCTCGGCCTAGTCCGTCTGGGGCTCGGTCAGGGTCGCCGGGTTCAGCAAGGCCTGCAGGCGTTCACGCGGGATGTCCGTTTGTTCCGCCGCGACATCAACGATCGGCCGGCCACTGGCGTACGCCTCCTTGGCAATCCGGGCACCGGCCTCGTAGCCGATCTCTGCGTTCAGCGCCGTCACCAGGATCGGGTTGCGGTCCAGCGCCGCGCGCAAGACCTCCTCGTTGACGGTGAAGCCGGCGATGGCCCGATCGGCAAGGTGTTCGGCCGCGCGCGCCAGCAGACCCATCTGGTTGAGCAGATTGTCGGCGATCAGCGGCAGGCCGACGTTGAGCTGGAAATTGCCCCCCTGTCCCGCGGCGGCGACCGCGGCGTCCAGGCCCACGACCTGCTGCGCGGCCATGATCACCGCCTCGGGGATCACCGGGTTGACCTTGCCCGGCATAATCGAACTGCCCGGTTGCAGGGCCGGCAGGGCGATCTCACCCAGTCCGGCCAGCGGGCCCGAATTCATCCAGCGCAGGTCGTTGGCGATCTTGATCAGGCTGGTGGCCGTGGTGCGCAGCTGGCCGGAGAGCTCCACTGCGGTGTCCTGGCTGGCCAGTGCCGCAAAGCCGTTGGGTTCGCGCTCGAACGCGATCCCGGTGCGCTCCGCCAGGCGGTGGGTGACCCGGTCCCCGAACTGGGCCGGTGCATTGATGCCGGTGCCCACCGCCGTGGCGCCGATCGCCAGTCGGTTGACCCGCGCGCGCGTGTCGCGAAGGCGTTCGACGTCCAGTTCCAGTTGCCGGCGCCAGCCGGACAGCTCCTGACTCATCCGCACCGGCATCGCGTCCATCAGATGGGTGCGTCCGGTCTTCACGATTGCGGTCAGTTCGCCCTCGCGCCGGGCGATGGTCGCAATGAGATGACGCAAGGCCGGCATCAGCTGCTTTTCCATCTGAACGGACGCAGCCACATGCAGGGCGGTGGGGATCACGTCATTGGAGCTTTGGGAACGGTTGACGTGATCGTTCGGGTGGACCGTCAAGGCATCACTCGAGGCCAGTCTTGCGATCACCTCGTTCATGTTCATGTTGCTGCTGGTCCCGGAACCGGTCTGATAGACATCCACCGGGAAGGCATCGGCATGCTCGCCGCTGGCGATGGTCTCGGCGGCCGCGACGATCGCCCCGGCCACCTCGTCCGGGAGCTGGTCGAGCCCCTGGTTGGCCTCGGCGCAGGCGGCCTTCGTCTGGGCCAGGGCGCGAATGAAGGCCTGGGGCAGCGGCCGCCCGCTGATGTGGAAGTTGTCCACAGCGCGCTGGGTCTGGGCGCCCCACAGGGCTTGCTCCGGGACCTCCACCGTCCCGAGACTGTCCTGTTCCTGACGCATTGCGGGCTTCGACATGCCTTCCTCCTGGTTTGCGCGTGGCGCGATGCTGTATTGCAGTTGAGCACCTTAGTATACTGCGCCGCCTGTCCCGAACCCGACCCCGGAATCCCCATGTCCCTGAGCCCGTTGTCCGCGATCAGCCCCGTCGATGGCCGCTATGCCCGGCATACCCGCGACCTGGCCCCCTACTTCTCCGAACAAGGTCTGATGCAGGCCCGCGTGCGGGTGGAGATCGCCTGGCTCAAGGCCCTGGCCGCCGAGCCCGCGATCCCCGAGGTCCCGGCGCTGACCGATACGGCCGGCGCCTTCCTCGACGAGATCGCGTTCAGTTTCGACGAAGTGGCCGGGGCGCGCGTGAAGGAGATCGAGGCCACGACGAATCACGACGTGAAGGCGATCGAGTACTACATCAAGGAGCAGATGGCGGATCGCTCCGACCTGCAGAGCCAGATCGAGTTTGTCCACTTTGCCTGCACCTCCGAGGACATCAACAACCTCGCCTATGGCGTGATGGTCCGCGAGGCGCGCGACATGGTGATGCTGCCGGCCCTGGACGCCGTGCTCGCACCGCTGCGCGAACTGTCCGGCCGCTTCGCCGAACAGCCCATGCTCGCGCGCACCCACGGCCAGCCCGCCTCCCCCACCACCATGGGCAAGGAACTGGCCAACGTGGTCGCGCGACTGGAGCGGCAGCGCGCCGAGATCGCCGGGGTGGCCTGCCTCGGCAAGATCAATGGCGCGGTGGGCAACTTCAACGCCCATTCCGTGGCCTACCCCGAGGTCGACTGGCCGTCCCTGTCGCGCCGGATGATCGAGAGTCTGGGCCTGGAACCGAACACCCATACGACCCAAATCGAGCCGCACGACTTCCTGGCGGAGTTGTTCCACGCGTTCATGCGCGCGAACACGATCCTTCTGGATGCGTCGCGCGACATCTGGGGCTACATCTCGCTGGGCTATTTCAAGCAGAAGGTGGTCGCCGGCGAAGTCGGCTCCTCGACCATGCCGCACAAGGTCAACCCGATCGACTTCGAGAACGCCGAGGGCAACCTGGGTCTGGCCAACGCCCTGTTCGACCACCTGGCGAGCAAGCTGCCCGTTTCGCGGTTCCAGCGCGACCTGACCGACTCCACCGTGCTGCGCAACATCGGCCTGGCATTCGCCTGGTCGCTGATCGCCTACAAGGCGTTCGGCCGCGGCCTGGGCAAGCTGGAGATCGAGCCGGGACGCCTGGCAGAGGACCTGGACCAGAACTGGGAGGTCCTCGGCGAGGCTGTGCAGACCGTGATGCGCCGCTACGGCATCGAGTCGCCCTACGAGAAGCTCAAGGAACTGACCCGGGGTCAGCGCATCACCCCCGAGGGCCTGGCGGCGTTCATCGACGGCCTCGACATCCCGGAAGAGGCCCGTGCCCGCCTGCGCCAGCTGACGCCGGGCAGCTACACCGGGATCGCCGACCGACTCGCGCGCGAACTCTGATCCCGCGCGCGGCATGGCGGCCCCGGACCCGAACCAACCGCTCACGCTACTCGGCGGCCTGACGCCCGCCGAATTCCTGCGCGACTACTGGCAACAGCGCCCGCTACTGGTGCGCGACGCGATTGCGGGTTTCGACAATCCGATCGAGCCCGATGACCTCGCCGGCCTGGCCACCGATCCGGACGCGGCCAGCCGGATCGTCAGCGGGCATGTCGACCGCCAGGACTGGGATGTCGAATACGGCCCCTTCGATGCCGAGCGGCTGGGCGAGCTTCCTGAACGCGACTGGACCCTGCTGGTCACTGACGTGGAGCGCTTCTGGCCCGGTGGCCCGGATTTCCTGTCGCGCTTTGACTTCATCCCGCGCTGGCGCCGGGACGACCTGATGATCTCCTACGCCCCACCCGGCGGTTCGGTCGGGCCGCATGTGGATCAGTACGACGTCTTCCTGTTCCAGGCCGCGGGGCGGCGCCGCTGGCAGATCCAGGACCCTCCGGGGTCGCTGGATTGCCACGACGATCTGCCACTGGCCATCCTGCGGGCATTCGATCCCACCGAGACCTGGGAGCTGGGTCCCGGCGACCTGCTCTACCTGCCCCCCAACCTGCCGCATTACGGACTGTCGCTGGACGACCAGTGCATGACCTGGTCGGTGGGATTTCGCGCCCCGACCATCCTTGATGTCCTGACCGGGTTTCTCGAGGAGCGCGCCAACGTGATCGGCGACCAGGCGCGCTTCGAGGATCCGGGTCGGCACCCGTCCGCGCACGCGGCCGAGCTCCCAACCGCGGATCGCGAGGCGCTGCGCGAGGCCCTGCGTGCCCTGCTGGCGGCGGAGGATCACGATCTGGACGCCTATCTGGGGCGTTTCCTGACCCGCCCCGCCGGCAACGTCGAGCTCGCCCCGGGGGATCCGGGACTGGCGGCCACCGCCGGCCCGGCCGATCGCTTTGCGATCCACCCCGGCGTCCGGCGTGCGTGGTTCCAGGGCCCCGATGGCCCGACCCTGTGCATCGCCGGAAACGACTATCCCGCACAAGCCGTCGCGGCGGACGTTCTCGAAGCCTTCTGTAGCGCGGAGACGCTCAGCATCGCGGAATGGGAGGAGGCAATCCCCATGATCCGGCAGATCCTCGAGGATGGGCTCGAGGCTGGCTGGCTGGCACCGGACGACCCGCGCGAATAGTCACGCCGGGACGACTCCGGGCTCTCAGGCTGCCCGGGGGAGACAGGCCTGCGCGGCCCGCTCGATCAGTGCCGGCCCGGCATCTGGGTGGTGGGCCTCCTCGGTCAGGATGCGCCGCCACTGGCGCGCGCCCGGCTCGCCGTGGAACAGACCCAGGATATGCCGGGTCAGACGCGCCAGCGGCACGCCATCACGGCGCATCCCCTCTGCAATCCCCAAGATGCCCTCCAGAACCTCTTCACGCGTCGGGTCGTCCCCGCCCCCGAAATACAGGCGGTCCACCACCGACAGGCTCCAGGGCTGGTGGTAGGCCAGCCGTCCGAACATGACCCCGTCCACATGCTGCAGGTGCGCGCGCGCGGCGCCGACGTCATCCAGTCCGCCGTTCAGGACAATCGTCAGGTCGGGGAACTCGGCCTTCAGCCGATAGACGCGTTGATAGTCCAGCGGGGGAACGTCGCGATTGTCCTTTGGACTGAGGCCCTGGAGCCAGGCCTTGCGCGCGTGCACCACGAAGTGGCGGCACCCGGCGGCGGCCACGCGTTCGACAAAGGCGTGCAGGTCGGCCTCCGAGTCCTGGTCGTCAATGCCGATGCGGTGCTTGACGGTGACGGGGACGTCAACGGACTGCTGCATGGCTGCGACGCACTCGGCCACCAGCCCCGGTTGTGCCATCAGGCAGGCCCCGAACGCGCCCGACTGCACACGGTCGGAGGGACAACCCACGTTTAGGTTGATCTCGTCGTAGCCGTGATCCGCCGCGATGCGGGCGGCCTGCGCCAGCGTGGCCGGATCGGAGCCGCCCAGCTGCAGCGCGATCGGGTGTTCCACCGGGGAGAACCCCAGCAACCGGTCGCGATCCCCGTGGATGACCGCGTTGGCATGCACCATCTCGGTGTACAACAATGCCCGTCGGGTCAGCAGCCGATGGAACCGGCGACACCAGGTGTCCGTCCAGTCCATCATCGGCGCAACCGAAAACCGCGGGTCGGGAGCGTGGCCCGCGTTACCCATTCACAGAATCTCCATGCCGCGCAGGCGGCGGCCAAAAGTCAGAAAGGATTGCCATCATGTCGGAAAGCGAAGTGCCTGAAACCTTTCGCGATAGTGTCTCACACATGGTCGACCGGGCCATGAGCTACCTCGATCTTCCCGAGGGGGCCCGGGAGGCCGTCAAGACCTGCGACTCGGTCATTCAGGTGAGCTTTCCGATCCGCTTTCGCGACCGTATCGAGGTGTTCAAGGGCTGGCGCGCGGTGCATTCCGCCCATCGCTTGCCGGCCAAGGGCGGCCTGCGGTTTTCGCCGACCATGGACCAGGACCACGCCGAGGCCCTGGCGGCCCTGATGACCTACAAATGCGCCATCGTGGATATCCCCTTCGGAGGGTCCAAGGGCGGCCTGCGCATCGACCCGCAGAAGTACAACGAATGGGAGATGGAGCGCATTACCCGACGGTTTGCCCACGAACTGATTCAACGCGACTACATCAGCCCGGCCCAGAACGTCCCCGCGCCGGATGTGGGGACGTCCCAGCGCGAGATGGCCTGGATCATGGAGACCTATCGCGATCGCCACCCGGAGGACCTCGACCATGCCGCTTCGGTGACCGGCAAGCCGGTCGAGCTGGGCGGCATGGTCGGGCGCCTGGAGGCCACCGGTCGCGGTGTCCAGTACGCGTTGCAGGCCTTTTTCCGCGAAGGCTCGGCGGCCCGCGAGGCCGGGTTCGAGGGCGGCCTGGGTGACCGGCGCATCATCATCCAGGGCTTCGGCAACGTTGGCTATTACGCCGCGCGCTTCCTGCAGGAGGACGATCACGCGAAGATTGTCGGCGTCATCAAGAGCGATGGCGGGGTGTATTCCGAGGACGGGATCGATATCGAGGCCCTGCACGACTACGTGCGCCGCAGCGGCACCATGGAGGGTTTCGCGGGGGTCGAGTTCGTGCGCGATGGCAACCGCATCATGGAACGCGAATGCGACATCCTGATTCCGGCCGCCCTGGAAGGCGCCATCCATCGGGATAACGTCGACCAAATCCAGGCCCGGCTAATCGCCGAGGCCGCCAACGGTCCCTGCACCTGGGAGGCCGACCAGGCCCTGCGCGAACGCGGCGTCCCGATCCTGCCGGATGTGTACGTCAACGCCGGCGGCGTCATCGTGTCCTACTTCGAGTGGGTGCGGAATCTGTCCCACATGCGCTTCGGGCGCCTGGAGCGCCGCTACGACCAGGCCCAGGGCCAGCACATCGTCAGTGCCATCGAGATGATGACCAACGAGAGTGTCCCCGAATGGATTCGTGATGCCGTGGTGCGCGGGGCCGAGGAAATCGACCTGGTCCGCTCCGGCCTGGACGACGCCATGCGCGAGGCCTTCCGCGAGATGCACGAGGTCCGCGAGATGGAAAGCAATGGCGAGGTGCTCGACTACCGCACCGCCGCCTATCTGATCGCGCTGCGCAAGATCATTCGTGCCCGCAGCGACCTGAAACTGATCTGATGCCGCCGCGCCGCGCCGCGCCGCGTCAGGGGCGGGAGTATCCCCCTTACCCCGGCTTCCGATAGCGCGATTCGAGCGCCGCAAACAGGGCCCGCAGGCCCATCGCCTCGCCGCCCTTGGGCCGCCCCGGGCGCGCGCGATCGTTAAAGGCCATGATGTCGAAATGCATCCAGGTCGTGCCCTCCGGGACAAACTCCTTGAGAAACAGACCGGCGGTAATGGCTCCGGCGTGGCCCCCGGTGGTGCTGTTCACGATGTCCGCCACGTCACTGTCCAGCATGTACCGATAAGGCGTGTGCAGCGGCAGTTGGCAGACCGGGTCATCCCATTCGCGCGCCGGCTCGACCAGTGCTCGCGCCCAGCCCTCGTCCTGGGTGAAGCAGGCGCTGATCTCGGTCCCCACGGCGACGCGCGCCGCCCCGGTGAGCGTCGCAAAGTCCACCAGCAGGTCCGGATGGAACGACCCCGCACGATCCAGCAGATCGGCCAGGACCAGGCGCCCCTCGGCGTCCGTGTTGTCGATCTCGATCCGCTTGCCGTTGCGTGCGGTCAGCACATCGCCCGGGCGGAAGGCCCCTGCCCCGATGGCGTTCTCCACGGCCCCGATCAGCACCGTCAGCCGCACCGGGAGTGCCTGCGCCATAATCAGGCGCGCCAGCCCCAGCACGATCGCCGCCCCGCCCATGTCCTTCTTCATCTGGCGCATGGAATTGCCGGGCTTCAGGTTCAGGCCACCAGAATCGAAGCACACGCCCTTGCCCACCAGCACCAGCGACGGCGCGTCGGGCGCCCCCCAGGTCAGTTCGATCACCCGTGCCCCATGGTCGCTGGCAGCCCCCACGGCGTGGATACAGGGGAAATCCTGCTCCAGCTTGTCGCTGTCGCTGACCAGATGCAGGCTGCTGCCGAATTCCTCGGCCAGCTCCCGTGCCTTCAACACCAGGTTGGCCGGCATCATGTCGGCCGCCGGGGTGTTGATCAGGTCGCGGGTCAGCCCGATGGACTGCACAAACGCGAGGACCCGCGCCTGATCCGCGTCTTCCGGCCACACCAGCCGCGGCGACCGCGCCAGCGGTTCGCGGTAACGCTCGAAGCGGTAACGTCCCAGACCCCAGCCAATGGCCGCCAAGTTCTGGATCTCGGGGTTCAGGGGGTCGGTTTCCAGACGGTAATCCCCCGTCCCGAGGGTCTCCGCCGCCGCGGCCACCATCCAGATCGGAGTTTCCGCATCGAAGCCGGCCAGCACCGCCGCCAGTCCGCCCTCGGCATCGGGGATGCGCAGGGTTGCGCCCGGCTCCGCCTCGAACCCGGAGGCTTCCACCCATTTGCGCCAGCTCTCCGGCGCACTCTCCAGGCGGACCGGCAGCGACTCGCGGCTGACCGGGATCAGGGGAACGGCGGTTTCGGACGACGCAACAAAAACAGAATCCACGCGGCTTTCCTCGAAAACGATTCAAAGCCTTCATAATACCTACCTTGTCGACCCTTCGGGGTCGTGTTCCCCTAGCCTTACAGGATGTGACGATGACGCCAGCGCTGGAGATTCGCGGGCTCAAGAAGACCTACAAAAACGGATTCGAGGCCCTCAAGGGCATCGACCTCGAGGTGGCCCCGGGCAGCTTCTTCGCCCTGCTGGGGCCCAACGGGGCCGGCAAGTCGACGACCATCGGGATCATTACCTCGCTGATCAACAAGACCGCCGGCACGGTCAAGGTCTTCGGCCATGACGTGGATACCGACCTGCAGGCAGTGAAGCGCTCCATCGGGCTGGTCCCTCAGGAGTTCAACTTCAACAACTTCGAGCCGATTGGCGAGATCGTGGTCAATCAGGCCGGCTACTACGGCATCCCCCGGCGCGAGGCCTGGAAACGCTGCGAGCACTACCTCAAGGAGCTGGGGCTTTGGGAAAAGCGCAAGGACATGGCGCGCACGCTCTCCGGCGGCATGAAGCGCCGCCTGATGATCGCCCGCGCTCTGGTCCACGAACCGCGCCTGCTGATTCTCGACGAACCCACCGCCGGGGTCGATATCGAGCTGCGGCGTTCGATGTGGGACTTTCTGACCCGCATCAATACCGACGGGCGCAGCATCATCCTGACCACGCACTACCTGGAAGAGGCGGAGACTCTGTGCCGCAACATCGCGATCATCGATGACGGTGCGATCATCGAGAACACCACGATGAAGCAGCTGTTGGCCAAGCTCGAGACCGAGACCATGGTGCTGGATTTAAGCGAGCCGCCACCCGGCATCCCGCTGGATTCCCCGATTGCCCTGCGCCAGGTGGACGAGATGACGCTGGAGGCCGATATCCGCAGCGGCCAGCACCTGAACGACCTGTTCCGGGTGCTGGACCAGGCCGGCATTCGCGTCCAGAGCATGCGCAACAAGGCCAACCGGCTGGAGGAACTCTTCATCCGCATGACCCGCCCCGGCCAGAGCCCCAGCCATCTGACCCCCGGCGCCAGCGGGACCACCGAGCAGCCGGAGAATCAGGCATGAGCGACTCCCATCTGCGCGATTACTGGACCGCCTTCCGGACCATCGTCAGCAAGGAAGTGCTGCGCTTTGCCCGGATCTGGGTGCAGACGGTCCTGCCCCCGGTTATTACCACGGCGCTGTACTTCATCATCTTCGGGGGGTTGATCGGCGAGCGCATCGGAGAGATGGAAGGCTACCGTTACATGGACTTCATCGTCCCGGGCCTGATCATGCTGGCGGTGATCACCAACAGCTATGCCAATGTGGTGTCGTCGTTCTTCGGCTCCAAGTTCCAGCGCCACATCGAGGAACTGCTGGTCTCGCCCATCCCCAACAGCGTGATCATTCTCGGGTTCGTCTTTGGCGGCGTGGCGCGGGGCCTGGCGGTCGGCGTGGCCGTACTGCTGGTCTCGCTGTTCTTCAGCCCGCTCAGCATCCACAACCCCGGCGTAATGCTGATCATCGTGCTGATGACGTCCATCCTGTTTGCCCTCGCCGGGCTGATCAACGGTGTCTTCGCGCGTACCTTCGACGACATCGCCATCGTCCCGACCTTCATCCTGACGCCGCTGACCTATCTGGGCGGGGTGTTCTACTCCATCAGCCTGTTGCCGGAGTTCTGGCAGGGCGTGTCCATGCTGAACCCGATCCTCTACATGGTCGACGCCTTCCGTTACGGCAGCCTGGGCCATAGCGACTTCCCGATCGCCATGTCCTTTGCCATCATTGCCGGGTTCATTGCGGTCATGTACGGGGTTGCGTTGGTCCTGCTCAACCGGGGCGTGGGGATTCGATCCTGAGACGCGCAGGCCGCGAAACTCCGGGAGACCGCCTTCCGACGCTGTTTATTGCCCGAAAAAACGTGGTATAAAGCGGAAACTCTGCAGGGCAACGGCCATATGGGTAACAACAGAAAGACTTTGCATTTCTTTCTGGCGGGCACCGCCGGACTCACCATTCTGGTGGGCACCAGCCTGCTTCTCGCCTCCCAGCCCTCCGAGACGTCCCAACCGCTGAAAATCGGCGCCGGCAATCCCCTCCCCGCTTCCCAGCTCGCGCTCGCCCGTGCGGACCATCCGGCTGGCGGCGCGTCGATACGGACGGCGCATAGTGCCGCATTCGAGGGTGGCGCCCAGACCGTGGCTTTTGCCTCCGACCTGCCGGGCGAGCCCGCCCCGGATTACGACGACGCCACAATCGACCCGGACGCCGAGGCCCCCACTTCCTACGAGACCTTCGATCTCGACGGCGACTCCGATGTCGCCGCTGACGCCGCAGCCACGGACACCGACTGGTACACCCACACCCTGCAGAAAGGCGAGCGTCTGACGGGCCTCTGGGAACGCGAATGGGAACTCCCGCTGGCGACCCTCTACCGCCTGCTGGACGACGACGACAACGCCTCGATCCTGAACCGTGTGCGCCCCGGCCAGGAGATCGAATGGCAGGTCGACGACGAGGGCTACCTGACTCGCCTGCGCCTGTGGACCGACCGGGCCAGCGGGCATGAGTGGGTCCGCGAGGCCGATGGCTGGGAGTTCGAACTCGGCGAAGTCGAGAACGGCCGCGAGGTCAGCCACCTGATCATTACGGCCGAGATCGATGGCAACATCGCCAACGCCTTGACCGAACGCGCGGATATCTCCGCGCGTTCGGCCAACGCCCTGGCCGTGCTGCTGGACCGCTACCTGCCGGTGCGCACCCACGCCCGTACCGGCGACCAGTTCACCCTGCTGGTAGAGCAGGAAACCCTGGTAGGCGACGACACCCCGCTCAACCTGCGTCTGCTGGCATTCGACTACGAAGGCGAGCGCATCGAGATCCGTGCGGCGCGCAACGTCAACGGGCGTTTCTACACCCCGGATGGCGAAAGCCTGCTGCCCCCGTTCGATCGCCGCCCGTTCTCCGGCAACTATCGCATCAGCTCCAGCTTCAACCCGAACCGTCGTCACCCAGTGACCGGGCGCGTGGCCCCGCACCAGGGGACGGACTTCGCCATGCCAATCGGAACTCCGATCCAGGCACCAGCCGACGGTCGCGTAACCCGCGTCGAGAACCACCCGTATGCCGGTCGCTTCATCGTGATCGAGCACGGTCAAGGCTACTCCACCCGCTACCTGCATCTGGACCGCCCGCTGGTGCGCCCGGGTCAGACCGTCGAGCGGGGCGACCGCATCGCATTGTCCGGCAATACCGGTCGCAGTACCGGGCCGCATCTTCACTACGAGATCCACGTGAACAGCCGCCCCCAGAACCCGATGCGCGTGGAACTGCCGGAAAGCGACGCCCTGGAAGGCGACGAGCTCGACCGCTTCAAGTCCATCAGCCAGACCCTGCTGGCCCAGCTGGATAACGGACAGCGCAACCAGCAGGTGGCGTTCACCCCGTTCGAAGAATTGGCCCGCTAACCTCCCATTACGGCCCGTCTCGCGCAATCGCGCCTGGCGGGCTGTGACGGTCCGGTCCTTGGCGACACCCTTGCTCTCCCCCCCCTTGCTCGACTGGGCACGCCTCGAATGGCGTGACGGACAGCCTTTCGCCGCCGACTACGGGGACGGCTACTTCGGCTCCAGCGATCCGCATGCCGAGGTGCGCGAGGTCTTCATCGAGGCCAACGACCTCGCCCGGCGCTTCCGCCAGTGTCAGCGCTTCGTGCTTGCCGAGACCGGCTTCGGGAGCGGGCTCAACCTCTTGCTGGCGCTGCAGGAGTGGCGACGCCACGCGCCCCCCGGCGCCTTCCTGTCTCTGTTGAGCCTCGAGGCCCACCCGCTCGCACCCGCCGACCTTGCGGCCCTGCACCAACGCCTGGGCCTCGACAATGCTGACGCCCGCCAGCTACGGGCCCAGTATCCACCACCGGTTCCCGGACTCCACCGAATCCAGTTCCCCGAGGCCAGGGCCGCGTTGACCCTGGGCCTGGGTGACGCCGCTCCACTTCTTGCACAGATCCGCGGCACCGTGGACGCCTGGTTCTTTGACGGGTTCGCGCCGCGCAGCAATCCCGCCCTGTGGAACACCGGGGTGTTCCGGCAAGTGGCGCGGCTTTCCGCGCCGGGTACTACATTCGGCACCTACACCGCAGCCGGTCAGGTTCGACGCGACCTGGAGAGCACGGGGTTCGAGGTACGCCGGGTGCCCGGTCATGGCCCGAAACGCGAGCGTCTCGTGGGGACCCTTCGGGATACCCAGTCGCCCGCGAAGTCACCGCCCCGCGAGGTACCGCAACGTGTCGCCATCGTGGGGGCCGGGATTGCCGGGCTCAGCGCCGCCCATGCCCTGCAGGCGCGAGGAGTGGAGGTCACGGTCTTCGACCCGAACGGTGTTGGCGGTGGCGCCTCCGGCAACCCGGCGGGCGTCCTGTTGCCGAACCTTCATCCTCGCGACGGGGAGCTGAATACCCTGGCACTCGCGGGGATACGCCGTACCGGTTTCCTTTCCGGACAGCTCGACCCGACCGGCGCATACGGTATCCGGCTGGCAACGGGCGTGGCCTTCCATGGCATCAGCGCCCACGGACGCAAGCGCGTGGAACGTCTGCTGAAAGCGGGTCCCGAACATGCGGCCCTGCTGTTCGACCCTGGCGGGCCGGGTTGCACCGCGGACCCTCACATCTACTACCCGGACGGTCTGGCGATCGACATGCGGGCCCTTTGCGAGGCTGTGGCCCACGACCTGCCGCCCCTGCGCATGGAATCGGTACAGGCGCTGGAGCCGTCGTCCAACGCCGGTCCCGTGCAGGTTGAGAGCGACGCTGGGTCTGAAGCCTTCGACGCGGTCGTAGTGGCGACGGCCGCCGGCGATGGCACCACCTTGTGCCCGGAACAAGCGGGTATCTCCACGGTAACCGGTCAGATGACCCGGGTCCGTGCGGCCTTCCCCGATTGGGGTGGCTTTGTGGCAACAGGTCAGGGCTACTGCATCCCGGAGGGCGGCGGAACCGCCTGGATTGGGGCGACCTATCGCCGCACGGAGGGCCCCGGGGCCGAAAATGAACAGGCACCGCAGGCCGAGGATGATCAGACCAATCTGCGGCATCTTGCCTGGGTTCCAGGGCTACAGGATGCCCAGGCAGTCGAGATCCTTGCGCAGTGGACCGGGGAGCGCGCCGTGGTCCGCGATCGCCTGCCGCTCGTCGGGCGCAGCCGGCTGGATCCCGGTGGCCGTGTACTGTTGAGCCTGGCGCATGGCTCGCGCGGACTGCTCTATGCCCCGCTGGCTGGCGAATGGCTGGCCGATCACCTGCTGGGTCTGATCGAGCCGCTCGAGGCGCAAACTGCGGCTCGGTTCGCCCCGGCGCGTCACTCCGTGCCGGATTCCGGCGCCGCCTCCGACGCGTAGGCCACGTCGTTGCGTCCGGCGGCCTTGACGCGGTACATCGCGTGGTCCGCGGCCATCATCAGGTCCGCCAGGCGCTGACCATCTCGGGGGTAGAAGGCGACCCCGATACTGCACGAGAGGGTCTCCTCCACCGGTTCCATATGGCCGGGGTGCAACTCGAATGGCTGCCGGAAAGCCGCCTGCAACCGTTCGATCAGTCCCCCGGCCTCCTCTCGTCGATTCAACGGCGCACTCAGCACGATGAACTCGTCCCCGCCCAGGCGCACCAGCAGGTCATCCGGACGCAGACTGGCCGCAAGCCGTTGCGCCAGCTGGCGCAGGAGTTCGTCCCCTACGGCATGGCCGTACTGATCGTTCACCGGCTTGAAACGGTCCAGGTCAATGAACAGCAGCGCCAGCTGTCCCTCCTTGCGATCCGCTCGCGCCGCAAGCCGCGGAAATGCCCGATCCAGCGCCGCGCGATTCGCGGTTCTGGTTAACGGGTCCTCCCAGGCCAGGGCCTGCATGCGCTCTTCCAGCTGCTTGCGCTCGGTCACGTCCAGGGCGTGCCACACCACGGCCGACGAACCCTCGAACGGTGCGTCGATTGGGCGTACCCGCGCCTCGTACCAGCGGGTTGCCTCCATTGATGGACTCGTCTCGCCTCCGTGGAACACGCTCGCCTGCAGGCGGTACTGGATCTCCTGCAATTCGCCTTCGCGCAAGGCCCGGCGCACGACGCCGGAAAAGCGCTGCGCGACCTCATCCGGAAGCAGTTCCGCCAGTGTGTGCCCGGCCGCCGTGTGCTGGGGTGCCTGGCCGCGCCGCGCTTCGCCAAAGACCGCGCGAACGAGGCCAGTGTCGTCGATCACCAGGGCATCGCCGGGCATGGCCTCGAACAGCGCGTCCTGAAGATCACGGGCCTCGCTCAACGCGTTGAACAGCATTCGGTTGTCGTGTACATCCACAAAGCTCAACAGGAAGGCCCGCTGCCCTTCCCAGTCAATCGGCACCCAACGCAGTAGATGAAACCGCTGGTCTCCGTCCGCCGTGTGTACGCGAATCTCGCGCCCGCGCGGCTCCTCCAATGCCATTGAAAAATCGAGCGCAGGGGGAAGGCGCCGGCGATCGTCGGCCTGAATCACCCCCAGCGCCGAAAGAGTCTGGCCAGGATCCGGCGACAGGCCGGTCATGCGGGTAAAGGCCGGATTGGCCCAAAGGACCCGGCGCCCCGCGACCACCAGAGTGGCATCCGCCAGACGATTCACGAGCGCCTGATAGCGCGTGAGGGCCTCCCGCCGCTGCCGGATGCCCTCCCCCACACGGAAGGTGTACCCACTAACCGCCAGCAGCCCGACCACGCCCATCACCCACCAGGCGGCCGGGCGCTCCGTGGCGGATGGGTTGGGGACAGGGTGTGCAAGCATCTGCCACTGGCCCCCGGCAAAGGTCACGTCGAGCGCGAGCGGCGCGCTGGCCACGTCGATCTGTTCGGGGTTGTAGAAGACCTCACCGTCGGCGCCGGTCCCGTCGAGGCCGCGCAGGGCCAGTTGCAGGCTGGGCGGGCGCGGGGCCAGACCCGCCTTGCCAAGGATCGTTTCGAAATCCAGCGCAATACTCGACAGTGTCCACGGATTGGCCAACGCCGGCGGATCTTCCGGATCGGTCAGGACCGGGGCGCGCACCAGAAGCCCCCGACCGCCCTGTGCCAACGTCCAGGGCCCGGCGACGACCGTTTGCCGGCTCTCCAGCACTTGTTGATAGGAGGCGCCCTGCTCCGGATGTTCCGCCAGGTTGAGGCCGATCGCGTCCTCGTTGCCATCGCGCGGGTAGACCAGCGCAAGGATCTCGCCGCGCGCCAGGGTCAGAGAGCGAATCAGTTCCGGCTGGCTGCGATAAAGACGGTCCGCTGCCCGGTCGAAGTCATCCTCGGTCAGGTCCGGGTGGACATAGGCATAGGCGGCAAGCCCGATCGTCGCATGGACCGTGCCATTCAGCACGCTTTCCAGTTGGGTCCGAAGGCTGCTTGCCTCCGAGACCACGGCTTGCTGATAGCGGTCGGCCATCTGCTGTTTCCAGCCCTGGTCGATGGCCACGAACAGCAGGGCAAACAGCAACCCGGCAATCAGCGCCGCCACCACCGGGCCGCTGATATGCGGTTCGGTGGTGCGGGCGTCGGCCGGCTGGGCCGCTGGCCGCGCTTCGGATCCTTCCGTTGTGTCCGTGGACTGGGGCATGCCGGATCTTTTCACAGGGACGCTCAGAGCCCCACTATGCGCCTTTCCCGGGCCTGGCTGAACCGTTGCATGGATGTAACACGAACCTTCGCCTCACGCCTCGTGATCGAGCGTGCCCTCGGACCCGTCGTTCTGCCTCTTCCAGGTCGCCGCGAGATGTCGCTTCTCGGCGGGTCGCAGGCGTTTGATACGTTGTTCCTCGCGCAATGCCTCGCCGTGGCCGGGAAACACCTTCGCCCCCAGGAGCTGCTCCGGCGGGTACATGCGGGTGAAACGCGCCCCGCGCCCCGCACGATGAGCGGCCAGACGCGCCGCAAGCCGCGGTGTAACCCCGGTATAGATCCGGGCACCGCGGCACTCCAGGAGATAGACGTACCAGGGTTGGGGGCTGGCCACGATCACACACCCGGGTAGAAATGATTGGTGGGGACGGCCGGAATCGAACCGGCACGGCCTTGCGGCCAGCGGATTTTAAGTCCGGGTTACGGACTGTTTCATGCATTTCCGTGGATTATCAAAAACATCGGTTTTCAACGGCTTGTGCATTTTTCACCCCTATAGATAATGCAGTTTCATTAGCGGATATTGTGGTTCTTGGGTGACATGGCGGTGACACGAAGCCCCGTGTCACCCAAGCAAGCAGGCCCCGAAGGTGCGGTAACACCCCCCGAGGCCCTGACCACCGGCAACCTGAAATGGAGGTGCCAATGGCTACCCGGAATAGTACCACCCGCCAGAACTTCACCGCCGGCCGCGGGGCGGCTATTGAGTGCGCGCCCGACAAACAGCAAGCCTACTACTGAGACTCCGGCCAGCCAGGCCTGGGCATCCGCGCCACGGTCCGCGCCCGGTCCTATATCTTTCAGCGCAAGCCCGCCGGCAAGCAGGTGCGGGTGACCATTGGCGACTGCGCCTCCTGGGGAATCGACCAAGCACGCGCCGAAGCCAAGCGCCTCAGCATCCTGATCGACCAGGGTATCGACCCGAGGCAGGAGAAGGCCGAGCGCCTGCGGGCGCTGGATTCGTCGTGGCGGGAACAGGAACGCGCCACGGTAGCGCTGGCGACTGTCTGGGAAGCGTACACGGCTGCACGGGCGCAGGATTGGAGCGAGGCGCACCGGCGGGACCATGAACAGGCGATGACCGCTCCAGGGTGGCAGATTGATCGCAAGCGCAACACGAAGGCGGGGCGCTCTATCCGCTACGGGATCTGCGCCTCGAGGAACTGACCGGCAGCCGCCTGGAAAACTGGCTCGACACCGAGCGCAAATCGCGGCCGGCGTATGCTGCTCGCGCCTTTCGCCTCCTTCGCGCCTGCCTCCGGTGGGCTGAGGGCCGGCCCGAGTATGCCGGTCTCGCTGATCCTGGCCGGGTGCTGACTGGAGACGTTCGCCGGAAGGTGCCCAAGCTCGGCGCGCGGGATGACTGCCTGCAACGCGAGCAGCTCCCCCTTTGGTTCGACGCGGTGCGGACGCTGGCGGACCCCGCGAAGGCCGCATACCTGCAAGGGCTCCAACTGACCGGCGCGCGCCGCGAGGAACTGGCGCGGTTGCACTGGGATGACGTGGAGTTCCAATGGGGCGCGTTGACCATCCGGGACAAAGTGGAAGGCGAGCGGGTTGAGCTGGTCTAATTTCCGT
>NZ_MVAR01000027.1:0-65729 GCF_001999325.1 Thioalkalivibrio versutus
GGGTTCAGGGTGGGCTGTGCAGACGCGCGGCGTCAGGCGCGGTCCTGCTGCCCCCGGCGGCAGTCCCCGCACTGGCCATGCAGCTCCACCATGCGCGAGTCGATGGCGAAGTCCTGGGCCTCGGCCTCGTGCTCCAGCGCCTGGCTGGCCGGCTCCGGGGTGTGGAACTCGGTGATCTGGCCGCAGCCGTCGCAGATCATCAGGGCCGACTCGTGGCGCTCGCCGGGGTGCGAGCAGGCGACGAAGCCGTTGAGGCTCTCGATACGGTGGATCAGGCCCTGCTCGAGCAGAAAGGCCAGGGTGCGGTACACGGTTGGCGGCTTGATGCTGTGATCATCGGAGGACAGCGCGTGGATCAGGTCGTACGCCTTGATGACGCCCTCGGTGCGCAGGATCTGCTCCAGGATGCGCCGGCGCTGCTCGGTCAGGCGAGCACCACGGGTGGCGCAGACGCGTTCGGCGTCGGCCAGGGCCTGTTCGATGTCCGGCGTCTTGGTCTCGGCGGCGGCAGTCATGCGCCTAGGATAGCCCAAACGATCACGGTGCCCGTAACCGCCTCGGTGATCAGGCGGGTTCGGCGGCGCGGGAGGTTTCGGTGTCGGGCTCGGTTGGATGGGTCGCCTCGGGGCGCGCGAAGACCTCGGCGGACCACCGGGCGCGTTCGGCGGCCGGCTCGATGTCGCGGGCCACCATGTGTGCATCCACCGCGAGGATGCGGTGGTCCAGGCCTTCGCCGTTGGCGATCTGGATGGCGAGCCCGGGCCGGGCGTTGAGTTCCAGGATCAGCGGCCCGCGGTCGGCATCGATCACCACGTCCACCCCCAGGTAGCCGAGCTCGCTCAGCTCAAAGCAGCCGGCGGCCAGTTCCATCAGCTGGTCCCAACCGGGGATTTGCAGACCGACAATGCTCTTTTCGCTGTCGGGGTGCTCGCGGCAGGGCCGGTTGTAGCGCACTCCGCCGATGGTGCGGCCGGAGCCGAGGTCAATGCCGGTTCCCACGGCACCCTGGTGCAGATTGGCCTTGCCGTCGGAGTCCTGGGTTGGCAGGCGCATCATCGCCATTACTGGGTAGCCGCGATAGACCACGGTGCGGATATCCGGCACGCCCTGGTGCGAGACCTCATCGAAGATCGAGGAGAAGCGCACCCGCTGCTCGATCATGGCGGCATCCGGTCGGCCACCCAGGCTGTACATGCCCGAGAGGACGTTGGCGATGTGATCGTCCAGTTCGCTCAGCTCCATGGCGCGACCACCGGCCCGACGAGGCCGATCGCCGCGCCAGCCGTCGATCACCAGAATGCCGTCGCCGGCCGCGCCGTGGGCCGGCTTGATGACGAAGCCGTCTTCATAGTTCCGCAGCTGCTTCCGCACGTCGCGAATCTGGCGCAGGGTGCGTACGACGCCGTACAGATCCGGCACCGAGAGCCCGGCATCCAGGGCGAGTTGTTTGGTCTGCAGCTTGTCGTCCACCCGTGGGTAGAATCGCCGTGCGTTCCAGGCGGCGATATAGCGGGCATTGCGGGCGTTCATGCCGACGATGCCCTGCTCCTTCAGCAGTTTCGGGCGCACGAAGCGCGGCAGCCAGGCCGGCATTAGTCGGTCCTCCGCATCGCATCCTGGATGCGTCCGAAGCGGAACAGTTCGGTCAGGCGGTAGCCGGTGTAGCGTCCCAGCAACAGGGTCACGGCCAGCAGGACCAGCAGCAATTCCGGGAACACGAACAACAGGTGTTCCAGCTGGCGGTTGGCCATCAGCCCGTAGGCCGCGGCCGCGACGGCCAGGCTGCCAATCCCCTGGGTGATGGCATCGGCGGGGCCGTGTTCTTCCCAGACCACTGACATGCGCTCGATGGTCATGGCGAGGATGACCATCGGGAACAGTGACAGCGCCAGGGCGCGCTCGAAGCCGAGCTGGTGCGACAAGATGCTGATGCCGAGCATGAGCATGATGACCACGCTGACCACTGCCGCCAGACGCGGGACCAGTAGCAGTCTGAGGTGCTCGAGGTAGAAGCGCACCACGAGACCCAGCGACACGATCAGCGTGAACAGGATGATCCCGGCCAGCAGCTGGGTCTCGCGGAAGGACAGTGCGATCAGCACTGGCATGAAGGTGCCGAAGGTCTGCACGCCGATCACGTTGCGCAGGAACACGATGATCATCGCGCCCAGCGGCACCATCAGCAGCACCCGGTAGGTGTTCTGTGTGCCCAGCGGCAGGTTCAGGGTGGAGAAGTCGAGGAAGCGACTGTCCAGGGTGTCGCCGAAGCGCTGGATGGTCGCCAGGGCATCCTGCACCCCGCGGGCCACCGCAAAGCGCACCTCCGCGTTCTCGCCGTTGGATATCTCCAGGAGCGGGGCGTCGCCATGCGACCAAACGACCACGTCGGCGGGGTACTCGATTTCGCCGCTCTCCGGGTCGATGGGCACCCAGCGCCGCGTGTTGTGAACCTCGAGCCAGGTCTGCGGCTCGATGTCGCGGCGCCCGTCGACCAGGCGCAGGGCGGTCACCTGCCGGGCCGGGATGCGCGCGGTGGCCAGCAGCTCGATCAGGGTCTCGGCCCGGCGGGCGCGATTGTCGTCGCTCTCGATAAACACGGCCGCATTGGAAGCCGGTGCCGCGTTGGCGAGGTCATTGACCAGTACCGAGGCAAAACTCCGGATGTCCGAGGAGCGCCCGCGGACGTCATCGATCAGCGCCTCGGCGGCCGAACGGAAGGGTTCGCTCCAGTCGGGCACGGCCACTGGCCCCGGGTAGTCGGATTCCGAGCGGTCGTCTCCGTCACGGTAGAGCGTGGCGCGGTAGTACAGCACCTGTTCGCCGCGCGGCTGACGGGTCGTCCACTGGGCCAGGCGATCCTCCGCCTGGAGGACGGTGTTCAGGCCGTAGCCGCGGGATACGAAGCCTTCGTCCAGGATGGAGAAATTCGGCAGGCGGTGTGGGATTCGAAGCTGCACCGTGGTGGCCTCGCCGGTGGCCTGGAAGCGCACGCGGGCCTCCACCTGCCAGGTCTCGGCGGTGGCGTCCGGCTGCAGGGGCATCCCCAGCGCGCTGACCTTGTAGGCGAAGACCCCGAGTCCGATCGTACTCAGCAGCACGATCAGGATCGGCAGGTGGAAACGCTTCACTGGTCATCCGTCGCGCAGTCGGGCGCGCGCAGGTGCTCCGCGCCGGAGTCCACCAGGATGTGCCCGGCCATGTGGCTG
Source organism: Thioalkalivibrio versutus (assembly GCF_001999325.1). Lineage (GTDB taxonomy): Bacteria > Pseudomonadota > Gammaproteobacteria > Ectothiorhodospirales > Ectothiorhodospiraceae > Thioalkalivibrio > Thioalkalivibrio versutus. The sequence goes on from NZ_MVAR01000027.1 coordinate 3,207, forward strand.
CGCCCGATCAGGGCTTGGTATTTCAGAGCCGTGCGGTCGATCAGGCTGGTGTCGGCGGTCAGGAGCTGGTCGCCGATACAGAACTCCATGCGCACCACCGGGCGTTCCTGCGAGTCTCCGCTGTGCCTGCGAATGCGCACGATGCGCTCGATCGGTCGCTCCAGGGTGATGCGCGCGTCCTCGTCGTCCGGGTCGATGATCTCGAAGCGGATCCAGTCTTCACCGTCCCTCTCGAAGCGCTCCTTGTTTAGCGCGTTCAGCGAGGAGGAGGTTGCACCAGTATCCATGCGCGCCTTTAGCACGATGTCTTCCTCGGCGATGCGAACGTTCTCCACAGCACCCAGGATGGCCATGGAACCCCCTGACTCCTGGGCCCCTGCGGATTGCGTCAGGAAGGCCAGGACGAGCAGCATGGTCGGCAGGATGGATTGGGTTAAGCTGGAACGACGGGCGGCTGGAGCAGTCACGCAGTCTCCTGAAGGTTACAAAACGCTGAAGTGTAGCTGATCACGTTTGTTACCCCGTGTTAAGGGGTTCACAAAGCCTAGGGAAGCATTAGATCAGTGTGGCCCTAGGAGTTCAGGAGTTGCCATGAGCTGGGTAGTCGATCTCGCCGATCTGACCATGAACGATGTCGCCCGGGTGGGTGGCAAGAATGCCTCGCTGGGCGAGCTTCTGGGGCAGCTCGGTGCCGCCGGGGTGCGCGTGCCGGGTGGATTTGCCACGACCGCGGATGCCTATCGCGCCTTGCTGGCGAAGGACGGGCTGGACGCGCAGATCAAGGCGCGCCTGGCGGATCTCGATATCGACGACATTGAGGCCCTGCGCGCGGCCGGGCGCGAGGTGCGCGGCTGGGTCGAGCAGGCCGAACTGCCGGGCGAGCTGGAGGAGGTGGTGCGCGAGCACTACGCGCAACTGGGCGATAACGTGCCGGTGGCGGTGCGTTCCTCGGCCACAGCCGAGGACCTGCCCGAGGCCTCGTTCGCCGGGCAGCAGGAGACCTTCCTCAACGTGCGCGGCATTGATGCCCTGTTGCAGCGGCTGCGCGAGTGCTTCGCCAGTCTCTACAACGACCGCGCCATCGCCTACCGCGTGCACAACGGCTTTGCCCATGACGAGGTCGCGCTGTCGGCCGGCATCCAGCGCATGGTGCGTTCCGACGTCGGCGCCAGTGGCGTGATCTTTACCCTGGATACCGAGAGTGGCTTCCGCGATGCGGTGTTCATCACCGGGGCCTGGGGCTTGGGTGAGACGGTCGTGCAGGGCGCCGTGAACCCCGACGAGTATCAGGTCTACAAGCCGGCGCTGGCGGCCGGAAAACGCGCCATCATTGGCCGTGCCCTGGGTACCAAGGCGGTGCGCATGGTGCTCACGGAGGACGGTACCCGCACCGAGGACACCCCGACGGACATGCGCCACCGCTTTTGCCTCTCCGATGCCGATGCCGAGCAGCTGGGGCGCTATGCGGTTGCCATCGAGCAGCACTACGAACGGCCGATGGACATCGAGTGGGCGCAGGATGGCGAGACCGGCGAGCTGTTCATCGTGCAGGCGCGTCCGGAGACGGTGGAAAGCCGCGTCGAGCTGGGTGCGGGCGAGCGCTACGAGCTGGCACCGCACGACGCCGAGCCGCTGGTGACCGGCCGCGCGATCGGTTCGAAGGTGGGGGCCGGTATCGTGCGCGTGCTGGATTCGCCGGATGCGATGCACACGATGGAAGAGGGCGACATTCTGGTCGCGGACATGACCGACCCCGACTGGGAGCCGGTGATGAAGCGCTCCGCTGCGATCGTGACCAACCGCGGCGGACGTACCTGCCACGCGGCGATCATCGCCCGCGAGATGGGCATCCCGGCGGTGGTCGGTTGCGGTAACGCAACCGAGGTGCTCTCCGACGGCATGGAGGCGACGGTATCCTGCGCGGAGGGCGACGACGGGCACGTGTACCCCGGCAGGCTCGACTACGCGGTCAAGAAGACCGAGATCGGCGAACTGCCGGAGTTGCCGGTCAAGCTGATGCTGAATGTGGCCAACCCCGGGCGGGCCTATGCCTTCTCGCAGCTGCCACACGCGGGGATCGGTCTGGCGCGGCTGGAATTCATCATCAACGGCACCATCGGCGTGCACCCGCTGGCGCTGCTGGACTATGCCGAGGACCCGAACCGCCTCGAGCCCGAGGTGCAGGAGCAGATTGCCGAACGCCTGCGTGGCTTTGACGACGGCCCACGCGAGTTCTTCGTGCGCAAGCTGTCCGAGGGCATCGCGACGCTGGCAGCGGCCTTCGCGCCGGAACCGGTGATCGTGCGCCTGTCCGACTTCAAGTCCAACGAGTACGCCCATCTGATCGGTGGTGCTGGCTACGAGCCGCACGAAGAGAACCCCATGCTCGGCTTTCGCGGGGCCTCACGCTACCGCTCGGAGGTCTTTCGTCCGGCGTTCGCCATGGAGTGCGAGGCGTTGCGCCGGGTCCGCGACGAGATGGGCCTGGACAATGTTCAGGTTATGGTCCCGTTCGTGCGTACGCTTACCGAGGCCGAGGACGTGATCCGGGTGCTGGGCGAGGAGGGCCTGCGCCGCGGCGAGCAGGGCCTGAAGATCGTGATGATGTGCGAGATCCCGTCGAATGCCCTGCTGGCGGCGCGCTTCCTCGAGCATTTCGACGGCTTCTCCATCGGCTCCAACGATCTGACCCAGCTGACCCTGGGGGTCGACCGCGACTCCGGACTGGTGGCGGATTCCTTCGACGAACGCAACGATGCGGTGAAGGCGCTCTTGAGCATGGCGATCCGCGCCGCCCGCCGCGCCGACAAGTACATTGGAATCTGCGGCCAGGCCCCGTCCGACTATCCGGATATGGCGGTCTGGCTGATGAGCGAGGGTATCGATTCGCTGTCGCTGAATCCCGATTCGCTGCTCTCCACCTGGGAGCAACTGGCGAAGGTCGGGGGGGCGACAGATGACTGAGTCCGTCGCCCAATGCCCGCAGGTCTATCTGGTCTCGGACGGCACCGGGATCACCGCAGAGGCCCTGGCGCGCTCGCTGTTCACCCAGTTCCCGGATGTCGACCCGGCTTGGCACCGGCTGCCCTTTGTGCAGACGCCCGGGCGTCTGGCCGCCGTGTTCGCCCGGGTCGAGGCTGGGCCGCAGCCCGCACTGGTGGTGGCCACCCTGGCCAATGCTGACTTGCGGGCTGATCTGCACCAGAGCTCGGTGCCGGTGATTGACGTCTTCGGGGAGCACGTCGAGCGGCTGGAGGGGCTGCTGGGGGTGGCCTCGCAATCGGCTTCCGGGCGTGCCCACGGCATGGGCGATGTCAGCCGCTATGACCGGCGCATCGAGGCCCTGAACTACACCCTCGCCCATGATGACGGTTTGGCCGTGCAGGACCTGTCGGTCGCCGATGTCGTGCTGCTGGGTGCCTCGCGTTCCGGCAAGACGCCGACCAGCCTCTATCTGGCCATGAACTACGGGCTGTTCGCGGCGAATTACCCGCTGGTCCCGGAGGACCTGCGCCAGGGCGACATCCCGCACATGCCGGAAGGGCTGCGAGGCCTGGGTAGGCGCCTGGTGGGGCTGACGATCACCCCGCAGCGGCTCGCGCAGATCCGCGAGGGCCGACGGCCCGACAGCCGTTATGCCAGTCTGGCCCAGTGCCGGGCCGAGTGTGCGGCGATCCAGGAGTTCTTCGACAGCTGGCAGATCCCGCATCTGGACGTGACCGAGCTGTCGATCGAGGAAATCGCGACCCGGGTACGCGACTGCATGGATACCCGCCGCGGCGTTTGATCCGCGCCTCCCTGGCTTGGCATCCTGCCGGGCTTGCCGGAGAATGGGCGCGGTTCACTCGCTGCATCGCAAGGAGTCTGCATGCCCGCCACCGGAACCGGACAAGAGATCGCCATCTTCCTCGTTGGCGTTGTCTTCGGGATTTATATCATCCTGTTGATTTTGAGGACGATCTTCGGCCTGGTGCGGGCCGATTACTACAACCCGATCTCGCAGACCATCGTGATGCTGACCGACCCGCCGTTGCGGGTGTTGCGGCCCGTGATCCCCTCGGTCGGGCGGGTCGATCTGGCCGCGATCGTGCTGATGATCGTGCTCAAGTTCATCGAAATCTGGTTGCGCGTGCTGATTGTGGGTGTGGATGCCGGGGTCGGGATTATCCTTGCCGTGGCAATCCGGGAATTGCTGACCACGGTGATCTGGGTCTTCATCATCGCGCTCATTGCCGAGGTGGTGATGAGCTGGCTTCAGGCGGGGGGCGGTTCCACCAACAATCCCATCATGCGGCTGGCGGGGGCGGTGAACCGCCCCATCCTCGGCCCTCTGCGCCGGGCCCTGCCGAATACCGGCGCGATCGATTTTTCGCCAATGATCGCCCTGGTTGGGCTTTATATCTTGCTGATTATCGTGCGCTCTTTTTGAGGTGGATTGCCGTCCGGGCGAAATGCACGGGGCGGCCTTGCCTGTTCGGGTGCAAAACGGGCTAGACTCGGGACGAGGGGCCCCTGCGGCAATGCCGCCGCCAGGTCCTCGTTTCTCAAACGGAACAGGAGTCAGTCATGGCAAGAGTGCATCGGGTCATCACCGGCTTTCTCGTCGCATTGGCGGCGGTTGCTCTCGGAAGCTCGATCGCATCCGCCAACGAGGCGGAATTCGACAATTACGTCGTCTACTACAACGTGATCAACACCACCTTCCTGTCCCCGGAGGTCGCGCGGGCCTATGACGTGCGGCGCAGTTCCAACCGGGCCATGGTCAACATCAGCGTGATGGAGCGGGGCGACAACGGCTTGCAGGCGGTCTCCGCGGAAGTCAGTGGCTCGGCCACCAACATGAACGACCAGATGCGCAGCCTGCGCTTCCGCGAGATTCAGGACGGTGATGCCATCTATCACCTTTCCGAGGTGACGGTGCGGGGCGGGGAAACACTCGAGTTCCAGATCGACATTACCCCGGCGGACAGCGATCGCACGCTGCCGATCCGTTTCACCCGCGACTTTTACGCCGACTGAGCCCCGCCCCGGCGCTCGCGAACGATGCCCCGCTCGTCCGGGCGGGGCATCACAGCACCAGGCCTAGCAGCATCCATGCGCCGTACAGTGCGACCCCGCCGCCGGCGATCCGGCGGACCCAGGGGCGGCGCACGAAGGCCGCCAGGCGCGCGGCGAATACCCCCATCAGCAGCAGATTCGGCAGCGTCCCCAGGGCGAAGGCCCCCATCAGGGCGGCCCCTTCCAGCGCGCCGCCGGCACTGAGCGACCAGGCCAGCACGCTGTACACCAGGCCGCAGGGCAGCCAGCCCCACAGCCCGCCGACCATCAGCGCCTGACCGGCATGGCGCACTGGCAGGAAACGCCGGCCCAGCGGCTCGATGCGGCGCCACAGCACGCCACCGGCCTGTTCCAGGCGGGCCAGGACCGGCCACCAGCCCCCGAGATAGAGCCCGAGCAGGATCAGGAAGGCGGCGGCGATGCCCTGGAGGATCGCCTGCCCGGCGGGCAGGCCGCCGAGCAGGCTGGCCCCCAGCCATCCCGCCAGCGCGCCGGCGACCACGTAACTTGCCATGCGCCCGAGATTATAGGCCAGCAGGAGGTCGAGCCCGGGTCCGCGGCGGCCGTGGCCCATGGAGATCGCGCCGACGATGCCGCCGCACATCCCCAGGCAGTGCACGCCACCGAGGATGCCCACGGCCAGGGCCGCCAGCAGGGTGCCCGGATCACTCATCAGAAAGCGCCTCGGTCAGCGAGGGTCGGCCGCATCGCCGAGCACCTCGTGCTTGGTGCGGATGAAGGTCGCGTGCGGGATGTAGAGCAGGTCTGCCAGGTGCCGGATTACCGCTTCCTGGCGCTTGTTGAGGTCGCGGTTGGCCCAGGCGGCACGCCACAGGGCGCGCATGATGTCGGTCTTCTGCCCGGCATCAAAGGACGCGTTCACTTCGCGCACCATGGGGTGGATGGAGATCAGTTCGTCGCTATCCTCCTGGGCGATCTCCAGCATCGCATCGGCGGTATCGCGATCCAGCCGGAACAGTTCGATCAGGCTGGCGCGCACGGACTCCAGTTCCTCGGCGTGCAGATCAAAGTCGGCCCGGCAGACCTCCATGATCAGCGCCGCCGCGGCGCGTTGCAGGCGCTCCTCGGGGGCGCCCTCGGCGCGGTCGCTGCGCTCGGCGCCCAGCAGGCGCTGCCAGTGGCTGCGTAGTTGTTCGATCAAGTCAGGGTCTCCGTGGTCTTGCGCTGTGCGGTATGGTGCCCGAATGGAATCCGCCCGGCCCGAATCCCCCGATCTTCTCCTGCTCTCCGGCGGCATNNATGCCGCCGGCCGCTTGTTGCGTGCCGTGTGGGTCGACTACGGCCAGCGCAATGCCGCGCGCGAATGGACCGCGGTGGAGCATCTGTCGGCGGTCTACGGTTGTGCCCCCATCGCGCTGGATCTCCAGTCCCTGCGCACGGCCTTCACCCGCCGCAACGACTGGGTCGGGCACGTGCCGCTGCCCCAGCGCAATCTGCTGGTGCTGGCCCTGGCGGTCAACTTGGCCGAGCACCACGGCGCGGCACGCATCCTGCTGGCGCTGAACCGCGAGGATCAGGGGCATGGTCCGGGTTCGCAACCGGGGTTTGTGCAGCAGGTCTCGGAGCTGGCCGCAGGTCTGGTGCCCGGCCTGCAGGTCGAGGCCCCGCTGATCGACCGGAGCAAAGCCGAGATCATTGCCGCCACCGACCCGCTGGGGATCGATTGGCGTCACACCTGGAGCTGCCTTCTGGCACAATCGCGCCAGTGCGGGCGTTGCCCGCAGTGTCAGGCCCGGCGTGCCGCGTTCGCCGCGGCCGGCATCCCCGACCCGACCGACTACCGCGAAGCCCCCCGATGACCGATCCCGCCATTCCCCGTCATGTCTCCGAGCGTCTGGAGATCGCCATCCTTACCGGTGAGACCCTGCAGCTGAACTGGGTCGAGCCCAATTCTAGCCAGGCCTGGTGGGGCAAGGTGACCCCGCGCGAGGTGCGCGAGGCGGACGGGTGCCATTGGCTCGACGGGGAATGCGAGGGCCGTACGGTGCAGATCCGACTGGACTTGATCCGCAACCTGCCGACACCGGTCAAGTAGCCGCCACGCCTCCCGGGTCGCTCAGGCCGGGCAACAGGTCCGCGAGCGATTCCAGCAGTTCGAAGTCCTCCGAGTGCATGGGCTCGCCGCGCTCGTCCGGGTAGCGCATCCCCCGCAGTTCGGCGATCCCTGCTCCGGCGGCGCTGGCCAGCGCCAGCAGGTTGTCGTCCACCAGCAGCGTCCGTTCCGGAGCGTACGGTGCGACCCGCTGCAGGCGTTCCCAGAAGCTGCCGTCTTCCTTGGCGCAATCGAGGTCGTGGGCGGAGACAATGGTATCCAGGCGGTCGCCAATGCGGGTGAGCCGGTGCTTGAAGGCGTAGACCTGCGGGTGGGCGTTGGTGACCAGCACCCGCCGCCGCCCGGCCCTTTGCAGGGCACCCAGGACTTGATCGGCATGCGGTTTCAGGGCGATGTGGTGGGCCAGTTCGCGTTTCAGGCCGAGGATGTCGAGACCGGTAAAGCGGGTCCAGTGATCCACGCAGTACCACTCCAGCTTGCCGCGCACCCGCTGCATCTCGTCCTCCAGGCGGCGGCGCGCGCATTCCGGGTCATCCGGTTGGCAGCGGATGTATTCCTGCGGGATCAGTTCACGCCAGAAGCGATTGTCGAAGTGCAGATCCAGTAGCGTCCCGTCCATGTCGAACAGCACAGTGTCGATGCGATCCCAGGCGATCGCCGCGCGGGCCGCGGGCGGGCGCGGATTTTTTTCGGGGTTTTGCAGGTCCACAGCTAACGGCTACACGAAAGAGGGTGACGACGATGGCCCCCATGGTACCCCAATCGCGGTTCCTTCCCGCGCCCCTGCTTCTTGCGCTGATGGCGCTGCCGTTGGCGGTGCAGGGGATGGACCCCGGCGACCCGGACTACGACCCGCTGGAGGACGACAGCCTGTGGGGCGAGACGGTCTCCCCGGACCAGACCCAGACCACCAGTCCGGAGCTGACCTTCCTGCTGGAGGAGCCGGACCGGACTCCGCATCACCACCAGAACCAGATCCGCATCACGCAGTCCTCGCTGGAGGACGGCTGGGCCGATCTGCGCCAGTGTCACAATGATGTGGCGGCCATTCGGCGCATGGTCATTGTGTACAATGAAGCCAGAATCGACGAGCTCCAGGTCGAGTCCACCCGCAATATCGAATCCGCGCGTGCCGAGGGCGATCGCGTGGACCTGCGCGGGGTGCAGCGGGACGCCGAGGTCTGCGTGACCGCGCGCATGAAGATCGTCGAGGACGAGGGGGACGGCGTCTATCGCCTGGAGAACGGCCCGTTCGTGCGCCGCTTCCTGGATGGCTACTTCCCGATGCGCGTCACCATGGCCGTGAGCTGGGGCGATCTTGACCTGCGTCTGGCGGAGACCGATCCGGCCGACCAGGACGGGTTCGAGGTGGTCACCTCCGATCACGGCTTCATGTTCGACACCTTGTTCGAGGGCGAACTGCGTACCCTGGTGCGGCTACGCAACAGCCATTAGGGAAACGCTGACGCATTTACCGCTCGCGCTTGACGTGTTTGCGTGCGAACAAGGTGCGGCGCTGCCGTGCAGTCCCTGTGCGGCAGGTGAGCCGCAGCGCCGTGCGCGCGAAAAGGCGGCGGAGCCCGTAGGGTGCCAACGCGAGCGTGTACATTAAGCAGCGTTTTCCTACATGTATCCCGGAGGGCGCATGAGCCGAGACAAGCCGGATGTCCAGGGGCGGCGTACGGTCGCCAGCAGCCGCCTGTTCGAGGTGGAGGAGCTGGATCTCGAATTCAGCAATGGCGCGCGCACCTGTTTCGAGCGTCTGGTCAGTCGCGGCCACGGGGCGGTGATCATCGCCCCGGTGCAGACCGACCGGACCGTCCTGTTGATCCGCGAGTACGCCGCCGGCACCCACCGCTACGAGCTGGGTCTGCCCAAGGGGCGGATGGAGGCGGGCGAGGACATCCTGACTGCCGCCAACCGCGAGATCATGGAGGAGGTCGGCCACGCCGGGCATCGCCTGACCCACCTGGGCGCGCTGACCGTGGCACCCGGCTACATGGCCCACCAGACCCATCTGGTGCTGGCCGAGGACCTGTACCCGCAGGCCGCGGAAGGCGACGAGCCGGAGGCGCTCGAGGTAGTCCCCTGGTCGCTGGACCGGCTGACCGAGCTGGTCGCCCGGGAAGACCTGACCGAGGCGCGCTCCATCGCCGCGCTGTACATGGTGCGCGATTACCTCGACGCCTGAGCGCAACCCTGCCAAGCTAGGCGGAACGTTTCGGGAAAACGGGAGTTCCCCATGCATGCTCCGCCGAAGGATTCGGCTCTTACTGCCCTGATGCACGAGGTGGCTGCGCTGGCCGACCAGGCCGGCCACGCGATCCTCGAACTCTACGAGACGCGCTTTGCGGTCACCGAAAAGGCCGATCATTCGCCGCTCACCGAGGCCGATCTGGCTGCCCACCGGATCCTTGCCCATGGGCTGGCCGACATCGACCCCGACTGGCCCGTGTTGTCGGAGGAGGGGCAGGACGTGCCTTTCGAGCGCCGTCGCCAGTGGCAGACCTACTGGTTGATCGATCCCCTCGACGGCACCCGCGAGTTCGTCAAGCGCAGCGGCGAATTTACCGTGAACGTTGCCCTGATCCACGACCACGAGCCGGTGCTGGGCGTCGTCTGGTGCCCGGTGCTCAAGCGCCTGTACGCCGGTCATCGCGATGGCGTGGCCATTCGCCGTGACGAGGATCAGCCCCCGCGGGAAATCGCAGTGGCGCGCGACCGTATTGGCACCGATCACCCATTGGTGGCGGGCAGCCGTTCGCACGGGGCGGAGCGACTCAAGGTCGCGCTGGACCGTCTGGGTCCCCACGACCTGGTCAGCATGGGCAGCTCGATGAAGCTGTGCCTGGTGGCCGAGGGAGCCGCCGACATCTATCCGCGTCTGGGGCCCACCAGCGAGTGGGATACCGGCGCGGCGCACGCCGTGGTCCGGGCCGCAGGCGGACGGGTGACGGATCTCCACGGGCAGGAGCTGCGTTACAACATGCGCGAAAGCCTGCTGAACCCCGAATTCCTGGTGTGCGCGGGCAACCCCGACGGCTGGTTGCGCCGCCTGGGGCTTCCCGACGCCTGAGTCCCCCGCTCCGTGTCAGGCGGCGCCGTTGGTCCGCGACGGGGCCACCGGCTCCGGCGTGATATCCCAGATCTGGTCGGCGTAGTCGCGCACCGTGCGGTCGATGGAGAAGTACCCCATGCGCGCGACATTCAGGATGGCTGCCTCGGCCCATGCGGTACGGTCGGCGTACAGGGCATCCGCCCGGTCGCAGGCCGCGGCGTAGGCCGGATAGTCGGCGATCACGAAGAACGGGTCCTCGTGGCGCAGGTAGCGCCCAAGGTCGCCATGGGTCCCCGGGTCGTCGCAGGTAAAGAACCCCGATTCGATCATCTCCACCGCGGCGGCCAGGTTGGGCTGCTGCGCCAGGATGGCCTCGGGGCTCGGGCCGTTGCGGCGATGCTCGACCACCTCGTCGGCAGTCATGCCGAAGATGAAGATGGACTCCTCGCCCACCGCGTCGCGGATCTCGATGTTGGCGCCGTCCAGCGTGCCGATGGTCAGGGCCCCATTCAGCGCCAGCTTCATGTTGCCGGTGCCGGAGGCCTCGAAACCGGCGGTGGAAATCTGCTCGGAGACATCGGCCGCCGGGATGATGATGCTGGCGGAACTGACCTCGTAGTTGGGGAAGAACACGCACTTCAGGCGGTCGCCCACGACCGGATCGCGGTTCACGATGTCGGCCACCTCGTTGATCACCTGGATGATGCCCTTGGCGCGGGCATAGCCGGGTGCTGCCTTGCCGCCGAACAGGACCACGCGCGGCGGGACGTCCTCGCCGGCGCGAATGCGCTGGTAGAGATCCACCACGTGCAGGAGTTTCAGCAGCTGGCGCTTGTATTCGTGGATGCGCTTGATCTGCACGTCGAACATCACGTCCGGGTTCAACTCCACGCCGGTGCGCTCGCGGACCAGGTCGGTCAGGCGCTGCTTGTTGGCGCGCTTCACGTCCATGAACGCCTTTTGCAGGTCGGGATCCTGGGCGTAGGGCTCCAGCGCGCGCAGACGGTCAAGGTTGTACTGCCAGTCGTTGCCGATGCGCTGGCCCAGCAGTTCGGTGAGCGCGGGGTTGGACTGGATCATCCACAGGCGCGGGGTCACGCCGTTGGTGACATTGACGAAGCGCTCCGGCCACAGGGCGTAGAAGTCCTCGAAGAGGGTCTCCTGCAACAGCTGGGTATGCAGCGCGGCCACGCCGTTGACGTGGTGCGAGCCGACCACGGCCAGGTGGGCCATGCGCACGCGGCGGCCATGGTCCTCGTCGATGATGGACAGCCGGGTCAGTCGGTCGTTGTCCCCGGGATAGCGGTGACGGACCTCTTCCAGGAAATCCTGGTTGATACGGTAGATGATCCCCATATGGCGTGGCAGAACGCGCTCCATCAACTCCACCTGCCAGGTCTCCAGGGCCTCGGGCATCAGGGTGTGGTTGGTGTAGGCGAAGGTGCGCCGGCTCAGGTCCCAGGCGTGGTCCCAGGGCTGTTCATGGTGGTCCACCAGCAGGCGCATCAGTTCCGCCACGGCGATCGCCGGGTGGGTATCGTTGAGCTGGATCGCAATCTTGTCGGGCACTTCATCGAGGCTGTAGCCGAGCGCCAGATGGCGCTCCAGGATGTCCTGCAGCGAAGCGGAGACGAAGAAATACTCCTGTTTCAGCCGCAGTTCCTTGCCGATCGCGGTGGCATCGTTCGGGTACAGGACCATCGAGATGGTCTCCGACTCGGCCTTGTCCGAGACGGCGCGGATGTAATCGCCCTCGTTGAAGTAGCGCAGGTCGAAGTCGCGGGTGGCCTTGGCCGCCCACAGCCGCAGATTGTTCACGTTGCGCCGGCCGTAGCCCGCCGTCGGGTAGTCGTAGGCCATGGCCAGGACTTCCTCGCCGTCCTCCCAGGTGTAACGGGTGGAGCCGTCGGGGTCATGATGCTCGACCACGTAGCCGTAGAAGTGGATCGGGAATTTGCGATCCGAGCGCGGGAATTCCCAGGGGTTGCCGTAGCGCAGCCAGTTGTCCGGGTGCTCGACCTGTTGGTAGGGCTCGAACTCCTGCCGGAACATTCCGAATTCATAGCGGATGCCGTAGCCGTAGCCGGGGTAGCCCTGGGTCGCCAGCGACTCGAGGATGCAGGCGGCCAGGCGCCCGAGGCCGCCATTGCCGAGGGCGGCGTCGTCTTCCAGGTCGAGGATGGTATCCAGGTTCACGCCGAGGTCCGCCATCGCCTGGCGTGCCGGCTCGAGGATGCCCATGTTGCGCAGGTTGGCCTCGAGCATGCGCCCGATCAGGTATTCCAGCGACAGGTAGTAGACGCGCTTGACGTCCTCGTCGGCGAATTGCCGGCGGGTCAGCAGGCGCCGCTCCACCATGCGTTCACGGATGGCGAAGGTGAGTGCTTCCATCCAGTCGCGTTCGGTGGCTTCGCGCGGGTCTTCCCCCACCACGCGGACCACGGCATCGCGGATCGATTGCCGCAGGCCCTCCGCGTCGTTGGGGAGGTTGGGCAGGTGCGTGACTTCGGGGGCGGCCATCGGGTGGTTCTCCAGGAGGGGGTAGACGCGCTGTTGCCCGGGGTTATCCCTCCCGGGCGACGGCGCGATAGCCGATATCTGTTCGGCAGTATATATCGTCGAAATGAATCTGTTGTACGGCCGCGTAGGCCTTTTTCTGCGCGGCCTTCACGTCCTCGCCGAGGCCGACCACGCACAGCACGCGGCCCCCGGCGGTGACGATCGTTCCGTCTTCGCCCTGTGCGGTCCCGGCGTGGAACACGTGGGCATCGGGATCGCGTTCCACGGCCTCCAGGCCGGTGATGGCATCGCCCTTGCGGTAGGTTCCGGGGTAGCCGCCGGCGGCGAGGACCACGCCCAGTGCCACGCGCGTATCCCATTCGGCCCGGACTTGGTCCAGGCGGCCTTCCAGCGCGGCCTCGACCAGTTCGCCGAGGTCGGAGTCCAGGCGGCTCAGGATCGGCTGGGTCTCGGGGTCGCCGAAGCGGCAGTTGAACTCCAGCACCTTCGGGTTGCCCGCGGCGTCGACCATCACGCCGGCATAGAGAAAGCCGGTGTAGCGTTCGCCATCGGCGGCCATGCCCTGCACGGTCGGCTCGATAACCTCGCGCAGGATGCGCGCGTGCAGGGCATTTGTCACCACCGGGGCGGGCGAGTAGGCCCCCATCCCGCCGGTGTTCGGGCCCCGGTCGCCGTTGTCGCGCGCCTTGTGGTCCTGCGAGGAGGCCAGCGGCAAGACATGCTCGCCATCCACCATGCAGATAAAGCTGGCCTCCTCGCCGCGCAGGAATTCCTCGATGACCACCCGGTTCCCGGCCTCGCCAAAGGCATTGCCGGCCAGCATGTCGTGAACCGCGGCGCGCGCCTCGTCTTCGGTCTGCGCCAGGATGACGCCCTTGCCGGCGGCCAGGCCGTCGGCCTTGACCACGATGGGTGCGCCGTGGGTAGCGATGAACTCAAGCGCTGCGGTCTCGTCCTCGAAGCTGCCGTAGGCGGCGGTCGGGATGCCGTGGCGTTGCATGAAGTCCTTGGCGAAGCTCTTCGAGCCCTCTAGCTGCGCCGCCTTCGCGGTGGGGCCGAAGCAGCGTCGTCCGGCGGCGCGGAACGCATCCACTACACCGGCGACCAGCGGGGCCTCCGGGCCGACGACCGTAAAGGCCACTGCCTCGCGCTCGGCCAGGGCCAGCAGCGCGTCGATGTCGGTGACGCCGATGTCGACGTTCTCGCACTTCGCTTCGCGCGCGGTCCCGGCGTTGCCGGGGGCCACCAGGACGCGTTCGATTCGCGGGGACTGCGCCAATTTCCACGCCAGGGCGTGTTCGCGGCCGCCGTTGCCGATTACCAGTACGTTCATGGGAGGCCCCGGATCAGTGACGGAAGTGGCGCATGCCGGTGAACAGCATGGCGATGTCGTGCTCGTTGGCGGCGTCGATCACCTCCTGGTCGCGCATCGAACCGCCGGGCTGGATCACCGCGGTGATGCCGGCCTCGGCGGCGGCGTCGATGCCGTCGCGGAACGGGAAGAAGGCGTCCGAAGCCATCACCGAGCCGGCCACCTGCAGGCCCTCGTCGGCGGCCTTGATGCCGGCGATGCGCGCGGAATACACCCGGCTCATCTGCCCGGCACCGACCCCGATGGTCTGTTCGTCGCGGGCGTAGACGATCGCGTTGGACTTTACGTACTTGCCCACCTGCCAGGCGAAGCAGAGGTCCTTCATTTCCTGTTCCGAGGGCGCGCGCGCGGTCACGGTCTTCAGCTCCACATCGGCCAGGCTGCCGCGATCGGCATCCTGTACCAGCAGCCCGCCGCCGATGCGCTTGTAGTCGAGGCCGGGACCGACACCCGCCGGCGGGATCTCCAGCACGCGAACATTCTTTTTGGTGGCCAGGGCGCGCAGTGCGCCCGGGGTGATCTCGGGGGCGATGACCACCTCGACGAACTGGCGGCTGACGATCGCGTGGGCGGTGTCGCCGTCCAGCGGCCGGTTGAAGGCGATGATGCCGCCGAAGGCCGAGGTCGGGTCGGTCTGGAAGGCGCGTTCGTAGCCCATCAGCTGGGTCGGGGCGACGGCCACGCCGCAGGGGTTGGCGTGCTTGACGATCACGCAGGCCCCGGCCTCGAACTGGCGCACGCATTCCCAGGCGGCATCGGCGTCGGCGAGGTTGTTGTAAGACAGTGCCTTGCCCTGGTGCTGGCGGTAGCTGGCCAGGGTGCCGGGTGCAGGCTGTGGATCACGATAGAACGCGGCGCGCTGGTGCGGATTTTCGCCATAGCGCAGGGTCTCGACGCGTTCGAAGGTGGCGTTCAGCTGTCCTGGGAAGGGGGCCATCTCCCCATCCTCGTCGAGGGCCGAGAGGTAGTTGCTGATTGCGGCATCGTAGCGCGCTACGTGATCGAAGGCCGCGACCGCCAGGCGGAAGCGCAGCGACTGCGGCACCTCGCCATGGTCGCCGATGGCCGCGGCGATCTCGCTGTACTGGTCGGGGCTGGTGGCCACGGCCACGTCGCGGTAGTTCTTGGCCGCGGCGCGCAGCATCGCCGGGCCGCCGATGTCGATGTTCTCGATGGCGTCTTCCAAGCTGCAGCCGGGGCGGGCCACGGTCGCCTCGAAGGGATAGAGGTTCACCACCAGCAGGTCGATCGGCGGGATGTCCTGCTCGGCCATCACCGCGGAGTCGATGTCGCGCCGGCCGAGCAGTCCGCCGTGGATGCGCGGGTGCAGGGTCTTGACTCGGCCATCCATGATCTCGGGGAAGCCCGTGTGCGCGGAAACCTCGATTACCGGAAGGTTGTTTTCGGCCAGCAGGCGGGCGGTCCCGCCGGTGGACAGAAGCGCCACGCCGCGTTCATGCAGGGCGCGGGCGAGCTCCACGACGCCGGTCTTCTCGGAGACCGACAAAAGGGCGCGCTGGATAGGGCGGCTGGGGGTCATGCGGGGCCTCGGGATCGCTGCAAAACGACCATTATATCGAACGCGCGGCCCGGATGGATCGGCATTCGGCGTCGCGAAGCCAGGGTCGCCAGACGGGCCCTCAGCTTGTAATTTTTGCGCAAAACCTTCAGGGTATAAAAACGATTTCGGACACAACGCCCGCGTTCAGACGCATCGCGCGGCGCCGTAAACGATCCCCGAGCCAGGCGGGATGGGCCCGCCAGACCACGGCTCGGCATCCGGGTACCGATTGCCCTCCGGATGTGCAGGAAGAACCGGCCAGGCCGGTGTCGGGTGCTGCGAACAACGCACCTGGCGCATTGATACCCGAACACCGGGCGGCACCCGCCTGGCTCGATCGGGCTGCTGGCGAGACCGCCGTGTGATGCGGAGGTCGCGGTTTACTGCGTTTGCGGGGTGTTGTGCCGACGGATCGGCCCAGAGGCCGGTCCAGTCACGCTTACAACAGCAGCAAAGCCAAGAGGAACCAGCATGGCAGCGAATATCAAGAATGATCAGGACTTCGGCGAGAAGCCGACCGAACGTCGCGATACCGAGAACTATCTCAACGAGTACACCACCGGCTTCGTCGACAAGTGGGATGACCTGATCGACTGGGACAACCGCGCCAAGAGCGAAGGCACCTTCTTCATCGAAGAACTGAAGAAGCGCGGCGCCAAGCGCGTGCTCGACGTCGCCGCCGGCACCGGCTTCCATTCCGTGCAGTTGCGCGAAGCGGGCTTTGACGTGGTGACCGCCGACGGCGCCCCCGAGATGCTCGTCAAGGCCTTCGAGAATGGTCGCAAGCGGGGTCACATCCTGCGCACCGTGCAGGCCGACTGGCGCATGCTGAATCGCGATATCTACGGCCGCTACGACGCCGTCGTCTGCCTGGGCAACTCGTTTACCCACCTGTTCAATGAACACGACCGCCGCAAGGCCCTGGCCGAGTTCTACTCCGCCCTGAACCACGATGGCGTGCTGATCCTCGACCAGCGCAACTACGACACCATCATGGACCATGGTTACTCGTCCAAGCACACCTACTACTACTGCGGCGACAACGTCCAGGTGCAGCCGGCCCACGTTGACGAAGGCCTGGCGCGCTTCCAGTACAAGTTCCCGGATGGTTCCGAGTACTTCCTGAACATGTTCCCGCTGCGCAAGGCCTATGTCCGCCGCCTGATGCGCGAGGTCGGGTTCCAGAAGATCGAGACCTACGGGGACTTCCAGGAGACCTATCGCGAGAGTGATCCGGACTTCTTCATCCACGTGGCCGACAAGCGTTATATCGAGGGCGAGGAACGATGAGCGAGAACTACTCCGACGCAGTCGAAACCGCTCGCGACTACTACAACAGCGAGGACGCCGACACCTTCTACAAGATGGTGTGGGGCGGTGAAGACCTCCATATCGGGCTGTACGAGTACAAGGACGAGCCGATCGGCGACGCCAGCCGTCGCACGGTCGCGCACATGTCCGACCTCCTGGGCGAGCCGCAGCCGGAATGGCGCGTGCTCGACATGGGCGCCGGCTACGGCGGTGTCGCCCGCTACCTGGTGGAAAACTACGGTTGCGACGTCACCGCGCTGAACCTGTCCGAGAAGGAAAACGAGCGCGATCGCGAGATCAACAAGGCGCGCCACCTCGACGACAAGATCACCGTGGTCGATGGCTCCTTCGAGAAGGTCGACGAGCCGGACGAGTCCTATGATGTCGTGTGGTCCGAGGACTCCTTCCTGCACAGCCAGAACGAGGCAAAGAAAAAGGTGATCCAGGAGGCCGCGCGCGTCCTGAAGCCGGGTGGCTGGCTGATCTTCACCGATCCGATGCAGACCGACGATTGCCCGGATGGCGTGCTGGACCCGATTCTGGCCCGTATCCACCTGGATTCGCTGGCGAGCCCGGCGCTGTACCGCGAGGCGGCCAAGGCGGCCGGCCTGGAAGAGGTCAGCTTCGAGGAGCACTCCGGTCAGATCTCGACCCATTACGGTCGCGTGAAGCAGGAGCTCGAGTCCCGCGAGGACGAGTTGAAGAACTACATCTCGCAGGACTACATCGACCGCATGAAGCAGGGCCTGCAGCACTGGGTCGATGGCGGCAACTCGGGCTACCTGACCTGGGGCATCTTCCGCTTCCGCAAGCCGGCCCGCTAGGCCGCGCGCGAGGAGGCTGCTGGCCGCCGTCAGGCGGGCAGCAGCCTCCAGACCCCGTCCACGCGGCCTTCGAGCGGCTGGAACCGGGTCTTGTATTCCATCTTCGGCGCCTGGTCGATCCAGTAGCCGAGGTAAACATGGGGCAGACCCAGGCGGTGCGCATGCGCCACCTGGGTCAGGATTGCGAGGGTGCCCAGGCCGCGGCGCGGCTGATCCGGATCGAAGAAGCTGTACATCGCCGACAACCCCTGTGGGGTGCGATCGGTGACGGCCACCGCGACCAGCGTGTCGGCCTGGCGGAATTCGATCAGATCCACTGGGCCGTTGCGGTGGGCGAGCATTCCCGCGTATTCCTCGCGTCCCATCTGTTCCATGCCACCGCCCGTGTGACGGGCGGTCTGGTAGCGCGAGAACAGCGGCATGTGCTCGTCGAGATCGGCGGCGGGCGATGTTCCGGGCTGTTCCGGCGGCCGGCGGATCGTCACCGCGAGATCGCGATTGCGATCCAGGCAGCGGCGCTGGCTCCGGTTCGGGCGGAAGGCCGCAACCGGGATGCGTACGGGCACGCAGGCCGCGCACTCGGGGCAGTGATGCCGATAGACAAACTGACCGCTGCGGCGAAAGCCCTCGGCCAGTAGCTGGCCGAAGCGCGCGCCGCCCAGGCTGACCGCGGGGTCGACCAGCAAACTCTGCATCTCGCGGTCGTCCAGATAGGGGCAGGCCTGCGGGGCAGTAATGAACCAGCGGATCGGATGTTCCTGCATGGCGCTATCGTGACAGCTCTGCTCACGGGCGCAACCAGGCCGCATCCGGGGCTGCGACGCAATTTGAAAGAGCCTGCCACCAGGGTGGGCTCCACGCACGGGATGGAACCCCGGCGTGTACACTTATCCCATTCGAAACCAATGGTGTACGGCACATGACGGCAACACGAAACGATATCGAGAAAGCGCTGAAAGAGCGCATCCTGATCCTGGACGGCGGTATGGGTACCACCATCCAGCTGTACAAGCTGGACGAGGCCGATTACCGCGGCGAGCGCTTCAAGGACTGGAAGAGCGACCTCAAGGGCAACAACGATCTGCTGTCGCTGACCCGCCCGGATATCATCGAGCAGATCCACAACGACTATCTCGAGGCCGGTGCCGACATCATCGAGGCCAACACCTTCAACGGTACCCGCATCGCGATGGCGGACTACCACATGGAGGACCTGGTCCCCGAGCTGAACCGCGAATCGGCGAAGCTCGCGCGCAAGGCGGCTGACGCCTGGACCGAGAAGACCCCGGACAAGCCGCGCTACGTCGCCGGCATCCTCGGCCCGACCAACCGCACCGCGTCGATCTCCCCGGATGTGAATGACCCGGGTGCGCGTAACGTGGACTTCGACACCCTGGTCGCGTCCTACAAGGAGGCCGCCGAGGCCCTGGTCGAGGGGGGCGTCGATCTGCTGCTGATCGAGACGGTGTTCGACACCCTGAACGCCAAGGCCGCGATCTTCGCGGTGAAGACGCTGGAAGACGAGCTCGGGAAGGACCTCCCGATCATGATCTCCGGCACGATCACTGACGCCTCCGGCCGTACCCTGTCCGGCCAGACCACCGAGGCCTTCTGGAACTCCGTGCGTCACGCCAATCCGGTCTCGATCGGCCTGAACTGCGCGCTGGGTGCCAAGGAAATGCGCCAGTACGTGGAAGAGCTTTCGCGCATCGCCGATACCTTTGTCTCCGCGCACCCGAACGCCGGCCTGCCGAACGAGTTCGGCGACTATGACGAGAGCCCGGAGCAGATGGCCGCGGATGTCGGCCCGTGGGCCGAACAGGGCCTGCTGAACATCATCGGCGGCTGCTGTGGCACGCTGCCGGAGCACATTCGCGCCATGCGCGAGGCGGTCGAGAAGCACGCGCCGCGCAAGCTGCCGGAGATCGCCCCGGCCTGCCGCCTGTCGGGTCTCGAGCCGTGCAACATCACCGACGACTCGCTGTTCGTGAACGTCGGCGAGCGCACCAACGTGACCGGGTCGCGCAAGTTCCTGCGCCTGATCCAGAACGAGGAATTCGACGTCGCGCTGGAAGTCGCGCTGAACCAGGTCGAGGGCGGCGCCCAGATCATCGACATCAACATGGACGAGGGCATGCTGGAGTCGCAGGAGGCAATGGTCCGCTTCCTGAATCTGCTGGCCGGCGAGCCCGATATCGCCCGCGTCCCGGTGATGATCGACTCCTCCAAGTTCGAGATCATCGAGGCCGGTCTGAAGTGCGTGCAGGGCAAGCCGGTGGTCAACTCGATCTCCATGAAGGAGGGCGAGGAAAACTTCATCAAGCAGGCCCAGCTGTGCCGCCGCTATGGCGCCGCGATCGTGGTCATGGCCTTCGACGAGGACGGCCAGGCGGATAACGAGCAGCGTCGCGTCGAGATCTGCACCCGGGCCTACAAGCTGCTGACCGAGAAGGTTGGCTTCCCGGCCGAGGACATTATCTTCGACCCGAACATCTTCGCGGTCGCGACCGGCATCGAAGAGCACAACAACTACGGCGTGGACTTCATCGAGGCCACTCGCCGTATCAAGAACGACCTGCCGCACGCGCTGATCTCCGGTGGCGTGTCCAACGTATCGTTCTCCTTCCGCGGCAACGAGCCGGTGCGCGAGGCGATCCACGCCGTCTTCCTGTATCACGCCATCAAGGCGGGCATGGACATGGGTATCGTCAACGCCGGCCAGCTGGCGGTCTACGACGATATCGACGCGAAGCTGAAGGAAGCGGTCGAGGACGTGGTCCTGAACCGCCGCGACGACGCCACTGACCGTTTGCTCGAACTGTCCGAGGAGTACAAGGGCCAGGGCGGCGGCAAGAAGGAAGAGAACCTCGAGTGGCGCGAATGGGAAGTCTCCAAGCGTCTCGAGCACTCCCTGGTCAAGGGTATCGACACCTACGTGGTCGACGACACCGAAGAGGCACGCCAGGCGTATGACCGCCCGATCCAGGTGATCGAAGGCCCCCTGATGGACGGCATGAACGTGGTCGGCGACCTGTTCGGCGAGGGCAAGATGTTCCTGCCGCAGGTGGTCAAGTCCGCCCGCGTGATGAAGAAGGCCGTGGCCCACCTGATCCCGTACATCGAGGCCGAGAAGACCGGCACCGAGAACAACGGCCGGATCCTGATGGCCACGGTGAAGGGCGACGTCCACGACATCGGCAAGAACATCGTGGGCGTGGTGCTGCAGTGCAACAACTTCGAGGTCATCGACATTGGCGTGATGCAGCCGGGGGCCTCGATCCTGAAGGCCGCCAAGGAACACAACGTCGACGTCATCGGCCTGTCCGGCCTGATTACCCCCTCGCTGGAGGAGATGGCCAACTTCGCCGCCGACCTCGAGCGTGAAGGCATGAAGACCCCGCTGATGATCGGCGGCGCGACGACCTCGCGCGCCCACACCGCGGTGAAGATCGAGCCGAACTATTCCGGTCCGGTGGTCTGGGTGAAGGACGCCTCGCGTGCCGTGGGCGTGGCCCAGAGCCTGATCAGCCCCGAGCTGCGCGAGAAATACGCCGCGGACATCCGCGAGGAGTACGAGAAGCTGCGCGTGCAGAACGCCGGGCGCAAGAAGAAGGTCCAGTGGGTCACGCTCGACAAGGCGCGCGCCAACAAGCCGAAGATCGACTGGTCCGACTACACGCCGCCGAAGCCGAACGCGCTGGAGACCGACAACCTCCCGGGGCAGCCGAAGGTGTTGCACCCGCATGGCGATGGCTCCGTGCTCCTGCGCTTCGACGACTACGATCTGAACGAGGTCGCCAAGTTCATCGACTGGACGCCGTTCTTCCACTCCTGGCAGCTGCATGCCGCCTACCCGCGCATCCTGGACGACGAGAAGGTCGGCGAAGAGGCGCGCAAGCTGTTCAAGGATGGCAAGGACATGCTGAAGCGGATGATCGACGAGAAGTGGGTCACCCTGCGCGGCGTGGTCGGCTTCTTCCCGGCGAACACCGTTGATGACGACGACATCGAGGTGTACACCGACGACAGCCGCTCCAAGGTGCTGAAGAAGCTGCACCATCTGCGCCAGCAGACCGAGAAGCGTCGCGGCCAGCCGAGCCACTCCCTGGCGGATTTCGTGATGCCCAAGGAAGCGGGTGGTCCGGACTACATCGGCGCCTTCGCGGTCAGCGCCGGCGGTGATGTCGACGCCAAGGCCAAGGAATACGAAAAGGCCAACGACGATTATCACGCCATCCTCGTGAAGAGCCTGGCGGACCGTCTGGCCGAGGCCTTTGCCGAGTGCATGCACTACCATGTGCGTCGCGAATACTGGGGCTATGTCCCCGACGAGTCGCTGGAGAACGAGGACCTGATCGAGGAGAAGTACCAGGGTATTCGCCCGGCGCCCGGCTACCCGGCCTGCCCGGAGCACACCGAGAAGGGGGCCCTGTGGGAGCTGCTGCAGCCGGAAGAGCACGCCGACATGACGCTCACCGAGAGCTTCGCCATGCTGCCGGTCTCGGCCGTCTCCGGCTGGTACTTCGCCCATCCGGAGTCGCGCTACTTCGGGCTCGGCAAGGTCAACCGCGACCAGGTCGAGGACTACGCCAAGCGCAAGGGCATGTCGTTCGAGGAGGCCGAGCGTTGGCTCGCGCCAAACCTCGGCTACGACGACAGCGACGAGGCCAAGGCGGAAGCCAAGGCCGAGCGCGACGCCCGGACCGCGTAACTTCGCGATCCTGCCCCGGGCGGGCCGGCTGACCGGCCCTTACCCGGCAAACTGCGAGCCCCGCCCCGTGCGGGGCTCGCTTTGTTTGGGACGGCGCGCCAAACTGGATGGGTCCGTGCTGTGCGGACGCGTCCGTCCCCAACCGGAGTCTGCGCATGTCTGCCCGTGAACCTGCGATCGACGCCCGACCGGCGATGTTCCGCAATCACCCGGTCGGTTTCATACTCAGCCTGGTGCTGATCCCGGCCTTCGGCCTCGGCTTGCTGATCCTGTTGTGGTGGTACTTCCAGACGCGCTCGGTACGGTTGCGCATCGATGCCGATCAGGTGCATCTGGAGCGGGGTCTGTTGTCGAAGTCGCATGTGGACCTCGATATCGGCCAGATCCGCACGGTGAAGGTGGACCAGAGTTTCTTCGACCGCATCTTCCGTGTCGGCCAGATCGCGGTGTACACCACCGGGGACAACCCGGAATTCCGGGTTAGCGGCATCCCGGACCCCAACCGGGTGCGCGAGTACGTTCGGGAGCGCCGCGAGGCCGTGGCATGAGCCGCTCGGACCGCCGCGACAGCCGCCTGGCGCTGCGTATTCTGCTCGGTACCTCGACGCTCGTGGCCCTGCTCGTCGCCCTGCTGGTGCTGGCGGCAGCGGTGTCCCTGCCGGGGCTGTCGGACTGGGTCGCGCTCACCTTCGATGATGGTATGGGCCTGCAGAACGCGGCCCTGGTCGCGGCCATCGTCTCGGTGCTGGTGTCGATCGTGTTCGCCCTGGCCGCCGGCGAGGGTCTGATCGGGGAATTGCAGTTCATGATCCCCGGTTTCTTCCTGTTCTTTGTGTTCTTCTGGTTGATGCTGGCCTGGATCTTTTGATCCACGCCCATTCCCCGTGCATCCTGCCCCTCTGTCTCAATCCCGGAGCCCCCAAGCGTGACCACTGACGCGGACAACGAGTCGAACCCCCAGCACCACCTGACCCTGCGTCCGACGCGGGTCGAGGACTACGAGGACATCCGCGAGATCATGGAGCGGGTCTATCACGACCTCGACGGTGCCTGGAGCGAGGCGCAGTTCCGGTCCCAGGTGATGCGCTTCCCCGAGGGCCAGATCTGCATCGAGGACAACGGCAAGGTGGTCGCCGCGGCCATCAGCCTGATCGTCGAATACAAGCGCTTCGGTGATCAGCACAATTACTGGCAGATCACCGGGAATGGCTTCCTGACCACTCACGACCCGGACGGCGACACGCTGTACGGCGTGGACATCTTCGTGCATCCGGACTATCGCGGGCTGCGCCTGGGCCGGCGCCTGTACGACGCGCGCAAGGAGCTGTGCGAGAAGCTGAACCTGCGGGCCATCGTCGCCGGTGGGCGCATCCCCGGCTACGAGCAGTACCGCGACGAGCTGACGCCGCAGCAGTACGTACGCAAGGTCAAGAACCACGAGATCATCGACCCGATCCTGACATTCCAGCTGGCGAACGACTTCCACGTCCGCAAGATCATCACCAACTACCTGCCGGACGACGAGAAGTCCGGGGCCTACGCGACCCTGATCGAGTGGCTGAACATCTACTACGAGGAGAAGGAAAAGCTGATCGGCGGCAGCCGTTCGGACGTGCGCATCGGCGTCGTCCAGTGGCAGATGCGCCCGACGGTGGACCTGGACTCCCTGTTCCAGCAGGTGGAGTATTTCGTCGATGCGGTTTCCGGCTATCGCTCGGACTGCGTGCTGTTCCCGGAATTCTTCAACGGCCCGTTGATGGGGGCCTTCAACCAAGACTACCCGGCCGAGGCCGTGCGCCGGCTGGCCGAGTACACCGAGGCGGTCCGCGAGGAGATGGTGCGCCTGGCGCTGGCCTACAATATCAACATCGTGGCCGGCTCGATGCCCGAGTACACGGACGATGTCCTGCGCAATGTCTCCTATCTGTGTCGTCGAGATGGCACCTGGGACCGCCAGTACAAGATCCACGTGACCCCGGACGAGGTCTCCTACTGGGGCCTGCAGGGCGGCGACGAGGTGCATGTCTTCGACACCGACTTCGGCAAGATCGGGATCCTGATCTGCTACGACGTGGAGTTCCCCGAACTGCCGCGAGTGATGGCGGACCACGGTCTGCAGATCCTGTTCGTGCCCTACTGGACCGACACCAAGAATGCCTATCTCCGGGTACGGCGTTGCGCCCAGGCCCGCGCGATCGAGAACGAGTGCTACGTGGTGATGTCCGGCTCGGTGGGCAACCTGCCCAAGGTCGAGAACATGGACATGCAATACTCCCAGGCGGCTGTGTTCACCCCGTCCGACTTTGCCTTCCCGCACGACGCGGTGGCCGCGGAGGCCACCCCGAACACCGAGATGACCCTGATCGTGGATCTCGACCTCGACAACCTGAAGGAGCTGCGCAATCACGGTTCGGTGCGCAACCTGCGTGATCGTCGGCGCGACCTCTATTCGGTCAAGTGGAAGTCGAAGCCCGTGTAGCAAACACGGAGCGGTGGTCGCGCACGACGCTCCGCGGGCCGATCGCCCGGAGCGAGAAAGTGTGAACCGGTTCCGGTTGCCCCGGCGACCCCACTGGCATCCGGACGCGGGGGCCCGTAGTCTTGCGAGTCTAGGGATGTTCGGCCACCGGGGGTACAGCGTGGTCGGCGGCCGTGCCGCTGTCAGGCGGCCGGATGTCAGTCAGGGGGAAGCATGAGCGATCAGATACCGGACCCAAAACGCGCCGCGATCCTCGTGGTGGATGACTCCAAGGTCATCCGGGTTGCGTTGCAACGTATTCTGCAGGGTCAGAACACCGTCTACGAGGCGGCCGACGGCGAACAGGCCCTGGAACTGCTGCAGCAGTATCCCGATATCGGGCTGGTGCTGACCGATCTCTCGATGCCGGGCATCGACGGGCAGGATCTCCTGCTGCGTATTCGTGATGGCGTCGATGACCTCCCCACGGACCTCCCGGTGGTGATCGTGACCGGTCAGGAGAGCGACGAGGCGGCCAGCGACGAATGGCGTTCACTGGGGGCCAATGCCGTCCTGATGAAGCCGTTTGTTCCCACCCGCGTGCGCGAGGTCGTGGCCGAACTCCTGCCACCGCCGCCGGTCCCCGAGCCGCCCCCCTCCGGAGCGGCCCCCGACTCCGCCGAGAACCAGGCGCTGCGCGACGAGGTCGAGCGCCTGCGCCGCGAGTTGATGCTGCGGCAGCAATCCTCCAATGAGCGCGAGGCGCAGAAAGAGCTGGAGCGTCTGCGCAACGCCCTGGGCGAGGCCCGCGACGAGTCCACGGCGGCGTTCCAGCGCGCGGAAGAGCGGGATCGCGAGATCGAGGCCCTGCAGGGTCGTCTGGAGGAGGCGGAGACGGCGCTGGCCGAGGCGCGGGCGCGGGACGAAGAGGTCGCGGCAGCAGCCGAACAGGCCGCGGCCCGCGAGGAGGAGCTTGCGGCCTTGCGTGTGCGTGTGGAAGAACTCGAGGCTGAGGGCGCCCCGGAGTCGACCGAGCCCGACCGCGAGACCGAACAACTGCGTAGCCGGGTGCGCGAGCTCGAGAGCGAGAATGTCCGTCTGGACCACGAGCTCGTCGACCTGGAGCGCCAGCGCGAGGAGGAGCAGACGGAGCTGAAGGTGGCGCGGGGCGAGGCCGAACGCCTGCGCCGCGAGCGCAACCAGCAGTGCGAGCGCGCCGCGGCGGCCGAGAAGGCCCAGGCCGAGGCCGAGCAGCGCTGTACGGATAGCCAGGATTCGGCTTCGGATCTGGGTGACCGCCTGGTGGCCCGCGAGCAGGAGCTGGCGGAGGCCCAGCAGCGCAACCAGGACCTGCGTGGCCGCATCCGTGATCTGGAACATGCCCTGACCGGCCACAGCACCACCGCTGCGGCGGAGCCGGCGAGCGAGCCGAGTCGGGGCGAACCGGTCAAGGCGGAGCCGGAGGACAGCCTGCGAGCGTCCCTGTTCGATGCGCAACACGCGCGACCCGCGCGCCTGGGGCGTCGCCGCTGGTTCCGGCTGGCGTTTGTCGGGGTGCTGGCGGTGATCGTGGTCCTGGGGGTGGCGATCTACCTGCGCGGGATCTGAGGCGCCGCGTGAAAGGGGCGGGCACCTGGCAGTGCCCGCCGTTCACCGGGTTTAGTGCCGATCGCGGAGGACACCCAGCAGGTGGTTCCAGGAGTCGTGGTCGGCGCGGGCGTCATAGCCGACCGGCATGCCGAACTCCTCGGCAATGGCATCGGCCCCCGGATTGGTGAAGCTGTGCTTCACGCCGGAGAATTCCACCACGGTGTAGCGTACTTCGGCCTCCTGCATCTCCTTCTGGAAACCGGCGACCTGCTCCGGCGGGATCATCGGGTCTGCGGTACCGGTGAAGGACAGCAGTTCGGCCGACACCTTGCCGACCTCGGCCGGGTGCTCGGTTGCCAGGCCGCCGTGGAAGCTCGCCGCCACGTTCAGGTCCATCCCTGCGCGCGCGGCCTCGAGGGCCACGGTGCCGCCGAAGCAGTAGCCGACCGCGGAGGGCGCCGCATCCGCGCTGGCATCATGCGCGCGCAGCCAGTCGTAGGCGGCCTGGAAGCGGCCCAGCATCAGGTCGCGATTCTCGCGGATTTCTCCGGCGAACTCGCCGGCGGTGGACGGGTGATCGGCCAGCTTGCCGCTGCCGTACATATCCAGGGCGAAGGCGGTGTAGCCCTCGCGGGCCAGCTGCTCGGCACGGTCGCGGGCGTAGTCGTTGTGGCCCCACCATTCGTGAATGACCAGGACCGCCGGGTGTGGCCCGTCGCCTTCGGGATGGGCCAGATAGCCGGTCATCTCGTCGCCGTCATGGTCGTAGGCGATCTCTTCGGTCTGGATGCCGGCCAGGGCCATGCCGGGGAGCAGGCCGGCGAGCAAAACGGCCAGCGGCGCAAATGCGGACTTGCTAAACATATGGGCACCTCCTTGGTGGACGAAGCGTCGTATTTTCGACTCGGGCCTGCGAGTATGGTTCGGGCCCGGCCGGGTTACAACGAAGGGGACAGCGGCTACAGTAGAGAGGTCGGGGCCACATGCGCGAGGTGGCCTCGAAACAGGACGAGTGAGGCGCAGCGATCCCCGTTCCGCCTCGGCAAGAGGATCCATCCATGTCCGACCGATCCGCCAACGATTCCCTTGAGGCCCGCGTCCAGTCGGCTGACAAGCTTCTGGCCATGCCACAGGTGGTGTTCGAGGTTGCGCGCCTGCTGGAGGACGACGATGCCACGGCTGCCAGGATCGCCAGCAGCCTGGGACGCGATCCCGGCCTGGTGGCCCTGGTCCTGCGCATCGCCAACAGCCCTGCCTATGCCCCGGCGCGTCCGGTTGACTCGGTGGACCGCGCGATTGCCCTGCTGGGTCGCGATGCCCTGCAGCGTCTGGTCGTGGCGAGCGCGATCACCCGCGCCACGGCCAGCATCCCCGATCAGGAACGCCTGCCGTTGGAGGTGTTCTGGCGCCATTCGGCCTACTGTGCGGTGATCGCGCGGCAACTGGCGATGCGCGTGTCGCCGCGCCAGGCCAGCGGGATCTTCCTGGCTGGCCTGCTGCATGATCTTGGCAAACTGTTGTTGTTCTCGCAGTCGCCGGAATCGGCCCACCGGGCCTTCCTCTCCAGTCTGGATGTTGGCGACGGCCTGAGCCCGCAGGGCGCGGAGCGCGCGCAACTGGGCTTCGATCATGCGGAGCTGGGTGGGGCCCTGGCCGCGCACTGGGGTCTGCCGGAACTCCTGGTCGACTGCCTCGCCGGTCACCATCACCCGCTGCAGGCGCCGGAGCGCAACCGCACCGCGGTGATGCTGGTGCACCTGGCCAACACCGGTGCCCATCTCGCCGAGATCGATTCGCGCGACTGGGCGGATGCACCCCCGGTAGATCCGGCGGTGTGGGACGCCCTGCATCTGGCCCCCGAGGTCCTGCTCGCCGCAGTGGAGGAGGCCCAGCACGAGGTGCTGGCGGTGCAGGATCTTTGCGATCCGGCGCACGATGGGGAGCCGCGGCCATGAGGGCGCGCCGTGAACTTGAGGGTGGCGCTCGAATCTCATCGACTATGCAGAGTCGAGCATTCCAGCTTGTACGATTGCGCGCGCTGGTCCTGACGGGGCTGCTGCTCCTGGTGACGGGTTGTGCCGGGGTTCCGGCGGCCCTTTCCCCGTTGCCTGCTGCCGCCCCCGATCGCGACCAGGTGCTGGCGGATCCCGAGGCCGTGAAGGGCGAGACCGTGGTCTGGGGCGGGGTGATTGCGGGCATCGAGAACACCTCGGGCGGTACCCGGCTGGAGGTGGTGGCCCGCGAGCTTGATCGCCAGGGGCGACCGCAGGAGGCGGACCGCTCACCCGGGCGCTTCCGCGTGGTCAGCAGCGGTTTTCTCGACCCGCAGATCTACAAGGAAGGCCGCGAGGTGACCGTGCGGGGTGTCATCCACGGGATCGAGGAGGGCCGCATCGGCGACTACGCCTATACCTTCGTTACGCTGCAGGCGGATGCGGTCTACCTGTGGCCGCGGCGCCCGCCACCGACGGAGCGCGGCTACCGCGATCCGTTCTACGACCCGTTTTATGACCCGTTCTATAGTCCCTGGGGCCCGCGCTACGGCCTCTATGGGCGCTATCACCCGCATCCCTGGTACTGGTGAGCATGACCCGATTCCTGCGTCCTTTTCTGGCATTGCTGCTGCCCGTGTTCCTGGGCGCCTGCGCCTCCGGCCCGCTGGAGGCCCCGGATGACCCGGCCGTGCAGGTCGAGCCGCGTGCAGTCACCGCCGATAGCCTGCCGCCCGACGAGCAGGTATGGGGCGGGGTGATCGCGCGCGTGGACAATCGCGCCGAGGCGACCTTCATTGAGGTGGTCGGTTACCCGCTCAGTCGTCAGGAGCCACAGACGCGGCAGTCCACCACGGGGCGTTTCCGCCTGCGTGTGGAGGGCTTCGCCGACCCGGTGGACTATCGTGCCGGGCGCCGGATTACCGGTGTCGGGACGGTGACCGGGGTCGAGGACGGTCGGATCGGCGAGCTGGACTACGTCTTCCCGGTGCTGGAGGCCCACTCGGTGCACCTGTGGCCGGAGCCCGAGCCGCCACGATCTTCCGGCGGTGTGCGCTTTGGCATTGGCATCGGAATCGGCCTGTAGGCCGCACTCGGGGCGGCCGGCGCGCGTTTCCACGAATCCCCATGCAACGAGGAGTAGTCATGCGAGCAGTCGTGTTCGACCAACCCGGAGCCGCCGAGGCCCTGCGTCTGGACGAAGTGGCGGAGCCGGCGCTCACGGCCCCCGACCAGGTCCGCATCCGGATGCTGGCGGCCGGTGTCAATCCGGTGGATACCAAGGTGCGCGCCGGGGGCATGATCGTCCCCGGTGCGCCGCGCAACACGCCGGGCTGCGATGGGGTAGGCATCATCGAGGAATGTGGCAGTGCCGTGCATCACGCGCGGCCGGGGCAGCGGGTTGCCTTCTGTTTTGGTGGGGTCGGGGCCGATCCGGGGACCTACGCCGAACAGGTCGTGGTGCCCGAGGCCGCGGTGGTCCCGGTGCCGGCGGCGGTATCCGATGCCCAGGCCGCCGCCCTGCCGCTTACCTGGCTGACCGCCTGGGAGGCCCTGTTCGAGCGGGCCGACCTGCAGCGCGGCCAGAGCGTGCTGGTCCACGCGGCGGCCGGCGGGGTCGGGCAGATGGCCGTACAGATCGCACGCGCCGCCGGCGGCCGGGTACTGGGGCTGGTGCGGCGCGACGAGGCGGGCACGATTGTCACCGCACTTGGGGGCGATGTCGTCGACCTGCGCAAGCCGGATGCCGCGGACGCGATCATGCAGTACACCGATGGGCGTGGCTTCGACATCGTGCTGGACACTGTTGGTGGCGAGGTCTTCCGCGAGGGACTGACGCAGGTGGCCTATGGCGGGGATCTGGTGACCCTTCTGCCCCCCCCGGAGGATACCGACTGGAACCCGGCGCGGCTGCGCAACCCGAGCATCAGCCTGGAGCTGATGCTGACCCCGATGCTGGAGAATGATCGCCGCCGTCTGAAGCACCAGGCCACCCTGGTGGCCGAGGGTCTGGCCCGGCTGGCCAGCGGTCGCTTGCAGGTCAACGTCGAGGATACCCTCCCGCTGGCCGAGGCCGCCGAGGCCCACCGGCGCATCGAAGCCGGCGGCCGCCGCGGCAAGCTCGTGCTGCGCATCCCCGAATAAGCGGG
The DNA here is from genome assembly GCF_001999325.1 of Thioalkalivibrio versutus. GTDB lineage: Bacteria > Pseudomonadota > Gammaproteobacteria > Ectothiorhodospirales > Ectothiorhodospiraceae > Thioalkalivibrio > Thioalkalivibrio versutus. Next base: position 33,885 of record NZ_MVAR01000027.1, read on the forward strand.
TCTTGCAACCACGAAGCGCGTGGGGGAGGAGATTAGCTGCCGAAGAGGTGGCTGAAGACGCGGGCGCCGCCGATGTAGGTGCCGGCGGCCGAGCCCAGGGTGGTCAGCAGGAATACCAGCAACACGCGCGAGACGCGGTTGCGCCACCAGCCGCGTGGCGTGGTGGTGTCCTGACGCAGACTGGCAAAGTCGGAGACCCGCGGCTTGCGCAGGAACAGCTCGGCCGCGGCCGCCACAAAGCCGACCCCGATGGTGGGATTTAGCGAGGTCAGCGGGGCCGCCAGGGCAGCGGTGAGCACGGTCAGTGGATGGGCCAGGGCGATGATCGCGCCGAGGGCCGCCAGCCCGCCGTTGATCAGTACCCAGTCGATCACCATCTGCAGGCCGATATCCGGGTTGCGCGAGAACCCGATGGCAAAGCCGGCGAGGATGATCCCGATCACCACCCACGGGACGACCTTGGGCCAGCGCGCCTTGGGCGGGGCCTGGTCCAGGGCGTCGAGGATCGCGTCCGGCGGGGTCAGGTGATCCTCGGCCTGTTCGGCAATCCCGGGCAGGTGGCCAGCCCCCACCACCGCCAGGATGCAGCGAGTCTCCGGGTTGGCCGCGAGGCGGCGCAGGTGGGCGGCCATGTAGTGGTCGCGCTCTTCGATCAGGGTGCGGTAGAGGTCCTCGGACTGCTCGGCGAACTCGCTGAAGGTGGACTCCAGCATGTCGCCTTCCTTCAGGCGCTCGATCTCGGATTCGTCGATCTTCTCGCGCGAGAGTACGGAGCTGAACAGTCCGCCGATCAGCCCCATGCGTTCCCACCAGCGCACTGCGCGGTAGGTGCGGCGCAGGGTCAGGCCGATATCCCGGTCGATCAGGGCCAGGGGGAGGCCATTGTCTAGGGCGCCGTCCATGGCCGCGCGCATCTCGGCGCCGGGTTCGATGCCGTACTGGTCGGCCAGGCGTTGCTGGTAGGCCCCGAGCGCCAGACTGGCGGCGATCATCGGGGCCTGGCCCTTGCGCATCACGCTGAACAGATCCATGCGCCCGACTGCGTCGGGGTCCAGCATCGCGCGCTGACGGCTTTCGCACAGCTCGACCGCCACGCTGTCAAAGGCCCCCGTGTCGATCAGGGCACGGACCTTGTCGGCGCTGGCGCGCGACACGTGCGCGGTGCCCAGCACCACGACTTCGGTGTCGCCCAGTTGCAGGACGCGGTGGGGTTCGTCGGCGATCAGTTCCTGGACGGCGGGATTCATGCGTGGCGGGCTCTTGCTCCGGTGGGCGGGCCGTATTCTACGGCGAATGCGCGCGGCCCGCAGCGCCGGGCGCCGGCTCGCGCGCTACGGGGCATCGGGCTCGGCCTGTGGCACGTCGTCGGGCGGGCTGTCTGCCTCCGCTTCAGGGAGCGGTTCCGGCACGCGAAGGCTCTCCAGGCGTTCGACCACGCGCAGCGCGCGCTCGTGGGCCGAGAGGAGTCCGGCATGGTCGGGCGCCAGTTCGAGCCCCTCTTCCCAGTGTCTCAGGGCCTCTTCGATGTCACCGGCGGAGTAATGGCTGCGGCCCTCCTCCAGCAGCGTCTCGGCGCGCGCGTCTCGGCGCTCGCGCCATTCCTCGCACAGCGCGCGATGGGCTCGCTGGGCGGCCTGGTCCGGGCCGGAGGCGTCGGTGTCGGGGGTGATCTCGTTGCGACACCAGCGCGCCGCCGTGGCCAATTCGCCGGCCTCCAGGGCCTGACGCAGGCGTGCATTGATGGTGGAACGCGGGACCTCTTCCTCGATCTCGGGGGCTTCGGCCTGGCGCAGTTCCCGCTCCAGGCGCGCGATGCGTTCTGCGCGTTCGGAGTCGGAGGCCAGGCCCTGGGCCAGGTGCAGTAGCTCCAGGCGTTCCTCGCCATCGGTGTCGGCGGCGTAGCCATCCAGCGCCCGCGCCAGGGGCTCGCGACGATTGGCAAGGCGGTCAGGATCGTCCGGCAGTCGTTCGCTGTGGCGCACCAACGGACGCATCACCTCGAGCAGGCGCAGCCGCTGGACCAGGGCGCGCGCCTCGAGGATGTCGTGGCGTTGCTGCAGGGTCTGCAATCCAACCTGTCGCTGGCGCTCCAGTTGGCTGATGAATTCCCGACGTTCGCTGTCCGGCGGCAATTGTGCCTCGGCCGTCTCGAGGATCTCCAGGGCCTGAGCGACCGCGCCTTCGGCCGAGGCGGCGCGCGCCTCGTGCATCGCCTCGGCCGCGGCGGTCGCGGCCTCGTCCTCGATGGCTGCCCGGCGCTCGGCCCATCGGGCTCGCGGTTCCGGGTCGTGCTCGTCGATCAGCTCGAGGGCATGCTGGTAGTTACCCGTCTCCAGTGCGCGTTCGATGCGCTGCTCGGGCGGGGCGAAGGGGTCCAGAGCGGCGCAGCCCTGGACCAGCAGAAGGGCCAGCAGGATGCTCGCGAGCGGGAACAGGCCGCGGGCTGCAGTCATGTGCGATCCGTAGCGTTCAGTACCCGGGTGGTGGGCACGGCTTCGCTGACCCCGTGCAGCTCGTGGGTGCCCCAGTCTTCGGTGCGGAACTGTCCCTTCACCTGCTCGTGCTCCATGAATGCGGCAGTCGTGACCAGCCCGCCGGCGGGCGCGACCGTGACCAGGCGGGCCGCGAGGTTGACGGTGTCGCCGACTACGGTGAACTGCATGCGGTCTTCGGCCCCCATGTTGCCGGCCAGCATCTCGCCGGCATTCAGGCCGATACGGAACTCCACCCGGGTATCGCCGCGGCGTTCACGCTCGGCGTTGATCGAGGCGACGGTGTCCAGCAGGGCCAGGCCGGTCTGCACAGCGGTCAGGCGATGGTTTCCGGCATCCGCCGCGAGGCCGAAGACCGCCATGGTACAGTCGCCCATGTACTTGTCCACCGTGCCGCCGTGACGGGCAATGCATTCCGACATCGGCCCGAAGAATTCGTTGAGCATGCGGCCCAGGGCCTCCGGGCTGCAGCGCTCCGAAAGCGCGGTGTAGCCCTGGATGTCGGCAAACAGTACCGATCCCTCCAGCGCGCGTCCGCCCAGCTCCACCCGGTCCAGATTCTCCAGGATGTCCTGGGCGATGGCGTCCGACACATAGCGGCGCAGGGCGGCCTCGACCTGGTCCTTGCGCAGCAGGTCGCGCGCCATATCGTTGAAGGCGTCGGTCAGCTGTGCGATCTCGTCCTGGCGCACCATCGGCAGCGTGTTGCCCTGGTCATCCATGGGGCGGGCGCGCGAACGCATGCTCTCGGCCAGGCGTTCCAGTGGGCGCACCAGGCGCTTGCTGATGTCGATTGCCAGGATCAGGCTCAGCAGAAACACCCCGACGGCCGTGGCGATCCCGGCGTTCAGGGTGTTGCGGATTAGCTCCTGCATTGGCGAGGTGTCGATGTAGGCCTCGATGTAGCCCACCTGTACGTCCTGAAAGCGCACGTTGCGTCGGTAGGGCTCCATCGTCGGTGCCAGCGGCCACACCCCGTCGGTGAGGGATTGCTCCGGGGGTGTCCCGGCGCGGGCAACCTGACCGCGGTCGATCGCGTAGGCGGCGATGGACTCGACGCGCCCCTCCTCCACCAGTGAGTTCAGCAGGGTCTCCAGGGTCAGGTAGTCCTCGGCCAGCATCAGTTCCGCCGAGGTCCGCGCGACCGGCGCCACGGTGATCTCGGCCTGGGCGCGAATCTGGTTGTCCAGCACGTTGCTGACCTGGTTCAGGACCACAGCCGACAGGGTCACGATCCCGGCCAGTGTCAGCCCGGCGATCGCCGCGACGATCTTCCATGCGATCGGCAGGTAGCGTGGGGTGAAGTCGGCGCTGCCGACGCCCAGGCGTGATCCGCCGCCGGACTTGCGGCGGCGGATCACGAGGGGGACTCCGGGGCGGCAAGCCAAGGGGCCAGCCACGCCCGCCAGTCGGCGAGCAGGGTGTCGGAGCGCGCCGCCACCGCGGAGCGCTTGGTCAGCGATCGTCCGAATACGGGCTCGCCCGCGAGGTTGCACATGGCACCGCCGGCGCGGGCGAGCATCAGCCCACCGGCCGCGCTGTCCCATGGGGCCTGGCCACCGTGCAGGTACAGATCGGCGCGGCCGGCGGCCAGCCAGGCCCACTCCAGGGCGCAGGCGCCGAGGTTGCGTTGCGAGCGAAACGGTGCGTTGCAGGCCAGCTCACCCGCCAGGGGGGCATCCAGGCGCTTGTAGTCCACCAGGGCGATGGCGCGGCCCAGCTCCGTGACGGGAGGGCGAGTGGTCGCCGGCGGGGTGACCCCGTTGAGTTCCAGCGCGCTGTCTTCGGTGGCGGTAAAGAGTTCTTCGCGTACCGGATCGTAGGTCGCGCCATGGGTGACCCGGTCACCCTCGATGCGGGCGATGGATATGGCGAAGAAGGGCATGCCACCGGCGAAATTGGAGGTGCCGTCCAGCGGGTCCACCAGCCAGAAGGCGGGGGCGGTCTCCAGTACGCGTGCCTGTTCGCCGCGTGCCTGTTCCTCGCTCAGTACCGGCGTGTTCTGTCCGTATGCGCCCAGCAGGGTGCGTACACGCGCATCCACCGCGTGGTCGGCCTCGGTGATCACGCTGCCGTCCGCCTTGTAATCAACGGCGATATCGGCCTCGAAGCGGGGCAGCAGTTCTTGCTGCCCGATCTCGCGCAGGCCCTGCGCGAGATCGGAGAAGGGGATGGCAGTGGTAGTCATGCAGACCCGGAAACGCTGGTGGCAAGGTAAACGAACCGGAGACGGCCGGGCATGCCCGGAAAAACTCGGGTTCGTTTGCGCTTATCATACCGGTCCATGACAGGCTTGATCATAATCATTTCCATTGCCTTGATAGGGTTTTACGTTAATGACACCTGGCGTGCCAACGAACGTGCCCGTCGGGTGGGGCGGCAGGCCTGCGAGCGGGCAGGGGTGCAGTTGCTCGATGCCACCGTCGTGCGTACCGGCCAGCGCCTGGTCTGGGGCGACCGTGGTCTGGCCCTGCAACGCCGCTACCGCTTCGAGTTTTCCGCCGATGGGGCGGGGCGACATCCCGGCGAGATCTCGCTGGAAGGCCGGCAGTTGAAGCGCGTGACCCTGGACTGGCCGGACGGCGGCCGCGAGTTTCAGGGGCTGGACAGCGATGACAACAGCGGAGGGGCGCCCCGGTGACCCTGAGCGAGCTGCGGTATGTGGTCGCCGTCGCCGATGCCCGCCACTTTGGGCGGGCGGCCGCGGCCAGCCATGTCAGTCAGCCATCGCTGTCGGTGGCGGTGCGCAAATTCGAGGAAGAACTGGGCGTGACCCTGTTCGAGCGCGGCCGCGGCGAGGTCAACGTGACGCCGGCAGGTGAGCAGATCATCGCGCAGGCGCGGCGTGTGCTGGCCGAGGTCGAACAGCTGCGCTCGGTTGCCGTACAGAGTCAGGATCAACTCTCCGGCCCGCTACGCCTGGGTGCGATCTACACCATCGGTCCGTACCTGCTTCCGGAGCTGATCCCCGCGCTGCACGAGCGCGCGCCGAACATGCCGCTGGTGATCGATGAGAACTACACCGGGCGGCTGCGCGAGCGGCTCAAGCAGGGTGAGCTCGACGCGATCCTCATTTCGTTGCCGTTCGAGGAGCCGGGCGTGGTCACGCTTCCCTTGTACGACGAACCATTCATGGCCGTGCTGCCGGCGGCGCACCCGCTGAAGGACAAGGAACCCCTGCGCCTGGAGGACATGGCCGATGCGACCCTGCTGATGCTGGGTGCCGGACACTGTTTCCGCGACCAGGTGCTGGAGCGCTGCCCGGACTGTCAGCGTACGGTAACTGCGGATGGCAGTACCCCACGCAACCTGGAGGGGTCGTCGCTGGAGACGATCCGCCACATGGTGGCCTCGGGGATGGGGGTAACGATCCTCCCGTGCACGGCGGTGGGGGCGGATCGTTATGCCCAGCGACTGCTGGCCGTGCGGCGGTTTCAGGATCCGGCGCCCAGCCGCCGTGTGGCCCTGGCGTGGCGGACCAGCTTCCCGCGTCCGGAGGCCATTGAGGCGCTGCGTCGCGCGGTGCTCTCGACCCCGCTGACCTGTGTCGATTTTATCCAGCCCGGCGCGGGGTAGGCGGCATCAAGGCAATGCGGATTAGCGCGGGATGGGCTGCCGCGGCTCAGTTGCCGGCGAGGACGCGGTTGCGCCCGGCCTGCTTGGCCGCATACAGGGCCTCGTCCGCCGCCTGGTAGGCGGACTGCAGGGTGGCGCCGCGCCCGACGCCGGCCACGCCAACGCTCGCGGTCACCTTGACCGCGCCGGCGCTCTCCAGCGCGGACTGGTCGGTGGCGGTGGCGCAGGCGCGCAGGGCGGCAATAGCCAGGCGGATACGCTCGCCGCATTCCATGGCACGGCTGAGATCCGCGCCGGGCAGCACCGCCAGGAACTCCTCGCCGCCCATGCGCACACACAGGTCGGATTCGCGGGTGGTGCTGCGCAGGGTCTGCGCCACCAGGCGCAGGATGTCGTCGCCCACGCTGTGGCCGTATTCATCGTTGATCTGCTTGAAGTGATCGAGATCGATGGCCAGCACCGACATCGGGCGATCCTGGCGGCGGCAGTCGGCCAGCCACTGGGCGCCCTGTTTCTCGAAGGCGCGGCGGTTGCCGAGACCGGTCAGTTCATCGGTCTCCAGGCTTTCGTTCAGGCGCTGGAAACGCAGGGCGTTGGCCAGTGCCGGGGCGGCCAGCCCCAGCAAAGCCTCGATCAACTGCTGTTCGTCGTCGCTGAAGCGGCGTCCGCGCATCAGGATCAGCGAACCCATGGTCTCGTTGTTGAAGCTCATGCCGTACTCGATGCGATGGCGATCCTCGTCGCCGCCGGACCAGGTCTCGTCACTCTCCTGCAGGATGAAGAACCAGCCGCTGTGGTGGACCTGGGCGTGCAGGTGTTCCTGCAGGCGGGCGAGGACGGTCCCGAGCTCGAGGCTGGAGGACAGGGCCTGCACGAAGGCAAGGGCATCAAAGGGCGTCCCGGCATCGCCAGTCGTCTTGCCCTTGGCGGATACCAGTCGCAGGTTGTGGGCGTTCCCGTCGCGGTTCATGGCCGTCTCGCTCGCATCGATCGTTGGGTCGAGAGTAAAGCCAGATCCATGCCACTTATCGTATATTTAGTTAAAACAGTGATTTGCATCACGGATAACGGAGGTCTTGACGGAAATTCGGCGATTTTTCGCCGCCCCCGGCAGGTCCTCACCGCCGCGGGCGGCAAGGTGCGGCAGGATTCTGACACCCTGCACCGGGGCGGCGTTTCCCGAGGAACGGCCGGCCTACATGAGCCGGGCGCGCGCTTGCCCTACACTGCGCCGCATGATTCGAATACAAGATATCGAGCTGCGTCGCGGCCGCCAGATCCTGCTGCAGCACGCCAGCCTCACCGTGCATGCGGGCTGGCGCGTCGGCCTGACCGGCGCCAACGGGTCCGGCAAGTCCAGCCTGCTGGCGGCGTTGCAGGGCGAATTGAGCCTGGATGCCGGCGAGATCGACCAGCCCGCGGAATGGGTGGTGGCGCACCTTCCGCAGGAGGTCCCGGGGAGCGAGCGCTCGGCCGTGGACTACGTGCTGGATGGGGATACCGAACTGCGCGACCTGCAGCAGCGCCTGGAGCAGGTGTCCGATGGCGCCGAGCAGGCCCGCCTGTTCGGCGCGCTGGAGGCGATTGACGGCTGGACGGCCGATGCCCGTGCGCGCCGACTGCTGGCAGGCCTCGGATTCGCTGCGGCGGATGCGGATCGGCCCATGAGCGATTTCTCCGGCGGCTGGCGCATGCGCCTGGGCCTGGCGCGCACGCTGATGACGCGCTCGGATCTCTTGTTGCTGGACGAGCCCACCAACCACCTGGATGTCGAGACCATCCTGTGGCTGGAGGACTGGCTGGCGCGTTATCCGGGGACGGTGATCGTGATTGCGCATGACCGGCGGTTTCTCGATTCGGTCTGCACCCATATCGCGCACATCGAGCGCGGTGGTATCGCGTTGTACGCCGGCAGCTACACCCACGCCGAGGCCAAGCGCGCCGAGGCCATGGCCCAGAGCGAGGCGTCGGCCGCAAAGGTGGCGGCCGAGCGCGCCCACCTGGAGGACTTTGTGCGCCGCTTCCGTGCCAAGGCGAGCAAGGCACGCCAGGCCCAGAGCCGACTGAAGCGTCTGGAGAAGCTCGACGAGGTCGCGGTGATCCGCGCGGCCCGGCCGATTCATCTGGAGATCCCGACCCCGGAGCGTCTGCCCGACCCCCTGCTGGCGCTGGATCATGCCGAGGTCCGATCCGGGGATCGCGTCCGCCTGCATCCGACGACTTTACGTCTGCGCCCCGAGGACCGGATCGGCGTGCTGGGCCCGAACGGTGCCGGGAAATCGACACTCTTGACGCTGCTGGCCGGCGAGCTGGCCCTGACCGCGGGCGAGCGCCGCGTGGAGCCGAACCTGAAGGTCGGCTATTTTGCCCAGCACCAGAGCGAGCAGCTGGACCTGAAGGCCTCGCCCCTGGTGCACCTGCAACGTCAGGACCCGCGCGCCGAGGAGCAGCGCCTGCGCAACTTTCTCGGTGGCATGGGTTTTCCCGGCGAGAAAGCGGACGCTCCGGTGGGTCAGTGTTCCGGCGGGGAGCGGGTGCGCCTGGTACTGGCGCTGCTGATCTGGCAGGCGCCCTCGTTACTGCTGCTGGATGAACCCACCAACCACCTGGATCTGGACATGCGCGAGGCGCTGGCCGAGGCGCTGGAGAACTATGCCGGTGGCCTGGTGGTGGTGGCGCATGACCGTGAACTGCTGGCTCGCGTCTGCGACCGTTTCTGGAAGGTGGAAGGCGGCCACCTGAGCGACTTCGAGGGGGACCTGGATGACTACGCCCGCGAGCTGAAGGCCCGCGAGCGGGAAAGTGTCGCCGCGAAAGACCCCGGAACGCCCGCCACGACGTCCCCGAGTGGTCCGGCACTGTCACAGAAGGAACGGCGGCAGCAGGCGGCGCAGGCGCGTGCCGCACTCAAGCCACTGAAAAAGAGTGCGGACCGAGCCGAGCAGGAATGTGTCCGTGTTCAGGAACGACTGGATGCGCTGGAGACCGAGCTGGCCGATCCGGCGCTGTACGCCGATGAGGCGGCGGATCGTCTGGCCCAATTGACCCGCGAACAGGGCGATTTGCGCAGTCGGCTGGAGACGGCGGAGGCCGAGTGGATGGAGGCGCTGGAGGCGCTGGAATCCGCCCGGGGTGAGACTGCGGAGTGAGGCCCTCTTCAAAGACCAACCCTTGAACTCGGGTATTTCGGGGTCTATACATCAGGGTGAATGCATTGGAGCGAGGAGTGATCCCCATGAATGCACAGGAACTGAATCGTCGCTGTGTCGAGCTCTTTCACAACCCGGATGCGAAACTGCATTGCTGGCACCCGCGCATGTTCTGGAAAACCAACATGCTGGAGAACCCGAAGCCGGAAGACCTGCAGGAACCCAAGGTCGACCTGCGCGAGCTGGAGGTCATGCTATCGGAGGCCGCGCACGAGCCTTCGCAGTGCGCCGACGAGCTGGAGCAGGAAGAGCCCGGTCGGGCTGCATTGATCCGGCACATGATGGAGCGTGGCGAGATGCCGCTGCTGCATCGGCCGCACTGATCGTTCCATCAAGGAGCGATGATCGATTATGGAGTGAGCCCCCAGCGGGGCTCGATCCCGTCATGTGCTGGCGGGAGCATCGGCCCCCGGTAGCCTGTGCTGCCGGGGGCTTTTCCTTGCCGGCGAGTGAGGATTACTGGCGGATGAAATCCGAGAAGTAGAGGGCTGCGATCCGGGGTGCCCCGGTAATCTCCTCGAGCAACTCGTTCAGCTCCTCCGTGGCCTCGTTGCGCAGGTCCTCGCGCGCGCCACCGCCGGTCAGGCTGTCCGGACTGCGCCCGCCAAGGATGCGGATCAGTCGGTCGCGCACTGCGGGAATATGCTCGCGGATCGCGCGGGCGTCTTCCAGATCGTTGCCTTCCAGCTGGATGGAGGCCTGCAGGTAGCGCCCGCGGTCGGAGGACGCCATGTTCACCACCACCGGCTCCAGGGTCACGTAATGGCTGTCCAGGTCGTCCACGGCGAGCGCGAGGGGCGCGGCCAGCATCAGGACAATCCCCAGAAGAGCAAGGTGCAGGGAACGAAAGGGGCTGCGGATCATGGTGTGTGCTCCGGGGCGGGTTGCGTGCTGGAGGCGATCAGGTCGCCGCGTCGATGGGGCTCCTGATCAAAGTATGCCACCAGATGCTCATAGATTTCGGGCATGGCCTCTCGCAGGCGCGCCGGCTCGAAGAAAAAGGACTCTGTCGCGACGGCCAGGAACTCCTCCGGGGCGGTGGCCGCATAGGGGTCCAGCGGCAGCTCGGCCTCGTCGATTTCGCCGGACTCCACGGCCTCCACGAAAGCCTCGAAGGCCCGCGAGAAATCCTCCGTCCAGGCACCGGCCGACTGCCCGCGGCGTAGTGGCGGAAACCCGTTCACCTCGCCGTTGCCGGCGTCCAGTACGTGGGTCATCTCGTGCACGACCACAGCGCCGTCGCGCTCGACATCGTTCCACGACAGGATGACCGGGCCGCGCTCCCAGGCCTCGCCGGACTGGGGTATCGCCCCCTGGTGGACGACGCCAGACTCGTCCACCCACTCGTGCTCGGGCACGAAGGTGTCGGGATACAGGATCAGCGTGCGCCAGTCGCGATAAGGCTCGAGGCCCAGTTCCAGCACCGGCAGCGCGGCGTAGGCGGCGATCACCTGGCACTGCCAGGGTTCCGGTTCCGCGGCAATCCCGATGAATTCCTTTTGCGCCAGGATTTGGCCGACCAGTTCGCGCAGCCGGGAGCGCTCTTCCGGTGTGAGGCGGGCGACGAACGGGGCCCGTCGACGCAGGGCCTCCCACTCGTCGTTGTCCAGCTGCACGGCCTCGGGCTCCAGGCCGGCAAACGGCCCCAGCAGGCGGCGGAACAGGCCACGCAGCGGAAAATGCGGTGTCGAGTGCATCGTCCAATCGTCGCATGTTTGCCCGCCGGGCGCCGTGCAGGACCGGAAAGCAGGGGGCACCCGCGCGAACCCCGAGCGCCTCCCTGGCCTGCGGGGCGTGGGCAGGAACCGCTACCATGGGGATCAATCCCAACGGTCGGTCGCCCGCGGGAGCACGATGGCACCGCGCGCCCCCCTCGCCAAACAGGTCGCTGCACATGCCGAACATCCAGGATGGTTTATTCGCGCGGTCCGCGAGCGCGACCCGCAGGGCTGGAGTCGCGCTCGCCTTTGCACTGGTGCTCTCGCTGACTGCCTGCGGGAATGGCAACGATGCCGGGGCCAATGACGAAGGCGGCGAGGCGGCCACCCCGGTCGCGGCGGTGGAGCTCCAGCCGCGGGATCTGTCGCGCGAGCTGATGGTGTCCGCGCGGGTCGAGCCGCGGGCGTGGGTGCGCCTGGCGGCGCGCACCGATGGTGTGGTCGAGGCGGTGCATGTCGAGGAAGGCGATCGCGTGGAGCAGGGCGACACCCTGATCGAACTGGACGTGGCCGAGGAGCGCGCGGAGCTGGCGCGCGCCGAGGCGCATGTGGAGGAGGCCCGGCTGGAATACGCGCGCAGTGCCGAGTTGCGTGACGAGGGGATTGCCAGCCGTGCCAGTTACGAGCGGGCGCGCGCCGTGCTGCGCTCGGCCGAGAGCGAGCGGTCGTTGTGGCAGGCGCGGGTGGACTACGGGACGCTCGCCGCCAGCCGTGACGGCGTGATCACCGAGCGCATGGTCGAGCCCGGCGAGGCGGTCGCCGCGCGCGATACATTGCTGGAACTGGTCGATACCACCACGCTGGTCCTGCGTCCCGGGGTGTCCGAGCTGGACGTGCGCGATCTGGTGGTGGGCCAGGATGTGCCCATTCGGCTGGATGCGTTTCCGGATGCCGATTATGTCGCGAAGATCCGGCGCATCTTTCCGGCGGCCTCGCCGGACTCGCAGCAGGTGACGGTGGAGGTTGCCCTGCCGGCCGAGGCGGCCGTCAACGGCGTGCGCCCGGGCAATCTGGCGCGCATCCGCATGACCGTCGACGAACGCCCGGATGCGCTGGCGGTCCCGGCCGCCGCCATCGGCGAGGACGGCGACCAGCGCTATGTCTATGTGGTGGTGGACGAGCAGCTGGAGCGCCGCAGCGTCGAGACCGGCGTGACCCGCGGCCCATGGACCGAGATCACGGACGGCCTGGCGGACGGCGAGATCGTGCTGGCCACCAACCCGATCGACATGCGCGAGGGCCAGCGCGTGCGCATCGTTGGCTGGCGGGGCTAGGGGGTGGCGGCCGAACCGGAGGACCGCCCGCGCGGGCGGGTGACCAGCTTCTCCATCCGCCGGCCGGTGGCGATCATGGCACTGGCCTCGGTAGTGATCGTGCTCGGCATGTTCTTTGTCGATCGTCTGCCGGTGGACCTGCTGCCGCACGTCGAGTATCCGCACATCCGCGTGACCGTGAACCATCCCGGCACCTCGCCCGAGGTGATGGAGGAACAGGTGACCCGCGTGCTGGAACGCAACCTCGCGGCCACCGAGAACCTCACCCGCATCTACAGCCGCGCCTCCGAGGGCCGTACCAACGTCAATCTGTTGTTCGAGTACGGGACCAACCTGGATTTGGCGTTGCAAGATGCGGCGCGCCACCTGGAGCTGGCGCGCACCCAGCTGCCGGACGATTTCGAATCCCTGCGCCTGTACAAGTACGACCCCTCGCAGGACCCGATCTGGGAGGCGGGGTTTTCCTCTACCGTGCGCTCGGAGACCGCGGTGCGCGACTGGGTGGAACACCAGCTGGCGCCGCAGTTGATCGCGATCCACGGCATCTCCTCGGTGGAGGCCTCCGGTGGGCAGGAGCGCGAACTGGAGGTGATCCTCGACCAGGAGCGGGTGCGTGGCTATGGCCTTTCGCTGGCGGCGATCAGCACGACGCTGGAGGACGAGAACCGCGAGGTGGCCGGGGGCTGGGTGACCTCCGATACCTTTGACGTGATGGCCAAGACCGAGGGGTTGTTTGCCTCCGAGGCGGACGTGCGCAATGTGCTGATCCCGTTGCCGGGGCCGCAGTCCGCGCATGTGCGCCTCGGCGAGCTGGCCGAGGTGCGCGATGGCCACCGCGAGCAGCGCCTGTTCATCCGCCTGGACGGCACGCCGGCCGCGCGCGTGTCCGTGTTCAAGCTGCCGGACGCCAATACCGTCGAATCGGTGGACTCGGTACGCGCCACGCTCGAACGACTCGAGCGCTCGGGCTTCATCCCCGAGGACATCCAGTGGGAGGTCGTAAGCGATTCCGCCCCGTTCATCCGTGGCGCGGTCAGTTCGGTGGGTACCGCCGCGATCCTGGGCGGCGTGCTGGCGATGCTGGCGGTGTTCCTGTTTCTCGGCAGCCTGCGCAAGAGCTTCATTATCGGGTTGTCGATCCCGATCGCGTTGATGGCGACCTTCGCCATGATGGGCCTGGGCGGGCTCACCCTGAACATCATCAGCCTCGGCGGGCTTGCGCTGGGGGTGGGGCTGTTGCTCGACAACGCCATCGTGATGCTGGAGAACATCGTCCGCCATCGCGACAAGCTCGGGAAGTCGCCGGAGCAGGCGGCCCATGACGGGGCCGGCGAGGTGGTCTCGGCGGTCATCGCGGGCACCCTCACCAATCTGGCCGCGGTGCTCCCGTTCCTGCTGATTACCGGGATCGGGGCACTGATCTTCCGCGAGCTGATCCTGACGCTTTCGTTTGCGATCATCGCGACCCTGGCCGCGGCGATTACGCTGGTGCCGATGCTCGCGGCCCTGCTGACACGCATCCGCTGGGAGAGCGGACTGGACCGGACCTGGCTGCTGCGCGGCTTCGATCGCGGGGTGCAGGGACTACGCCTACGTTACCGGCGCCTGTTGCCGAAGGTGCTGCGCCTGCGCTGGGCGGTGCTGGGGGCGGCCGTCGTTTTGCTGATCGGCGCGGTGCAGGTGGGCGGTGAGCTGGGCACCGAGTTCCTGCCGCAGGTCGACGATGGCCAGGTCAGCGTGCGCATGGTCCTGCCGCCGGGCACGCCCCCGCACGAGACGGATGCGGCCGCACGCGATATCGAGGCCGCGCTGGAGGCGTTGCCGCATGTGGAGAGCGTGTTCGCGATGGTCGGCGGGCATCTCGGTGGCGGCGTGGTCAACGAGCGCCCCGGCACCTCCAATATCACCGTCCAGCTGACCCCGGCCGGACAGCGCGAGATGAGCGCGGGACAATGGGTGGCCGAGGCGCAGGAGGCAATGGATGCGCTGGAACTCCCCGGGGCACGGATTACCGTGCGACCGCCGAGTATCCAGGGGCTGCAGTTTAGTATCACCGGGGGTGACCTCTCGATTGCGGTGGTCGGGGCGGATCTGACCGAGATGCGCCGCATTGCCCGCGAGATCGCCGGGCGCCTCGAAGGCATCCGGGGCCTGGAGGGCGTCGAGGTTGGGCGCGAGGACCAGAGCCCGATTTTGCGCGTCCATGTGGATCGCGAGCGGGCGGCTGCGCTGGGCCTGCAGGTGGGCCCGGTGGGGCAGGCGATCCGCGACGCGGTGGAGGGATCAGTGCCCACGCAGTACGTCCGTGACGATCGCGAGTACGACCTGCGCGTGCGCCTGCCGCGCGAGGATGTGCAGGATACGGCCACCCTGGGGCGGATGATCCTGTTCCGCGACAACAGGGATCCCGTGCGCCTGGCGGACGTGGCCGAGTTCGAGATCGGCGAGGGACCTGCGCATATCGAGCGCGAGAACCAGAGCCGGGTGGTGCGCGTGAACGGCGACATCAACACCGAGGTGAACGATGTCGGCTCGGTGATGGCCGAGGTCGAGCAGCGCCTGTCCGAGGTGGATGTGCCCGAGCACTACAGTCTGCTGATCGGTGGCGAGTGGGAGGCCATCCAGGAGACCCAGCGCGAGATGGCCACGGTGGTGGCGCTCGCGATCTTCCTGGTGCTGGTGGTGCTGGCCGTTCAGTACGAGCGCCTGGCGAATCCGCTGGTGATCGTGGCGGCCGCGCCGTTGTCGCTGACCGGGGTAGTCGCGATCCTGTGGGCGACCGGCACACCGGTCTCCGCCCCGGTGATGATTGGCGCCATCCTGCTGATCGGGGTGGTGGTGAACAACGCAATCCTGCTGGTGGAGTACATCGAGCAGGGGCGTCGACTCCGTGGCCTGAGCCCGGCGCGGGCGGTCGTGGAGGCCGGGGCATTGCGCCTGCGCCCGATCCTGATGACCACGCTGACGACGGTGCTGGGCATGTTGCCGCTGGCGATCGGCCTCGGCGAAGGGGCGGAGATCATGCGCCCTCTGGCGCTGACCGTGGTCGGCGGCCTGATCGCGGGGATGATCCTGACGCTGCTGGTGGTGCCCTGCCTGTACCTGGTGGTGAACCGCGCTGCGGAGGGACTGAAGCGGCGCCTGACCGGAGGCATGCGGGACGCTGCCCGCGCAGCCTGAAAAGGCCCGCTGCCGAATGGCGGACGGGCCGTGAAGGAATGCTAGAAGCGGTAGCCGAGACCGACCATGAAGCGCGAGGCATCGGGATCGAAGTGCAGGGTTTCGCCCTCGATGCGATAGCGCTCGCTTTCGAAGAGCGTGTACGAGTACTCGGCACGCATGAAAAGGCGGTTGTCCATCTGGTATTCGACGCCTACACCGAGCCGGGCACCGTTGATACTGTCCTTGAAGCGAATGGATATGTCCTCTTCTGTATCGGTAAGGCGGTAGTCCAGGCGCGAGCGCTGGTAGCCGGCCAGGCCGTAGAACAGGACGTTGTCGTTTACCGTGGTGCCGAGCCGGCCGGTGATGCCGTAGCTGTACTTGCTATCCACCCCCAGTTCGCTCTCATCAAGGGTGACCGTCAGGTCGGCGTCCTCGTTCTGCGCATTCAGTTCCAAGCCCAGGTACAGGCCGTTGTCCAGGACGGTACCCCAGCCCGTCATGACACCCCCGGTGAAGCCGGAGGCGCTAAGCCCGGAGATGCCGCCGTCACTGTCTTCGCGGTAGTCGATGTCATAACCGACCCAGCCGAGTTGGCCGCCGACGTAGGAACCGTGGAACGGGCTTGCCTGAACTGCTCCGGCCGAGCCCAGGAGGATGCAGGCGCCGGCCACGGCGGTGGCGAGGCGATAAGGGCTGGACATGGTGGTTTCCTTTGCGGTGTGGTTGCGGCAGTGAACGGGTGCCCCGTCCGGGCGCATAGTGGCACAGGCGGTCAGACAGGGCGCCGGTCCTTGTGTGCCAGAATGGGACCGACCGGGCTTCCGGGCGCACGGCGACCCCTGCATCAATCGATGGCATGGGTTTGTGCGACCGCGGGATGATTCGCCCAGGGAGATGTTGTTCAGCGTTTCCCCAACGCCAACAAGCAAACAAGAGAACAGGAGTCGAGCAATGCGCGGACAAGCGGGAATTCTGGCGGGACTATTGGTGGGGTTGCTCGGGTGGGGCGTGGCGAGCGCCGAACCGATGCATACGGTGGAGGAGCTGAATCAGGCCCCGGCCGAGCTGGATGGGGAAGAGGTCCGGCTCGAAGGCATTGTGGGCCGGGTGAACGAGGACATCATGGGGCGCAATTTCATCCACTTCGTCGACGGTACCGGCAGCGAGGGTGACTACATCACCGTCACCTCCACCGAGTTGCCCGAGGTGGGCGACCGCGTCTCGGTGACCGGAACGCTGATCCTGGATCGCGACTTCGGGGCGGGTTACAGCTATCCGGTGATCCTCGAAGGTGCCAAGTTCACCGAGCAGTAGCCGCATGTCATGATCGTGCATGTCGGGGTACTCCGACATGCATCCAGGTCGCACAGGGTGGTGCGGCTTTCAGATATCCCAGGGAGGGGAGACGATGTCCATCAAGGGTCTGCTGTTTCGGTTTGTACTGCTTTATTTCTCGCTGTTGATCGCTGCCATGGTAGCGGGCGCCTATGTCGATCTGGATCAAGCCGGTACGGCGATCGGGATGGGCATTCTGGCGCTGGCGGTGGTGTGGCCCTGCGAGTCCTTCGGGCGCAGGAACGGGCGCTATCTGTCGCGCGCCGAGAAGTGGCGCGTGATCGCCGCCATGATCGCGGTGCTCCTCGGTACACAGATTCCGCTCACCCTGCTGGTGATGTGGGCCGAGGGGATTGCACTGGACGCCGTGATGCTCGGGATCGTGGGGGGCGTCGCGTTGTTGTATGCCGGGACCGTGGTGGCAATGGTGAACTTCACGGGCCGCAACCTGCGCAAGCGAGGCCTGGTCGCCGGGGAAAGCGCGGGGTAGGCACCCTGTCGGTCAGTCGGCCAGGTGGCGTTTGAGCCACTCGATCTCGTCCGCGGACCGGTCTGCGTTGGTCACTGCCTGCCAGGCATCGATGTAGTGCTCGGTGGCGTAGACGTGGCCGTAGCCGCGCGGGGCGGCATCGCCGATCGCTACGTCCACCGCCAGTTGCAGCATGGTGATGACCGGGTACCAGGTCAGGTCCGGAGAGACGTCCGGGCCGCGCGGTGCCTGCATCCATTCTGGCTGGCGGTACAGCGCCTGGGGCTCGAAGAAGGTGACCGGGTCGCTCGCGTACTGCAGGTAGACGATGCGCATCGGGCCCCATTCGGCGCCGGGGATGTCCAGGTGGTTTCCCTGGTTCGTGAAGCGCACCACCGAACTGTCGCGAAAGCGCGGCAGCCAGGCGGGCGAGTCGGGTTGGCGCTGGCGTTTGATGTCGCGCCAGGTCTCGCTACGAAATGGCGGGCCCGCCCACAGCGCGCCGGAGAACGGGTCGCCGATCACGTCGTACAGGTCCGCGGCCCGCTCGGAGTTGAGCGCGCCCAGGCTGAGGCCGTAGAGGTACAGGTCCGGGCGGGCGTCCGGTGGTAGCTGTTTCCAGTAGCCGTAGATCTCCGCGAACACCGCCTGGGCGGTCTCATGGCCGTACTGCGATTCCGCCATGAGCGACAGCCAGCTCGGCAGGTAGGAGTACTGCACGGCCACCGTGGCCACATCGCCACCGTGCAGGTACTCGACCGGCTGGATTGCGCGATTGTCCACCCAGCCGCGTCCGGTGGGCGTGGCCAGCACCAGCACCGAGCGGTCGAAGGCATTGACCCGCAGCATCTCCTGCAGGGCCAGCCGGGCGCGTTCCGCGATGGTCTCGGCGGCGTTCAGCCCCACGTAGACCCGGATGGGATCCAGTGCGGTCTCGCCGGAGAAGTCGCTAATGGCGGCGGCGTCCGGGGCCTGGTGGATGAAGCGCTGGCCCTGGCGGCCCAGGCCCTCGTCCCAGCTGATCAGCGAGGCGGGGCTGCCGGTGCGGAAGGTCGCGCTCGGCTGCTGCGCCCCGGGGTGTTCGCGCACGTCGAACTGCTGGAAGCTGCGATCGGCGGCGCGCAGGCTGTATTCCAGGATCACCCCGTCGATCACCGCCCAGAATACCCCGGCCGCCACCAGTACGCCGATTACGTTGGACAGCCGCCGCGGGATAAAGCGGCGCAGATGCCGCGCGAGGAAGCGCACCAGCAACTGGAACAGCCGCGCCACGGCCAGCGTGGCGACGAACACCGCCGCCGCGATCAGCCCCAGGCGGATGGGGAAGCCGCCATCCACCGGCTCCTGCTCCATCAGCGCGCGGATGCTGTTCTGCCACTCGGTGGCCTGCCACAGGAAGATCAGCACGATCAGCATGGCCCCGCCGCCGGCGATCACGACCAGGGTGTTGTGGGTGCGCTCGCCGAGCTCCGGCAGTTCCAGGTATGACCACAGCCAGTGGAAGAACACGCCCAGGCCGTAGCCGGCCGCCAGCGATACCCCGGACAGGATGCCCTGGACGTCGTCGGTGCGCGGGATCAGGCTGGGGGTCAGCGAGGCGGCAAAGAACAGCGTGGCCAGGATCAGCCCCGGGATCGACAGCGTCCCGAGGATGCGGGTGGCCCAGGCCGGCCAGATGAAGGCTCGCAGGCGGGTTTGCAGGCGGCCGACGACGGACATCGCGTTCGCGCTTCCTTGGCGGGGTATGGAGGCGCTCATCCTGTCCGCCCCGCCGGCTGGGTTCAAGTTTCCGCGCCCGCGGGCGGCCTGCCTAGCCGTCCCTGGGGGGTGCGTTCTGCTACTGGCGCGTCATTGCGTGGAGCGCGGCGACGAAGCGGTCGCTGTCCGGAGCCACCCGCGCTGGTTGGATCGTCTCAGCGCTTATTTGACGCGTCTCGTGCTTCGCTGCGGTGTCTCGCTGGCAGCACGGGCTACTCGGCGGTGACGGGGCGGCGGAAGCGGAAGGTGCCCTCGACCATGCGCAGGGCGACACCGAACAGCGCGACTTGCAGCAGGATTCCGCCGGTTGCCGCGCCCACCGCGAGGCCGGTGGCGAGCCCCAGTGCCATCAGCAGCATCAGCAGTGTGGCGGCGACCCGGCTGCGCAGCCAGCCGCCCACCAGTGCCAGCAGGGCGACCAGCGTGCCCTCGAGCATGGTGGGCGTGTGCTGCACCAGGACACCCAGCATCACCACCACAACCCCGGCGAACACCAGCACCCAGCCGGCCACGCGCGCCAGGCGCTGGGCCTGTTCGTGATTAGTGATGGATTGCAGCAGCAGGAGCAGGTCGGCGCCGGCTCCCGCCCAGTGACGCGATCGCGATTCGTTCATTGTGGCCACGGTACTACAGGGCCATGACAGCCCGGTGACAGGCGCCCACCTATCGTTTGGCGAGGAGCGAATCAAGATCGAGTGTATTGACTGCGGGGGTGCCCGTCTGCGCGTGTTGCACAGTGCCATGATCGGGCCAGTGCAGCAGGCGGAGGTTGCCGGCGCGGTCCTCCACCAATGCGGTGCAGTGCTCGACCCAGTCTTTAGCATTCGCCGATGTCGCCCCGGTGCTGGCCGGCACCTGAACACCTGGCCGGGGTGGTGTGTCCTTAGCGGTAGACCCGGACTTCCTGTTCCCAGCCTTCCACGCCGCGGTTGGCGCAGAACTCCTGTACCTGCCCGTCGGCGTAGCGGATTTCCATGTTGAAGCCGGCTGCGGGGACATGGTTCAGCGCCACCCGCCGGTGTTCCCCGGGCCGGAGCTGGCCCTCGCGGATGCTCGATTCCGACAGGTCGTGGCCGAAGTCGAAGTGGATCGCCTGGATCAGCACGTCGCTGTCATTGTGCACCGTGACCATCAACGCCCCCTCGGCCGGTGGGCGCTCGACGCCCCAGTGCACGGCGGCGGCACCGAGCACGAGCCCCAGCACGAACAGCCAGCTCGCGGGCGCGCGTAGCGCATCCACGATCCGGTCCTCCCAGCTACGGTGTTCTCCGGATGACTCCACGTCTCATCCCTTGATTATTAGGGATTGCTAATCTACAAGATCGGCCGGCATCGGGATACCGGGCGGCCGCGATATCCGGGAAGGCCGCCGCCCCGCAGAAAGCGCCATGGGCGCTGCAGCGGGCTGTCAGTCGAGCCCGAGCGCGCGCAGGCGCTCGAGGAGGCGCGGATGATCGAAGTCGCGGGCGCCGATGGCGCGGTAGGCGATGCGGCCCTCGGGATCGATGATGAACGTGGTGGGGATGCCGCGAACCGGCCAGCGGTCGATGGTGGCGGAATCCTGGTCCAGCAGCAGAGGGAAATCGACCGGGTAGTCGGCGGTAAAGAAGAAGATGCGATCGGCGTCTTCGCCCACGTTCACGCCCAGCACCGCCAGGCCCGCATCGCGCAACTGCTCCCAGAGCCGTTGCAACGACGGCAGCTCGTCGCGACAGGGTGGGCACCAGGTGGCCCAGAAGTTCACCACCACCACACGTCCGCGATAGTCCTCCAGTCGATGGTGCTGCCCATCGATGTCCTCCAGTGCCAGGGGCGGGCCCTTGGGGCGTGGCTCCAGCGCGGTCAGGTGCGTGGCTTCCGCCCACACGGGCCGCAGCGAAAGGCCGAGCAGGCCACCGGGGATTGCAGTCAGGAAGCGGCGCCGGTTCATCATGGTTCGGCCTCGTCCCGTTCCGGTTCCCCGGCGCAGCGTAGATCGGGCAGGGTGGACTGCCGCAGGGTCGTCTGCTGCCGCCAGTGCACGGTCAGATCAAATGTCGTGCTGGGCGGGTGCTTGAAGACGATCATGCCCATCAGCCAGTCGCCGGGCTGGAACCGGTGTTCGCCAGGGAACAAGGCC
This sequence comes from Thioalkalivibrio versutus, assembly GCF_001999325.1. Classification (GTDB taxonomy): domain Bacteria; phylum Pseudomonadota; class Gammaproteobacteria; order Ectothiorhodospirales; family Ectothiorhodospiraceae; genus Thioalkalivibrio; species Thioalkalivibrio versutus. The sequence continues at coordinate 55,000 of NZ_MVAR01000027.1, forward strand.
CAGCGAAAGGCGATACGGGCTACTTCCGGAACCTCCCGGCTCGTCCACTCGTCCTGCCAGTCGCGGTTGGGGAGCGGTCGCGCGGCCCCGTTTGGCGTTTGGCTGCGCCATTGGCGCAGGTCCACGGTGGCCGATGCGCTGCGGTCGGTATTGCGCAGGACGCCCTGAAACACGCAGTGGCCGGCGATGAACGTCGCATCCTCGGTGTCGAACCCGCGGCCCAGGAAGAACGCGCGGGTCTGGTCCGGGAGCCGCTGTGCGAGTTCCAGCGAAAGCCCCTCGCCCTGCCAGTGCCAAGTGATCAGCCCACTGTCGGGGTCGGTATGCACCTGCATCTCCTCCGCCGTCCCGGCGCCGCCCGGAAGGGCCGGCCCCGCCAGAGCCAGAAGCGTCCATGCGACGACCGTCAACCTTGGGCCGGGCATTGGGCGCCTCGTGGCAAACCGGCGGGGTGGCTTGGCGCGGCGTCCCTACGACCCACCAAGGACATGATCCAGCAGCGCCTCGAAGGCGGGCTCGGCGTTTTCCACGGCACGTTCAAGGCTCGGGTGCGGCTGCAGCGTCGTCATGAACTTCGGGTGCAGCATGGACAGTTTCGTGCCCCCGTCCTCCTCGTACAGGCCGATGTGGCCGCAGGGCATCATCGCCCCGACATGCAGCCCGGCATCCAGGATGTCCGGTCCCAGCGGCAGGTAGCAGACCTTGAGCGCGGTGATGTCACCGCCCGCCAGGTCGAACTCGGCCAGAAAGATCCAGTCCTCCTCGTTTTCGGCGTATTCGCGAATCGCCCCCGCCAGGTCCGCGCGCGACTGTTCGCAGTCGCGGATGATGAAGTGGTCGTCTGGCTCGGTGGCTGCCAGCGGGGCGGACAGCGCCAGTGCAGTGGCCAGCGTGAAGGCGGCGATGGGTGTGAGTGTTTTCATGATCGTGTCCTCCAGGTGGGTGGGTGAAGGCGCGTCAGACGCGAACGATCTCCGGTTTCAGAGACCCGGAGATCATCGGCAGCGCTTCCTTTTCGCGCTGCCCAATTCAGAGTTCTTCCAGGGTCTCGGCGAGGTCGTCGACCACGGCGACGAATGCCTCCTCGCGGATGTTCATGCCGCGATGGATGGTCAGCCTGTCGCGGTCCCTGCAGGCCTGCGGGCCGCCGGTGCCGTTGCAGATGCATCCGTGTTCCCCTCGTCGAAGATGCTGCCTGGCGAGCCCGCGGATCCGTGCCTTGCTGCCCAGGCGTTGGTAGAGATTGGCTTCGGTCATGGATGAGTCCTCCTCGCGCCGTCGTTAACGGGTGGCCACGTACCAGTTGTTCTGAGGGTCGTGGACCAGCTGGTGGACCCGGATGTCGTGAAAGCCGGCGCGCTCCAGGTAGTCACGTGCCATGGGCTCGCCCCACATCGCGCCCAGGCCGGGTCCGCCCCGGGCGAGCGATACCGGCATGCAGTGCATGCAGGAGATGGTGTAGAGAAAGGGTCCGAGCGGATGCTCGAGATCGCCATGAATCTGTCCGGAGCCGCGGATGTCCTGCATCAGGTAGATGCCTTCGGACTTGAGCGCGCGGTGAATGCCCGTCAGTACGCCCAGCGGGTCGGCCTGGTCGTGGATGGCATCGAAGGTGGTGATCAGCGCGAACTGTTGCGCGGCGACATGCCGATCCAGTTCGGCCGCGTCGGCCTGGATGAATTCGACGTTCCCCAGCCCGGTGGCGTGTGTCTCGGCGCGGGCGCGCTCGATAGCCTCTGTGGACAGGTCCAGGCCGGTGAACCGGCTGTGCGGGTACAGCGCGGCCAACTGGTTGAGGATACGCCCGCTGCCGCAGCCGATATCCAGGACCTGAATGCCGCGCTCGAGGTGGTCGGTCAGGCCCGGAACCAATGGCAGGATGTCGCTTTCCAGTGACGACAGTACGGACTGGCCGCTGTCCTCGGCCATCACCTCGTGGAAGCGCGTGTAGTGCTCGTACCCCACGCCACCGCCGGTTCGGAATTCCGCAACGATCGTGTCCTCCACCCCACCCAGCAGGCCGATGTACTGCGCAAACACGGCCAGGTTGTCGGCGGCTGCCGCGCGCGTCAGGCAGGCGGCGTGTTCCGCGGGCAGAGCAAATCGTGGGCCATCCGCATCCACCGTGACGATGCCGCTGGTCGCCATGACCCCGAGCCATTCCCGTACGTAGCGCTCGTTCAGGCCCACGGCGGCGGCGATCTCGCCGGAGGTGGCAGGCGGCCGGTCGCGCATGTGGTCGAACAGCCCGGTGCGGTGCCCGATCGACAGGGTCAGGCACAGCGCGCCGTGGTTGAGCACGCTGACCAGATGCTCGCCGAAGTCCTCGGCGGCAGATGGGGGTGACAGGCATTCCGGGGCTGACGACATGCAGTGGACCTCCGCCAGGACAAACCGGGCCGGGTGTCGGCGTTACTTCGAGCCTAGGCCGGGAAGCCCTTGCGGGCGGTCACGATCTTGCGGGGGTGGGGCGAATCTTGCGGTGATTTCCAGGGGCGCATGGATCCGTTTTAATGCTGGCGCCGGTATGCCGCGGGGGCCACACCCAGGGCCTGGCGGAAATGGCGGACCAGCTGTTGCGGGGAGTACCCGGTCGCGGCAGCGATCTCGGTGATGCTCAGTGATGTTCGGGTCAGCAGGTCGCGGGCGTGCTCCACGCGCAGGCGGGTGAGATAGCGATGCGGTGGCAGGCCGTGCGTATCGCGAAAGGCGCGCGCGAAGTGCCAGGGCGAGAGTCCGGTCAGGGCCGCCAGATCGCGCAGGGTGATGCGCTGATCCAGATGGCATTGCATGTAGTCAATCACCCGTGCCGACTGGTGCGGTGCCAGGCCGCCCCGGCGCCTGTCCAGGTCCCGGTCGTGTTCGGCCATGCGGGCCAGGCGCACAACCAGAACGGCGAGCATGCTCTCGACGAACAGTTGCGCGGCCGGGTCGTCACGGTCCATCTCCTGCCACAGGGCATCCAGGGCCTGGGTGATCAGGGGGTCCCGGTGGTGTCGGGTATGCAGGTGGCCAAAGTCCAGCGGATCGCCGGGGTCGCGCTCCAGGCAGTCCCGGGCCAGCTCGGGCGGGATGCCGAAAAACCGCATGCGTGCCGGGTCCCGCATATGGCAGCGTCCCGCGACCTGCGGGGCGATCACCACGAATTCGCGCGGGCCGGCGCAACCGGAGAACGGACCGGCCCCGATGTCACAGTGGTAGCGAAAGGGGGCGCCCACGGACTGGCTCAGCATCAGTTCGCGGACTGGCGGGGTGCTCAGGTGGCCGGCCGGGTGCGCGTTCTCGATCATCGGCACCGGGAGATCGGGGCGCGCACGGGCCTCCTCCAGGAACGGCGCGTCACGTCCCCGGGCGAAGAAGTCGAGCATGCTGGATGAACGTTGCAGCATTCCGTGTACCCCGCAACTTTAGTTATAGGCCATTTGGGAACCGCTTGCGGTGCAGGCGTCGCACGAACCTCGCGGACCGCGTCGGGTCGTATGTGACCGTGGCGCTGCATTCGGGTATGTTCGCCGGGTTTCGATGACCGCAGGGTTACCATCACGTGAGTACGGACGAGCGCAAGCTGCAGGATCTGACGCACCAGCTGGCCGAGGCGCTGGCGGGTGTCGGGTTGCACGGGCAGATCGGGCTGGAAAAGGAGACCCTGAGGGTCGGGCCGGAAGGCTCGCCGGCGCTTACGCCGCACCCGGCCGCGCTGGGATCCGCGCTGACGCATCCATACATCACCACGGATTACTCCGAGGCGCTGCTGGAACTGGTGACGCCGCCGTTCGAGGATGTACGCGAGACCCTCGGCTTCCTGCACGACCTGCAGGCCTTCGCCGCCGCCAACGTCGGCGACGAGACCCTGTGGTCGACCTCCATGCCCTGTGTGACGGCTGATGACAATGCGATTCCGGTCGCGCAGTACGGTGCCTCCAACGCCGGGCGCATGAAGACCGTCTACCGCATCGGTCTCGGGCATCGCTACGGACGCAAGATGCAGGTGATCGCCGGGGTCCACTTCAATTACTCCCCGCGCCCGGAATTCTGGCCGGCGCTGGCGGAGGTGCTCGGTGCGCCCGACGGCCGCGCCTTCCGCGACGAGCGCATGATGGGGATGATCCGCAACCTGCTGCGCTTTGGCTGGCTGGTGCCCTATCTGTTCGGGGCGTCGCCGGCCGTCTGCAACTCCTTTCTCGAAGGCCACGGCGCGGTGCTGGAGGACTTCGACGACGACACCTCCTATCTGCCGCATGCCACCAGCCTGCGCATGGGCGATATCGGCTATACCAACCGCAAGGAGGCGGACACCGGCATCAAGGCGGACTACAACTCGCTGGCCGGCTATGTCGACTCCCTGCGCTGTGCGATCAATACCCCCAGCCCCGAGTGGGAGAACATCGGGGTGAAGGTTGATGGCGAGTATCGCCAGCTGAATGCCAACATCCTGCAGATCGAGAACGAGTACTACTCCACCGTGCGGCCCAAGCAGCCGCTGGAGCGTTTCGAGAAGCCGACCGACGCCCTGGAGGCGCGTGGCATCGAATACGTCGAACTGCGCTCGGTGGACATCAACGCCCAGCACCCGCTGGGGGTGGACGAGACCCAGCTGCGTTTTCTCGAGGTGTTCGCACTGGCCTGTCTGCTGCAGCCGAGCCCGCTGCTGGCCGACGGCGAGCTGGACGCGATCGACCGCAACCTGCTGGACGTCGCGCATTACGGGCGTCGCCCGGGCCTCGAGCTGCGCCGGGGGGGCGAGAGCGTTGCGCTCCAGGCCTGGGCGCGCGAGCTGCTGGCGCTGATGCGACCGGTGGCGGCCGTTCTGGATCAGGAATTGCCGGGTGACCCCTACCGCCGGGCGCTCAGTGAGCAGTGGGGCAAGGTCGAGCAGGCGGATCTGACCCCGTCCGCGCGCATGCTGGAAGACATGATGGCGCGCGAGGAGGGGTTCTACTCCTACGCGCGCCGCCTGTCGGCCCAGCACCGCGAGGCCTTTCGCTTCAACGGGCCGTTGCCGCGCGCCGAGACGCTGGAGGCCCTGGCCCGCGAGAGCCTGGCCGATCAGGCGGCCATCGAGCAGGCGGACGAGCTGGACTTCGATACCTTCCTGACGCGCTATTTCGACGGCACCCTGCGGGCCTCCTGAACCGGATTCGTTCGATTTTGTAGAACGGTCGACCGCATTTAACGCGATTTATCTTCGATAAAATCGATGGGATGATCGGGCTATCACATACATTCAGCCATTGAGGCGTGCGCGCATTCGGTGCCGGGCACAGACGGCAGGAGCATGGCATGAGTCTTTTGATCAACGGTGAATTGCGCGAGGGCTGGCTGGAAGAAGAGTCGGACGAGAGCGGCGAGTTCGTGCGCCAGGACCAGCAGTACCGTAACTACGTCACCAGGGATGGTTCGCCGGGCCCGATGGGTGACGGCGGCTATCCGGCCGAGTCAGGGCGCTATCACCTGTATGTCTCCTACGCCTGCCCCTGGGCACACCGCACGCTGATCCTGCGCAAACTGAAGGGTCTGGAGCCGCATATCGGGGTTTCGGTGGTGCACCACTACATGGGTGACGCCGGCTGGTCGTTTGATGACTGCGACGGTTGCACCGGGGACCGGGTGCACGGCTCGCGCTACATGCACGAGCTCTACACCCGTACCGATCCGAATTACACCGGCATCATCACCGTGCCGGCGCTGTTCGACACCCAGGCCGACCGCATCGTGAACAACGAGTCGCTGGACATGGTGCGCATGTTCAACAGCGCGTTCGACGGCATTACCGGCAACACCCTGGATTTCTATCCGGAAGATCTGCGCGAGGAGATCCATGCGGTCAACGAGCGGGTCTACGAGAACGTGAACAACGGGGTGTATCGCAGCGGCTTCGCGACCAGCCAGAAGGCCTACGAGGCGGCCTTCGACCGTCTGTTCGAGACCCTGGACTGGCTGGAGGAGCGCCTGGCACGCCAGCCGTTCCTGGTCGGCGAGCGACTGACCGAGGCCGACTGGCGGCTGTTCACCACGCTGCTGCGCTTCGATCCGGTGTACTACAGCCATTTCAAGTGCAATCGCCAGCGGCTGCTGGACTTCCCGAACCTCTCCGCCTATCTGCGCATGCTGTACCAGCGCCCGGGGGTGGCCGAGACGGTGCGCATGGATCACATCAAGGCGCATTACTACGGTAGTCACCCGATGCTGAATCCCAGCGGCATCGTGCCGAAGGGTCCAATGATTGACTACACCCGGCCGCATGGCCGACCCCTGGGCGACCTGCCGGCCGCGTTGCGGAACGTCGACGAAACGTGACGGTCGTTACACTGTTGGGACGTTCAACCGTGGCCCGGCTAGATGCCGGGCCGCATTCGTGTCGGGGGAAAGGCAAGTGAAGGCGATAGGCGGGTTCCTGGGGCTGGTCCTGGTTGTGGCGATCGTGGCCGCGGCCTGGTTTGCGTTCGGCCCCGAGGATGGCGCCCGTGACGAGGGAGGCGATGCCCCCGCCGCGTCCCAACGCGACGAGCGCACGCCGGTGCGGGTCAGCGAGGTGGCTCCGCGCACCTTCGAGACCATGGTCGAATCCCTGGGCACGGTGGAGGCCAACGAGTCGGTCGTGGTGACCGCGAGCGTGACCGAGCGTGTGGTCGAAATCCTGTTCGATGATGGCGATGCGGTCGAGGCCGGAGACGTGCTGGTGCGCCTGGACGCCGACGAAGAACGCGCCGCCCTGCGCGAGATCCGCGTGCAGGTGGACGAGGCCCGGCGCGAACTGGACCGCGTGCGCGACCGGGTGGCCGACGGCGTGGTCACGCAGCAGCAGGTGGATCAGCAGCGATCGCGGCTGAACGAGGCCGAGGCCCGTCTGGCCGCCGCGGAGGCGCGGGTTGCGAACCGGGTGATCCGGGCCCCGTTCAGCGGCCGTTTGGGCTTGCGCCAGGTCAGCCCCGGCTCCCTGGTGAGTCCGGGTACCGCGATCGTGGAGCTGGATGATGTATCGGTGGTGAAAGTCGATTTCGCCGTGCCCGAGCGCCATGCCGCCGCCATCGGTCTGGGTATGGAAGTAGTGGGCCGCAGCGCGAGCGGAGAGTTCGCGGGGCAGGTGGCGGCGGTCAGCAATCGTCTGGACGTGGCTACCCGGACCTTGACCGTGCGCGCCCTGGTCGAGAATCCCGATCTATTGCTGCGCCCCGGGATGCTGGTGAACATCCGTCTTCCGCTGGACCCGGTCGAACGCCCGGGGGTGCCGGAGGGTGCCATCCAGCAGGTCGCCGATCAGCACTTCGTGTTCCGGCTGCGCGACGACGGCACGGTGGAGCGCGTGCGCATCCGTATTGGCCGCCGCGACCCGGGCTACGCCGAGGTGCTGGATGGCCTGGAGCCGGGGGATACCGTGGTCTCCGAAGGGGTCTCGCGGGTCCGTGACGGGCGGGAAGTGCGTGTGCTCCCGCCGCGCGTACCGGATTCCGATAACGGCAACGGCGAGGCCGGGGCCGACACATGATCATTTCGGACGTCGCCAATCGCCGGCCGGTGCTGGCGATTGTCTTCAACCTGCTGCTGATCACCTTTGGCCTGATCGCCTACGACAGCCTGCCGCTGCGCGAGTATCCGGATGTCGATCCGCCGGTGGTGACGGTGGACACCATCTATCCGGGCGCTAGTGGCGAGATCATCGAGCGCGAGGTGACCCAGCGGATCGAGGACCGCATCGCGGGGATCGAGGGGATCCGTTTCATGCAGTCCTCCAGCGAGGACGGGCGCTCGCGCATCACCATCGAGTTCAATCTGAGTCGCGACATCGACGCCGCCGCGAATGACGTGCGCGAGGCGGTCAGCCGGGTACTGGGCGATCTGCCCGACGAAGTCGACCCGCCCGAAGTGACCAAGGCGGATGCCGATTCCAACCCGATCCTGTGGCTGAACCTTGCCAGCACCACGATGGATGCGCTGGAGCTTGCGGACTACGCCGAGCGCAACCTGATCGACCGCCTCTCGGTAGTGGATGGCGTGGGGCTGGTGCGCCGGGGCGGCGCCCGCAGTTACGCGATGCGCATCTGGGTCGACCGCGAGGCCCTCGCCGCGCGCGAGCTGACCGTGACCGACATCGCTGACGCCTTGCAGCAGGAAAACGTGGAACTGCCCGCCGGGCGCCTGGATTCGCTGGAGCGCGAGTTCACCGTACGCGTGGAACGCCAGTACCGCACGCCCGAGGATTTCTCCGGTCTGGTGCTGAAGCGAGGCGAGGGCGGACAACTGGTGCGCCTGGGCGATGTCGCCGAGGTGAACGTGGGCGCGGATACCGAGCGCAGCGAGTTCCGCGGCAATGGCGAGGACATGATCGGGCTGGGGATCATCCGCCAGTCCAACGCCAACGTGCTGGAGGTGGCCAATGGGGTGAAGGCCATGGCGGCCAGCCTGCAGGGCTCCCTGCCGGAGGGCACCTCGCTGGTGACCACCTACGACGAATCGGTATTCATCGAGGGCGCGATCCGCGAGGTCTACATCACCCTGGCGGTGGCGACCGCCGCCGTGGTGTTCGTGATTTACCTGTTCCTGGGCAGCTGGCGCGCGACCCTGATCCCGGCGGTGACCGTCCCGGTGGCGATCACCGCGGCCTTCATTGGCATCAGCCTGTTCGGATTCTCGGTCAACCTGCTCACCCTGCTGGCGTTGGTGCTGGCGGTCGGCCTGGTCGTGGATGACGCGATTGTGATGCTGGAGAACATCCACCGGCGTATCGAGCGCGGCGAGCCGGGACTGTTGGCGGCCTATCGCGGCGCCGGGCAGGTGGGCTTCGCGATCGTCGCGACGACCTCCGTGTTGATCGCGGTATTCGTGCCGCTGGCCTTCCTCGACGGCACGGTGGGCCAGCTGTTCACCGAGTTCGCCATCGCCATGGCCATTGCCGTGTTTTTCTCCAGCATCGTGGCACTGACCCTGGCCCCCGTGCTGGCCGGGCGCCTCATGCACAAGGGCGACGACGAGACCGGCGTGGCGCGTTATATCGGCCGCGGCTTTGCCGCGCTGGAGGCTGGCTACGGTCGGATACTGGCGAAGGGGCTCAAGGGCTCCTGGCTGGTCTTGCCGCTCCTCGCCGCCGTGTTGGCGGGCGGCTGGTACCTGTTCGCGGAACTGCCCGAAGAATTTGCCCCGCAGGAGGACCGCGGATCTTTCTTCGTGCTGGTGGATGGCCCCGAGGGTGCCAACTTCGAGTATATGAGCCGGCAGATGGCCGAGGTCGAGGCACGCATCCAGCCGTTGATCGAGGATGGCCCGATTCGCCGTGCACTGGTGCGCACGCCGCGCGGTTTTGGTGGTTCGGAGCTGATGAACAACGGCTTCGTGATCGCGATCCTGGAGCACTGGGATGACCGTGATGTCTCGGGTCAGGAGGTCATCAACCAGATCCGCGGCATCATCGACGAGATGCCGGGAGTCGAGGCGCGGGTGATCATGCGTCAGGGGCTCTCGAGTGGCCGTATCGGCCCGCCGGTGCAGTTTGTCATCTCCGGGCCGGACTACGATCAGCTCGAGGAATGGGGCGAGATCATGCGCGAGGCCGCCGAGGGCATCGACGGCCTGACCCGTGTGGACCTGGACTACGAACCCACCCAGCCGCAGCTCAACGTGCGTCTGGACCGCGACCGTGCGGGGGATCTGGGCGTGTCCATGCGCGATGTTGGGCGCACGCTGGATATCGTGCTGGGCGGCCGCGACGTGACCACCTTTGTCGACCGTGGCGAGGAATACGACGTCATCATCGAGGGTCTGGCCGACCAGCGCCGCACGCCCGGGGATATCGACAACCTCTACGTGCGCTCCAGCTCTGGCTCGATGGTGCCGTTGTCCAGCCTGGTGACCTACGAGGAGCAGGCCGGCCCATCGTCGCTGGAGCGCTACAACCGTTCGCGCGCGGTGACCCTGACCGCCGGGCTGCGTGACGGCATGACCCTGGGCGAGGCCCTGGACGCCCTGGACGCGAAGGCGGCCGAGCTGCTGCCGGCCGAGGCGGGGATCGACTACAAGGGCGAGTCGCTCGATTTGCGCAGTGGCTCCGAGGCCATCCTGTTCGTGTTCGCGCTGGCCCTGCTGGTGGTGTTCCTGGTCCTGGCGGCGCAGTTCGAGAGCTTCGTGCACCCGTTGGTGATTATGCTGACGGTGCCGCTGGCGGTGGTCGGGGCGCTGATCGGGCTGACGGTCACCGGTCAGACACTGAACATCTACAGCCAGATCGGCATGGTCATGCTGATCGGGCTGGCAGCGAAGAACGGCATCCTGATCGTGGAGTTTGCTAACCAGCTGCGCGATCGTGGGCGCGATTTCGATACCGCGATCCTCGAGGCCTCGCGCATGCGTCTGCGGCCGGTCCTGATGACCGCGCTGACCACTGTGGCCGGTTCGATCCCGCTGATCCTGGCTTCCGGTCCGGGCGAGGAGACGCGCTTCGTGATCGGGGTAGCGGTGTTCTCCGGCGTGCTGTTCGCCACGCTGTTCACGCTGTTCGTGATCCCGGCGGCCTATCGCCTGGTCGCCCGCGGAACGACCTCGCCGCTGGCGACCACCCGCCGCCTGCACGACCTCGACGCCGAGGTCGAGGACGTCGATGGCGAGCGTAGGGGCGTCCGCGCCTCGCCCTGATCGCTCAGGATTTCGGTAGGCGGCTGCGGACTGCTGCCGTCGAGGATTGTGGCTAGGCCTGGTTCGTCATCTGGTGTTTACGGTGGTTTCGTCTGGCCGCCTGCCAG
>NZ_MVAR01000027.1:65782-66113 GCF_001999325.1 Thioalkalivibrio versutus
CGCTCAGACATCCAGCGCCCCATGTCTATTGTTAACTGGCCGGCCCATCACGCCCTCCGCGAGGGGCTCCATACGGGAGGAGAAGGTCAAAACAGGCGGTATCCCGTAGGGTGCGGTTGAGCGCAGCGAAACGCACCGTTCCCCACGCCGTGCGAAACTCGGATGCGATTCGCTACGCTCATCGGCATCCTACGCCCCCCCGGCGCCCGCTTCGCGGGCGCGGCACGCAACGGCCAAAGGCCGAGCGTGCCGAAGATGTCCGAAAGCCTAGCCATCATCCACTGGCAATAACGTCGGGATAGCCGTTGTTTGGACCTACCTCCCCGTTGTC
>NZ_MVAR01000028.1 GCF_001999325.1 Thioalkalivibrio versutus
ACCACCGAGGACTTCCACCGCGGCCATGCGGTGGAAGTCCTCGGTGGTCTCGGCGCGCAGTACGTCCATCACGTCGTCGACGGTGATGATGCCGAGCAGGTGGCCGTTGTCGTCGACCACCGGGAGGACGTCGAGATCGTAGTGGCTGATGCGGTGGGCGGCCTCTTCGCGGTCTTCCTCCGCACTGATGCTGACGACATCGGTGTTCATGCGCTCGCGCACGCTGGTGGTGGGGCGCGACAGCAGCAGCCCCTTCAGGCGCACCCAGCCGAGCAGTTCGCCGGTGGGCGTGACCACGAAGATGGTGTTGATGGTCTCGGCCAGGTCGCTCTGTTCGCGCAGGTGATCCATGGCCTCGGCCACCGACCAGTCGGGCTGGACCGTGGCGAACTCGGGCGTCATCAGGCGCCCGGCGCTCTCCTCCGGGTAGCCGAGCAGGGTCTCTAGCGCTTCCTGGTCTTCGTCCGGGAGGGTCTCGAGCAGGGATTCGGCCTGTTCGTCCTCCAGCCCGTCGATCACCGAGACCGCGTCGTCGTAGGACAGCGCCGCGACCAGGCGGCTGGCGTGCTCGTCGTCCAGCGCCTGAAACACGCGGGACTGATGATCCGATTCCAGGTGGGCGTAGATATCCGCCGTGCACTCGACATCCAGGCGCTGGAAGAAGGCCTCCATCTGTTGGGCCGGCAGGGCCTCCAGGGCGTCGGAGAGATCCGGCGCCGCGTGCTCGGCGCACAGGCTCTGCAGCGCCTCCGCGGTGGGCGCGGTCAGCGCGGTCTGCAGGGCCTGCGGCAGGGTGTCGAGATCCGGTTCCGTGGGGCTCATCCGGGAGGTCCTATGGGATTGCCAGGCCGAGCAGGGCCGTGGCCAGCGTGAAGTAGATGAGGATACCGCCGATGTCGGCGAGCGAGGTGACCAGCGGTACGCTGGCGGTCGCCGGATCGAGGCGGAACTTGTTCAGGACCACCGGCAGCAGCATGCCGAGGATGCTGGCCACGGTAACGATGATGGTCATCGACAGCGCGACCAGCAGCGCGATCTCCGGCCCGCCGCGCCAAAGCCCGACCAGCGATACCGCCACACCCATGCTGAGTCCGAGGGTCAGGGACACGCCCATTTCCTTCGCCCACAGCCGGAGCCAGTCGCGCGCGGTGACCTCGCCGGTGGCCATGGCGCGCACCATCAGCGTGGAACTTTGCGCGCCGGCGTTACCGCCGGAGGCGATCAGCAGCGGCAGGAAGAACACCAGCACCACCACCGCCTCGATGATGTCCTCGTACTGCGAGATCATCAGCGCGCCGATGGTGTTGAAGGCGACCAGACCGAGGAGCCAGCCGATGCGCTTGCGATAGAGCAGGAACGGGCTGGCCTCCTGCGGGGACAGCGGCAGGGTGCCCACCGAGCCCAGCTTGTGGAAGTCCTCGGTGGACTCGGCCTCGATCAGGTCCATCACGTCGTCGACCGTGACCACGCCCAGCAGCTCGCCGATCTCGCCGACCACCGGCAGGCTCTCCAGGTCGTAGTGCTGGATGCGGCGGGCGGCCTCCACCGCGTGTTCGGAGACCGCGATGGTGATCGGGTCGGCTTCGCCCAGCAGTTCGCGCACCGGGCTTTCGGCGCTGGCGCGCAGGAAGTGGCGGATGGGTATGGCGGCCAGCAGTACGCGGTCCTGATCGACCACGAAGATCACGTTGTTGGAGTGTTCGTCCGCGTTGCGGCGGATGAAGGCCAGGGCGCGCTTGAGCGTCCAGTCGGGATCGACCGCGACGACATCCGGCGACATCACGCGGCCGACCGAGTCCTCCGGGTAGTTGAGCTGCTTGAGTGCGCGGCGAATCGCTCGAAACGGCAGCAGCCGCAGGTAGCCGCGCAGGGTGTCCGGGTCCAGGGTCTGCAGCAGGGCGGTGAGATCGTCCGCCTCCATCTCGGAGAGGATGAAGCGGGCGTCCTCGCGCGGCGAGGCCTCCAGCAGGCGGATCTGGTGCCCGGTGTCGAGGTAGGCAAAGACGTCCGCCTTGCGCCCGGGGGGCAGCAGGTTGAAGACGGCGATGAGGTCTTCCTCGCCCAGCTCCATCAGCGCGTGGGCGATGTCCTGCACGCGCATGTAGTCGAGCAGTTCGTGGAGCCCGTCGCGGTCGTCCAGACGCAACAGCTCCTTCAGCTCGATGATGGACTGCTCGAGGTGAAGCTCCATGCCCTTCTCCCGGCGGCATCGGGGCAGCGCGCGGACTGTGCACGGGCACAGGCCATCGCGGCGCCGCACGAATGCGGTGAATGGTGCAGGTTCGGGTCGGGCGGGGCCCGGCCGTTCCCGGCTCTTTGATCAAAGAGGCCTGACGGGAAGCGACCGGTTAGGGAACGGACGCTTGCCGCTAGGCGCAGATAGATCGGCTGCGTGATCGGCTGCTTGATCGGCGTGTCAAGGCGCGTTCCCGTGTGTGGAGATGGCGCTTATTCTAACGGATGCCGGGCCTCAATCAACCGCTTGTGTGGCATTTTGAAACATTCATCTACTCTTCATGGTCATGTGGAGTCGGGGCCGGGTGTCTCCCGGGACGGCCCGACACCCCGGCTGGAACGGACAACAAAAGGCGGATCGTATGGCTGAGTTATCAGCGTTTTCGGGGCCGGTCCTGCGGCTGATCGGCGCGGCGTTTGCCTACCCCGGCGAGGGCGAGGTGCTGCACGGCGTGGACTTCGAGCTGGCCCCCGGCGAGTGCGTGGCGATCGTGGGCGAGAGCGGGAGTGGCAAGTCCACCCTGCTGCATCTGGCGGCCGGGTTGGAGGCGGCGGATCGCGGCGAGGTGCATCTGGCGGGCGAGGCGCTCGCGGGGCTGGACGAGGCGGCGCGTACGCGGCTGCGGCGGGTCCGCGTGGGGATCGTGTTCCAGTCGTTCCATCTGATTCCGACGCTGACGGTGCTGGAGAACGTGATGCTGCCGCTGGAGCTGGCAACGGGGGACGCTGCGGCCGCCCGCCGCGAGCGCGCCGGACGCCAGCTGACGGCAGTGGGGCTGGGGGACAAGGGTGACCGGTATCCGGAGGCGCTGTCGGGTGGCGAGCAGCAGCGGGTCGCGATCGCGCGGGCGCTGGTGCACGAGCCGGCGCTGATCCTCGCCGACGAGCCGACCGGCAACCTCGACTCGCGCACTGGCGAGACGATATTCGGGCTGCTGCTGGAGCAAGTACGGGCGACCGGGTGTTCCTTGTTGCTGGTGACCCACAGCAATGAACTGGCGGGGCGACTGGATCGGGTGCTGACGATGTGCGACGGGGTCCTTCAGCCTTCGGAATCGGTGGAGGGGTTGCCGGCGTGAGCGCTCTCGTTCTGCGTGCGTGGCTGCGCGACTGGCGTCGGCGGCCGCTGCAGCGGGTGCTGACGCTGGTCGGTGTGATCATCGGCGTGGCGGTGGTGCTGGCGGTGGATCTGGCGAACCAGTCCGCCCAGCGGGCCTTCGACCGTTCGATGGACGAGGTGGCCGGGGCCGCTACGCATCAGGTGCTGGGGCCTGCGAGCGGCTTCGACGAGGCCTTGTACCGCGACCTGCGCATGGCCGGGTGGCGGGATACGGCCCCGATCGTGGAGGGCCCGGCGCGACTGGCGGACGGGACGACGATCTACGTGCTGGGCGTCGATCCGCTGGCCGAGGGGCCGTTTCGCGGGGCGGCCTCGGATATCGGCGATGCCCCGGTGCAGCGCCTGGTGACCGAGCCGGGGACGATCCTGCCGCCTGCGGGCTGGTTCCGGGCGAGCGGGGAGGCGCATGGGGCTCGATTGGCGCTGGAGGCGGCCGGGGGCGAGCGCGAGGTCACGCTGATCGACCGTGCCGCCGAACGGGACGAGGACCCGAGTGATGCTGGGGGGGATGGCGCGTCTGATGATGCGGGCGCCGCGCTCTGGGTGACGGATATCGCCACGGCGCAGGTATTGCTCGACCGGCTGGGGCGGGTGGACCGGATCGACGTGCGGCTGGCCGATCACGAGGTCGAGGCCCTGGCCGACGTATTGCCCGCGGAACTGGAGCTGGTGGCGGTCGAGAGCCGGGGCCAGGCCGCGCGCCAGCTGGCGCAGGCGTTCCGCATCAACCTCACCGCGATGAGCCTGCTGGCGCTGTTGATCGCGGCGTTTCTGATCTACAACACGCAGACCTTTGCGGTACTGCGCCGGCGCGAGGTGATTGCCAGCCTGCGTCTGGTCGGAGTCGGGCGCCGGGCGATCTTCGGGGTGGTGCTGCTGGAGGCCCTGCTGGTCGGTGTGATCGGCACGCTGCTGGGTGCGCTGCTGGGGGTGGCCCTGGCGCAGGTGCTGGTCGCGCAGGTCGCGCAGACGGTGACGGACCACTTCTTCGCGGTGGCGGTGACCGGGGTCACGCCGCGGCCATTGGCGCTGGCCGCGGTGCTCCTGCTGGGCGTGGGGCTGTCGCTGGCGGCCGCACTGGCCCCGGCCTGGGAGGCGGCGCGGGTGGCCAGCCCGGCCGGCACCGGGCGCGGAGGGC
>NZ_MVAR01000029.1:0-28687 GCF_001999325.1 Thioalkalivibrio versutus
GCCGTGGCGGCCGGCGCCGGCGTCGGGGACGCAAGGGCGGCGCCGGCGCGAGCGCCGATGCGGGCGCAAACCCGGAATCGGGGGGTGGCGGCGAATGAGCAGCGAGCCTGCCCGCGGCGTGCACGCGTTCATCGGGATCGGCGCCAACCTGGGTGACCCCGAGACGCAGGTGCGGGACTCCTTTGCCCGGCTGGCGCATGAGTTGCCGCAAACGCGTCTGATCGGGCGCTCGCGGCTGTTCCGTAACCCGCCGATGGGCCCGCAGGACCAGCCCGACTACGTGAACGCCGTGGCCCGTCTGCACACCCGGCTGGAGCCGCTGGACCTGCTGGCGGAGCTGCAGGCCATCGAGTGCGCCTGCGGGCGCGAGCGGGACGGTACCCGCTGGGGGCCGCGCCTGCTGGATCTGGACCTGCTGCTGTTCGGCGAGCAGTCGCTGGATCTGCCGGGACTGAAGGTGCCGCACGCCGGGATCGCCGAGCGCGACTTCGTGATCCTGCCGCTGCTGGAGCTGGCGCCGTCGCTGCAGATCCCGGGAGTGGGGTCGCTGGATCGGCTGGCGCAGCGCTTCGACGGTGCGAGCCTGATCCCGATCGCGGAACCGCAGGAGGCCGTGGCGACTGCGGAGGGACGCGGATGAGCCTTGCCGATTTCGATTTCATCGCGGTAGAGGGACCGATTGGGGTCGGCAAGTCCAGCCTGGCCAAGCGCCTGGCCGAGCACCTGCAGGCGGAGGGCATCTTCGAGGCCCCGGACGAGAACCCTTTCCTGGATCGCTTCTATCAGGAACCGGACAAGCACGCCCTGGCGACCCAGTTGCACTTCCTGGTGCAGCGCGTGCGCCAGCTGACGCCGCTGGCGCAGAAGGGCCTGTTCGAGCAGCGCCATGTGTCCGACTACCTGATGGACAAGGACCCGCTGTTCGCCGAGCTGAACCTGCATCCGGACGAGCTGGAGATCTACCGCGAGATGTTCCGGCATCTGCGCGGGGGGCTGCCGCGCCCGGACCTGGTGGTCTACCTGCAGGCGCCGGTGGAGGTGCTGCAGGAGCGCATCCGCCGCCGGGCGCGACCGTACGAACGTCACATCGAGGCCGGTTATCTGGAGCGCTTGAACGCGGCCTATGCGGAATTCTTCTATCATTTCGAAGGACCGGCGCTCGTGATTGTGAACGCCACCGAGATCGACTGGGTGAACAACCCGGCCGACTTTGACCAGCTGGTGCAGTTCCTGGAGCCGATCCAGGGCGGGCGGCACTACTTCAACCCGTTGCCGATCTCGCTTTGAGGCTGGCAAGCCGGACTGCCCGGGAGGCATGAGCATGCGTCCGATTACCGTGAATACCCTGGCCCAGCGCAAGCAGGCGGGCGAACCCATCGCTTGCCTCACGGCCTATGATGCAGCCTTCGCCGGGTTGCTGGATCGCTGTGGGGTCGACGTGATCCTGGTCGGCGATTCCCTGGGCATGGTGGTCCAGGGGCATGCGACCACCCTGCCAGTGACGCTGGAGGACATGGTCTACCATGTAGCCAACGTGGCCCGCGGCAGTGAGAACGCGCTGATCATGGCCGACATCCCGTTCCTTGGCGATGTCGATCCCGCTACCGCGCTGGTCCAGTCCGGGGCGCTCCTGCGCGCCGGGGCTCACATGGTCAAGGTGGAATGCGGCGCGATGGAGGTCCCCGTGGTCGAGCGCCTGGTCGCCGCCGGGATTCCCGTCTGTGCCCATCTGGGCCTGACCCCGCAGGCGGTGCACCGTCTCGGCGGGCACCGCGTGCAGGGGCGCGACCCGAAGGCTGCGGCGGAGCTGGAATCCCTGGCCGCCCAGCTGGAGAACGCCGGGGCCCAGGCCCTGCTGCTGGAGGGTATCCCCGAGAGCCTGGCCGATGTCATCGTGCGCAGTGCAGGGGTCCCGGTGATCGGGATTGGCGCCAGCCCGCGTTGCGATGGTCAAGTGCTTGTCTTGACCGACGTGATCGGCCTGACGCCCGAGCCGCCGCGCTTCGCGCGCGATTTCCTTGCCGAGGGCGGTTCCCTGGAGGGCGCCGTCCGCGGATACTGTGACGCGGTGCGGGCGCGAGCCTTCCCCGAATCCGGCGTGCATACCTTCAGTTAACTGCGTTTCCCAAAGGATGGATCCTGGCCCATGAGAATCCTGCGTGATCGGCCGCAACTGGTGGCCATGCATCGAGAGTGGTCCCGCAAGGGGCGCGGTACCGTGGCGCTGGTGCCCACGATGGGCAACCTCCACGAGGGCCATATGACCGTGATCCGGCATGCCCGGGCGCGGGCCCAGCGGGTGGTGGTGTCGATCTTCGTCAATCCACTGCAATTCGACCGCGCCGAGGATCTGGAGCGCTATCCGCGCACCCTCGACGAGGACGCCCGGCTGGCGACGAATGCCGGTGTGGACGCCTTGTTCTGTCCCAGTGAAGAGGACATGTACCCTGCCGACGGCCTGCCCCCGGTGCAGGTCGTGGTGCCGGTGCTTTCCGAGATCCTGGAGGGTGCCTATCGCCAGGGGCACTTTGAGGGCGTGGCCACCGTGGTGACCAAGCTGTTCAACCTGGTGCGCCCGGATCTGGCCCTGTTCGGCGAGAAGGATTACCAGCAGTTCAAGTTGATCGAGCGCATGGTGCAGGGGCTCGACATCCCCACCCGGGTGGAGGCAGTCCCGACCGTGCGCGAGCCGGACGGCCTGGCCTTCAGTTCACGCAACAGCCAGCTGTCGGAAGAGGCGCGGGCCGTGGCACCCGAGCTCAAGCGGGTGCTGGACGAGGTGGCGACCGTCTGCCGCACGGCCACCAAATTCGACGCCGACCGCATCGCCGAGGTGGAGGCCCGCGCCAGCGAGCGTCTGCGCGAGGCCGGCTTCGAGCCCGAATACCTCTCCATCCGCCGTGCGGAAAACCTGATGGAGCCGGAAACCCATGCGCCCCTGGCCGAGCAGGACCTGGTGGTCCTGGCCGCCGTCTGGCTGGAAGGCGTCCGCCTGATCGACAACGCCCGCACCCGTACCGACTGACGCTGCTTGTTTCGGCTACCCCGAAGCACACGAAGAAATTCAAGAGTCATCCACAGAAGACGGGCAGGTTAAAGGGTGAGGGTGGTGCTGCAGGGCGCTGACAATCGGTAACGTTCTTGCGGGCCCCCGAACGCTGGGTCCATTCCTTTTTTGCCACTCGTTCTGTCTTCCAGCCTGCCTGTAAATCGCCCTCGAATTTCTCCGTGTCTTCGCGCGCTTCACGGTGAAAAACCATCGACTCGAGAAGGCGCGTTTGCCGTATCCGCCGGGATCGCGGATAATTTTCCGCCCTTCCGAGGTTCAAGCCGGGAATTCGCCGTATGTTTGTCACTATGCTGAAAGGCAAGCTGCATCAGGGCCGGGTCACGCATTGCGAGCTGGAATACGAGGGCTCCTGTGCCATCGACACGCGTCTGCTGGACGCCGCCGGCATCCTGCCGTTCGAGCAGATCCAGATCTACAACGTCGACAACGGCGAGCGCTTTACCACCTACGCGATCGAGGGCGAGGCCGGCTCCGGGATCATTTCGGTCAACGGCGCGGCCGCACACAAGGCCGCGGTGGGCCATCGCGTGATCATCTGTGCCTATGGCCAGATGGAGGCCGCCGAGGCCCGCGAATTCACTCCCGACCTGGTCTATCTCGACGCCGGCAACCGCATCGTGCGCACCGGTAACGGCATTCCGGTCCAGGCCGCTTAAGAACACTCTCCTTCGCGCGCGCCTCCCGCAGTTGTCGGGCCGGGGCTGCGCCGCTATCCTCGACGCCCATGAATCTCCACGAATTCCAGGCCAAGGCGCGCTTTCGCGACGCCGGTATCCCCGTCCCCGAAGGTCAGGTGATCGACGCCGCCGAGCAGGTCTCCGGGGCCTGGCAGGCGCTGGGTGCCGAGCGCGCGCTGGTCAAGGCCCAGGTGCACTCGGGTGGTCGCGGCAAGGCCGGTGGCGTGGTCATGGCGGATTCCGCCGATGCTGCGCGCGAGGCGGCGCAAAAGCTGCTGGGTTCGCGCCTGGTGACCGGCCAGAGCGGCCCCGACGGACTGCCAGTGGACCAGCTGCTGCTGGAGCCGGCGGCGGACATCGCCCGCGAGTTCTATTTCGCGATGCTGGTGGATCGTTCGCGCGAGCGCCTGGCGCTGGTGGTCTCCGCCGAGGGCGGCATGGACATCGAGACCCTGGCGGCGGAGCGCCCCGAGGCCGTGGTGACCTTGCCGATCCATCCGGCCACCGGCGTGATGCCCTTCCACGGCCGCCGGGTCGCCGCCACCCTGGGCCTGTCCGGCGACGCGGCGAAGGCGATGGCGCAACTGGTGACCAATGCCCATGCCCTGTTCCAGCAGCTCGACGCGCAGCTCCTCGAGATCAACCCGCTGGTGCTGACCCATGAGGATCAGCTGCTGGCGATCGACGCGAAACTGACCATCGACGACTCCGCCGCCTACCGCCAGAAGGCGCTGTTCGCGGAGCGTGACGTGCGCCAGCGCGACCCTGCCGAGGAACAGGCGCACGAGCACGACCTCAACTACATCCGCCTGGACGGCTCGATCGGCTGCATGGTCAACGGCGCCGGGCTGGCAATGGCGACCATGGACCTGATCCAGCACCACGGCGGCTCGCCGGCCAACTTCCTCGATGTCGGCGGCGGTACGACGGTGGAACGGGTGACCGCAGCGTTCAAGCTGATCCTGTCGGACCCATCGGTGAAGGCGGTGCTGGTGAATATCTTTGGCGGCATCGTGCGCTGCGACCTGATCGCCGAGGGCATTATCGCCGCGATCCGCGAGATCCAGGTTCAGGTGCCGGTGGTGGTGCGCCTGGAGGGCACCAACGCCGAGCAGGGCCGCGCCGCGCTGGCCAACTCCGGCCTGGACGTGATCCCGGCCGCCGATCTGGACGCGGCGGCGCGCGCCGTGGTGGAGGCCGTGGCATGAGCATCCTCGTCGACCGCGACACCCGGGTGATCTGCCAGGGCTTCACCGGCAAGCAGGGCAGTTTTCACTCGGAGCAGGCCATCGCCTACGGCACGCGCCTGGTCGGGGGCGTGACCCCGGGCAAGGGCGGCCAGGCCCACCTGGATCGGCCGGTGTTCGATACCGTCGCCGATGCGGTGGCGCAGACCGGCGCCACGGTCAGCATGATCTACGTCCCGGCGCCGTTTGCGGCCGACGCGATCTGCGAGGCGGCGGATGCCGGGATCGAACTGGCCGTTTGCATCACCGAGGGCATCCCGGTCCAGGACATGGTGCGGGTCAAGCAGGTACTGGCCGGCAGCCCCACGCGCCTGATCGGCCCGAATTGCCCGGGCATCATCACCCCGGAGGCCTGCAAGGTCGGGATCATGCCCGGCTATATCCACAGCCGCGGGCGCATCGGCATCATCTCGCGCTCGGGCACCCTGACCTACGAGGCGGTCAAGCAGACCTCGGACCTCGGGCTTGGTCAGAGCACCTGCGTGGGCATCGGCGGTGACCCGATCCAGGGCCTCGACTTTGTCGACTGCCTGCGCCTGTTCCGCGATGACCCGGAGACCGACGGCGTGCTGATGGTGGGCGAGATCGGCGGTGATGCCGAGGAACGCGCCGCACGCTATATCGCGGACGAATTCGACAAGCCGGTAGCCGCCTATATTGCCGGCGCCACGGCGCCCCCGGGGCGACGCATGGGTCATGCCGGCGCGATCATCGCCGGTGGCCAGGGTACCGCGGAGCAGAAGATGACGGCCCTGCGCGAGGCCGGCGCGACCGTGGCGGAGAGCCCGGCCGAGCTGGGCGCCGCGATGCAGTCCGCGCTCGCCCGCCGCGCCTGAGTCGCCGATGACCCCTGACCAGCCTCTGCGTCTGGCCCTGGCCCAGATCAATCCGGTCGTGGGCGGGCTGGACGACAATCGCCACCAAATCCTCGAGGCCATCGAGCAGGCCCGTGCCGGTGGCGCCCGCGCGGTGGTGTTCCCCGAACTCGCGGTCACCGGTTATCCCCCCGAGGATCTGCTGCTGCGCCCGGCCTTCCTGCTGGGTGTGGAGCGCGCGGTGGTGGCGATCACCAAGGCGGTCCGGGGCATCGACGTGATCCTGGGGGCCCCTGTGCGCAGCGACGCCGGCCTGATCAACGCGGCCCTGTGGCTGCGCGACGGGGCCTGTATCGCGCGCTACGCCAAGCAGGTTCTGCCTAACTATTCGGTATTCGACGAGCAGCGCTATTTCGTTGCTGGCGATGCTCCCTGCGTGGTCGAGCTGGATGGCTGGCAGATCGGGCTGACCGTCTGCGAGGACATCTGGCAGCCGGGTCCGGCCGCCGGGGCGCAGGCTGCCGGGGCCGAGCTCCTGCTGAATCTCAACGCCTCGCCCTACCACCGCGGCAAGGCCGAGGAACGCCTGCAGGTGGTCGGGGCGCGGGTGGCCGAGACCGGCTGCCCGGTGGTCTACGTGAACCAGGTGGGCGGGCAGGACGAACTGGTGTTCGACGGCCGCTCGTTCGTGCACGACCCGGTCAACGGGGCCCGCGCCGTGCTGCCCGCCTGGGCCACCGGCCAGGGCCAGGTAGAGGCAAGTCGCAGTGCGCAGGGGCCGGTCCTGCGGTCCCGCGACGAGCACATGCATCTGTCCGCCTGCGGCATGCTTCCGACCCTGACCGACCCTGGCCCGGAACCGGACGAGGCGGACGCCCGTGACCTCTATCAGGCGCTGATGATCGGCATCCGTGACTACGTGAGCAAGAACGGCTTCCCGGGGGTATTGCTGGGCCTGTCTGGCGGCATCGACTCCGGCCTGACCGCGGCCTTGGCGGCGGATGCGCTGGGCCCGGCGGCGGTGACCGCGGTGATGATGCCCTATCGTTACACCGCCTCGATGAGCATCGAGGATGCGGAGGAGCAGGCGCGGCTTCTGGGCCTCGAATACCACGAGATCGCCATCGAGCCGATGGTGGAGAGCTTCATGGCCGGGCTGGGGGATGCTTTGGCGGCCTACCCGGCCGGGGCGGGGGATGTGACCGAACAGAACCTGCAGGCGCGCGCTCGCGGCGTGCTGCTGATGGCGCTGTCCAACCGCAGCGGCAAGCTGCTGCTGGCCACCGGCAACAAGTCCGAGATGGCGGTGGGCTATTCCACGCTGTACGGCGACATGAATGGCGGTTTCGCGCCACTGAAGGACGTCTCCAAGCAGTGGGTGTACCGCCTGGCACGCTGGCGCAACACGTGCGGCGCGGCGATCCCGCCGCGGGTGATCGAGCGCCCGCCCAGCGCCGAGCTGGCGCCGGATCAGCAGGATGCCGACTCGCTGCCCCCATACGATGTGCTGGACGCGATCCTCGAGGCCTTCGTCGAGCAGGAGCAGTCGGTCGCCGAGATCGTCGCCCAGGGCTTCGACCGCCCCACGGTGGAGCGCATCGCGCGCATGGTGTTCATCGCCGAGTACAAGCGCCGCCAGGCCGCGCCAGGGGTGCGGGTCAGTCCGCGCGCCTTCGGCCGCGACCGGCGCTACCCGATTACCTCCGGTTATCGTCCGGACTGAGTGATCCCCGACGCCGTACCCGGCCCCCGTCATTGCGAGGAGGCGAAGCCGACGCGGCAACCTCCGTCCGGAACCCTCGACGTTCGCTTTGGCCGGCGTCGCGGTCGTCCAGCGAGATCGCCACGGCGCTGCGCGCCTCGCGATGACGGTGCTTCCCGGTCGCGTCATTGCGAGGCCCCGCAGGGGCCGTCGCATAAAAGCAGCGAAGCTGCGTTGAACGGCCGCAGGCCGGCCCGAAGGGCGAGCGTAGCGAGCAACCTCCGTCCGGAACCACCGGATCCCGGCGCTCTGCCAGCTTCAGGAGGTTGCCGCGGCCCCTGCGGGGCCTCGCAATGACGAGGGCCTCGGACCGCCCTCGGGCGGATCGGCCAGCGCAGCGCCGGGGGTTTGATACACTTCCGGGTGTGAGACAAGCGCCCGCGCAGCGGGCTCAACCAAAGGGATTCGCATGAAGAAGATCGAGGCGATCATCAAGCCGTTCAAGCTGGAAGATGTCCGCGAGGCCCTGACCGAGATGGGCATTGCCGGCATGACCGCGACCGAGGTTCAGGGTTTCGGGCGCCAGAAGGGCCACACGGAACTCTACCGGGGCGCGGAATATGTGGTCGACTTCCTGCCCAAGGTGAAGCTGGAACTGGTGGTGGACGACGACCGTGTCGATCCCTGCATCGACGCGATCGTGAAGGCCTCGCGCACCGGCAAGATCGGGGACGGCAAGATCTTCGTGTCCGACATGTCGCGCGTGGTCCGCATCCGCACCGGCGAAGAGGGCAGCGAGGCCCTCTAGCAGGGCGGAGTTACGGGCATCGTCATTGCGAGGCCCCGCAGGGGCCGTGGCACAAAAGCAGCGAAGCTGCGTTGAACGGCCGCAGGCCGGCCCGAAGGGCGAGCGTAGCGAGTAACCTCCGTCCGGAACCACTGGATCCCGGCGCTCTGCGAACATCAAGAGGTTGCCACGTCGGCTTCGCCTCCTCGCAATGATGGTGCCACCCCCAAGGTGGTGCGGGGGCGCCCGCCGGGGGATGGCTTTACGGTTGCGCCGCTTTCCCCGCTTAATTCGTCAGGAAGGGGATGCGGTCCATCACGCGCCACAGGCCGCGGCGTTCCTCGCCTTCCAGTTCCACCGGTTCGCCGGCGCGCACGGCGACGGCGGCATCCGGGTAGTTCAGTTCCAGCACCGTCATGGTGTTCTCGGCGTGGTCTTCCAGGCCGAGTTCGGTGTAGGCGCGGTGCAGCACGGCCAGGGCCTTCGGCATCACCTCGGCCCCGGGATAGGTGGCCACCACGTTGCGCGCGCGCTGGGCCGCGGCGACCCAGGCGGTACGTTCCATGTAAAACTCCGCCACGCGCAGCTCGTAGGCGGCCAGTGCATTGCGGATGTAGAGCATGCGCTGGTAGGCGTCCGGGGCGTAGCGGCTGTCCGGGAACTCGCGGATCAGGCGGTCGAAGTCCTGGAAGGCCTGGTCGAAGGGTTCCGGGTCCATCTCGGCCGGGTCGCGCGGGAACAGGTTGGCGAGAAAGCCCTGCTGGCGGTTGAAGTTGATCAGCCCGCGCAGGTAGTACGCATAATCGAGGTTCGGATGCCGCGGGTTCAGCTGCACGAAGCGGTCCACGGCCGCCAGGGCGGGCTCCGGCTCGCCGGCCTTGTAGTAGGCATAGGGAATCTCGATCTGCGCCTGCTGGGCGTAGCGCCCGAACGGGTAGCGCGCCTCGAGTTTTTCGTAGTATTCGACGGCCTGATCGTAATTGCCCTCGTTCAGGGCGTTCTTGGCCTCGCCGTAGAGCTGACTGGCAGACCAGCCGAGCGTGGGGTCTTCGCGCCCGGCGCAGCCGGCGACCACGAGCGCCACGAACAGAACGACGAGCAGGCGCGACAGGTGCGGGACAGAAATCACGGCGAGGCCTCACAGATGAACCAAAGTCCAAGGATTCTACAACATCAAGCCCCAGTGGCGACGAGCGGGAGGCCGCGCAATGAGTGAACCGCGTGAGGCCCATCTGCCGGAGGAGGCGGCCGGGCAGCGCCTGGATGCCGCGCTGGCGCAGCTGTTCCCCGAGTATTCGCGCAGCCAGTTGACCCAGTGGCTGAAGGAGGGCGCGCTGCGGGTGGACGGCGCCTCGCCGCGCCCGCGCACGCCGGTTCGAGGCGGCGAGCGGGTGGAACTGATCGCGCCGGACGCCCCGGTGCTGGCGGCGCAGCCCGAGGCCATAGCGCTGGATGTCCTGTACGAGGATGCGGCGGTGCTGGTGATCAACAAGCCGGCCGGGCTGGTGGCCCACCCGGCAGCCGGGCATCGCGACGGCACACTGGTCAATGCCCTGCTGCACCACGCCCCGGAGCTGGCGCAGTTGCCGCGCGCGGGCGTGGTCCACCGCCTCGACAAGGACACCACCGGACTGATGGTGGTCGCGCGCACTCCGGAGGCGCAGACCGCCCTGGTGCGCCAGTTACAGGCGCGCAGCGTGCACCGTGAGTACCGCGCATTGGTCCAGGGTCGGGTGATCAGCGGTGCCACCATCGAGGAGCCGATCGGGCGCCACCCGGTGGATCGCAAGCGCCAGGCGGTGACCGGCGGTGGCAAGCCCGCGGTCACGCATTACCGCGTGGCCGAACGCTTCCCCGCCCATACCCTGCTGAACGTGCGTCTGGAGACCGGCCGTACCCACCAGATCCGCGTACACATGGCGCATATCCGCCACCCGATCGTGGGCGACCTGACCTACGGCGGACGCCCGCGGCCGGTCAAGGGCATGGGTGAGGCGGCCAAGGCCACGGTGGCGGCCTTCAAGCGTCAGGCCCTGCATGCGGCGCGCCTGGAGTTCGAGCACCCGGCCAGCGGCGAACCCTGCGCGTTCGAGGCCCCGCTACCGGAGGACTTCGAGGGCCTGCTTGCAGCCCTGCGCGCCGATGCCCGGGAGACCGGTGATGCCTGAGACCCTGCCCCTGCTGGCGCCGTCCCCCGGCGAACTGCCGGCCGGCGTGCGCGCGGTCCAGACCACGCGGGTGGGCGGCGTCAGTGCCGGGCCCTGGGCCGCGCTGAACCTGGCGCTGCACACCGGCGATGACCCGGAACATGTGGCGGAGAATCGGCGTCGGCTGGAACAGTCTTTGGGGCTGGCCGCGCCGATCGCCTGGCCGCGCCAGGTCCACGGCACCGGCGTGACCAACGCCGACACCCTGCACGCGGCGCTGGAGGCCGGCGACGCGGCCGAGGCCGATGCGGTGGTCAGCAATCAGGCCGGGGTTGTCTGTGCGGTGCAGACCGCCGACTGCCTGCCGGTGGTGTTGGCGACCGCCGATGGCGCGGCGGTGGGGGTCGCGCATGCCGGCTGGCGCGGGCTGGCCGACGGGGTGCTGGAGGCCAGCGTGGAGGCCCTGAAGACGCTGCGCCCGGGGATGCCGATCCAGGCCTGGATGGGGGCGGCCATTGGCCCCGCGGCCTTCGAGGTGGGCCCCGAGGTCCGCGAGGCCTTTGTCGCGCACGACCCGGAGGCCGTTGCCGCGTTCTGCCCCGGCGCCGAGGGCCGCCTGCTGGCGGATTTATACCAGCTGGCCCGGCAGCGCCTGCAGCGGGCCGGGGTGGCGCAGGTCGCCGGTGGCGGACGCTGCACCTTCAGCGAGGCGGATACCTTTTTCTCCTACCGCCGCGATGGCGAGACCGGCCGCATGGGTACGCTCGTCTGGGTCGATCCCGGCCACCTGCGATAACCCCGGCGCTCGGTCCGGCGCGAGGGTTACCCATGGAGATCGCCGCGTCGCTGCGCTCCTCGCGATGACGGTGCTTTTTCCTGCCCCCGTCATTGCGAGGCCCCGCAGGGGCCGTGGCGACCTCCGCGCGCCGCCCCGACGTTCGTTCGTGACGGTGTTGGCGTTTGTCTGATGCGGGCGGTTGCGTCCGTCTATCCTTGAAGGTCGGGGGATTGTCCCCATCATTGGTGTCAGTTCACCCAGATTTGACCGAGGGGTTTCCCAATGCGAATGGATCGCCTGACGACCAAGTTCCAGTCCGCCATCGCGGATGCACAATCACTCGCGGTAGGCCGCGATCACCAGTTCATCGAACCGGCCCACCTCCTGCTGGCCTTGCTGGACCAGGAGGGCGGCACCATCCGCCACGTGCTCGACCGCGCCGGCGCCAACGTGCGCCAGCTGCGCTCCGCGCTGGGCGAGGCGCTGGACCGCCTGCCCAGGGTGGAGGGTGCCGCGGGCGAGGTGCATGTCTCCAATGACCTTGGGCGCATGCTGAATGTCTGCGACAAGCTTGCCCAGGAGCGCAAGGACCAGTACATCCCCAGCGAGCTGTTCCTGCTCGCGGCGATCGCCGAGAAGGCCGGTGTGGGCGAGATGCTGCGCAACGCCGGCGCCAACAAGGACTCCCTGGAGAAGGCCGTGGACGACATGCGCGGCGGTGCCCAGGTGGACGACCCGAACGCCGAGGAGAACCGCCAGGCGCTGGACAAGTACACCATCGACCTCACCGAGCGCGCCGAGCAGGGCAAGCTCGATCCGGTGATCGGGCGTGACGAGGAGATTCGCCGTTCGATCCAGGTCCTGCAGCGGCGCACCAAGAACAACCCGGTGCTGATCGGCGAGCCCGGGGTCGGCAAGACCGCGATTGTCGAGGGCCTGGCCCAGCGCATCATCAACGGCGAGGTGCCCGAGGGCCTGAAGGACAAGCGCGTGCTCGCGCTGGATCTGGGCGCCTTGCTGGCCGGGGCCAAGTACCGCGGCGATTTCGAAGAGCGGCTGAAGTCCGTGCTCAAGGAGCTGTCGCAGGAAGAGGGTCGCGTGATCCTGTTCATCGACGAGATCCATACCCTGGTGGGCGCCGGCAAGGCCGAGGGCGCGATGGACGCCGGCAACATGCTCAAGCCGGCGCTGGCACGTGGCGAGCTGCACTGCATCGGCGCGACCACGCTGGACGAATACCGCCAGAACATCGAGAAGGACGCCGCGCTGGAACGCCGTTTCCAGAAGGTGGTGGTCGACGAGCCCACGCTGGAAGACACCATCGCTATCCTGCGCGGTCTGAAGGAGCGCTACGAGGTCCACCACGGGATCGAGATCACCGACCCGGCGATCGTCGCCGCGGCGCAGCTGTCGCAGCGCTACATCACCGATCGCCAGCTGCCGGACAAGGCGATCGACCTGATCGACGAGGCCAGCTCGCGGATCCGCATGGAGATCGACTCCAAGCCCGAAGTCATGGATCGCCTGGAACGGCGCCTGATTCAGCTGAAGATCGAACGCGAGGCCCTGAAGAAGGAATCCGACGACGCCTCGAAGAAGCGGCTGGATACCCTGGAGGGCGAGATCGATCGCCTGGGGCGCGAGCTCTCCGATCTGGAAGAGGTGTGGAAGTCCGAGAAGGCCTCGGTCTCCGGCGCCGCGCAATTGAAGGAAGAGCTCGAGCGCGCACGTACCGAGCTGGAGACCGCCCGCCGTGCCGGCGACCTGTCGCGCATGTCCGAGTTGCAGTACGGGCGCATCCCGGATCTGGAGAAGTCCCTCGCCATGGCCCACGAGATGGAGAGCCAGGAGACCCAGTTGCTGCGCACCAAGGTGACCGACGAGGAGGTCGCCGAGGTGGTTGCGCGCTGGACCGGCATCCCGGTCTCCAAGATGCTGGAGGGCGAGAAGGACAAGCTGCTGCGCATGGAAGAGGCCGTGGGTGATCGCGTGGTCGGCCAGACGGAAGCCGTGCGCGCGGTGGCCAACGCCATCCGCCGTTCGCGGGCGGGCCTGTCCGATCCGAACCGGCCGAATGGCTCGTTCCTGTTCCTCGGCCCGACCGGGGTCGGCAAGACGGAGCTGACCAAGGCGCTGGCGTCATTCCTGTTCGACACCGAAGAGTCCATGGTGCGCATCGACATGTCCGAGTTCATGGAGAAGCACTCGGTGGCGCGGTTGATCGGGGCGCCCCCGGGCTATGTCGGCTACGAGGAGGGCGGCTACCTGACCGAGGCCGTGCGCCGCAAGCCGTACTCCGTGATCCTGCTGGACGAGGTCGAGAAGGCGCATCCGGATGTCTTCAACGTGCTGCTGCAGGTGCTGGATGATGGTCGTCTGACGGACGGTCATGGTCGCACCGTGGACTTCCGCAACACGGTGATCGTGATGACTTCCAACCTGGGCTCGCAGCAGATCCAGGAGATGGCCGGAGAGGCGAACTACGATGCAATGAAGGCCGCGGTGATGGAGATCGTCGGGCAGCACTTCCGCCCCGAATTCATCAACCGCGTGGATGACGTGGTGGTGTTCCACCCGCTGGAGCGCGAGCAGATCCGGGCAATTGCTGGCATCCAGCTGCAGTTCCTGCGCGACCGCCTGGAGGAACGCGATCTGGGGCTCACCATCACCGACGCCGCGCTCGATCACCTGGGCGCCGCCGGTTTCGACCCGGTGTACGGCGCGCGTCCACTCAAGCGGGCCATCCAGACGCAGATGGAAAACCCGCTGGCCCAGTCGCTGCTGTCCGGCGAATTCGGCCCCGGCGATACCATCGAGGTGGACCTGGCTGGCGACCAGCTTGCCTTTACCCGGGCTGCAGCTGCTGCCTGATCGGGATTTCGCTGTTCCGATCCAACAAGGCCCGCCCCGTGCGGGCCTTTTTTGGGTCCGGGAGCAGCTGCGGGCGAAGGGGCGGGCGGCCGTATCCGGCGGTGGGGACGGTGACGGGGTCAGTCGTCGTGGCTGGCGTGGGCGTCCACCGGTTCCTCGAAGGCGATGAACAGGATGCAGTCCTCGTCCGATGTGCAATGGGTGGTATGTGCCAGCCGGGCCGGTCCGTAGGCATAGGTGCCGGGTCGGAGCACGACCGGGTCCTGGTCGTCGTAGTCGACCTGCATCTCGCCGCTGACGAGCACCATGCGTTCGGCGCTGGTGTGCCAGTGGTGGGGCGCGGTGCTGTTGCCGGGGAGGAGGAAGAAGACGTCGGCATTGGGCTGCGCCGGGTCACCTTGCAGCACGGCGAGCCGGCAGCCATCCGGCATGAAGTCCGGGCACGGGCCCCATTCGAGATCGGGGGAATCGGGTTCGTGGATGAAGGCCGGGCCCTGGTCCGCCGTCGCGACCGTCCAGGCGGCGACCAGCGTGAGGGCGGCGGCGGCCGAGGCAAGGCGGGGTATGGCCCCGGTGGGCGGGATATCGCGTTTGAACATGGTGCACCTCCTGTGGGTCGGCTTTACCCGGCGCGCTCCGGGTGGGCGTGTCGTGGTGTGGCTGACCGGGCGGGTGTCCGTCCGGAGCGGCTTTTGCCTGTAAGTCTGGCTGGTTCACGTGGGGGTGGCTTCCAAGATCTTGCGGCAGGGGGGCGGATGTTGCGGTAGGTGGGCACCAGGCAGCGCCACGATTGCCGGCTCGCTACACTCGGGGTCTGGGAGCTATCGGATAGGGATGTTCGGAATGGGTGTGTTGCGAGTGTGTGCGGTCCTGGCGGTGGTGATGGGGCTGGTGGGGTGTTCGCTGCTGGATGCGCGCGAGCAGCTGGCGCGGATGGGCGGGGCCTGTGTGATCAGCGGTACGGTAGGATCGAACGAAGGGGCGGATGGGTCGGAACGGACCGGGCCCTATGTGGTGGCGGTGTTCCGCGAGCCGGTCGCCGGCGCCGTTGTGCCCGAACCGGCAGACCACGTGGTGAGCGCGCGCGGCGGGAGCTGGTTCTTTGCCCTGGAGCCTGGTCGTTACAGCGTGCTGGCCTTCCGCGACGAGGATGGTGATCGCGCGCATCCGGCCGGCGCACCGGTCCAGCACGTCGCGCGCGGCGATTCGCTGGATTGTGGCCCTGGCGGACGGCTGACCGGGATCGATATCCGCGTGAACGGGAATGATCGCCTGGCGCACGCCATTCGCCTGCCGGATACGCGGGGTCCTGGGGACGGCGCGGCGCCGGACCCCGCGCCGCTTAGCCTGGGCCGGGTGACGGCCTACGGCGAGATCGCCCATCTGGAGGATCCGCGCTTCGCGACCGAGGTGGCGCGGGGCAGCCAGTGGCGCCCGCTGGATTTCGTGCTGTCGGGGTATGCCGGGGTGTACTTTCTTGAGCCATACGATCCCGCACGGACGCCCGTGCTGTTCGTGCACGGGATGAACGGCTCGCCGCGTGACTTCGCCGGGTTGCTGGAGGGGCTTGACCGAGAGCGTTACCAGCCATGGTTCTACTATTACGCCTCCGGGCTGCCGCTGCAGTCGGCCGCGGCGCATCTGGCACAGGTGGTCGAGGAGCTGGAGGTGCGCCACGGCGTCGAGTCACTGCCGGTGGTGGCACACAGCATGGGCGGGCTGATCGCGCGCGGCTTCCTGAACGAGCGCGCCCGGCGCGAGGCGGCGGCGACCGTGCCGGCGATGATCACCCTGTCCACCCCCTGGGCCGGACACGAACGCGCCCAGCGGGGTGTCGATCGTTCGCCGGTGGTCATTCCGGTATGGCGCGACATGGCCCCGGGCAGCGATTACCTGGAAGGCCTGTTCGCAGATGCCAACACGGAGGTGACCGAGCTGCACCTGCTGTTTGGCTACCAGCGCGGGGAGGGAGGCGCGCGCGCCACTGCGGACGGGGTGGTCACCCTCGCCAGCATGCTGCACCCGCCCGCGCAGCGCGAGGCGGCCTCGGTCTTCGGGGTGGCGACCACGCACGCCGGCATCCTGTCCCATCCATTGGTGCTGGAGCGAGTGGACGGGCTCTTGTCCGGCGTACAGGGGGACTGACTGGCGTCTGTGTTGGTGCGTGCCGCCGCGACGGCGCAATGGGATCGGCGTAGTCTGAAGGCATGCCTGTCGCCTGGACGTCCTCGGCAGGCCAGTCAACGGGGAGCGCGATGCAGTTGTTCGAGTGCGAGGTCTGTGGGCAGGGGGTGTACTTCGACAACACCTTCTGTACCCGCTGCGGCCACCGGCTGGGATTCCTGCCGGACCGTCTGGAGGTCTCCGCCCTGGTGCCGGCGGGGGAGGCTGTGGGCGCCCGCGGGCGCCCGATCCCCGGTGGCCTGTGGCGGGTAGCGGACGAGCCGGACGGGCTGTTTTATCGCCAGTGCCGGCACTATGCGGTGGACGCGGTGTGCAACTGGATGGTGCCCTATGAGGAAGCCGAGCCTTTCTGTCGGGCCTGCCGCCTGAATCGCACCATCCCGGACCTCAGTGTGCCGGGCAATGCGCGGCTGTGGGAGCGTCTGGAGGCCGAGAAGCGACGCCTGGTATATGGCCTGTTGCGCCTGGGCCTGCCGGTGGTGCCGCGGAAAAGCGATCCTGGGGGGATTGCGTTTGATTTCCTGGCCGATCCGGCCCCGGAGTTCCGCGAGGGCGGTGGCGTGGTCACCGGTCATTCGCACGGGCTCATTACCATCAATATCGCCGAGGCCGATCCCGCGGTGCGCGAGCGCATGCGCGAGGCGATGGCCGAACCCTATCGCACCATTCTCGGCCACTTTCGCCATGAGTCCGCGCACTACTACTGGGATCGACTGATTCGCGGTAGCCACTGGCATACCGATTTTCGCGAGCGCTTCGGCGACGAGCGCGCGGACTACGACGAGGCCCTGCGGCGCCATTACACCGGCGGTCCTCCGGCGGATTGGCAGGCCTCGTTCGTGTCCGCCTATGCCAGCTCCCACCCCTGGGAAGACTGGGCCGAGACCTGGGCTCACTATATGCACATCGTGGATACGCTGGACACGGCCTCCGCCTACAACATGGACATTGAACCCGTCGCCGGACCGTCGGCGCGGCTGGGGGCACAGGGGAATCTGCCGGCTTTTGATGCCTATGCCACGGCGGACTTCGATCTGCTTCTGGAGCATTGGCTGCCGCTGGTCAGCGCCCTGAACAGCCTCAACCGCAGTATGGGCCACTCGCATGTCTACCCCTTCGTGCTGACCGCTACCGCGATCGCCAAGCTGGCGTTCGTGCATCAGGTCATTCAGGATTTCCGCATGGGCATCCGCGTACAACCGGCGGGCGCCACCGGCCCTTGATCTGCCGGCATGGATCGGCAAAGGTCCGGTCCTGAAATACATCCATCGCGCAAGCGAAAGGACGCGAGATGTACAACGTTGCCACCCGCGGCCCGTTCAAGGGGCTGAACCCGCGTGTTGCGCCGCTGGCGCTGATCCTCGTGGTGATCATCGCCCTGCTGGGGGTTTATCGAACCGAGCAGCTGGGCGCGGTGGTGGGGGATGCGCGGGCCTTCGTGACGCCGCTGCTGGAATGGTATTACGTGGTGATCATGGCCTTCTTCCTGGTCATGGTGATCTGGCTCGGGGTGGGGCGCTACAAGGATGTGCGCCTGGGACGTGACGACGAAGTGCCCGAGTTCACCACGCTGTCGTGGCTGTCGATGCTGTTCGCCGCCGGCATGGGCGTGGGGCTGCTGTTCTGGGCGGTGGCCGAGCCGCTGTCGCATTTCGGCGGCAACCCGTTTCTGGCCGAGAATGGCGACCAGGCGGCCGCCGCGGACATGTCGATGGTGCTGACGTATTTCCACTGGGGGCTGAATGCCTGGGGTGTGTTCGCGCTGCTGGCACTGATCCTGGCCTATTTCAGCTTCCGCAAGGGTCAGCCGCTGGCGCTGCGCTCGGCCCTGCACCCGCTGATCGGCAAGTACAGCCATACCTGGCCGGGCGATCTGGTGGATCTGCTCGCCATCGTGGCCACGGTCTTCGGGATCGCAACGACCCTGGGGCTGGGTATCCAGCAGCTGGAGGCCGGGTTGGCGCATACCGTGGGCCTCTCGCTGGAAGGGGATCGCGGTCTCCTGCTGCTGACGGCGCTGCTGACGGTGACTGCGATCGTGTCGGTGGTGGCCGGGATGCAGGCCGGGGTGCAGCGGGTCAGCCAGGCCAACCTGTGGCTTAGTGTCGCTCTGCTTGGGCTACTGCTGGTATGGGGGCCGACCCAGTACTTGCTGGCCTTGGTGGTGCAGTCCAGCGGCAGCTACATGCAGAACCTGCTGGGTTTGTCGTTGTACACCCATGCCCACCACCTGGACGGGTGGCACTCCGACTGGACGGTCTTCTACTGGGGCTGGTGGCTGGCCTGGGCGCCGTTCGTCGGGCTGTTCATCGCGCGCATATCGCGCGGGCGTACCCTGCGCGAATTCGTCACGGGGGTGCTGTTGGTGCCGACCCTGATCACCTTCTTCTGGCTCGCACTGCTGGGCGGTACGGCCCTGCACGCCGAGGTCGAGGGCATCGCAAACATTGCCGATCAGGTGGCGGAAGACCTGACCATGGCAACCTTCGCCACCATGGAGACCCTGGAACCCTGGTTGATCGCGAAGAGCGGGGCCGTCCTGATTACGGTACTGATCGCGACCTACCTGCTGACCTCGGCCAATGCCGGCATCGTGGTCATCAACACCCTTCTGGCCCATGGCTCCACCGAACACCGGGCGATCCACCTGATCCTGTGGGGCGCGATGATCGGGCTGGTGACCGGCGTGCTACTGCTGGCCGGCGGGCTGGAGGTCCTGCAGAACGCAGTCATCCTGGCCGCGCTGCCGTTCTCGCTGGTGATGCTGATGATGGTGGTGGGCCTGATGCGTGCCCTGGAAGACGAGCGCTATGCCCCACGCCCGGGCGAGCATACGGTCGCACCCAGCGAGCCGTGGACAATTCCGCCGGATCGCGTCCACGAGGACTTTGACATGGACGACGACGCCCCCGAGGCTCGTGACGAAGACGACGACCCTCGTCGCTCCTGACGGTCCCAGTTTTCCACCACGAAGCACACGAAGAGGGTCAAAAGCCTTTGAACCACAGAAGGCACAGAGAAAAGAAAGGAACGCGGTAACGCCTGGCTGGCGAAGGCGCCGTTCGATTCGCCTTGCCCTTCAACCCTGATTTTCTCCGTGCCCTCTGTGGTTCAAATCGCTCTTGAACTTACCTTCTTCGAGCCTTCGCGCGCTTCGTGTTGAACACACCAGGGAGGGAAAGGCCCGCGCATCTTGCGTTCACTTTCGGGGTGGCGGGGCTTGCCGTAGCCTGTGCGCAACGATTTCACGAACCGCGAGAGGAACCCCATGAGCGATACCCTGCAGTTGTCCGGCGAGTTGATTCAGAAGGTCCAGGATCTGTTGACCGAGGTGGACCCGAAGGCGCAGCAGCCCATTGTGGCCGTGCAGTACCTGAGTGCGATTACCGGGTTCATGGTCGCGCAGATGCCGGAGTCGGTGAACGAGCGCAAGGAGTACCTCAAGCAGCTCTCCGAATTTACCGAGTCGGTGTTCGTGGACGTCGAGAGCCGCAAGCAGACCGCCCCGCCGCCACAGGAGGCCAGTGGCGTGTGGCGCCCCGGCGAGAACTGAGCGCCACGGGCCATGCCGTCGGGCGTGGCCGCAACCGGGGGCGGCGCAACCTCGGCGATCTTGTGAAGGCGGCGGTCAGTTGTTCCCGTCGCCTTTGTTTTTGTCCTTGCGCATCTGGCGCAGCATGGCTTCCTGCTCGTTGAAGCTCGGCATGCGGCGCTTGCCGCCGGCGTCGCGGGCCGGGTCGTTGCGACCGGCCAGGCCTGATTGCCCGGGCTTTTCGGCTTCCTTGAGCTGCTGGTACTCGTCCAGTTCGCGGCGGGCGTCTTCGTCGCTGGTGTAGCGGCCACGGTAGTCCTGCGGTGGCTCTTGGCCCTTGCGCAGGAAGAGCTGCTTGCGTAGCTCCTTGTTGTAGTCGGTCACCCGACGGTCGATCCACCACAGGTCCACCAGCGCCCATGACACGCCAATAATCAGCGGTAGCAACCACCAGGCGGCGGGGCCAAATCCGGCGAGCGCCAGGGTGGCCGCACTGAGTGCCAGGAAGCCGGCGCCGCCCAGCGGCTCGCGCAGGTAGAAGCGATGCAGCCCCAGCGGGAACAGGATCCACGCAGCGTAGGCCGCAGGGCGGGTGCGCATCTCGCGAGCGAGGCGGGCGTTGACCGCCTGCAGGCCGCCACCTTCCAGGTCCAGCTCCTTCCAGGCCTTGCTCATGCGGTTCTCCGTTGCGTTCGCGTGTGAGGGCCACGGTAGTCCGACCGGAGCGTACGGGCGATTGTGCGGGTGTCGCGCGGGGCTTTTGCGGACGCGGGTTCAGTCCTCTTCGCGGGTGGCGTCGCGTTCCAGCAGCCGGCGCACAGTGTCGTGCACCGGGCGGCCCTGGTAGAGCACCGCGTGCACCTCTGCGCAGATCGGCATGTCCACTTCCAGTGCCTTCGCTCGCGCCACAGCGACCCGGGCGGTCTCTACGCCCTCCACCGACTGTCCCACCCGCGCGCGGGCGGTGTCGAGATCCAGGCCTTCGCCCAGCATCCGGCCCAGACGCCGGTTGCGCGACTGGTTGTCGGTGCAGGTGAGGATCATGTCCCCCAGTCCGGAGAGGCCGGTGAGGGTGGTCGGACGGGCGCCGACCGCCGCGCCGAAGCGCTGGATCTCGGCCAGCCCGCGGGTCATCAGTGCGGCGCGCGCATTGGCCCCGAACCCGGCGCCGTCGGCAATACCGGTGGCCACCGCGAGCACGTTCTTCAGCGCGCCGCCCAGTTCCACGCCGATCACGTCCGTATTGCGGTACAGGCGCAGCGAGCGCCCGTGCAGGGCCGCAACCAGGCAGTCCATGTGGCCCTCGTCGCTGGAGGCCACGGACAGCGCGGTCGGCTGCTCCTGCGCCACCTCGGCGGCGAAGGAGGGGCCGGAGATCAGAGCGGGCGGGCGCTCGGGCCCCAGTTCCTGTTCGGCAATCTCGTGCAGCCAGGCCCCGGTTGCCGTCTCCAGGCCCTTGGTGGCCCAGGCGACCACCTGGTCGCGCGCAAGGCGCGGGGCGATCCAGCGCAGGGTTTCGCGGAAGGCGCCGGAGGGGACTGCGATCAGGACCAGGTCGCGGCCCTCGATGGTCGCCGGGTCGGCGCTGACGCGCAGGTTGTCCGGGAGGCGCAGACCGGGAAGGTAGCGGGCGTTCTCGCGCTCGCGTTCCAGTTGCCGGGCCGTGGCGTCGTTGCGCACCCACAGGGCGACGTCGGCATGCAGGCGGGCCGCATGCACCGCCAGCGCCGTGCCCCAGCAGCCGCCTCCGAGGACCGCGATACGCATCGGTTGCGCCTCGCGTCAGGCCTGTTGCGTGGGCTCGGCCTGTTCCCCGCTGGCCTGTTGCTTCTGTTCCTGCAGGTGCTGGGCATACAGCGACTCGAAGTTGACCGGCTGTAGCAGGAGTTGCGGGAAGCCGCCCTTCAGTACCAGGTCGGCCACCGTTTCGCGGGCG
This sequence comes from Thioalkalivibrio versutus, assembly GCF_001999325.1. Classification (GTDB taxonomy): domain Bacteria; phylum Pseudomonadota; class Gammaproteobacteria; order Ectothiorhodospirales; family Ectothiorhodospiraceae; genus Thioalkalivibrio; species Thioalkalivibrio versutus. The sequence goes on from NZ_MVAR01000029.1 coordinate 21,747, forward strand.
AACGGGAACAGCACGTTGGGGCAGTAGGCACCCAGCAGGTGGTTGCGCTGATCCTCGGCAAAGTTGCGCAGGATAAACACGCCGGCCTGCTTGATCTCCACCAGATAGGCGGTCTTGCCGTCGGATTCGGTGGTCACGGTCAGGCCCAGTTCCACCTCGAAGGCGCCGGCGGCCTCGTCGATCGGACGTGCGTTGGTGTTCAGCTGGATGTTGGTCTCGCCCTTCCACTCGCGCATGAATACCTCGGGGGATTCCGGCGCCTCGAAGGACAGGTCCTTGATGAAGACCTTCTGGATGGAGAAGTCGGGCCGGTCACTCTGTTCGGCCTGGGCCGAGCCGTTGCCGCTCTTCGGGGAATTCTTCTCTTCAGCCATGATGTTGTCTCGCAGTCGTCTGGAATCGGGGCATTGTAAGGGGGGTGAGCGGTGTTTTTCGGGGTGGCCTGGGCGATCCCGTTTGCCGCCCGTTGCCGGCGGCGGCGCATGTTATCCGGAGGCGTTGTCGGTCGGGGCTTCGAGGCCGGCCTCGCTGGCCAGGCGCGCCAATTCGCCGTTACTGTCCATCGCCTGCAGTTCGTCGAAGCCGCCGATGTGCGTATCGCCGAGAAAGATCTGCGGGACCGAGCTGCGGCCGGCGGCGCGCTGTTCCATCTCCGCGCGCAGACCGGGTTCGCGGTCGACGGCATACTCCGCGAACGGGTAGCCACGCTGGTTGAGCAGGCGCCGCGCGAGCAGGCAGAATGGACAGCGCCCGCTGGAGTAGACCTCGAACTGCATTACTTCTTCTTGATGGGCATGTTGGCCGATTGCCAGGCCTGGATGCCGCCCTGCAGGTTGACTACGTCCTCGAACCCGGCCGCGGTCAGTTGCTGCGCGGCGCTGGCGGAGCGGTTGCCGCTGCGGCAGTACACCACCACCGGCTTGTCCTTGTATTTCTCGATGTCGCCCATGCGCTTTTTCAGGCTGCCGAGCGGGATATGCTTGGCGCCGCCGATGCGCCCGGAGGCGACTTCGTTGTCCTCGCGCACATCCAGCACCAGGGCGTCGTCCTGGTTGATCACGCGCACCGCCTCGACCGGGGAGAGCGAGCGATACTTGCGGTTCAGGCGTCGCAGTTCGACGAACAGGATCATCCCGATCACCGCCAGCAGGGCGCCGGTCAGGATGGGGTGGTTGGCGAGAAATTCGGGCAGGCGTTCAAGCATTCGGGAGACCGGATCGGAGGGGTGGGTGTCAGGAACTGCAGAAAACGTCCTGCATCATACCGATCAGGCGCAGGGTCCGGGAGTCCCCCACCCGGTAGTAGACCCGGTTGGCGTCCTTGCGCGTGGCAAGGATGCCCTTGTCGCGCAGGATGCCGAGATGCTGCGAGATGTTGCTCTGCGACGTCCCGACCTGATCGACGATTTCCTGTACGCTGATTTCGCGATCGCCGAGAATGCAGAGGATCTTCAGACGCAGCGGGTGGGACATGGCCTTGAGCGAGCGCGAGGCCCGCTCGATGTCTTCGTCCTGGGACATCAAACCGTCTTCGACGTACATTTCGTCTTCAACCGTTTCGTTGCTCACGGCATGCCTCTCTTGCTCGCGAGGGAAGGCCCTCGCAACTGGGTAAGAATATAAGAACCTAAACGTACCCCGATATGCGAATTTGCGCAATCTTGAGTCATCCAAGCGGTTCACGCGCCCTTTTGTGGTGCGGTGTGTTGCTCTGTCTTCTGTTGCCGGTCAGCGCCCTGGCGCTGGAGCCGGAGGCGGAGCTGCGCGAGACGCGCGAGGCCATCCAGGACCTGGAGCGCAGCCAGGAAGAGCGTTACGCGGCCCTGCAGCAGCTGGAAGGGCTGCTCGCGGAGGCTGCTCGCGGGACCGAGGCCTCGCGCCAGGAGCTGCGCGAGCTGGCGCGGGCGCGTTCGCGTCAGGAGGTGGTGGTCGCCGACCAGGAGGACCGTGTGGACGAGGCCCGGGAGCGGCTGGAGGCAGAACGCCGCGCCGCGGCCCGCCTGGTGCGCGATCAGTGGCAGGGCGAACGCCATCCCGGACGCAGCGACGGTCAGGCCGCGGAGCACCGCCATCAGGCCGCGTTTGCCGCGCGCATCCGCGAGGCGCGCGAGCAGGCCCTGGTCGTGTTGCGCGACCGCATCGAGGCGCTGGAGACGGCGCGCGAGAACCTCGCGCGGGAGCGGGCGGTGCTGGCAGAACGGGAAGAGCAGGCCCGCGCGGCGGTCGCGGATCTGGAACGCGAGGAGGCGCACCAGCGCCAGGCGATGGCGGAGCTGGAGGCGGTGATCGAGGACGAGTCGCTGGAACTGGAGCGCCTGGCGCGCAATGCCGAGACCCTGGAGGCGGTGATCGAGGAGGTCGAGGCACGCAGCGCGGCGCGTGCCGCGGCACCCCGCGAGGCCACCCCCGAACGGCCGGACGTCGGCTTCGTGGAATTGGAGGGCGAACTCCCGCGTCCGGCCGAAGGCCGAGTGATTCGCAGTTTCAACGAGTCCCGTGGTAGCCGCCTGCGTTCACGCTGGCGCGGCGCCGTGCTGGAGGTCGATAACGGCACTGCGGTACGCGCGGTGCACTTCGGCCGGGTGGTCTACGCCGACTGGATGCAGGGTTACGGCTTCCTGGTGATCGTTGATCATGGGGAGCGCTACCTGACGCTCTACTCCAATGTAGAGGAGATCCTGGTGGCGGAAGGCGAGACCGTGGGCGCCGGCGAGCAACTGGCCGTGGCGGGCGAGGGCAGCGAGGCGATCGCGCCCGGGCTTTACTTCGAGATCCGTCACAACGGCGGGCCATTGAACCCCGAAAGCTGGTGGCCCTCTCAGTAGAGGGAAAAAGATGGAATGCGCCCATGCCCCGGCAAAAGGCCGATCGGTGGCGTGCATTCAGGCAGCCGTCACATTGCGGGTGCTACCATCTTCACACGAATCACCTCAAGTGAACGAGGAAAGGTAATGAGCAAGTCTTGTCGCACCGGATACTCCCTGATCGTCGGACTGGTTGTCGGGGTCATGCTGAGTGTTTCGGTGGCCGTCTACGCCGACCGCGACAATGGCGCGCAATCCGCTTTGCCAGTAGAAGATCTGCAGCGCTTCACTGACGTATACATGCGCATCAAGCGCAATTACGTCACCGAGGTCGAAGACAAGGATCTCCTGGACAATGCGATCCAGGGGATGCTGTCCGGCCTTGACCAGCATTCGGCCTATCTGGACGAACAGGACTTCGAGGACATGCAGGTCGGGACCTCCGGCGAGTTTGGCGGTCTGGGCATCGAGGTTGGCATGGAAGACGGCTTCGTCAAGGTCATCGCGCCGATCGATGACACCCCGGCCAGCCGTGCCGGGGTCGAGGCCGGTGACCTGATCATTCGCCTGGATGGCGAATCGGTGAAGGGTATGTCCCTGTCCGACGCGGTCGCCAAGATGCGCGGCGAGAAAGGCTCGGACATCACCTTGACCATCCTGCGTGATGGCGAGGACCGCCCGAAAGAAATCACCATCACCCGCGACGTGATCCAGGTGCAGAGCGTGCGCTCCGAGATCCTGGAGGACGGCTTCGGCTACGTACGTATCAGCAATTTCCAGCAGCGCACGGCACGCGACCTGGTGCGGGCGATCGAAGACCTGCAGGAACAGGGCGAGCTGCAGGGGCTCGTGCTGGATCTGCGCAACAACCCCGGCGGCATCCTGACGGGCGCTGTGGGCGTCTCGGACGCCTTCCTCGAAGAAGGCCTGATCGTCTACACCGAAGGTCGGCTGGAGGATTCGCAGTTCCGCTACCAGGCCTCGCCGGGGGATGTTCTCAAGGGCGCGCCGATGGTCGTCCTCGTCAATCGCGGTTCTGCCTCCGCCTCCGAGATCGTGGCGGGTGCGCTGCAGGACCACCGGCGGGCCGTGGTGATGGGTCAGAACACCTTCGGCAAGGGCTCCGTGCAGACCATCCTGCCGCTGACCCAGAACACCGGGATCAAGCTGACCACCGCGCGTTACTTCACGCCTGATGGCCGTGCCATCAACGAGGACGGGATTGACCCGGACATCCGCCTGCAGCAGCTCGTGGTGCAGCGCTCCGACAGCGAAAATGGCGGCGCCCGCATGGGCCGTGACGGTCTGCCGGAATCTGTGGATGCGGATGAAGACAATGGCGAGACGTTGGCCGAGCGCGATTACGGTATGAACGAGGCGCTGAATCTCCTGAAGGGCCTGAACTTCTACAACCGCCGCTGAGCGCGGCGGACAGGGAGGATTGATGCCGAACGTACTGGTGCCCCTGGCCGCCGGGGCCGAGGAACTGGAGGCGGTCACGATCATCGACCTGCTGCGCCGGGCGCAATTCGAGGTCACCGTGGCCGGGCTGGAGCCCGGGCCGGTGACCTGTTCGCGGGGCACCGTCATCCAGCCGGATACCACGGTTGATCAGGTGCTGGATCAGTCCTTTGACCTGATCGTCCTGCCGGGTGGCCTGCCCGGCGCCAATCACCTGCGCGACGACGCCCGGGTGCAGGGTTTGCTGCGGGCGCAGGCCGAACGCGATGGCCACTTGGCCGCGATCTGCGCTGGGCCCAAGGCGCTGGCCGAGGCCGGGCTGCTGGAGGGCCGCACCGTGACGGCCTTCACCGGCGCGCTGGACGAGGCGGGAATCCCGTCCACCGGCGCCCCGGTGGAGATCGACGGGCGCCTGATCACCGGCCGTGGCCCGGGTGCCGCGATGGACTTCGCCCTGACCCTGATCGAACAGCTCGCCGGCCGCGAGGCCCGCGACGCCGTCGAGGGCCCGCTGCTAAGACCCTGATGGTCTTAGCCACGAAGCGTACGAAGACCCGAAGGAAGACACGAAGAGGGTAGGATGTGTTGAGCGCAGCGAAACGCATCGGGGCCCGGATCATTCCGTGAGGCCGATGCGATTCGCTGCGCTCATCCTCACCCTGCCCGCTGCAAAACGATCGTGGCCTTTCTGATACGCCTCAAAAGGCCCGATGGAGGTCGTCAACACCCGCTGTTTCGTGCGCGATAGCGCGTCGTCCCCGGACGGGGCGCCAACTCTGTGGTGGAAGCTTTTGACCTTCCTCGTGCGCTTCGTGGTGGATTCGCCCTTCGTTCTTGAGCTATCCCACGGTCGCGTAGCGGGTGGCGGTGCCCAGCCAGCGTTCGATCAGGGCGGCGGCGCGCGCCGGGTCCTTCTCGATGCGTGCGGCAAGGGTGGTGGCCTCGTCGAGCAGGTCCTGGTCGCGTGACCAGTCGGCGACGCGGAAGCTGCGATCGCCAGTCTGGCGCGTGCCCAGCAGTTCGCCCGGACCGCGCAGCTTGAGATCCACCTCCGCAATCTCGAAGCCGTCGTCGGTGCGGCGCATCGCCTCGAGGCGCTCGCGTGCGGTATCGCCCAGTGGCGGACGGTAGAGCAGCACGCAGGCCGAGGCGGCGCTGCCGCGCCCGACCCGGCCGCGCAGCTGGTGCAGCTGCGACAGCCCCATGCGTTCGGCATTCTCGATGATCATCAGGCTGGCGTTGGGGACGTCGACGCCGACCTCGATCACGGTGGTCGCCACCAGCAGGTCGATCGCGCCCGCGCGGAAGTGCTCCATCACCGCATCGCGCTCGGGTCCCTTCATGCGTCCGTGGGCCAGTCCGATGGTCAGCTCCGGCAACGCCTCGCGCAGGCGTTCGGCGGTGGCCTCGGCCGATTCCGCCTCCAGTTGTTCCGATTCCTCCACCAGCGGGCAGACCCAGTAGGCCTGGGTGCCGGAGCCGCAGGCGGCGCGGATGCGTTCGATGACCTCGTCACGGCGCTCGTGGCTGATCAGCGCGGTGCGTACCGGGGTGCGCCCGGGCGGGCGTTCGTCGATGACCGAACTGGCCAGTTCCGCGTACAGGGCCATGGCCAGGGTGCGCGGGATCGGGGTGGCGGTCATGATCAGCTGATGCGGCATCCGGCCGTTGCCCTTGTCGCGCAGGGCCATGCGCTGGTGCACGCCGAAGCGGTGCTGCTCGTCGATGATTGCGAGCCCCAGATGATGAAACCGCACCTCCTCCTGGAACAGGGCGTGGGTCCCGATCGCGACCTGGCGCTGCCCGCTGGCCAGTTCCGCGAGCAGTTGGCCGCGCTCGCTGGCCGTCTGGCGCCCGCCCAGCCAGGCGATCGCGACGCCCAGTGGTTCCATCCACTGGGCAAGATTGCGCCCGTGCTGGCGGGCGAGTAGTTCGGTCGGGGCCATGAACGCCACCTGATAGCCGGCCTCTACCGCCGCCAGCGCGGCTGCGACCGCGACCAGGGTCTTGCCGGAGCCGACATCGCCCTGGACCAGACGATTCATCGGCTGCGGGCGCGCGAGGTCGGCCAGGATCTCTTCGGTAACACGCTCCTGTGCGCCGGTGGGTTCGAAGGGGAGCTGCCCGCGCAGTTGTTGCCACAGCGCCCCCGGGGGCTGGATGACCGGGGCGCTGCGTGTGTCCGCGGGCATCCGGCTCTGCTGCATGCGCGCGAGTTGGTGGGCGCAGAGCTCTTCCAGGGCCAGCCGTGTGCGCGCCGGGCTGCGGTTCTCCGGGGTGTCCAGGGCGGCCAGTGCGTCGGCCTGCGCCGGTGGGTGATGGAGCTGCTCGAGGGCGCTATGCAGGCCAGGCAGGCCCTGCCGGGGCAGTTCCGGAAGCAGGTCGGGCAGGGCCTGCATCCCCGGGAGGGCGTGCGCGACCAGCTGGCGCAGCAGCTTTTGCGACACACCCTCGGTGGTCGGGTAGATCGGGGTCAGGTGCGACTCCATCGCCGGCGGGCTATCGCCCACGGTCTGGATCTCCGGGTGCACGCACTCCAGTGCGCCGGGCATGCCGCGGGGCTCGCCGAAGGCGCGGATGCACGTGCCGGGGCTCAGGCGGCGCTGCTGGTTGGCCCCGAAGTGAAAGAACCGCAGCAGGACCTGGGCCTGGCCGTCGGCCAGGGTGACCACCAGCA